>NZ_JBDPJM010000006.1:0-196415 GCF_039871805.1 Rheinheimera fenheensis
GATTGGCTATGTCAGCCCGGCTGAGTTTGAGCGCAAATGCGCATAACCGAGTGTCTACTTTTTATGGGTAAGAACAGGCTACAAGGAGAGTTTGGTGTTTAAACTAGCAATTATTATTACTTCGTTGTTGTTTGTGAGTTCATGCGCAGCAGCAACTTCTGCCAAGTTGAATTCAAGCACGCCTGTTAGTATTTATGGTGTTACATCGTTATCACCAAAAAATGGCAGTTGGTCTGTGATTACTTCAACTGGCTATCAAGTTGCCCTTGGAACTAAAGTGACTGATAACGGCAGTGGCGTTATAAATATGTCGCTCTATCAACTCCCCGAATTCCTGTCAGATGAAGAATTTCTTTCACATGTAATTAAACAAAGAGCATCATCACCCGATATTGGCAGGTTCGAACTTAAAGAAAACACCGAGGAGTTAGCAAGTCTAAACGGTGCAACGTGTGTAAAGCACAGAACAATTTCTCAAGATAATAATGCCAAAATCGATGGCAATAAGTCAGCGGTAATGCAGATAGAGTATATCGGGTATAACTGCATACACCCTTTTAAAAAGTCTGTTGGTGTGCATACAGAATATTCTCTTCGTCATTTTCAAGGTAAAGAGTACCCAGAGCTAAATAAAAACGCAGAAGAATTTTTTAGTAATATAAAGTTTAAAGAGCTTTAGTAGCCTAAGGAGTCGTCAACAACGCTGAGGATTTAGAGGGTACAGCGCGGAGTAGTTAAGCTTTCTTTATAACAGTGACTGAACAACAGTAACCATGCCACTTTGCAAACATTGTTGGCTCTGTGCTACCAAACCAAGGTGTAAAATCCATGCCTGAGCCGATATTACTTATTTACGACAAAGACTGCCCGGCGTGTAACGCCTATTGCCAGTTGGTACGCATTCGCCAGAGTGTCGGTGAGCTCACGCTTATTAATGCCCGCGAAGACAGCGCCATACTGCGCGAATTAACGGCGCAGGGGCTGGATATTGACCAGGGCATGGTGCTGAAAATGGGCGGTAAGCTGTATTACGGCAGTGATGCCATTTATATGCTGTCGCTGCTCAGTAGCCGCAGTGGGCTGTTTAACCGGTTAAATTACCACCTGTTTAAGTCACGCAAGGTAGCCAACTGGCTGTACCCTGTGCTGCGCGCTTGTCGCAATATGCTGTTAAAGTTACTGCGCAAACGCAAAATTAATAACCTTGGTATTGACGGCAATGAGCGCTTTTAACTGCAGGACACTCGCATGAACCAACTGTATCTGGAATATGCCGCCAATGGCTTTTACTTGTTGGCGGTGTTTTTAGCGGCGCGTAACAGTATTCACACCTGGTGGCTTGGCATCATTGGCTGTGCCTTATTTTCGCTACTGTTTTATCAGGTAAAACTGTATGCCGAAGTGCTGCTGATGCTGTTTTTTATCGCCACCAACGCCATTGGCTGGTACCAGTGGGGCAGGGCGAGTGGGGTAAAACAGATAACCGATACCGCCTTAACACGCTTGTTGGCCTATGCCGCGCTGGCGCTGGTGGTCACAGTGTTATACGGCTTTATGCTGCACCGTTTAACCGATGCTTATGCGCCCTTTGTTGACTCGGCTATTTTAATGTTCAGTATTATTGCGCAGTTTTTACTGATGAACCGCAAACTGAAAACCTGGTGGTTCTGGCTTATTGTAAACACCCTGGCGGTGCCGCTGTACTTATCGCGTGAGCTGCAGTTAACTGCCATTGTGTATGCTGGTTTTTGGTTTAACGCTTGGTATGGCTGGTATCAGTGGCGGCGTTTACTAAAAACAGCGGCGCAATAACGGCCGCCGCTGTCTTCGTTATTACTTTGTACTATTAACGCTTGCTTTTGCGGCGCATGGCAGCAAACAAGCCCAGACCCAGCAACGCCAGCGTGCCCGGGGCTGAAACCGGGTTAGGCGGGTTGTTTACCCCACCGGTGTTTGCAACCACAGCCCGCATGTTCGATAACCAGACACCACTGTCATAAATGCTGTCTGACGTATCAGCAATAGCAATTTTTATGGTGTGGGTGGTTAACGATGTATCCAGCAAGCCGACCAGGTTTAACAGGTTGCTAAAACCATCGTACTCCAGGTCATAATCGCCCTGTGAGTTGTCATTAAAGTTGCCGGCATTGACGCCTGTTACAAAAGACACCAGGCTGCTGTCCGGGAAAAACGCATAGTTAATACCGTCAACAAAAATACCCAGCACGTCAGTTACCGCTTGATCAGGAAACTCTTCAGAGCCAAAGATAAAATCCAGGCTAATGGCATTAAAACCAGCGGCTACCGAGAACTGAAATTCCAAAAAGTTAACATCGTTGGTGGTGGTGCTGGGCGCGCCATTGGCGGCTAATAGGGCTGACAAGTCGGCATCGCTGCCGGTGCCTGTGCTAAAACCCAGGCTGGACGATGTGTTGCTGTTTGACAAATTTGCGGTACCGGTGCTTAAGAAGATACCATCATCGATACCAACCGAATGTACACCGTTACTAAACAGCGCGCTTTGATAGATGGCGGATTGCGCACTGGCGGCATCGTTTAACACGCCCTGAAAGACCTGGCTGCCATCAAATACTGAAATGCCCGCACCCACCAGTGCATTGGTCATTTCGCTGGCAGCATTGTTGACTGATGTCATGACATCCAGACCAATTACTGCAGCTTGTGCCGGCAGTATGGCAGCAAAGCTCAGTGCCGCCGCTAAATTCCTAAGTTTCATTAATTATCTCCATATTATTGCTGATTGTTATAAAAGGCATTAAAGCCTGCGGCTGCTAGCAAATAATATGCCTTAAGACTGTGATTTGTAACGACTTGAAAAATATAGAAATATGTTCATTTGATTTACTGTGTTGAGGGGTAATGTAAAAAAATATGACGTAATTTAATTAATTTGTTTAAACTTTAGTCAATGTTGTGGTTGCTGTCAGCTTTTTTTGCATCAACAGACGTTATCTGTAACGGGTTTATTTTATATTGTTGATTATTATAGGTATTTTATGTAGGCGTGGTTCTTGCTTAAGCCTCTCTGCCAAAAAAGATGGTAACCAGTTGATTTTTCACGGAGTGAAGTATGAAGTTGTTGAAGTCGTTGTTTTGTGCCGCCGGCTTGATGTGTTCAGCTGCGGCGACTGCCGGTCCTATTTTAATTATTAACGGCGCTGATCAAACCACAGAAGTGGGTACCACCAGTGCATTAACCGCCAATCTGCAAGCGCTACATGAAGCAGTGGGCAACACCGTTACTATCAGCAATAATTTGCTGGCTGATCTCTCAGGTTATGCTCAGGTATGGGATGTACGCTTTTTTAACGCGGCAGCGCTAGACGCCGCGGCGCAAAATATCTATCTGGATTATTTAGGTAACGGTGGCGGCCTGTTCTTAATGGGTGAAAACGATAATTTTATGAGTCGTAATAACTCGATTTTATCGTTAATTAATCTGCTGGGCGGTGGCGCTCTGGGCTTTTCAGGTTGTTACGACGGTGTGCAAATGGTGCATGAACCCTTTACCGGTCCTAATACGGTAAGTCAGGTAAATTATGCTGCCTCGGGTTGTTACACCAACCACGGCAACGGCGAGTGGATCACCTCTCGCGCCGATGGCTCTATGGGCGCCGGTGTGGCGTTTGGTGTTGGTAGTTTAACCAATGCTATGGCTGGCGCGCTGACCACTATCCTGGACGTGAATTTTATGATGAATCAATTTGACGTGCCAAATTCACAACAACTGACGAAAAATCTGATCAGTTATGTCGGTGCTCAGGTTGACCCAAGTGATGTACCAGCACCGGCCAGTGTGCTGTTGTTTGCTGCGGGTTTAGCTGCGCTGCGTCTGCGTAAAAGCCGCGCCTGATAAAACGCATGGTTTTGCGATAAAACGGCCCGGCAGGGCCGTTTTTTTACGCTGAAAACACCAGTTTACGTTGTAACTTGGCAGGCAGTTGTTGCAGATCAGCAGGGTTGTCACTTACTACCACCACATTGGCATTGAGCATTGCCAGTGTCAGCCCCTGATAGTGCTGATCGGTAAAGTGTGGTGAGGCTTTCAGATCTGTGTCTTTGGGTATAACAAAAATAGTGGCGTAGCCGCTGGCTGTCTTCACCGCCAGATGCAGCGAACGCACACCCTGAAAGGTACAATAGCGGGCGTAAATAATCTCGTCCTGCCACTCTTGTAAGTTGGCACCAAAGTCAGCCAGTTTCAGGTTTACCTCTTCAAGCGGCTGCGCCTGGGCATGAGACAGTAAATAATCGTGTTCATGGTAAACATGGGCTAATGCATGGCTGCCGATATCGCTGGTGTAACCATGGTGATACCCATTAAGCCCCAATACTGAAATCAGGGCGACACTTGCCGCTAAGGCCAGCGGTGTTAACCAGCGCCAACGGCGTTTTTGTTGCTTTGGAATTTGCATTAGCTGCTCGGCCAGCATAGGCGGTACCGGTATTTGCAGCGCATCTTCTAAGGCGTGTTGTTGCTGCTGCAGTTGTTGGGCAAATTGACGCAAATCAGCATCTTTCGCAAGCGCCTGTTGTAGCGCCGGGTGCTGACTATAAGGGTCGGCCAGTAATAAACGGCGTAATTCGGTATTAGTCATGGTGACGCTCTCCTGATACATCCAGGCTGGCCCGCATTAATTTACGGGCGCGAAATAAACGGGTGTTCACGGTATTGACATTCAGTTGAAGCAGGCTGGCGATCTCGTCACTGCTAAAGCCGCCTAATGCTTGCAGCACCAAGGGTTCGCGGTACTCTTCGGGTAACGCCGCCAAATGCTGGCGCACAATCTGGTTGTCGTATTGTTGCTCGGCACTGCTTTGCACCGTATCGGCCAGACTATCCTGCTCGGCGCCGTCGTCGTAATCAAATTGCTTACGCTCAAAGCGGCGGGCGTTTTCCCGGCGTAAGATAGTAATAAGCCATGCTTTAGCGGCATTTGCGTCCAGCAGGCTGTCCAGGCTTCTCCAGGCGCGTAAAAAGGTTTCCTGCACCAGATCCTGGGCAATGTCCGCATCTTTACATAACCAGTAACCGTAGCGATACAGATCGGCATGGTAGTGCTTAACCAGCAATTCGTAGCGTTTGGCTTTATTGTCGCCAAGCGTAAACACGGCAGCGCTTGGCTGGTTCTGAGTGGTGTGGTCGGGCATTGGCGCCGTTTTACTCTGTACGTTAGTGGTGTTCAGACTAGCTTTATTTGCCCTGCCTGGCAAAAAATGCAGGCTACCCATCATGATGCTCCGCCATAGACGCGCTGCTTAACATAATAATCCAGGCTGGTGTAGCGGCCACCACCGGTAAAAAACAGGCTAACCAACATAACAAAATAGGTGGCAGCAAATTCAATACCGTTGTTTAAAATCACAAAACTACCATTGCGGGTGAGCCAGGCGTAATTACCATGTTGCTGCAACAGGTGTTTCGCGGCCTGAAGTTGCTCAGTAGATTCTATTACCCGCTCGTTTGCCAGCCAACTGCTGCTGTCGGCAATCGCTAGCCAGCCGTTAGGCCAATGCACAGCAAAAATGGCCACCAGCATGGTCACCATAAGGGGTATGCTAGCCAGCCGGGTGAATAAACCCATTAGCAACAACACTGCCCCCAGCGTTTCTGCGGTTATTGCCAATATGGTTAACAGCATTGGCAGGGGTAAACCCAGCCCCCATTCGGTATTGCCAAACCAGGCTACCGTGTCGTCAAAGTGCTCAAGCTTGTTAAAGCCCGCTTGCAGTAACACGGGGGCCAGATATAGGCGCAGAAGTAAAGGTGCTAATCCGGCTAGCGCCTGGCTGCGATTGACCATAGTTTGATAAAAAGAAAAAACCGCCGGCATCTTAATGCTCCGTTAAAACAACAGAACATAAGAACGGCGGTATGATGGTTATCTTTCAGCGCTGTGCGTAAATAGTTGCGGTTAGTGAACGCGATATAGCCGGCAGAAAAAGTCGATGACTGCATCCGCGTCCAGGCTGGAAAAGCGTACTTTGCGTTTAGCCATAATAGCCTCGCCCAGTGTTTTTAACGTGTGTTCCAGTGGTAAACCACAAGGGCGCTCCAGCTCATGATCGGCAAACAGGAAGTTTAGTGCTGCACTGGTGTAAGATTTGCCAGGCGTTAATGACACCAGCTCAAGCTCTTGTAGCCGTACGCCCAGGTTGCGAATTTTCTGTAAGCGGTATGTCTCGTTCATGATTGGCCCCGTGTACTGTTTGCCTTGATACTTACTGTATCGACGGGGTGGGGGAATTCTTTAATCAAACAGCGAAATTGACCAGCACAGCGGCGCTGGTTTTTGCTAGTATAGCGGCAATAATTGCAGGTTTTACTAGGTAATGCATGACTCATCACCCACATCCGCTGGCACTTACGCTACCCCAACTTGGGCCTCAGCTGGACGCTAAACTGATTAAACAAGCGCTGGACGCTAACACACTGGTGCCGGCCTTTATCGGGCAGGACAGAGCCAAGGCGGCGCTGGCGTTTGCTATCGGTATGGATATGCCCGGTTACAACCTGTATGTAATGGGGGAGCCGGCGCTAGGCCGTTTTACGCTGGTGCAGGATATATTACAGCAAGCCGCCAGTGAAAAAGCCACGCCAGATGAATGGTGCTATTTAAACAATTTTGATGACGAGCGTGTACCCAACACGCTGCGGCTGTTGCCGGGTGAAGGCAAGGTACTGGTTAAGAAGATTGAAGCCTTAATTGACGAGTTGCTCGACACCTTCCCGGCAGCCTTTGATAACCCGGGTTATCAGCGCAAGAAAAAAGCCATTGCCCGTGCCTTTGATGATAAATACGAACTGGCGCTGGAATTGGTAGAGAAAAAAGCGCTGGAAAAAAACGTCGTGTTGTATGAAGAAAACGGCGCGGTCAGCTTTTCACCGATCATTGACGGCAAACCGCTTGATGATCAGGAGTTTAGTAAGTTAACCGAAGAGCAGCGGCAGTACTTTTACGGCCTGGTGGGCGAGCTGGAAACCATTTTAAATGAACAGCTACTAGAGTTGCCGCAGTGGAAGCGCGAGTTATCGGAAAACCTGCGCGCGCTGCGTAAAGACACCATAGAGCAGGCGATAAAACCGCTGCTAAAACAGCTGGAGCACGACTATGCAGCTGAACTGGGTGTGCTGCGATATGTGCGAGAGATGCGCAGCCATCTGGTAAAAGCCGTGCTGGAACTGATGCCGGATGAGTCGGAAAGCGAAAAGCAGGAAGAGAGCGATAACCGCGAAATTTTTGTCGAAGAGTTTGTGCCTAACGTGTTGGTGCATCATGAAAGTATGTCGGGTGCGCCGATTATTTTTGAGCCCAGCCCCAGCTACGGCAACCTGTTTGGCCGTGTTGAGTACAACTCCAGCAGTGGCTCGCTGTATACCAACTACCGCATGATCCGCCCCGGTGCGCTGCACCGTGCCAACGGCGGCTACTTAATCTTAGATGCCGACCGTCTGCTAACCCAGCCACAGCTGTGGGATGCGTTAAAACTGGCGCTAAAATCCGGTGAGTTACTCATTGATACCCTATCAGACCATGCGGTGACTAACTCGACCATTATTACGCCCAAGGCGATACCGCTAAATGTAAAGGTGGTACTGCTTGGCTCACGCGACCTGTATTACCTTATTCAGGACGTGGATGATGAATTTAACGAGCTGTTTCGTGTGTTGGCCGACTTTGAGCATTATCTGCCGTATAACGCCCAGACCCTAAGCTATATGGCGATGCAAATTCGCGAACAAATGCAGCTGTTAAATATCGACGAGCTGACCGCCAGCGGGTTTCGCCAGTTGCTTAGCTTCAGCTTTCGCCAGGCTGAGCACCAGCGCAAATTATCGGCCCGCTTTGCCGATGTATTAGAGCTGGTGCGCGAAGCCTGTTATTACGCCGGCCAGCAGCACAGCAACAGCTTAACGGCAGAGCATGTGCAACAGGCCTTAAAAGGCAAGCAGTACCGCACCGGGCGTATAAGTGAAGCTTTCTTAGAAGATATTCAGGAAGGGCAGATTTTAATTGATACCGACGGTTTGGCGGTGGGTAAAGTTAACGGCTTAACCGTGTTGGAGATAGGTGATACCGCCTTTGGTACGCCGGCGCGCATTAGTGCCACGGTGTTTGCCGGCTCCAGTGGCGTGATAGACATTGAGCGCGAAGTGGAATTGGGTAAAGCCATCCACTCTAAAGGGGTACTGCTGTTAACCGGTTATCTGGGCGCCAAATATGCGCGCAATTTCCCGCTCACCCTATCGGCCAATATTGCCATGGAGCAAAGCTATGGCCATATTGACGGTGACAGTGCATCGCTGGCGGAAGTGTGCGCGCTCATATCTGCCATTACCGATATCCCGATTAAACAAAGCCTGGCGGTTACCGGCTCGATTAACCAGCATGGTCAGGTGCAGTCGATTGGCGGGGTGAACGAAAAAATCGAGGGCTATTTCCGCTTATGCCAAAGCCGGGGCTTAAGCGGCGAGCAGGGCGTGATTATTCCAGCCAGTAATCAGTTAAACCTGGTGCTGAATGATGAAGTGATAGCGGCAGTAAAGCAGCATAAGTTCCATATTTATGTGGTGAAAACCGTCGATGAGGCGCTACATCTGCTGACAGGTGTTGAGGTTGGCGAGAAAAACAGCCGTGGTCAATATCCAAAGAAATCCGTCAATGGCCGCGCCGTAGTGCGGCTGGCTGAAATTGCCGAGCTGGTAAATGGCGCTATGGATGACGACTAACTAAAGCTCAGCGAAAGCCGGATGATAAAGCACCTGGCCGCTTTTGCCTTTAAGTAAAGCGGGTTTCATCGCAAGTAGCATAAAGGTCTCATCCGGTACCTGCCACGGGCAGCTTATGCTAAAGCGGCTGGCCGGAGCAAAGCCAAAGCGTGGGTAATAACCGGGGTGTCCCAGTACCACAACTGCAGCTGTACCGCGCGCTCGGCACAACTCTAAACCGGCGCGTACCAGCGCCGAGCCTATCCCCTGATGCTGCAATACATCAGTTACTGCCATCGGTGCCAGTGCCATTAACGTGATATCCGCATGGTCTGCTAAATGGGCGATTGAAAACAGTATATGGCCGACAAGCTTGCCATGCTGCTCCGCTACTAAACTGATACTGCCCGGCTGCTGGCGCAGTGTTTTGATAAGCCTAACTTCAGCGTCATGGTGAAAAGCGTCATAGGTAAGTTGCTCTACTGCAGTATAGTCTGCTGGTGTTTCCGGGCGTACCTGTGTGTCGTAGCCCAGCGCATGCCAGGTGGCGTTACGCCGGCGCTGCAAAGTGCGGCTGATATTATGCAGTAAGGTCATAGCCGTTCTGTGTAAAGCAAAAAACACGTTTTAGTGTAACGCACATAGCCTGTGACTCAAGGTGTTTTGTTAACATTTGCCGCTTTAGCAAGAAAAAAGCCGGCGTAATGCCGGCTTTGAGCAGTTAAGCAATTAACCGCATTTTCTTGGGCCGCCTTTACAGCTGCCACCCGTGTCACCGCCACCGGTATCGCCGCCACCGGTGTCACCACCGCCGGCGCAGCCGTTGGCGCTCAGGTAGTCGTATGCTGCTTTGGCCTTCACAATACCGTAGCCGAAGTACACGTCTTTACCGGCTGCGCCCGCATCCTGAGCCGTAGCCTTTAACGCGTTACGAATTTCAGTACCGGTACAGCTTGGGAAGTTAGACCACACCAGCGCTGCGACACCGGCTACCGCTGGCGTTGCCATTGAGGTGCCGCTCATATAGCCGTAGTCACTGCTCTCAATGGCCACTGTCATACTGCTAGCCGCTAACAGTGCTGAACGGTCTTCCAATGCTGCGCCTACCGCCGGAATGGACGTGGTATTGGCTGTGCCTTCGCCTAAAGTACCATACAACATACCGGCTTCGTTATTGATGATCACTGCACCGATACCACCTGAGCTTTCGCAATTTTTCACTTTGTCGTGAAATGAAATGGTTCCGCGGTCAATTACGCACACTTTACCGGCGGCAGCGCTGTTTACGCTGGTCGCCAGGCCCATAAAGTAGGTGCTACCAGAGGCAGTACCGGCGTTTTCCATTGCTGATGAAGCATAAGCGGTGCTGCCAGCATACAGTGATGATGAGGTCGCACCATCGGCCGGATAGGTCGATAACGTATCTACACCACCAGCGGTCACTTCAACACAGATCTTTTCGTCTGTGGTGGCGCGTCGGCCAGAGCCTGACGTACAGCTTGGGAACTGCGAGAAATCAGCAATGTTGTTATTGGCATCGTTGGCGCCGATCATCATGACTGACGGATAACCCGCCGGGTAAGAGCGTACACTGTTACCGTCGTTACCTGCTGCAGCCAGCACTAAGCCGCCGTTGTTAGTAAAGGTAGCAAAAGCGTTTGACTCTGTGCTGTTAGCACCGCCACCGCCTAAGCTCATGGTGATAATGTTAGCACCGGCTGCGGTACATTTTTGCGCCGCGTAAGCTAAATCGGATGAGTAACCCCAGCCTTCAGCGTTAAATACTTTGATGATATGCATGGCGACGCCAGGTGCCATACCGACCACACCTACGCCGTTATCGGCTGCGCCCACGGTGCCCGCAACGTGTGTGCCGTGTGGCCCACCGGCAACATCCCAGCGGCCGGTGCCGGAGTCGTTATCACCGGTGATGTTGCCCCAGTCAAAGTCAATATTTGAGCGGTCGAGGCCTGAGTCAATAACACACACTTTCATGCCAGCGCCGGCATTGAAATTAACCAGATTCGCTTGCGACTGATAGACCGCATAAGGGGTCAGCTGCTCAGTCATTGGGTTGCCCAAATCATCGTTATAGATGGCCATGGGTTTACGGATTTCGTCTGCTTCTACCAGTTTAATGTGAGGGTTGTTTAACAGACCTTTGATTTCGCTTAATGTCTTACCCGTAAATTGCGCCGCGATAAAGCCGTCAGCATCCACTTTTACGTCGCCGCCCAACTGTTTAGCCAGCGCTTTTACTACGCCTTTTTTGCTGTTATCAACCTGAATGATGACCCGATCAGATGCTGCTGCAGTAGCGGTAAAACCCATCGCCAGCAAAGTGGCGGTCGCAATGGTGGATAATTTATTATATTTCATTAACTTACTTCCTCTGGATGTTGCTTAATCAGTTATTTTTGCTGATTTTACTTGTTATTTGTCGCGCTCTGTCGGCGCTTTGTCGCTTTGCTGTTTAATTCAGCAATGGCTTTATTTCTGCCAGAGAAAAACCGCTTTAGCAACCCTAAATTGAAAGTTCCCGATAATGGCTGTTTTATGTGATTTTTGTGAAATATGTTGAATAAATATCTGTTATAAAGTGTAACTGAAAGGCTATCAGAGTGATTGGTAGATGGCTGTATGGCTAGGCTGCTTGGGCTTTTATTGACGGTTAGGCGTTACCGTTTGAGCGGCGTTGCCAGCGCCTTACCAGGCTAAACAGCAAAATCAGCGTGCAGGCAATAAAAAGCGGATAATTACCAAGGCTGGCATAGGGGGTTCGGCCCGAAGTGAGTTGCACGGTATCCTGCAATACGGTTTGGCTAAACTGGGGCGCCCGGGCGGTTATTTCACCACTGGCATTAATGGTTGCGGTAATGCCATTGTTTGTGGCCCGAAGCACCGGCCGGCCGAACTCACGGGCGCGCATCTGGGCAATTTGTAAGTGCTGGTGTGGCCCTATGCTGTCGCCAAACCAGGCATCGTTACTCACCGTTAGCAGCAGCTGAGTGTCTGGTGTCATATTGGCGGCGATTTGCTCAGGAAAGGCAATTTCAAAACAAATCGCTGGCAGTAGGTGGTAACCATTAGCAACCAGGTTTGGCTGCACATAGCTGCCGCGGCTGAATGAGCTCATCGGTAAATCAAAAATCGGTGCCAGCTGGCGCAGCAAGCTTTCAAAGGGCACAAATTCGCCAATTGGCAGCAGATGATGTTTGCTGTAGCGGTTACCATGGCCATAAAAATAATCGCCATCGGTGGAATCAGGGTAACGTTTACCCAGCACAATCAGGTTGTTCCAGGCTTGCTGGGTTTTAAAGTTGTAATCAAGTATACCGCTGATTACGGCGGTGTCGGCGTAAAGCGCCGCCCGGTTTAAGTTATCCAGATAATCTTCCGCCAGTGGCTCTAGCCTTGGAATAGCCGCTTCGGGCCAGATCACTAAATCGGTTTGAAAATGCGGCCGGGTTAAATCCATGTACTTCAGCATGGTTGGCTGTTCTTGCTCGGGTACCCAGCGCAATTCCTGTTTGATATTACCCTGCACCAATAGCACCGACAGCTGCTGTTCGCTGTACTGCCAGCCCTGCCAGCGGCTAAGCTCGGGGCTAACTGTAAACAGCGCTAGAGCCCCAAGCGTCGGCACAAAACGTGGCCAGCGTGGGCCGCGAATAACTAATTGCGCCAGTGCTGCCGCACTTAATACTAACAAGAAGCTGATACCGGTCTCGCCGATTAACGGCGCCAAGTGGCCAAGACCGTAACTGGTTTGGCTGTAACCCAACGACAACCATGGAAAGCCGGTAAGCAAGACACTGCGCAGCCATTCTGCCAGCGTCCAGCAGGCGGCAAATAACAACGGTTTTAGCCAGCCTGACAGCGAATGGGTGCTAAGTTTTGCGTACAGCCCACAGGCCAGCGCCGGAAATAATGCAAGATAACCTACCAGCAGCGCCATCAGCGCCAGACTGCCAGCCAGCGGTAAGCCGCCAAACTGCTCAATGCTGACATGCACCCAACTTATGCCCACGCCAAACCAGCCTAAGCCAAAGCTAAAGCCTGTAATGGCGGCGCGGCCTGCTGAGGCATGGCTGGCAGAGGTGCTGCTCGCAGCGGTGTTTGCGCTGGCTTGCCGGTGTAGCATGCCAGCCAGCAAGGCGACAGTGAAAAGCGGCAGCCACCATAGGGTGTAAGGCGCAAAGGCGAGGGTGTTGAGCGCGCCACCGCCTACCAGTAGCGCCAGCGGCAACAGCCGCCTCAGTAAGGGTGCTAAACTTGTGGCCAAGGGTTAACCGTCTTCTGCTTCAACGTTTTCTTTGGCGCGAATAACCTGCAACTGTACCAGACGGCGGCTATTGGCTTTACTCACTTTAAACGTCAGGCCGTTAAGCTCGATACTCTCACCCCGTGCTGGCATATGGCCAAAGGCATGTAGCACTATGCCGCCAATGGTATCGGCGTCTTCCTCATCGAAGCGGGTGCCAAAGGTTTCGTTAAATTCGTCCAGCGGCGTAAGGGCACTGACCTGAAACACGCGTGAAGCCATTTTTTTGATATCGTGCTCTTCTTCATCGTCGTGCTCGTCTTCAATTTCGCCGACAATTTGCTCGAGAATATCTTCAATGGTGACCAGGCCAGACACACCGCCGTATTCATCGACCACTATCGCCATGTGGTAGCGTTTCTGGCGAAATTCTTTTAACAGCGCATCAACTCTTTTGCTTTCCGGAATAATCACTGCCGGGCGCAGTAAGTCACGCAGGTGCCAGTCGGTGTTATCGGGGGTTAATGCATAATGCAGTAAGTCTTTTACCAGCAAAATGCCTTCAATATGATCTTTGTCTTCGTTCACCACCGGGTAACGGCTGTGATTGTTTTCCAGCAGGATCGGCAGCATAGCTGCGACATCATCGTCAATGTCGATGGTGGCCATTTGCGAGCGGGGGATCATAATGTCGCGGGCACGCATGCTGGAAACGTCCAATACGCCTTGCAGCATACTTTTGGTGTCGGTATCAATCAGGTTGCGCATTTGCGCCTCGCTGATGATGTCCTGTAGATCTGAAATATCCTGTGGCTCTGCGGTGAACATGCTGGCTATACGCTCCAGCCAGGATTTACCGGCAGAACCGCGACTAGAGTGGGGATTGTCGTCACTCATGGGTGAACTGTTACTCCAAAAGACAAAGAAATCCTATTCGTCATCCAACAAATAGGGGTTAGTAAAGCCAAGTTGCTGCAAAATGGTCACTTCTTCGGCTTCCATTTGCTCGGCATCGTCGTCATTTATATGGTCAAAGCCGAGTAAATGCAAGCTGCCATGCACCACCATATGTGCCCAATGCGCGTGTAAGCTCTTTTGCTGTTCAGCGGCCTCCTCTGCGACCACCGGCGCGCAGATGACTAAATCGCCTAATAGCGGCAGTTCAATGCCGGGTGGGCACTGAAACGGAAAACTCAGCACATTGGTCGGTTTGTCTTTACCGCGGTAGTCGTGGTTAAGCTGCTGGCTTTCGTCGTTGTCAACAATGCGCACTGTCACTTCTGCATCGGCTTGAAAGGGAAGAATTGCCGCTTCCAGCCACTGCAGTATTTGCGTTTCGGTAGGCAAATTGCCGGCGCTTGAGGCAAGCTGTAAATCCAGGGTAATGGCCATTAGTCACCCTTAGCAGCGGCAGAGGCCGCAAGCTTTGCCGCTTCGTGCGCTTCGTAGGCCATGACGATACGCTGTACTATCGGGTGGCGCACCACGTCTTTGGCGGTAAAGTGGTTAAAGCTGATTTCTTTCACCTCGCTTAACACATCTATGGCATGTTTTAAGCCGGAATACTGACCACGCGGTAAATCAACCTGAGTTACATCGCCGGTGATAACCGCTTTAGAGCTAAAGCCAATGCGGGTTAAGAACATTTTCATCTGTTCAACTGTGGTATTTTGGCTTTCATCCAGGATGATAAAGGCATCGTTTAACGTACGGCCGCGCATATAAGCCAGTGGCGCAATTTCAATAATGCCGCGCTCGAGGTACTTTTCTACCTTTTCAAAACCGAGCATCTCAAACAGGGCGTCATATAGCGGGCGTAAATAGGGATCGACTTTTTGCGCTAAATCGCCGGGTAAGAAGCCCAGTTTTTCACCGGCTTCTACTGCCGGCCGGGTCAGTATAATACGCCGCACTAAATTGCGCTCTAACGCATCGACCGCGCAGGCCACGGCTAAATAGGTTTTACCAGTACCGGCCGGGCCTATACCAAAGCAGACGTCATGCTTTAATACATTGCTGACATATACTGCCTGGTTAGCATTACGTGGTTTAATTAAGCCTTTTTTGGTTTTAAGACTAAAATCTTGCGCACTACCATCGGTTTGCTGATACTGAATATCGTAGTTTTCGCTAATCACTAAATGTACCTGCTCTGGCGTTAATTCAGCGTCTGTCGCCGCGGTGGTGTCAAACAATTGCTGTAATACGTCAAGCGCGGCGGCGACGTTGTCCGGCTCGCCGCTCACTTTAAGCTGGTTATCGCGGTGGCTGATATCCACCTGCAGCCGGCGCTCAACATGTTTTAAGTTATCGTCAAACGGGCCGCACAACAGCGTTAGCCGCCGGCTATCGGCCCCGGTGAGGGTTAATTCTGCAGTATGTAACGCTGTGCTCAAAAGCGGCCTCAATGCAAAAGGGGGCGTAAGGCCCCCGGGTGTTAAGGTGTGTACGTGGTTACGCCCAGTACATCAGCCACCGGCTCGGCTTTTTGCCGCGCCAGAATATGCTGTGGTGCGGTATCGCGGCGCAGGCCCATATCGCGCTCAGTACGAATAACCTCGCCGCGTAGTGAGTTACTAAATACGTCAGTAATTTTCACATCAACAAACTGGCCAATCATATCTGGCGTACCAACAAAGTTTACCACCCGGTTATTTTCAGTGCGGCCGGTTAGCTCCATAATGTCTTTTTTCGACGGGCCTTCTACCAGGATACGCTGCTCGGTGCCTAACATGCCGCGGGCAATCTTTAGCGCCTGCTGGTTAATGCGGTCTTGTAAAATATATAGCCGCTGTTTTTTCGTCTCTTCGCTGACATCATCCGGCAGATCGGCCGCCGGCGTACCCGGGCGGGCGCTATAGATAAAGCTGAAGCTCATATCAAAATTGATAGCAGCGATTAAATCCATAGTGGCTTGAAAATCGGCGTCGTCTTCACCCGGGAAGCCGATAATAAAGTCTGACGACATGCTTAAATCGGGGCGGATTTTCTTCAGCTTACGGATTTGCGCTTTATATTCCAGCGCCGTGTGGCCACGCTTCATCAGGTTTAAAATGCGATCTGAGCCGCTTTGCACCGGCAAGTGCAGGTGGTTTACCAGCTCAGGAACGTCGCGGTAAACCTCAATAATATCGTCGGTGAATTCAACTGGGTGTGAGGTGGTATAGCGAATACGGTCAATACCGTCAATTGCCGCCACTAAACGCAGCAGTTCAGAAAAATGACAGATGCTGCCATCATATTTCTCACCACGGTAAGCGTTCACGTTCTGCCCCAGCAGGTTTACTTCGCGCACGCCTTGTTCGGCGAGCTGGGCAATTTCAAACAGCACATCATCCAGCGGGCGGCTAACTTCCTCGCCGCGGGTATAAGGCACTACGCAGAAAGTGCAGTATTTCGAGCAGCCTTCCATAATAGACACAAAGGCTGTTGGGCCTTCGGCTTTAGGCTCGGGCAGGCGGTCAAATTTTTCAATTTCTGGAAAAGAGACGTCTACCACTGGCGATTTGTTGCCATGCACTGAGTTAATCATCTCAGGCAGACGGTGCAACGTTTGCGGCCCAAACACGATATCGACAAAAGGCGCGCGCTCACGAATGGCGGCACCTTCTTGTGAGGCAACACAGCCACCGACACCGATAACTAAATTAGGATTTTTTTCCTTCAGCGGACGCCAACGCCCCAACTGATGGAATACCTTCTCCTGGGCTTTTTCCCGGATCGAGCAGGTATTTAGCAGGATCACGTCTGCTTCTTCTGCCTCTTCGGTCAGGGTATAGCCATGAGTGGCATCCAGCAGGTCGGCCATTTTGGATGAATCGTATTCGTTCATCTGGCAGCCCCAGGTTTTAATGTGCAGCTTTTTGCCCATTGCGTGTTGTTACCTGTATTGTCACTTGGAAAAAAGGGAGCGTATTTTAGCCTGTTCACGCCGGCGTTGCCAGCATTGGCGTTAAAACCTCATAACAGCCTTTGCCGGGTGGTAATATAACCGGCATAAAAAATCACCAGCACGCCGCCAAGCCAGGCCATCGTAACCGGCTCTTGCCAGAATAAGTAACCAAATAGCCCGGCAAATACCACGCTGCTGTATGTCCACATGCCGATATCACTGGCCGGTGCTACGGCATAGGCGCGGGTCATGGCCAACTGGCCAATGGCTGCCAGCACACCCATAGCCACGAAGGCCAGCCATACCTCGTTGTTCAGCGGTTGCCAGTAAAATGGCAGCGGTATTGCCGACAATATTGCCGTTAACAGTGAAAAATAAAACACAATGCGTACTGCCGGCTCTGTGTCTGACATATAGCGGATAGTGGTTTTGGTTACCGCTACCAGCACAGCGGATAACAATCCAACCAGCATAATACTGTCCAGGCCACCACTACTGCCGGGCAGTGCCAGCAGCACGCCGATAAAGCCAAGTAAAATGGCAAACAACGTAAGGTTACTCGGCCGCTCTTTTAACCAGAAGCGGGCGATAATGGGCACAATAAAGGGCGACAACAATAGCACCAGCATGCCTTGCGCCAGTGGCAGGCGGGCCAGTACATAGAAAAAACAATACATGGAAATAATGCCGGTTAGCGCGCGGCTGACATGTAAATACCAACGATTGGTTTTCAGCAGGCTAAACCCGTGCCGGTACAAAAATGGCAGCATTAACAGCAGGGCGAAGAAATTACGGAAAAACACCACCTGCGCCTCTGAAGCGGTCGCGCTGGTAAATTTAACCACAGCACCTATACCGGCAAAGCAGGCTTCTGCCAACAATAACAGCAAGGCACCTTTAAGCAGGGGCGTTAACATACAGATCCGGTGGCAAGGTTGTGGCGGGCAAGTATACCAGAGCCGTGCTAAGCTTCGCAGCGGTGATTAACGCACTAATCGTAAGTTAACCGCTACCTGACGCAGCGGCTTTACCCGTTAAAGTTCGCGTTGTAAAAATGCTGGCATAGCGTCGGCCGGCATCGGTTTGGCAAATAAGTAACCCTGGATCAGATAGCAGTGGCGGCGGTTAAAAAACGCCAGCTGCTGCTCGGTTTCCACCCCTTCGGCCACGCAATACATCCCCAAGCTGTTGGCCATACTCAGCATGGCTTCAATAATGGTTTCGTCACTGCTGTCGATACCAATATCCTGCACAAAGCTGCGGTCAATTTTAATACCGTCAATCGGTAGCTCTTTTAAGTATTTTAAAGAAGAGTAACCGGTACCAAAATCGTCCAGCGCCAGTTGTACCCCCAGCTCGCTTAATGCCAGCATGGTTTCGATAGCGCTTTGATGGTCGCGCATCAGCGCACTTTCGGTGACCTCAAAGCGCAGATAACTGGCGGATAAATTGTACTTTTGCAGCAAGCCGCGTACATAGTCGGCCAGTGCTGGTTGCTCCAGATGGCGGGTTGATAAGTTGACCGACAGGTATAACAGATGGCCATCGTCATGCCACTTGGCTAAATCGGTCAGCGCACGCTCCAGCAAATCGTGGGTCATATTAATGATTAGCCGCAGCTCTTCAGCCAATGCAATAAACTCGGCGGGCGAGACAAGACCTTCGCTGCTTTGCCAGCGTAGCAGTACTTCAGCGCCAACCACCTGTCGGGTTTGGCTGTTAACGATTGGCTGGTAAAAATTGACAAACTCATCGTTGTGCAGCGCTTTACGTAAGCGGGTTTCACGCGCCAGCCGCATATGGGCCTTTTCGTTCATTTCAGCGGTGAAAAACTGAAAGTTATTGCGACCGGCTTCTTTGGCATGATACATGGCCACGTCGGCATGTTTTAACAGCTCGCCGGCGCTTAGCGCATCTTCAGGATAGACAGCGATGCCAATACTGGGTGAGACGCCCACAGTATGGGTGCCCAGCAACATGGGTTCGCTTACCACACTTAACATTTTACGCGCCACATGGCTAATGTTGTCCTCCGCTTTATAGCCTTCGAGCAGTACGACAAACTCGTCACCACCCAAACGGGCGACGGTATCACTTTCACGAAGGGTGAGGGTGAGCCGGCGCGCCACTTCTTTTAACAACAGATCGCCGATATCATGGCCCAGCGAGTCATTTATTTGTTTGAATTTATCCAAGTCGATAAAGCACAGTGCCAGCGAGCGCTTATCGCGCTTGGCCTGATCTATGCCATGATAAATTCTGTCCATCAGCAGCGCTCGGTTTGGCAGGCCGGTTAGCGCATCATAATTGGCCAGATAACGCAGCTCATCTTCAGCTTGTTTTTGTGCGGTAATATCGGTAAACACCAACACGAAGAAGGTTTGTTGTTGCTGCTCACCAATAGCACTGATGTTTATAAGGGTGGGGCGTTCGCGGCCATCAGGCGTAATCACCTGCTCTTCGCCCTGCCAGTGCTGGCCGGGTTGCAATTCTTTTAACAACTTGGTGTAAAAGCGCCGGCGCACCAGGCTGATGCCCAGATGGTGGGTGCGTGGTTGCTCCAGATAATGTTCGATATTGCCAAAGGCGGCGGCAAATGACTGATTGGCTGCCAGCACCCGCTGGCGATGGTCAAGAATAACCACCCAATCGCGGGTTTGCTGAAAGGCTTCGCCAAATAAACGGGCTTTTTCCTGGTTAGCACGGGTTTCGGTGATGTTACTAAAAGTGCCCACCACCTTTTGCAGTTGCCCCTTGGCATCTATTTCGGTTGCTTTGCCTTGATCTCGAAACCAAAGCCACTGGCCTTGTTGATGTTGCATACGGTAGGTGCAATCAAAACCACTGCTTGGGTCATGCAAAAACCGCTGCCACTGGCTGGCGAAGCTGTTACGGTCATCCGGATGGATCAGCGTCATATGCTGCTGCAGGGTCAGCGGGTTGATATTCTCTGGATAGCCCAACATGGTATGAATACGAGCTGCGTAAAGCTGATTGGTGTTGGCGCTCCACTCCCAAGCGCCGCTATTAACCGACTGCAGTGCCTGTTTTAGCCGTTGTTCGCTAAGTTGCACCTTTTGGTGTGCTTGTTGTACCTCGGCATGCTGCCTGCGGCGAAGGCGGTATAATTTGTAGCCAGCCAGCGCCAGCAGGATGAGATAGAGCAGTTTTGCCCAGCCGGATTGCCATGGTGCGGCTTTTACCGTCAGCGTAAGGGTAGCAGGCTCACTTTCGATACCGGAGTCAGGCGATAACGCCACCACGTGAAAGCGGTAGTTACCCGGTTCTAGCTGAGGAAACACCACAGAGTTGTCGCTTTGCTGCGGAAAGTTAATATTGCTGGCACCGCTTAGCCAATAGCGATAGCGCATTTTATGATTAAAGCTAAAACTCATGGCGCTAAAGTCCAGCGTGATGCCTAAATCCTGATGCGACAGCGTAAAGTGCCGGTTATTCAGATTGCTGTACAGTGGCTCAAGCTTGCCACTTAACACCCGGATACCGGTGATGATGACATCGGGCGTTACCGGCGGCTGTTGTAATAACGCCGGTTGTACCAGAGTAACGCCGCGCATCGAGCCAAACGCCAGCTGACCGTTATCCAGCATAGTTGCGGCGCCGGCGTTGTACTCATGAGTGTCAACGCCATCATCTCGATTGAAGAGTTCAATTTGCAGCGAGTCTGGGTTAAGCCTTACCAGGCCTTTGTGCGATGAGAACCAAATCTGCTCAAACTGATCCGTATGCAGACTATAGATGGCGTCTGACACCAGGCTTTCGCGGATATTAAAGCGGTGCTGAAGGGTTAATGTCTGGGCGTCAAAACCCAGCAAACCGATACCGGATATGCCCACCCACAGCCGGTTGTGTTTATCCAGCACGGCCGTATCGGCAACACGCTGTGAATGAGGCAGATAATGTTCGTGTCGGTAGAGCAGGCGCTGCTGGCCGCTATCAGGTTGCCACAGCCAGACCTCATCTGGTTTACCGACCAACAGGCTGGTTTGTCGGTTGGGTAAGGCGGCGAAAATCACGCTATTGCTACTGGCATCCAGACCAGCAAATTTTGCGGTTAAATCTTCCACCCGGCCGCTTTGGGTATGGTAACGCCACAGTTTGCCCTGATGGAAAAAATACAGCTGATGCTGATGGGCAAAAAAGCCGTAACTGCGATGATCAAATAATTGGCTATCCCCGGCATTTGCCAGTGGCAATGGCTCGATAGCGGCAGTTTGTGGGTTAAACAGTTTAAGACCAACACCTGTGAGTAAGAAAAAACGGCCATTGGGTGCGGGTAATATCTGGAACACTGAGCCGTTGTGATAATACGCTTTGGGGTCGGTTGATACAAAGTACTGTTCGATACTGTTATTGGTTAAATCGACTCTATTCAAGCCATTAGGCGTGCCAACCCACAACATACCCTGATGATTTAACATGCTGTATACGCGGTTATCGCTCAGCTGCTGTGCCGAGCCTGTCAGCTGGCTGAGGTTTTCAAACGCTTCGCTGCGTGGCTGCCAGTAATAGGCACCATCATCACGTGAGGCCAACCAGAAACCGCCGTCTTTATCTGCGACAATATCTAACATACTGCCTTCCGACAGACCCAGGTTAGCATCATTGAAAGACACCAGTTTACTAAGCTCGCCGGTTTGCGGGTTCAAACGCAATAACCCAAGCTCAGTGGGAACCAGCGCTTCATCACCCTGCCATAGCAGTTGCCAGATATTGCGCTGGGTCATTTCGGTCTTAACCTGATAGGGCACTTGCTGGCTTAGATAAGCGTCAAGCTCTGGCAGCGAGATGCTATACAAACCATCCACTGTGCCCATCCACAGTTTATTTTGCGCCACGCTCAGCACCTTAACATGCTGTTGGTCGTCAGTGCTGTTGTCAGGGTCAACATGGGCAATAAAGTGTTGCTGGCCGGTACTGAGATCGTGGGCTATCACACCGTTATAAGCGGCAAGTAGGGCGTATCCCTGATATAAAAACACACGGCGAAGCCAGCCGTCAGGGTGCCCGGCGTCCTTTAAATCGAAAAGCTTACGGGCAGAGCCATCTTGTCGTGAGATTTGCAGTAGGGCGAAATCCGTGATGGCGAGTAGGTGGTCGTTATCCTGCTCCACCAGGTCAACAAGTTGATAACTGGATAATACTTCAAATTGCTGCTGCAATTGTGTTAGCAGCGTCATTAAACCACTTTGGCTGTCGTAATAGTACAACTGGCCACTTTCAGTGCCAGCATAAATTTGTTGATTGCTGCTGAGCAGTAATCGGGTGAAAGACACTTCACGCAGGCCATAATCGGCGGCACTTAGCTGTACTATTTGGTTACTGTCGTAGCGGTTCAATCCACCGGCAGTGGCCAACCACAAAAAACCATCGTGATCGAGCATTAAGTCGTTAATGCTGCCCTGAGAGAGGCCTTGATCCGGCGTGAGCGGTCGTAACAGCGGTGCCGCAGTCAGGCTAAAAGCACTGAGTAACACCAGCACTGCGGCGTATCGCAAAAACTGCGGCAGAAAATTCACAGTATCTCCCGTTTGGTAGCTTTATACATATTATGGGTGCTACACCTGTGTCAGGTGTGAAAACATATAACGAGACCCTACCTATTGTCCAGTACAGCCAGGTAAGCCAACTGCTGTTAGTCAGCCAAGCGCTAACGGCTTATCGCAGCGTTAATGTCCATTGCAGCACGGCAAAGGCTATCAGTAGCAAATAAAGCAAACTCTGCATAAATGCCAACATCTTTATAGCACTGGCAATATCTGTCGCTGCCGGCTCATGTTGCTGGGTCAATCTGCTGCGGCTGATTTTTTCCCGTTGATAATACACTGGCCCACCCAGGCTGCGGTTAAGTGCTACGCTGGCACAGCCCAGTAAATAGAATGACAACAGATTGATATTGAGCCGGGGTTGGTGCAGCTGGCGATAACAGCGTTTAATACCATGTTGCAGCACCAGCACCAGGGTGCATAGCAGTTGTACCGGGCCGTTAACCAGCCTGGCCAGCAGCGCGGCAGGGCGACCAAAATAACGGTAAACGGGCAGTTTGCTGTTCCATTGTTGCTGAGCCAGCAGTAACAGGCGGTAACTGAAGGCTGCCAGGCCGCCACCGAGCAAAAAATAGCACAGTACACCGAGCAGGCTGGTGCTGGCGCGCAGTACCAGGCTTTCAATCACTGCTTTGCTTAGCCCCATGGCCGACAGCGACTGGCATTGGCGCAGTAGCAAGGGTTTTGCCAATTGGCGCGCCAGGCTTAACTGGCCTGCTTGCAGTTGCTGCTGCACCTGCATGGCCTGGCTGCGCTGGTTTTGCCAATCCAGGCTGAGGTAAAGCAATAGGGCATCCAGCGCATAAGGTAGCTCAGAAACGGTATAAAACGCATAACCTAAAGCAATAAAAGGCAGGCAAAACACCAACAGCGCCAGCGTACCGGAAATATAAAGTTGCTCTGGCGAGCGGTTGGGATCGGGATTAACTTTTTTACCAAGTTGACTGGCAAGATAGCGCAATGCTGTCAGCGGGTGATAAGCATCGGGCAGGGGTAACAGGCGGTGCAATAACAGCACCGCCAGCAGCAGGGCGGGATAGACGCTTAGCCCCTGTGGCCACATACTACAGCGTCACGTGTTGTAGCCGTTGCAGCAGCTCCAATACCATGGCTGAGCTGTGTTTGGATGCCACTTCCAGATAGGCTTCAAATGACTGCGGCGACTCTTTGCCGGCAATGTCACTTAAACTTCTGATCACCACAAAAGGCGTATTGAGCATATGGCATACCTGCGCAATGGCTGCGCCTTCCATCTCCACTGCCAGCATGGTAGGGAATTGTTGGCGGATAGTGGCAATGCGCACAGGGTCGCAGATAAAGCTGTCACCAGTGGCGATAAGGCCCTTTTTGGTGTGGCAATACCCCAGCTTGGCAATACTCTGCTCGGCAGCGTCAATCAGTTTGGGGTGGGCAACGAAAGCGGCCGGCATCTGTGGTACCTGGCCCATCTCGTAGCCGAATGCGGTTACGTCTACATCGTGGTGGCGCACTTCAGTGCTGATGACGACATCACCCACGTTCAGCTCGGGGTCAAAGCCGCCGGCCGAGCCGGTGTTTATCACCGCTGCGGGCGAAAATTGCTGGATCAATAGCGCCGTCGCCAATGCCGAGGCCACCTTGCCAATACCTGATTGCACTAACACCACTGGCATGCCGGCCAATGTGCCCTGATAAAAAGTGTAACCACCAAGCTGATGTGTGGTCACATCACTGATTTGCTCGCGCAGCAGCGCCACTTCCGGCTCCATGGCGCCAATAATACCAATAACTTGCATAAGGGATCTCTGAACAAACAACAAGGCCCTTAGTATAAAGGGCCTGTCGGTTAAAATCCCGTCTTTCTTCTGTGTAATTGCCTGGCGGTTTAGTGCGACAGCGTTATGCTAGCCGCTGCTTTATTGTCTGTGAGGGTACCGTTTTGATAATCACGGATCGCCTGCTCTATCTCTGCCGCGCTGTTCATCACAAAAGGACCATATTGCACGACCGGCTCGTTAATGGCTGCACCAGCCAACACCAGCAGGCGGCAGGGCGTTGTGCTGTGTAGTGTTAAGCTCTCGCCCTGGCTTAACACGCCGGCATGATGCTCGGGTACCCGGCGCGGTTCGTTGCCGGCATCAACCTGCACATCACCCTGATACGGATAGACAAAGGCAGTATGGCCTGCCGGCAGCGCTAAGGTCAGGCTTTGGTTAGCCTTCAGCTCGATGTCGTAATACTGCGGCGCTGTGCTCAGCCCCTGAATGGGGCCGTTTTGTTTAGCCTCTGCCGATTGCGCGGTGCCGGCAATCACCTTAATACTGCCTTGTGGCAGCGCAAGGGTGGGGATTTGATCTGGCGCAATATCAACATAAGCGGCCGGTTTCATTTTTTCTGCCGCCGGCAAGTTAAGCCATAACTGAAAACCTTGCATTAAGCCGTGCTCCTGCTGCGGCATTTCGGAGTGAATAATGCCACGTCCGGCAGTCATCCACTGGACACCACCACTTTTTAAATGGCCCTGATTGCCCAGATGGTCCTCGTGCAGCATATGGCCTTCGAGCATATAGGTCACGGTTTCAAAACCGCGGTGCGGGTGGGGTGGAAAGCCCTTGATATAATCACCGGCTTTGTCTGAGCCGAAAAAGTCCAGCATTAAAAAAGGATCCAGCCGGCTGTGCTGGTTTTGTCCCAGGCTGCGTTTAATTTTGACGCCAGCACCATCAGAAGTGGCGACCGATGGGATCAGGCGTTGTAGGCTACGTGTTGTCATAATGACCTCCGGGCATTTTTTGCCATTAAATACCAAGCAAAACAAAAAGAAAATGGCATATTTGTGCGCTTTTTATCCGAAAAAATAGCATGATTGCCAGCGAAACCAGTTCAGCCAGTGTTAATTCTGCACCGTTAAGCTGGCGGCACTTTGGTTTAAGCATTAACCGCCGGTGGTTTGGGCGGACACACAAGGAGTATCACCATGAAAAAGACCCTGTTAGTTGCAACTTTGGTAGCGGCCGCTTTTGCCGGTGCTGCGCAGGCTAATGTGAAATGGGATTATGTTGGCGCCGGTTATACTGACGCCGGTGGCGATGGCCCTTATGTTGAGGGTTCTTACCGGTTAGATGGTAACTGGGTAGTTGATGGTACCTTTTCGCGTTTATCCAGCGGGCCTTTTGATGTAAACCTGTTGCAAGCCGGTGTTAATTATCTGACCGGTTTTAAGCTGGACTTTTCACCTACTACACAAACTTATTTGTTAGCCGGTATTGAACATGCGTCTGGCGATGCGGATGACACTGGTGGTTATGCTGGTGTTGGCCTGCGCCATCCGTTAACGCCGCAGGTAGAGCTGTATTCAGAAGCGACTTATCATTCTATCGGCGATGATCACGGCAGTTTGGCGGGCGGAATTGCATTTTACTTAAGCCCGGACTGGGCAATCCGCAGCAACATCGCGCTTAACAGCGGCGATACCAAAAACGAGTTTCGTTTTGGCGTCAGCTACCAGTTCTAAGATCTGAGCTTATGGCTTTATCACAGCAGCGCCTTATGGCGCTGTTCGTGTTTTAACAGCCAGGCTTTTTTTTCCAACCCGCCGGCATAGCCGGTTAGGGTACCATTGGCGCCAATTACCCGATGGCAAGGCACAATAATGGCGATAGGGTTACGGCCATTTGCTGCACCGACGGCCCGCACCGCCTTGGGGTTAGCAAGATGCCGGGCAATATCGGCATAGCTGCAGGTGCTGGCAAAGGGCACTTTGACTAACGCCTGCCACACCTGTTGCTGGAAGGTTGTGCCACTGGCAGCCAGCGGCAGTGAAAACTGTGCTAAGTGCCCGGAAAAATAGGCGGTTAGCTGAGCTGCTGCCTGCTCGGTCAGCATTGATGGCGCTGCGTTGCCACTGTGATTTACAAAGGCCACTTCAAAAATGCCTGTTGGGATTGCGCTTATTTTCACTGTGCCCAGCGGGCTGTCGATAAATTGGTAATACATGCTGATGTCCTGAATTAACTGGCTAAACTAAACCATAACTGTAAGGTGGCATAGCTACGCCAGGGCGCGAGGCTCTGATGGTTAAATGCCTGCGTATCCTGATCGGCCTTTTTCAGCGCCTTTTTTATGCCTAAGTCACCGGCCAGCCAGATATCGGTGTCACTTAGACCACGCAGCTTAGCGTAACTGACCGTCCAGCGACCTATGCCTTTAATCGTTAACCACTGCTCAGGGGTAGCGTCAGGTGTGCTTAATACCCGCTGCGCCAGCGCTTTTAAGGTCTCGCGTCGGGCCTGGGGTACTTTAATCATGTTAAGATCGCTGGCTAATACCGCCTGCGGCGTGGGAAACAAGCGACGTTGGTTATCCAGCGGTTCGCCCAGCGCCAGCACCAGCCGGTTAAGCTGAGTGCGGGCGCCGGCAACACTGACCTGCTGGCCCAGCACAGCTCGGACACCGGCTTCCCAGCTGTCCCATACGCCGGGTATGCGCAAACCGCTATGCAAGCCGCCGTCAAACAGCGGCGAGGCGCTAAGTGACTGTTCAATCTGCAATATGTTGGCGTCCAGATCCAGCAGTTGCCTGATCTTTTTTACCAGGTTTAATAAGCCCTGAGTACCCGGCCAGCACAAGCTAAGTAGCAGGTTGTCGCCAGTGCCAGGTGTCACTTCAAACCAGCCACGCTGGCCATTAAAGCAAAAACTGCGACCATAACAATTGCCGCGCACCCAGTCGACGCCATCCAGCGTGCGGGCGCGCCAAAATATCAGTAATTGTTGCCAGGCCAGCGGCGGGCGATAGCTGAGTGTCAGCTGCAGAGTGTCGCTGTTGGTACTGCGTCTGCGGCGGATCGCTGTCGGGCACAGCTTTACTTGCTGTAAAAACGCATCATTAAAGCGCCTTACGCTATTAAAACCGGCCTGATAAGCAATGGCTGTGATTGGCAACTGGGTTTCATGCAGTAGTTTTTTGGCAAAGAGTATTTGCTGGCATAGTGCGTATTGTTTTGGCGCTATGCCCAGATGCTGCTGAAACAACTTACGCAAGTAACGCTCGCTTACGCCCAACCGTTCGGCCAGTTGCTGTTGTGTCTGTTGTTGTAATCCACCTTCATCAATTAAGCGTATTGCCCGCTGTAAGGTTGTGTGTTTGCCAAGCCAAGCCGGCGAGCCCGGCGCACTGTCGGGCCGGCAGCGCAGGCAGGGCCTAAAGCCAGCAGCACTGGCGGCAGCGGCTGAAGCAAAGTAACTGACATGCCGTTCAGCAGGTGCACGGGCCGGACAAATGGGCCGACAGTAAATACCGGTACTGTGCACAGCAGTAAAAAACACGCCATCATAACGGGCATCACGTGCCAAACGGGCCTGATGGCAAAGGTCTGCGGCTAACATCAACATACCTTGTGGTAACGGGGTTAGGCCGAAGTATAACAGCCTGGCGAAATGACAATAGCCGGATCCGGTACTGAATGCAGGATTGATGCAGCGGTTATATGCTTGCTTCAACTCATTGCGGCTTTTGTCGTATTGCGAAGTGGTCACTTAGCGCTTAGGATCAATAAGCCAGTGAGGCAGCGGGTACAAAAGGAATCAGCATGTTAGAAGCATTTTTTATTCAATTAAGTACTGAGCCACAGAGCATCAGTTTCGAGCAGAGTATTGCGTTAATTGATACGCTATATCAGTTTACCCCCACAGCCTTCACTAACGGAGAGCTGCATAACACTGCTGGGGAGAATAATGGCTCCTGTAAAATTCTGGCCTTTGGTTTATTGCACCAGTTATCGGCCGCGCAAACGCTGTTTTTGTTTGGTGACTACTACCGCCATGTACTGGACACGCCCAAAGGCACAGACCATCAGAATATCCGCAATTTTATTCGTACCGGTTGGGACGGGGTTGCGTTTAGTCAGCAACCGCTGAGTGCTAAAGCCGTACCCTAAGCCAACGCACTATGCTGTTACCCTGGCCTGGCTGGCTTTGTTCTGTTGCTGTGCTGTGGTATTTTGCTGTGGCAATAACATCATAACAATAACCACAGTTTAAGGTTCGCTATGCAACACAGCAGTGTACTTATCACCAATGATGCGGTGGTACTTGGCCTAATGGCCGTTATTTTGGGCGCCGTGTTTTACACCAGCCACAGTGACAAGCCGTTTTTCAAAAAATTTTATACCTATGTGCCAGCCTTGTTGCTGTGTTACTTCATCCCGTCGTTATTCAACACCTTTGGTGTTATCGATGGCGAAGGCTCGTCGCTGTATAAAATGGCATCGCGTTATTTGTTGCCAGCCAGTTTAGTGTTATTAACCTTAAGCGTGGATTTTAAAGCCATTATGGGGCTGGGGCCTAAAGCGCTTATCATGTTTCTAACTGGTACCGCCGGTATTGTGATTGGCGGCCCAATAGCGCTTATTAGCATGGGCTATTTTTTCCCAGAGCAGCTTGGCGGCGACGTTTGGCGCGGTATGACTACTATAGCTGGCAGTTGGATTGGTGGCGGTGCCAACCAGGCCGCGATGAAAGAAGTATTTAATGTTGATGGCAGTATTTTCTCGGTGATGATCACCGTGGATGTGCTGGTGGCAAATGTCTGGATGGCGGTGCTGCTGTTTATTGCTAGCCGTTCTGAGTTTTTTGACCGTAAAAACGGTGCCGACACCAGCGGCATTGTTAACCTGAGACAAAAAATAGAAAAATACGAAGCGGAAAATGCCCGCATTCCCAAGTTAAACGACATCATGCTGATCGTAGCAGTGGCCTTTGGCGTCACCGGTTTCTCGCACCTGGTGGCGGATATCGTTGCACCCTGGATTGAGCAGGTGGCACCTCAGCTTGCGATGTACAGCTTAACCAGTACCTTTTTCTGGCTGGTGGTAACTGCCACTACGCTGGGATTGTTTTTATCGACGACCAGAGTACGTCAGCTTGAAGCCGTAGGGGCTTCTAAAGTGGGCTCGGCGTTTTTATATATTCTGGTGGCGACCATTGGCATGCATATGGATGTTACCGCCATCTTAGATTATCCGCTGATGTTCTTAGTCGGTATTGTCTGGATGCTGGTGCATGCCGCACTGCTGTTAATTGTGGCCAAACTGATTAAAGCACCGATGTTTTATATGGCGGTAGGCAGCCAGGCCAATGTGGGCGGCGCGGCGTCAGCGCCTGTGGTGGCGGCGGCGTTTCACCCGTCACTGGCGCCGGTTGGTGTGTTGCTGGCGGTGTTAGGCTATGGTTTGGGTACTTATGGCGCCTACATTTGTGGGTTGATTTTACAGCAGGTCGCGCCTTAAGCAGGCTGACAAGGAGTGAATAAGATGCAGGGATTTAAAACCGAATCACGCCATTATGTGTTAATTGCGGCGCTGTTGTTGGCGCTGTATGCCAGTTACTTGCTGGTAGCACCTTATGTTGGTGCTATCGTGCTGGCCTTCGTACTGTCGCTGCTGTGCTTTCCGGTGCATCAGTATATTGAACAAAAACTGCCCGGCCGGCCGAATCTGGTGGCGACCATCTCCTGCTTATTGCTGGTGGTGGTGATACTAGTACCGGCCTCCCTGGTGTTTATGGCGATAGTGCAGCAGGGTATTGCTTTTACCAAGCAAAGTTATAGCTGGCTGAATGATGGCGGTGCTGCACAGTTGTTGCAGCATCCTTTGCTGCAAAGCGCACTGGAGAAAATAAATCGCATTTTGCCCACCGAGCAAATCAGCGGCGAGAGCATCGTAAAACAGCTCACTGAATTTGCCTCGGGTTTTGGTAAAGAATTGCTGAACCTCAGTACCAAGCTGGTGGGAGATGTCACCGGCTTGCTATTTAGCTTCCTGCTGATGCTGTTTATTCTATTTTTTTTGCTACGCGATCACGACAAAGTGGTCAACACCCTGCACTGGATATTGCCGCTGTCACGCTCACAGGAAGAAGCCTTGTTAGATGAAGCAAAAAAAGTGGCGCGCTCGGCTGTGATGGGATCGTTTTTAACCGCGATTGCCCAGGGTATCGTCGGGGGTATCGCTATGGCAATTGTCGGGTTACCCGGCCTGTTCTGGGGCACCATGATGGCGTTTGCGTCTTTTATCCCGGTGGTCGGTACGGCGTTAATCTGGGTGCCGGCGTCTTTATATTTACTGCTGATTGGTGACTGGCCCTGGGCGTTGTTTATGGCATTGTGGGGCGCAATAGTGGTGGGTTCTATAGATAACTTTTTACGGCCTTTGCTGATGCAGGGCAGCGCCGGCATGAACACCTTGCTGATTTTTCTGTCATTAATTGGCGGTATTCAGTTATTTGGCTTAATCGGTGTTATTTACGGCCCGATTATTTTTGCGCTGACGCTGGTGCTGTTAAAGCTCTACACCATAGAGTTTCAGGAATTTCTGGAAAAGCAGGATAAAAGCTAGAAGTATTATCCGAGGCAAGACCCGGTTTACTCACACCAACACGCCGTGAATACGTCCTTGTAGGCTCGACTCAGGCATCCATGCCTTCAACGGTTGGTTTAGAGTAAACCGGTTCTTTTATGTAGGCATCTTCGATGCTTACACCACCAAATCAATCTGTTGCACTAACACCGGCTTGGCGTCATCTGTAAAGGCCAGACCACTGCGCTGAATTTCACCCGTTTTTTGCTGCTTGTTATCCAACAGCGGCATTGGCGTCGCAGCTGAGCTTATCGAAAACGCCCCTAATTTAGCGTCATTCATGCTTAGCAGCTGTTCATTAGGCCGCCATAAATACAGGTATTGCCAGATGTCGTCGCTTGGGTCGATAAAGCCATTGCCGTTATCATCAAACTTAGCCAGCTCAGCAAAGCCCTGGCCAGTTTGCGGGCCAAACAGTTCTGTGCCGTTGTTAACTTGTCGGTCTTGATTGCGATCTGCTGCCAGATAATATTGCTGCGCTGCCAGTTGCGGAAGTTTTACCTTGTCACCGTTACTGTTCAGATCGAACAGCATATTTTGTTCGGTTAACTGCACCGGGCTTCCGGTTAGACTTACCACCAAGGGGTCTTGCAGCGGCTGCTCGGTGTAGCTGTAACGGGCCCAGCTTACGGCCATGCTAAATTCAAAAGCAAAGCTAAGACTGCTGCCATCCTTAAGTTGCAGCTCGCCACTAAAGCTGGCTTGCACCGACTGGTAGCCAAACTCCCACTGCTCAGTTGCCAGGCGTTGCGGCTGCTGTTCACTTTGCTGCACTGTAGTGGTACTAAGCCAAATAGACTGCTGCGACATTGAGGCAGAAAAACTGGCGCTGGTGATGTCCTGAGCAGAAAATTCAGCGACCAGGGGCTTGTCGAGCCAGTCGCCAGTGTGGCTGCTTAGCTGTGCCAAAATACGTTTAACCATGCCGACGGTTTGATAGGCATTAAAGATCTGATCGTCATCGTTTGGCTGCTCGCTTTGCTCGTCTGTAGCAGGTTGTGCCGCAGGTAGAACAGCTGGCGGCGCAGCGGCTAATAGCGGGATCACTGTTCTGCCTGCAGCTGCGGTTGTCTGGGGCGCAGCAGTCAAGGCAGGCTTTAGTAAAGCGGTTTCATTAGGGGTGTTGCTTAGTAACTGCTGTTTGCGACGATAAGCAAGCTGTTTTTGTTCGGCAACCGCAAACTGTTGCGAAGCAGATGTAATATCCATCTTCGGCTCCACAAAGGTATTTCAGTTATTCGGTTATCGGTAAAAGTTGGTTAAAACTTGAACAATATTGTCAGCCTGAACAGTAACACACTGATCAGGCTAAAATTTAAGTTCTACTGATGCTCGCTGCTCAAGCTGAACTGATAACGGTGGCGCGCCAGTGGTGTAAGTACACCGGTTTGGTAGGTATCGACCTGCATCAGGTTGTCGTTATGCAGCGTAAATAGCCGGAACATAGCGGTATGCTGGCTGTCATCGGGTATTTTAGTGCGCTCAAGGGCCGGGATATGCAGATAGTGCACCTTGCCCAGTTGTTTAGAATGGTTACTGCGGTCCATATCCATGTGTAAGTCGCCGGAAATTACCGCCGCTAAATTAGGTTGGGCAATCACTTCAGCAAAACCGGGGTGATGAATGCCTTTGTCGGCGTTTTCCGGGTACACACCGGCTTGGGCACCATGCACTACCAGCAACACAGGTTTAGGGGCCAGTTGTTGTAGCTGGCTTAACATCCAGGCGATGCCGCTATCATTAAAATCACGGCCGTGATCAGGCGAGGCCAATACCAGTGCCACGCGGTCAAACTCCAGTACATAGCTGGGCGCATCCAGCGTGATTTTGCCCTGGTTCCACAGATTGGCAAACTGCATAAAACGCTCAACGCTGCTGCCGTGCTCTTCATTACCCATAATCGGATAAAACGGCAGGCTTAGCTGTTGTAGCACCGGCGTGGCATTTTCGTATTGCACTAAAGTGCCTTTATGAGCAATGTCACCAACGCCAATCACAAAGTCTAATCGCTGCTGCATTGCCAGTTGGTTAATATCAGCAACTGCTGCCGCCATATTGGGAAACTGCGGCTCAGGTTTAGGTTCAGCATCACCCAGTACGGCAAAGCGCAGCAGTGCGTCATCTGCATCATGCTGCGCTGTTGCAGCATCGTGCGGTGAGCAGGCGGGCAATATCATGCTAAACAGCAGGATCAGGCTAAAACGGTAGAGACGTTGCATTTAAAGTCCTTGTAAAAATTTAAGGTTAGTGGGTATTAAACAGGTCTTTAAAGCTGCTGGGGAGCACACCTGTCCAGCGTTTAAAAGCCCGGCGAAAATTGTGCTCGTCCGAGTACCCCAGTTTGGATGCCAACTGACGGTTAGAATATTGGCCTTGCTGCAGCAAGTGCCTGGCGGCATCCCGGCGCACACTGTCGACTAAGGCAGCAAAATGTGTCTGGTGCTGACTAAGCTGGCGTTTCACTCTGCTACTGCTTAGCCCCAGCATAGCAGCAACCTGATCCTGGCTGAGCAGTTGTGGTAAGGCGCGTTGCTGCAGTTGGCAGATAAGCTCAGGTAGCGCCCTTTGCTTATCAAGCATACGATTGAGCTGGCGGCAACTACGAATTTTGGCACTAAGTTGCGCGGCATTAGCGTCTGCAAAGGGCTGCAGCCACAGCGAAAACGGGATGCAAAGACTGTCTGCAGCCTGATTAAAACTGACCTCTACGCCAAAAAATTGTTGCTGCATGGCGGACGCATCATGCTGCAATTGCAAGCTGATACCGTTCACCGTCCCCAGTTGCTGTTTTATTAGGTTTAAAACTAACGCGAACAGCAGGCTCAACATAAAGCCATGTTGGTTTGCCAGCCCCATTGCCGGCTTTATCTCAATAACTATTCCGTGTTGTTGCCGGTAAAGCCTGGCATAGAAACAGGGAAACAGCTGGTGACGAAAATAGTACAGCTGCGACAGTGCCTGGCGCAGGTTTTGCGCATGGTGCAGGCTCTGGCACAGGGAAATATAGTGGCTGTTAAGCAGCGCATTGCCCAGCAGGTAAGGCAGCTCCGGGCTGTTTAACTGCTGCTGGCAGTTTTTCAGCAGGGTTAGCCAATCGCTGTAGTGCAACCTGCCAAGTGGTTTATGTAAGTCTTGCTCAAAAATGCTGGTGCCACTTAGCAGTTTATGCAGCGGTGCGCCACGCCGCTGTGCCAGCGCCAGCAGCTCGCTGCAGCCGTGTTGCAGCAGCAGAATTTTATCCTGATAACCAAAATGGCGCTGGCTCATAACTCAGGCCGCAACTTCAATGCGCTGCCGGCTTTGGCCTGTTTGATGGCAATGTCAGCCTGTTGCAGTGCCGCTTGAGCGCTGTGTTGCTGCACTTCCATCCCGGCTACTGTGATTTGCGGCGCGTCACCCGCTGATACCAACTGCGTTATTTGCTGGCGTAAATGCTGCGCCATGATTTGAGCCTGCTGCACCGTGGTATTGGGTAAAACCGCGACAAAGCGGTCACCGGCGTAGCGGCAGATCACATCACTGTGCCGCAGATGACTACTGAGTAGTTCACTTAACCGGCTAAGGTAGGTATCTCCCGCAGCAATACCGTGGCGGCGGTTAAACCCGGCGAAATTATCAATATCCAGTACCAGCAAACACAGTGTTCTGTGTTGGCTTAAGTGCAGTTCAATTTCACGTTGCAGCACGGCTTGCAGGTAGTCGGCGCCATACAATTGGGTGAGCGGATCGATCAATTGATGATCGCGCAAAAACAGCTCGCGGCCACGCAATTGACGGTTAATAGCGCGCTGCTCGCGATGCCAGCCCACCAGGCCGTAAGTGAGTACCAACATTCCTATCGGCGCCGGTAGCGATTCCAGCCAGCTCATCAGGCGGAACTGCTCCGGATAGCGGATAAACTCATCGAGCAGATCAAGAAAATAGGAAAACACCAGCAGCAGGCTGCCGTAATACAACCACTCGGTAACACGCCCGGCAGGACGAATACTGATAATCAACCCCAGCCAGCCACAGGCCACCAGCAAGGTGGTGCCCTCACCGAGAATATCTAACGTGTCAAACTCAGTACTGTGTTTGGCCGCGCCGGTATTGAGCGCCAGCAGCAAGCCGCAGAGCAGCAAAACAAGGCTTAGCAGTATTTTATAACGGTGTTGTCGCCACATTGTCAGGTTATCCCGGCAAATAAAGCTCATTTTCCGGCTGCCGTATGACAACGGCATGACAGTTGACGGTCGTTGTAGCAGGACGTTGCACTGCTAAGACCCGGGTCAGTAAAGCGCAAGCCCTGTTGTTAACAAACGGCATTTTGTCACACAGCCGCGGCACACTTTGCTGCAACTATTCGCCGTGATCTGAGAGCAACCGATGAAACCGACCAAGCATACACTTTCTTCACCCAGTCTTATTGCCTGTGCTGTTGGCCTGGCTTTTGCCAGCCTGGCGGCGCCGGTACTGGCCGATGCCGATGTGCAGGGCCGCATTACTGATAACCGCAGTAATTTGCTGCAGGGCGCTGAGGTTATTATTCCTGAGCTGAAACTGCGGCGCACCACAGGTACGGATGGCCGATTTTTGTTTAATCAGTTGCCGAGCGGCACTTATACCCTGCTGGTCAATTACCTCGGCGCTATACCGGATACGCGGGTGTTGGTGGTGGGCGACAGCGCACAGCAACTGGGTGATATTAAATTACTGTCGGCCACCGACAGCATTGAGCATATTGAGGTGGTAGGCCAGTCCGGTGCAGTCAGTAAAGCGCTAAACCGCCAGCGCAACGCTGCCGGCATTGTGACCGTGGCCAGTACCGATGAGCTGGGGCAGTTTCCCGACAGCAATGTCAGCGAGGCATTGCAGCGGCTGGCCGGTTTATCGGTAGAGCGCGATCAGGGCGAAGGCCGCTTTGTGCGGGTGCGTGGTTTAGCGCCGGATTATAACGCAGTAACCTATAACGGTACCCAGTTGGCAGCACCAGAAGCCGGCCGCAGGGCGGTAGCGCTGGATGTGATCCCATCTGATTTACTCGAGTCGGTTGAAGTGAGCAAAACCATCACACCGGATATGCCGGCCGGCTCTTTGGGCGGTACGGTAGAGATAAAAAGCTTATCGGCGTTTGATCGCAGCAATGACTTTTACTCCTTTACCGCTGAAGCGGGTTATAACGAACAGCAAAGCAAAACCAGCCCGAAACTGTCCGGGGTGTTTAGCAAAATTCTCGACGTCGGCGGTGAAACCGACAGCTTAGGTATAGCAATAGCGGCCAGTTATGCTGAGCGTAAATTTGGCTCTGAAAACGTCGAAACCGGTGGCAGTTGGGACTTTGACGATGGCTTAGAAGAATTTGAACTGCGCGATTATAGCATCAGCCGCGAGCGCATCGGCCTGGCGCTGAACCTGGATTACCGGCCCGGTAACCACAACGAATATTATCTGCGTACCCTGTACAGCGAATTTAGCGATGATGAAACCCGCCAGGGCTTAGTGATTGCACTGGCAGAGCCGCAGTTTGCCGGTGCAGAGGGGGAAGCAGAGATAATCCGCTCGTTAAAGCAGCGCAAAGAAACCCAAACCATCAGCGCTGTGGTGCTGGGCACCCGGCAACAGGCCGGCAACTGGCAATGGCAACTGGAAGCCAGCGCCAGTAAAGCCGATGAAGACACGCCCTTTAATATCGGCGCTGCCGATTTTGAGCAGGCATTTGCTGATGGCGTTGGCTTTAGTGGCAGTAACATTTTACGTTTAACGGCGCCGGACGAGGCCCGCCTGGCCGACGGTTATGAGCTTAACGAAGTGGAGATGGGTGACACCTATGCCAAAGAAACCGAGCGTAATGTCCGTTTTGATATCAGCCGCGAGCTTATACAAACGGCAGGCAGTTTAACGCTTAAAACCGGCGCGAAATTCAGCCAGCGCGAGAAAACCGCCGCTGAAGACGTCTGGCTGTTCGAAGACTTTGACGATCTGGGCATTAGTGCGCTAAGCCTGAGCGATTATGCTGGCGGTAGCATCGATTACAGCCTGAGTGCTATGGGGCCGGCGATTAACAGCAGCAGTATTTATCAGTTGGTAAATGCGCTTAACCGCAATGATTTTATTGACGAAGTGGAGTCACAAATTAATGATTATCAGGTAGATGAAGATATTAGCGCCGCTTATCTGATGGCGCAGTGGGAGCGTGATAACTGGCAGTTAATTGGCGGGGTGCGTTTTGAACACGAACAGCGTGACGCCAGCGGTAGCCGCTATGATGCAATACAGGAGGTATTCAGTAGTAACAGCGGCAGTACTTCTGAAGGCTATTGGTTACCGGCGCTGGTAGGCCGCTATAACTTCTCCGAGCAAACCATTATGCGCGCGGCATTTAGCACCGGCCTGGTGCGGCCTAACTTTGAACAGCTATCACCGGCGTTTATTCTGGAAGAAGACGATGATGAGCTCGAAGCGGCCTTTGGTAACCCAGAGGTTAAAGCCCTGACCAGCAACAATCTGGATCTGGGCATAGAGCACTACGCTGATAAATTAGGCGTGTTATCGGCGATGCTGTATTACAAGCAGATAGACAATTTTATTTATGAAGCCGATTTAGCTGGTCGTGGCGACTATGCCGATTTTGCCAAAGCCGAAACCTTTGTTAACGGCGGCAAAGCCGACTTATATGGCCTTGAGCTAAACGCCATTCATAAGCTGTCGGGTTTTGGTAATTGGTTAGATAACCTGCTGCTATCCGCTAACCTTACGTTAACCGATTCTGCCGCTGATATTGAGTGGTTTGATGACGGCATGCTGTTAAGCCGCGAAGTGGCGCTGCCAAGCCAGTCAGATAAAACCGCCAACCTTAGCCTGGGCTATGAAACTGATGTAATTAGTCTGCGTCTGGCGGCCAATTATAAGTCGGAGTATCTGGCAGAGGTGGGTGATATTTCCGACAGCGCCTATGATGTGTATGCCGACGACCATTTACAGCTGGATTTTACCGCTAAGTGGACCTTCGCCCGCGGTATACAGCTGTACTTTAATGTGGTTAACCTGAACGACGAGCCGTACTACGCTTACACCGGCCTTAAACCATATAACTTTCAGTATGAGCAATACGGCCGCACTTTGGTGCTGGGCGTGCAGCTCACTAACTGGTAAGCAAGGACAGCATAATGTTAGGCAATAAAAATATGTTTAAACTCAGCATGGGCAGTCTGGCACTGGCCGCGTTGTTAAGTGGCTGTCAGGCCGATACAGCAGCACAGGCAACGCCGGCGGTACAGGCACTGAATGTTAATGCTAGCCATTACTACAGTGTGCAGCTGGCCGGGGTGGATTATCAGTTGTTTACCACAGCAACAGACTTGCAGGTTCGCAACGCAGAGCACGAGCTGGCCCGGCAGAGCGGAAAATTTAGCCGTTTAACGCTGCAGCCATTAAATAGCGAAGCAGTATTGCTGGCAGCGATGGATACTAACAACAACAGTTTATATCTGTGGCGTTTTGCACCGAAAGAGGCGCCAGGCCTGCAATTGCTGCAACGCCAGCTAATCAGTAGCCGGGTGGTGGACGATCTGTGCTTCTATCACAGCACAGAAAACCAACAGCTCAGCCTGTTTTTAATGGGGGGCCGCGGCGGCGCGGATCAGTTATTGCTACAACAACAGCAGCAATGGCTGGCAACGCCACTGGTGATCCGCGAGCTGAATATCCCTTATGACAGCACCGCCTGTGCGGTAGATAACATAGCAGGCGTCCTGTATATCGCTGAAGCAGACCGTGCGATCTGGCGCTATCAGGCCGAACCTGAGGCTGATGAGGGCCGCAGTTTAGTGCAGGTGAATAAGCCTTTTGGCCAGTTGCAAGGCGAGGTTAAAGCGCTGCAGTTACTCAATGATGGCAGCGTACTGGCGCTGGAAGAACAGCCGGCGCGGCTGCTGCACTTAAGCGCTAACGGTGAGCTGCTAACCACAGCTGCTGTACCGGCATTGGCCGAAGCCAGTGGTTTGGCTGTACAGCAGCAGGCTGAAAGCGTAACGGATTTTATCAGCAGTGAACAGGCAGACGCCGTGCAGCAGCTGATTCTGTCGGTGCCAGCGCCGGTGCCGGCTACTGCTGTGCGCAGCGCCAAAGCCGCCATGGTGCAACTGATGCCAACCCTGCAAACCGATGCTGCCAGTCAGCGTGGTGATGTGATAGACGACCCGGCAGTGTGGCATCACCCGTCAGCGCCGGCACGCAGCCTGATCCTGGCAACCGATAAACGCGCCGGGCTGGATGTATATAACATGCAGGGCAAGCGCGTACAGCAGCTTAGTGTGGGCCGGTTAAATAATGTTGATCTGCGTTACGGTTTAGCGTGGCAAGGTGCTCAACATGATATAGCTGTCGCCAGTTTGCGTGATGATAACAGCCTGCAGCTGTTTGCGATTGATAGCAGCGGCAAACTGCATAATGCCGGCAAGGTTGCTACCAATATGGCCGATATTTATGGCCTCTGTATGTACCAGAGCAGCAAAACCGGCCAGCAGTTTGTATTTGTGAATGATAAATCCGGCCTGATCCAGCAGTACCGTATTGATACTAATGGCCATGCCTGGCAGGGCAGCCTGGTGCGCAGTTTACAGGTTCCGTCTCAGCCTGAGGGCTGTGTCGCCGATGATAACAGCGGTATGCTGTTTGTCGGTGAAGAAGATGCCGGTATCTGGCGCTTTGCCGCCGAGCCGGATGCGGCTGTGGCCGGTGAGCAGATCATACTGGTCGACGGCGAAACCCTGGTTGATGACGTGGAAGGGTTAGCACTGGCAACGCATGGTGACAATCAATATTTGATTGCTTCCAGCCAGGGCAACGACAGCTATGTGATTTATGATGCGGCTGCGCCTTATGCACTGCGGCTGCGCTTTCGCGTTAGCACGAATCCGCAATTGGCCATAGATGGCAGCTCGGAAACCGATGGTCTGGAAGTCACTACCCGCTCATTAGGGCCGGGTTTTGAGCAAGGGGCCTTAATAGTACAGGACGGCCGTAACCGCATGCCGGAACAGGGCCAAAACCTTAAACTGGTACCCTGGGCAGATATATTGCAGCAATTAAACTAGCCCCAACCATAAAGGCCGCGTATATCGCGGCCTTTGTCATAGTGTTGGCATGTTTGCACCTGTGTTAATTCAGTTTTGCCGCCAGGCAGCGCTCAACAATATTCTTAATTTTTTGTGGTGAAAACGGCTTGGCAATAAAGCCGCTGGCACCGGCGGCGATACTTTTTTGCACATTGTCTACAGAGTTATGTGCGGTCACCATCACAACATGGGTTCTGTCTGATTCAGTTTTGATTTTTGCCAGCAACTGCTGACCATTAATGTCGGGCAATTCGATATCGAGAAAGACTAAATCGTGCTGATGCTGGTTAAACACCGACAAGCCACGGCTACCATCTGCTGCTTCGTGTACTTGTGACATACCCAGATGCATCAGGGTTTGCCGCAGGTATTCGCGCACCGTGTAGGCATCATCAATTATCAGGATTGAACATTGTTGTTGGGTCATTGCAGCTCCATTGCTAATACTGGCTGTCACCAGTGTAGTGCAGATTCAGGCACCCGGCGGTAAACAATGTTCCGAAGTTTAGGTTTTCTGGCTGAATTTAACCTGAATCGCGCCAGTGTTGATCTACCAGGCAATCTAACTATTTTGTATTGTCCTTGTTGCGTTACTACAGGTTGTTGCTATTTTTACTACTTAGGCCAGCGCCAGATAGCAAGGAGCCATCATAATGCGCCGTAATACCCCGGTTACGACAACAGAACGTACCTTCCCTCCAGAGCAAAAGTTAATTTCCAGCACTGATTTAAATGGCACTATCCGCCATTGTAACGATGCCTTTGTTGCGATCAGTGGCTTCAGTAAAGATGAGTTGATTGGCCAGCCGCATAATATCGTGCGTCACCCCGATATGCCGCCACTGGCGTACAAAATTATGTGGGAGCATTTAAAAGCCGGTAAACCCTGGATGGGGCTGGTGAAAAACCGCAGTAAAAATGGTGATTACTACTGGGTGGATGCCTATGTCACCCCGGTGACAGAAAAAGGCAAGGTGGTAGGTTACGAGTCGGTGCGCTCGTGTCCGTCACGCACCGATATCAAACGGGCAGAAAAACTCTATGCCGCTATTAATGCCGGTAAATTTAACGCCCGGCATTTTCATTTGCATTATCACATGGTGGTGCTGGTGGTGGCGCTTATATTGAGCTGGTTACTATACAGCCAGAATTATGCTACCACCGCCATGGCACTGGTGACAGTATCTGCGATGGTGCTGTGTATTTGGACGGCCTACAGTAAGAAAAGCGCCCTTAGCAGCATAAAAACACTACTGGCTAATGCGTTTAGCCATGAGCTAGCGGTAAAAACCTTTACAGACGATGAGCAAGATTTAGGCGAATTAAAAGTGGCGGTTATGAGCTCAAAAGCCCATTTAGGCGCGGTGCTAACCCGAATGGAAGATGCGGCGAAGAGCGTATCGAGGCAGTCTGACTCTGGTTTGGCACTGGCGAAATCGTCGATGCAGCTAATCCAGCGCCAGCAACAGGAAACCGAGCAAACTGCCACTGCGATGCATCAAATGACCACCACCATCGCAGAGGTGTCAAAACACGTACAGGAAACGGCGCAGCAAGCAGAGCAATCTAACGAACTGGCGCTGCGCAGCCGTCAGACGGCGGCGGTGACCCGTAAAGCGATTGAAGATTTGCGCCACACCGTAACGAACATTAGTGATTCAGTCACTCAGGTGTCAGAGCAAACCAAAAAAATTGCCAGCGTAGCGCAGATGATTGAACAAATCGCTGAACAAACCAACCTGCTGGCGCTGAATGCTGCGATAGAAGCGGCACGCGCTGGCGAGCAGGGACGCGGCTTTGCGGTAGTAGCAGATGAAGTGCGCAACCTGGCGCGGCGTACCCAGGAGTCAACCAAAGAGATACATCAGATCATCGCCGATCTGACCAGCCGAGCCGATAATGCCGTAAGGGTAGCGCAAGATGGCACCAGCGGTGCTGAAGCCGGTTTGGGCCGGGTAAAAGAAACTGAGCAGATGCTAAATGGCATCTCTGATGCGGTAGGCAGTATCGCCAATATGTCGATTCAGATGGCTGCTGCAGTGGAGCAACAGGCTAATGTCGCCGAAGAGGTAAACCAGCAGGTGGTAAATATTTCCAGCCTGGCCAGCAACAGCCTGACTGAGGCGGCTAATTCGGCTGACAGTATAAAAAAGCTGCAGCAAATTTCGAATGAGCTGCACGAGCTGGTAGTACGTTTTGCCCGTTAAGCCTGAGTGACTCAGAATAACCCGCCCTTGCTGGGCGGGTTATTTTTTATGGCAGTATAGGTTGCTGTCAGGCGACTTTAAATTGTGCAGCCAATTGCTGCAGCTCGGTACCCAAGCGGCTTAAATCAGTGCTGGCTTCTGCTGTCTGCTCACTGGCCGTCGCTGACTGCTCTGCTACATCGCGGATGCTGTAAATGCTGCGGTTAATTTGTTCGGCAACGGTACTTTGCTGCAGTGCGGCAGCGGCGATTTGCTGGTTCATCTGCTGAATGCTATTTACGGCTTCACTGATCGCCTTAATTGCGTCACCGGCGTCATCGGCGCTGGCCAATGTATTCTCTGCCAGGCCGGAGCTTTTGTGCATATTGCTAACTGCATCTTCGGCTTTTTGCTGCAAGGTACTGATAAGTTGCTCAATTTGTCCGGTTGACTCTTGCGTACGAAATGCCAGGGCACGCACTTCTTCGGCTACGACAGAAAAGCCCCGACCTGCCTCGCCGGCTCGCGCGGCTTCAATCGCTGCGTTTAGCGCCAGCAGGTTGGTTTGGTCGGCAATACTTTTTATTACGTCCAGCACCGAGCCAATATTATTGCTTTGCTCTTTCAGCTCGCTAATGGCTTTGGCTGAGGTGGCCACTTCATGCGCCAGCGCTTTAATTTGCTGCATGGTTTTCTCTACGACCTGCTCGCCCATACTGGCCTGTTGTGCAGACTCGGTCGCCGCGCCTGAAGCATCTTCAGCACTCTTGGCCACTTCCTGCACTGTGGCTGACATTTCATTCATCGCCGTGGCCACCTGCTCGGTTTCTTCTTTTTGCTGGTTTACGCCAGCGGCATTTTGCTCAGAGATTGCTGCCATCTCCTCGGTGGCAGTAGCGAGCTGGGCAATGCCGGCCGTGAGATTTTGAATAAGATTGCGCAGGCTGATACTCATTCGCTGCATCGCTGCCATAAGTTGACCGGGCTCATCCAGTCTATTGGTAGGTAAATCGTTGGTTAAGTCGCCGGCGGCAATTTTTTCTGCCACTGAGACCACTTGCTGCAGCGGCGTAACCACCATTTGGGTGATGACAATTGCTGCTGCGATGCCAATAGCAATTGCTAACGCCGCAGCGATAATAATAATCCGCTCCAGGCTGTTGGCTTCTGCCTCCAGCATAAACAGCTGATTCGCTACTGATTTGGTGCCGGCTTCATCTGCAGCGCGTGCTACGCTGGTCATACGTTCTTCAATTGCCAGGGTCTCAGTGCGATTATTTACCATATCCACACTCGACAGTTGTTGCAGCTGTTGTTGATACAGCTCGACATTACGCAGCAGCTCATTCATCAAGGCTGCACTTTCCTGTGTGGTGAATTGTGCCAGGCTTTTTTCGCCAAGCTGTTTAGCCTGATTAGTAATTGCAATCGCACGTTCATAATATTGACTGTCGTTTCGCAGCATAAAGTTTTTTTCCTGCTGCCGTGCTTCACTGATTAGCAGGTTTGTTTCGCTCACATCAGCCACCAACTGAAAGCGGGCGGTCAGGCTTTGCAGCGCGTTGTAACTTAACACTGAAATCAGCAGTAAAATCAGGAGCACTAAGCCAAAACCGGTAAGCAGTTTTTTTCGCACCGTTAAATTTTGTACAAAGGTCGAGTTGTGAAGCATGGTAAGCCCTCAGTTTTAATTTTAGGCGGCAAGTTCCTTTGCCGGTAAGGCTCCATGAGAATATTGGAAACTTAAGCATACACCCCAACTGCTTAAGCGCAAGTTTTTAACTAAAGTGTTGATATACAAATAAAAAGGCCAGCATCTGCTGGCCTTTGCTTTTCATGCATTAATATCAGCTACACGGTGATATTAATATTTTGTCCCAGGTTGCTAACAGGGGATGAAGCCTGTACCTGCTCAACCGACTGCATAGCACTTTGTACCAGCATGGTTGCCATTTTCGCTTCCTGGTTTTGCTGCTTTTGGGCCATTACTGCACCCAACACCTCATAGCCGTAGCCTGAACCTGCAGCGCCAACGGATTGACTCATAGTTACCTCCTATGCCAATTCCTCAAGACTGTAACGGCAGCTTCAGGATTAACTTTAGCGTTATTACGAAACTTTTTTCCAGCAATAAAAAATGCCGCCTGTTGCAGCAGGCGGCATTCCAACTTAGCGCGGAGTGACTCATTTCTCCATGTGCGTTAAGAAGCCCGGATCAGCGCGGTTTGCTGCGCTTTAATTTGTGAGTGTGACAAGGCTGGCACCGGCAAGGTATTGCCGCTGGCCGTTGCCGGTTTTAGTGAGCGTAGCGGCCGGGTGGGGCCTTTTTTCACTAAACCTTTAAATTGAGGTTCGGCTTTGGCAACGGTTTTACCTAAGCGGGTCGCTATAGCCGCCTGAATGTCGGCAGCAGTATAACCGGCTTTTATTTTCATGCGAAGATAAGGCACGCCGGCAGCGTCCAGCGCGCCGTTAACAAACCAGTCGGGTACCGCTTTATGCCCGTCTTTGCTGCTGTTATTCACCAGGTCCAGTACAGCAATGACACTGAAATCGTTGGGGTCGCACAATACAAAATCCAGGTACTTGGCATTAAGTTTGACTAAGGTACTGGCGCGAGCTTTGTCACTGATGCCGCTCTTAAGCTCCATCAAGTCAGCCAGCTTTACCCGGTTTAAAATTTTATAGTCGGCGCCAACGGCTTTTTCTAACAGCTGCATAAAAGAGCGTTCTACCGGGCTGAATAAGCTGGTTTTTTTCTGCAATGGAAAAGGGTTACCACTGTCAATAAAGCGGCTGGCGACCAGCGCTACCACAACGACTAACAGTAAAATTAACAGCAGGACAAACTCCATGCTTACCTCCGACAGAAAATTGACGAGCTGTCTGAAACAGCCTCACGCTTGGAATGTTTAAGCATAAGCTGTGCCAATGTTTCTTGGTTTTACTCGTGTACTGTATTTATGTAAGAAATGGCAGGCATTGGCTGCATTGATGTATTTTATAATTGAAAAACGCTTATAGTTAGGTATCCCGTTTCCGTCAATACAGGCACAGCCGCTGTGTGTCTTGGCGGGGCGCTAAGCATGATAAGGACACTATTATGACAGCAAGCATTAGCCGTGCCGGCTTAACCATTAACGCATCGTTGAACGGCGAATACGACAGCATTTTAACCGAGCAAGCCTGTGCCTTGCTGGTAGAGCTGACGCGTGAGTTTAGGCCCAGATTACAGCAGTTACTGGCAGAGCGGCAGGCCACGCAGCAGCGCTACGATAATGGCGCCTTGCCGGATTTTTTGCCACATACTGCAAATATCCGTCAGTCCGACTGGCAGGTCGCACCAATACCGGCCGATTTACAAGACCGGCGGGTAGAAATTACCGGCCCGGTTGACCGAAAGATGATTATTAACGCGCTAAATGCTGACGTAAAAGTGTTTATGGCTGACTTTGAAGACTCACAGGCTCCGAGTTGGTCTGGTGTAATTGAAGGTCAGCTTAATCTGCGCGATGCTAACCTTGGCACCATTAGTCACACAGATGCGCAAAGCGGCAAGCACTATGCGTTAAAGGATAACCCCGCGCTGTTGATTGCCCGGGTACGTGGCCTGCATTTGTGGGAAAAGCACCTGCTGGTCGACGGCGAGCAAATTCCTGGTGGCCTGATGGATTTTGCGCTGTATTTTCTGCACAACTACCAAACCCGTTTAGCCAAGGGTACCGGTGTGTATTACTACGTGCCTAAGCTGCAAAGCCATTTAGAGGCCAAATGGTGGGACGATGTGTTTCGCTATACCGAGCAGAAATTCTCTCAGCCAATTGGCACTGTACGCGCCACTGTGCTGATTGAAACCCTGCCTGCTGTATTTGAGATGGACGAAATCCTCTACATGCTGCGCGATCATATCGTCGCACTTAACTGTGGTCGTTGGGATTATATTTTTAGTTATATCAAAACGTTAAATAATCACCCGGACCGTGTGCTGCCAGACCGGCAGGTGGTTACCATGAAACAACCCTTTTTAAATGCCTATTCGCGCTTACTGATTAAAACCTGTCATAAGCGTGGTGCGCTGGCGATGGGCGGTATGGCGGCCTTTATTCCGGCTAAAGACCCCGAGCAAAATGCCGCAATTCTGGCCAAAGTAACGGCAGATAAAGAACTTGAAGCCAGTAATGGCCATGATGGTACCTGGGTGGCGCACCCGGGGCTGGCAGCAACAGCCAATGCAGTGTTTGACAAATATCTGGCGGGCGGCAAGAAAAACCAGTTAGATGTGAGTCGCAGCGAAGATGCCGAGATCACTGCAGCCCAGCTGCTCGAGCCTTGTGATGGCGAGCGTACTGAAGAGGGGATGCGCACCAACATTCGCGTAGCACTGCAATACATTGCTGCCTGGATCAGCGGTAAAGGCTGCGTACCAATTTACGGTCTTATGGAGGACGCTGCCACAGCCGAGATATCCCGTACTTCGATTTGGCAATGGATTAAACATGGGAAAAGCTTGTCAAATGGCAAGCTGATTACCAAAACGTTATTTGCTTCGATGTTAGAAGAAGAGGCAAAAGTGGTGCGGGCAGAGGTAGGTGAAACGCTGTGGGCAGAGCAAAATTTTGCCAGGGCGCAAACTTTACTGCTTGATATCACGACTTCTGATCAGCTGGTAGATTTCCTGACCCTGCCAGCCTATCAGTTACTTGATTAACCTGAGTAAACCAAGCCAAAGGCGCTGACTTGCTGACAGCGCCTTTTTTATGGCTATTTGTTAGTTCAATTCATCTGCAGTTTCAACAATCAGCCGGCGAAACCAAATATGGCTGGCGTCCTGGTGCAGCAACGGGCTCCAGATCATTTTCAGTTCAATCGAGGGGATAGCAAACGGCGGGTCCATAATGGCCATGCTGCTATCGTTTTCGTACAACTTAGCGGCGCGGCTGGGCAGGGTAGCAATTAAATCTATGCCGACGGCTAAATGCATGGCCACATGATAGTTACGGGTAAACACGGAGATATGGCGCTGTTTGCCCAGTTTGGCCAGCGCTTCGTCTACCCAGCCCAGTTTCTGCACGTCTTTTGGGTCCATGCCGACGCCGACACCAAAACCGGTTTTACTGACCCAGATATGCTGCGCCTTTAAGTAGCTGTCCAGGTTGAAGTTTTTTAGTACCGGGTTTTGCGCATTAATCAGGCAGGAAAAGCTGTCGCGCCAGACGGTTTTTTGGTGAAACGATTGCGGCAGCTGATCAAAACGGTTTATCGCCATATCAACTTTGCCGTTTTCTACGTCGTGAAAGGTCACATCGGACGGTGTCATAATGTCCAGGCTGGTATGCGGCGCCAGCACGCGCATTTTTTTCAGCAGCGCCGGTATCAGGGTCGAGGCGGCATAATCGCTGGCCATGATACGAAACACGCGCTGACTGTTTAGCGGTTCAAAGTCTTTATTCGGTTGCAGCGTTTCTTCCAGCGTTAATAACACACCACGCACCACAGGAGCCAGCTCCCGGGCGCGCTCAGTCGGTACCATACCATCAGAAGTACGCACTAAAATCGGGTCATTCAGTAAATCGCGCAACCGCTTTAAACCGTTGCTCATCGCTGGCTGGGTAATATTTAACTGGTTGGCGGCGCGGGTGACGTTTTTCTCCCGCAGCAGTACATCCAGGTACACCAGCAGGTTTAAATCCATCTTGTTAATATTCATCGTTTAAATAACCCAAGCCTTAATCATCACTGACCTGAATCATAGCATTAGCGCTTGGGCCAGCGTCAAGCCAACTTTAGTATTAATCATATGAATGGTCAGCATCACAAAAATCACCTTTATGAATTATTAAAATGAAACCTATAGTGTAAGGCAACAGGTCAGCATTCAGCCTGGGAACAGTCAGCGTCCGGCAAGCCGGGCAACAAGCAACAAGAGGATACTGCTATGTCAGCTTACCAAGATGCCATTCAACACCTTACCCAGTTACGCCAGCAACAGGGCGATGCCTGGGCCGCAATAAACCCTGAGTCAGCTGCGCGGATGAAGCTGCAAAACCGCTTTAATACCGGGTTAGATATTGCCAAATACACTGCCAAACTAATGCGTGCTGATATGGCCGCCTATGATGCTGATAGCAGCCAGTACACGCAGTCATTGGGCTGCTGGCATGGTTTTGTTGGCCAGCAAAAGCTGATTGCTATTAAAAAACATTTCGGCACTACTAAGCGCAAGTACCTGTATTTGTCCGGTTGGATGATAGCAGCGCTACGCTCTGAGTTTGGCCCGTTGCCGGATCAGTCAATGCACGAAAAAACTGCCGTTCCAGCACTGATTGAAGAGCTGTATACCTTTTTAAAGCAAGCCGATGCCCGTGAATTGGGCGGCTTATTCCGCGAGTTGGATGCCGCCAACGCAGCCGGCGATAAGGCTAAAGCCGCTGCCGTACAAAGCAAAATTGATAATTTTGAAACTCACGTCGTACCGATTATTGCTGATATTGATGCCGGCTTTGGTAACGAAGAAGCCACCTATTTATTAGCAAAGAAAATGATTGAGGCGGGTGCCTGCGCTATTCAGATCGAAAACCAGGTATCGGATGAGAAGCAGTGCGGCCACCAGGATGGTAAGGTGACGGTACCACACGCAGACTTCCTGGCAAAAATCAACGCTGTGCGTTACGCCTTTTTAGAGCTGGGCGTGGATGATGGCATTATTGTAGCTCGTACCGATTCATTGGGCGCCGGTTTAACCAAGCAAATTGCGGTTACCAAAACGCCAGGCGATCTGGGGGATAAGTACAACAGTTTCCTGGATGGTGATTATATCAGCAGTGCTGATGATATTGCCAACGGCGATGTGGTCGTAAAAGCTAATGATAAACTGTTAAAGCCAAAACGTTTAGCCAGTGGATTATTTCAGTTTAAACAAGGCAGTGGTATCGACCGGGTAGTGCTGGATTGCATTACCTCACTGCAGCACGGTGCCGATTTACTGTGGATTGAAACCGAAAAGCCGCACATTGGCCAGATCAAAGAAATGGTTGACCGCATTCGTGAAGTGGTACCCAATGCGAAACTTGTGTACAACAACAGCCCGAGTTTTAACTGGACACTGAATTTCCGTCAGCAGGTGTTTGACGCCTGGAAAGCCGCCGGTAAAGATGTGTCAGCTTATGACCGTGCGCAGTTGATGAGTGCCGACTATGATGCAACAGAGCTGGCAAAAGAAGCCGATAACCGCATTCGCACCTTCCAGGCCGATGCGGCGCGTGAAGCTGGTATCTTCCACCACCTGATTACGTTGCCGACTTACCATACTGCGGCATTGTCGACGGATAACCTGGCCAAAGAGTACTTTGGTGCAGCCGGTATGCTGGGCTATGTTGAAGGTGTGCAGCGCAAAGAGATCCGCCAGGGCATTGCCTGTGTGAAGCACCAGAATATGTCTGGTTCGGATATTGGTGATGATCACAAAGAGTATTTCTCTGGTGAAGCGGCACTAAAAGCCGGTGGCGCGCACAACACCATGAACCAGTTCTAACTCCTTACGCTACGTGGTCAGGTAACTGACAGTTGGGCAGCCTCGGCTGCCCTTTTTTATTGCTAACTGTTGCAGTCTAAAATTTGTGCTATACCAATAGAGCGTTAACTTTCCGATGTAGCCAAGATGCACTACCGCTTTGAAAGCTTAGAAATTGATAGTGATGCGCTGCTGCTGCGCGTTGACAGTATTGAGTTAAAGGTTGAGGCGCGCTGTGTTGAGTTACTTGTACTGCTTATAGAGGCCTGGCCCGGTTATTGTGAATCAACTGAACTGTTGCAACAATTGTGGCCCAGAACCATAGTGACTCATTGGTCTTTATCCCGCCTGGTATCAGATTGCCGAAAGGGGTTAAAAAAAGCTGGTTATCCAATACCTTGTATTCAGACGATACACGGCAAAGGCTACCGCTTAGCGCCTGAGCTTGCCCTTCGCCGTTTGACCACTACGCAAGAGGCGTTTTTACCTCAGTCTGATCGGGTATTGAGTCAGCAGCGCCAACGGCAGCGTTGGTTATTGCCGGTTATTCCGTTGGCAGCAGCCTTTATCAGTGCGTTTTGGTGGTTCCCGCTAGAATATCGTGCTGATGACATTCCCCCCCTGCAAATCGGTGAAGCAGCGGATAGCGGGGCCCGCGTATTATGGGTAGATGATAACCCGCAAAACAACCTGCAAGAGCTGGCTTACCTTAAGCAGCATCAGGTGGCGGTGTATAGTGTTACCAATAGCAATGATGCTTTGACACTGCTGTCGCTGTATCACTATGACGCGGTGATTTCTGATATGGGCAGAGCTGATGACCCGCTGGCCGGTTTACGTTTGTTGCAAATGATGCGAGAGCAGGGGAATAATACGGCGTTTTATCTATACACTGTTATATCATCAGCCGCCAAGGTTGAGCTGTTGAAACAATATGGGGCCCAAGGTGTTGCCACGGAGCCAGAACAGCTATATCAGTATATCTTAGCCAATCCATTCTAAGTAAGCGCAGCGATCTTGTCTAAATACTTGTTTTTAAATGATTCACAAAATTTCAAATAGTTTAATGGGCACAATTATACCGTTCCTTAACGGCTAGCCTATATTTTGGATAGCCGTTTCAATGTTTTGCTGCGGTTATATGCTACTGAAGGTAATGTCATAAGGAATCCAGTTATGAGTAATAGAAGTCAAAGGCTGATAGTGGTGATGCTGTCTGCGATCATGCTGTCTGGTTGTTGGTTAGATGATGATGATGAAGCGTTAGCTGACGCAGGGTCTGCGTTGAGTATAAAAGAACGTCGCAGCCAGACTTTGTCGGGCGCATCGGGTAGTGGTGAAGGCGCTGTTTCGGTGGCGTGGAGCCAAATTTCCGGCCCTGAAATGACCATAAGCGGTGCTGATACGCTGACGCCAGAGATTACCGCACCGTCTGTCGATGCCGATGCTACAGCTGTGTTGCGGCTTACTGTGACAGACAGTAAAGGGCAGGTGGCGACGGATGATTTAACGGTGAGTATCGTTAACAACACACTACCAGTATTAACGGCTCAACCTGATCCCGTAGCTGAGAAAACAGAAGTTGAATTAACGGCGGCGCTGAGTGATGACGGTGACATTACGACGATCAGCTGGCTGCAAACAGCGGGGCCTGAAGTAGTGCTGAGTGGTGATGATACTGATACGGTAGTATTTACCTCTCCAGAGGTGACTGAAGCGACCACACTCAGCTTTATGCTAACGGTTACCGACGATGATGATGAAACAGCAGAGCTGGAGCTTACTGTTGAGGTAGAGCCCAATCTGGTAGCCTTTACATTGGCCGGCTCGGTAAGTGGTGCAGATTTTAGCGGTGGTACGGCGGTGCTCAGTGGTGCCTATGAAGAGGTCAGTACTGAGGTAGATGATAACGGAGCTTTTAGCTTTGATTTACAACTTGATGATGATCTGATTGACAGTGTAGTGGCGGTGACGGTCAACAGTCAGACGAGTAGTCGTTTAGCATACAGCTCGGTATACTCAGGATTTACGGCGCCAGAAGTTGTTGCTACTGCGTCTGTAAAATCGCAAACAAAAGATACTAAGGTCAATGCAGCATCAGATGGCAGCAATACAGTATCGGTAAATGCCGTATCTACAGCACTGTACTCTTTATTGGTATCTGCGAATGGTGGTGCTGTGCCTACTAATATTGAACAATTGGTATTTGTAGAGAAATCAGTCGACCCGCAAGAGCTGATTGAAGCCGCTGCCATTGTAAAAATCTTCACTGAAAATCCTGATCTTGCTTTACCAGAGGGGGTAACAGACTTAACCGCTTTGCTGATTGACGTTGATGCTTATAATTCAGTAGTCGAGCAAATTAATAACGACTCGCCTGAGTTAATTAATAACACGATTGCTGCAATAGCTGATGATCCTGTCTTAACACCTCCAGTTGCCGCTGAAAGCATACCTACACTATATTTCCAAATTTCAAGAGCTGCACCGGGTTTTGTTGCGCGTTCTGGTCAACGTTGGCAGTTTGGTACTGATGGATCTGGCAGCCGTACCACTGAAAGTGGCGCCTTTGCTTATGATTGGGCTCTAGTAGATGGCAAAATAACGGTCAATTATACTGATGAGTTCGCCAGCAGCAGTTTTAGAACACCTTTCGCTGGACTTGCTGGCTTAACACAACAGCAAGTGGATGCCTTGTTCAATGATGGTATTGGGCAGGTGCAAATTATCTCAACCACAACTAGCTCTCAGTTACAGCGTATCACTACGGGACAAGCTATCGACACATTCCGTATTGTCAGCGAAGTTGTGGATACAATGCCGCCCGTTAATACCAATCAGGGCGTTATTACTGCGCCAGGTAGTACGTTCACTAGTGAAGCCAGTATTATAATGCGCAAGATAGTCAACAGCGCGGCAACGCCATTCTCGGATGCAATGATGCCAGGTACTTGGGCAATGAATTCATACCTTACCAAGTCACTAAGTTTTGGTGAAATCAGTAATTTCTACTTGGATCCATTGCAATTTGCCGCTGATGGCACTGGTGTTGGTTTAGACACAGGTCGGGTTTTTAGCTGGAGTATTACTGATGGACAACTGGCTATAGATTTTGCCGACGGAACTGGCTTGATCAAACAGATTCTGGACCAGGTTGATGATGATTTCTCCGTGTTTACTATAGCGACCAATAGTGAAGGCCTGGTTGTTGGCTCTGACGCTGATTACGGTTTCAAAGTTGACCCAACAGCATCATTTACAGCAACCAATATGGTGAACCCTGAGGGGAGTTACTGGCAAACCACCATTAACCAATGGACGTTCAGTAACTGGGTTGATGGCCGCCTGGTGTATTGTGCCGATAATGCTATTGAAGGCAGCGGCTGCGCTTTTAATGCCAACAATTATTTTGGCTGGCAAATTAACGCAGATAATACCGGTTTACGTGCCTTTGGCAGTACAGGCTTACCACCAGAACTGGTATTTACACCTAATCTTGCTGCAGATACGCTGGATGTGACGTTGACGGAAGATGCGACTGTCAGTATGCAATACAATAATTGTGGCTTTGATCAGGCGCAAAATTGTCAGATCAGGGAATGGCAATTGCTTAAGATCAAACAAGGCTTATTAGGACGTAAAATCTACGTTATTGAAGAAAACTTCTTCAGGCCAACGCAAGAGTCCGGTTTCCTGTTATCTATAGGCACGCGGATGAATATGTACGAAGAAATTCCTTATGATTACTGGAATGACAGCGTACAAAGCGTATCAACTGCCACGGCAACTAAACAGAAGCAGCGCAAAGTGTTATACCCTGAACGCTCGGGAGCGATAGCACGATAAGGGAAAAATAGGGCAGCTGCGGCTGCCCTTTTACTGCAATCTAATTAATAACGCTGCTTAACGTAACTGACCACATCCTGATACTTTTCCTGCATCAGGCGAATATGTTCGTTAATCACCGGCCAATCGCTTTCTTCGGCGGCTTTCTCTAGTTTTAACGCTTGCTCGGCTAAGCTCAAGGCGCCAATGCTCTTGGCGACCGCTTTAAACTGATGTGCTACAGAGCGTACACCACTGCGCTCTTGTGCATTGACATGCTGATCCAGGGTTTGTAGCAAGTCAGCGGCGTGTTTAACAAAGTAATTCAAATGCTCTTCATGCTTGGCCGGATCATTACCAAGGAAATTGGCGATGGTGGTAAAGCAAATCGGCGAATTATGCTGGCCGTTATCGCCAGCAGCGGTTAGCGCCTGCTTTTGCATAGTAGGGTGCGGTAGCCAGCGCGACAGCATGCTTTGCAGTGTGGCAAGCTCAATAGGTTTAGTGATATAGCCATCCATGCCAATGCTTAAGCATTTTTGCTCTTCGCCTTTAAGTGCATTCGCGGTCACGGCAATAATACGGGTAAACTCGGCCCCCTCACTAATATGCAAGCTTTCTTTACGAATGGCACTGGCCAAGTCGTAGCCGCTCATATTAGGCATATGCAAATCGGTCAGCAGCAGTGGGTAGTGGTAGCGACGCCATTTCTCCAGCGCTATAGCGCCATCGTCAGCCACTTCCACCGCATAGCCCAGTGCATTAAGCTGGTCGACTATTACACGTTGGTTCATCAGGTTATCTTCTGCCAGCAGCACCAGACGCCGCTCTTTACGGGCTTGCTCTATCGACGGTGCTGCGGCTACCGCCACTTTTTCACCCGCGTAGATGGGTTTAGCTTTGCGTTTAGCGGCAATGAGCACGGCATCGTACAGGTGGCTGCGGCAAATCGGTGAGCTATGCAGGTAATACACCCTGTCAGTACTGCGCTCGGCAAGCTCTACCTGATTGGTGATCACGACAAACTGTACCTGGATCATGCTATCCAGTTGCTGTAGCTGGTCAATCTGGTTAGCTGAGATTTGCTCGTATGTCGCGTCCAGTACCCACACTGCAGCATGCTTCGGTGGCAACGGCCGCATCTGTTGGGCGCGTTGCAGCAGACTATCAAACAGGATTTCGGTCTCGAGCTCAGCACCGGCATGGCTAAAATATGCCTGCAAGTGCACTTGATTGTGCTCATCGCTGCTAAACAGACACAGATGAATATCCCGTAGCAGTTCTTTATCCAGGTAATGAATTTCATCTGAGCGGCGCATCGGAATACGCACGGTAAACTCTGTGCCTTTGTCTACCTGGCTGCTGACATTGATATCGCCATACATCAATGTGGTTAAACGCTGACAGATCGATAACCCCAAGCCGGTGCCGCCAAACTTACGGGTAATAGAGCCCTCAGCCTGGTTAAACGGTTGAAAAACGTAGCTTATCTGGCGCTGCGTCATGCCTTTACCGTTATCGATAATACTGAACTGGATTTGGCTGAAATCCATGTTTTCTTCCAGTAGCTCGGCTTTAATGATCACCAAACCGGTTTTTTCCGGTGTCGTCTGGGTGAACTTGATCGCATTTCCGGCCAGGTTATACAGTATTTGCCGCAGCCTTACCGGGTCGCCTACCAAGCCATCTGGGATCCGCGGGTCGATAAACAGCTTCAGGTCAATTTGCCGCTGATGAGCGACCGATACCAAAATACGGCCTACCGCCTCAATGATCTCAACCAGCGATAACGGTATTGTCTCCAGCTCTAACTTGCCGGCTTCTATTTTTGAGAAATCGAGAATATCGTCCAAAATGCGCAGTAATGAAAAAGAGGACTCGCGCACGGTGTCGGTCATTCTAAATTGCGAGGTGGATAGCTGGGTTTTTCGCAGTAAATCGATAGTGCCGATAATACCGTTCATCGGTGTACGAATTTCATGGCTCATCGTTGCCAGAAAGGTCGATTTGGCTTCGTTGGCTTTTTCGGCGGTGAGCTTGGCAGTTTCCAGTGCATCAGTACGCTCTTTAATGCGGGTTTCTACTTCCTGCTTTAACGTTTTTATGTTTTGCTCAGACTCTGCCAGGCCCTGCTGTGCTTCATCGATACGACGAAATAACTGGTTTATACAGCTTGCCAGTTCACCGTAGCTGTCTCTGGCGTGGCTGTCCAGACTGGCGTTAAATTGCGCTTTTTCCAATGCCTGCCGAGTACCTTGCAATAAGGGTTTAATGCGACGGCTAAAAAAGCCGGCAATGCCCACGGCAAATAGGCCGCTGAGTACCAGTGCCAATAGCAAGCTGATGCCAAATGCTGCAGCATAAGGCCACCAGGGTTTAACCTGTAACTGCTGTACGTAAACCAGCAGTGCTGCTGGCTCGCCAGGCACACTAATAACCTGATGTACAACAAGATGCCTGTCTTGCTGCGTACCCTGCGCCTGCCACGAAGGTTGTGGCACAAAACCCTGCACATTGTTGGTATTAGCAATCAGCTCAGTGTTGCCATCGGCGGTTTGCCGGTACAGATACAGCGCACGGCTGGCATCGCCATTGCGGGTTTGCAATAACACCTGTTCGGCTGCGCTAATATCCTTACTTTGCAATAAAGGCGTGAGCACGCGCGACACCAGCCGGCTGTCAGCTGTTAACCTGTCCAGTTGCGCAGTGCTCAAGCCGGGCTCTGGTTGATTAAGTAAGGTAAACATGGCGGCCTGTGCTACCAGCGCAATGACTGATAACAGCGTCAGGGGTTTAAAAATGGCTTTACTGAAAGAAGTTTTTTCCATGCGCTATCCAATTCGTGGCTGCGTTTCACTGCAGTCGCTGTGTTTTGTCGGCTATTTTAACAACTTTTCGCAATTAACATAGCGGCGTATTTTCTACTTACGTTTGACGGTTATTTCGCCGTTTATTTGGTTAAATGCCACTTTTGCTCAACTAATAAGCTAACGCACCGGCGCGACTAAAATATCTATTGACTTAATAAGCCAAAATCCGTTTAATACGACCCGCGTTGCCCAGATAGCTCAGTCGGTAGAGCAGCGGATTGAAAATCCGCGTGTCGGTGGTTCGATTCCGCCTCTGGGCACCATGATTTCGGTGCTAAGTTGTTGTAACTTATCAGACTTCAACAACTTTTTCCACGTTGTCGCAGCCGCTTTAGCTCAGTTGGTAGAGCAACTGACTTGTAATCAGTAGGTCATCCGTTCGACTCGGATAAGCGGCACCATTTAGCGTCACCCAGTTTTGCCCAGATAGCTCAGTCGGTAGAGCAGCGGATTGAAAATCCGCGTGTCGGTGGTTCGATTCCGCCTCTGGGCACCATAATAGCAAGGCCCGTCTGATGACGGGCCTTTTGCTTTTGGGCTAACAGGTTTCAGACCAACAGCCAAGAAAAGCTGCCAGGCAGAAATAGGCAAATCCTCGCTTCTTTGTTAAGCTCAGACCCGCTATAACAACAAGAATCCGAGGTCCTCTGCGATGAAACATCTGTTAAGTATTGTTGCTGTGTCTTTGCTGGCCGCTTGTGGCGGTGCACCAGAAACAGACAGTAACGACCAGGCGAATAACACCACCACTATGACACAAGAAAAGAAAGCTGCCATCAGCTACCCACAAACGGCAAAGGGTGAGGTAGTTGACACTTACTTCGGCCAACAGGTTGCCGACCCTTACCGCTGGCTGGAAGATGACCGCAGCAGTGAAACTGAAGCTTGGGTAAAAGCGCAAAACCAGGTGACCTTTGATTATCTGGCGCAAATTCCTTACCGCGGTGTTATTCGCGATAAGCTGCAGCAATCATGGAACTTCGAGCGGGTTGGTGCGCCTTTCAAAGAAGGTAAATACCAGTATTTTTACCGTAACGACGGTCTGCAAAACCAGTTTGTGCTTTACCGGTTAAAAGACGATGGCAGCAGTGAAGTGTTTTTAGACCCCAATACCTTCAGCCCGGATGGCACCACCTCGATGGCTGACATCAGCTTTTCCCGCGATGGCAGCCTGGCCGCGTATGCCATATCTGAAGGTGGCAGTGACTGGCGTAAAGTGATTGTTATTGACGTGGAAACCAAGCAGCAAATTGGCGATACACTGGTCGATATCAAATTCAGTGGTATTAGCTGGGTGGGTAATGACGGTTTCTTCTACTCCAGCTACGACAAGCCTGATGGCAGTGAGCTCTCTGCCATGACAGATCAGCATAAACTGTATTACCACAAGCTGGGCACACCACAATCGGCCGATCAGGTGGTGTTTGGTGCCGCTGAAAATGAAAAACACCGCTATGTTGGCGCAACGGTAACCGATGATGATCGCTATTTAGTCGTTTCGGCGGCGGTGTCTACGTCAGGCAACAAACTGTTTGTAAAAGACTTAACTAAAGCCGACAGCAGTTTCGTGACTGTGGTAGACGATACCAGTTCTGATGTCGATTTACTTGATGCGGTAGGCGATAAATTGCTGTTTATTACCAACCGCGATGCGCCTAACCGTAAAGTGGTGGTGGCTGATGCGGCCAAACCACAGCCAGAGCACTGGCAAACTTTGATTGGCGAAACTGAACATGTGCTGCGTGCCAGCACAGCAGCAGGTGCGATTTTCGCTAACTATATTGTTGATGCGGTAGCCCAGGTAAAGCAGTTTGATTACGGCGGCAAACTGGTACGTAACATAAGCTTACCAGGCGTGGGCAGTGTTGGTGGCTTTAGCGGCAAGAAAGATGACAGCGAAGTGTATTACAGCTTTGCTAATTACACTACGCCAAGCAGTATCTACAAATTTGCGCCGCAAACCGGTGAGTCAAGCCTGTTTAATCAGCCGAAAACCCAGTTTGATCCGGCTAATTACACCTCTGAGCAGGTGTTTTACACCTCAAAAGACGGTACCCGGGTGCCGATGATCATCAGCTACCGCAAAGATGTAAAACGAAATGGCGCAAACCCGACCATTTTGTATGGCTATGGTGGTTTTAATATTAGCCTGACACCGTCGTTTAGCGTAGCTAATGCCGTGTGGATGGACTTAGGTGGTGTCTATGCGGTTGCCAATATTCGTGGCGGCGGCGAATACGGTAAAGCCTGGCACGCTGCCGGTACCCAGCTGAATAAACAAAACGTGTTTGACGACTTTATTGCTGCCGCTGAATATTTACAAAAAGAAGGCTACACCAGCAAAGACAAGTTGGCGCTGCGTGGTGGCTCTAACGGTGGCTTGTTGGTAGGCGCAGTGATGACACAGCGACCAGACTTGTTTAAAGTGGCCATTCCGGCGGTAGGTGTACTGGATATGTTGCGTTACCACACCTTCACGGCAGGCGCAGGCTGGGCCTATGACTATGGTACCAGTGAGCAAAGCCCGGAAATGTTTAATTACTTACTGGGTTATTCACCGGTACATAACGTGAAGCCGGGCGTCACTTATCCGGCCACCATGATTACCACTGCCGATCATGATGACAGGGTAGTACCGGCGCACTCGTTTAAGTTTGCTGCTGAGCTGCAAGCCAAAGACAGCGGCGTGAACCCGCAGCTGATCCGTATTGATGTTAAAGCTGGCCACGGCGCAGGTATGCCGGTATCGATGCAAATTGATCAGGCTGCCGATGTGTTTAGCTTTGCGCTATACAACATGGGTTATACTCAGCTGCCTTAAGCGCTGTCTTACACTAAGAGTGTAACCCTGCTAATACACCCGCCAACTGGCGGGTGTATTGTTTCTGTCAGGGCAGTTGTAAAGTCATCGCCTTCGTTTTACACTGCGTGCCCTTTTTTAAAATGTTGCCGCCGGTTGCGGTGGTGTTGTACCAGTCGTTATGCTGGTCACAAACAAAGAATTCCAGTGCAGGAGCAGGACTATGGCAAAAAAAGCGGTGATCCTGGTATTAGACAGTTTTGGTATTGGTTATGCACCTGATGCCGCCAGGTTTGGTGATGTCGGCGCTAACACCTTTGGCAGTATTGCCAAAGCTTTTAAAGCGGCCAAAGGCCGTCAGTTAGCGCTCCCTAACCTGGCACGCTTGGGCTTGGTAAAAGCCGCTAAAGCTGCAGCACAAGGTGTTGCAGCCGACGTGCAGGATGCCCAGCAGATTGTCGGCGCCTACGGTTATGCCCGTGAGCTCAGTAGCGGCAAAGATACGCCCAGCGGCCACTGGGAAATTGCCGGTGTGCCGGTGTTGTTTGACTGGGGCTACTTTCACGATAAAACCGACAGCTTTCCGTCGGCACTCATTGACGAGCTGTGCCGTCGCACCGGTGTGCCGGGGATTTTAGGCAATTGCCACGCCTCGGGTACCGATATTCTGGTGAAGCTGGGCGATGAGCACATTAAAACAGGCAAACCTATTTGCTACACCTCGGCTGACAGCGTGTTTCAGGTGGCGGCGCATGAGCAGCACTTTGGCCTTGAGAAACTGCTGCAGTTTTGTCAGGTGGCACGAGAGCTGTTAGACGATTACAACATCGGCCGTGTTATCGCCCGGCCTTTTATTGGTGATAGCGCTCAAACCTATGCCCGTACCGGCAACCGCCGTGATTACTCGGTATTACCGCCAGCACCTACCTTGCTGGACAAGCTGACAGCAGCAGGAGGTAGTGTCATCAGCATCGGCAAAATTGCCGATATTTATGCGCACCAGGGTATCAGCGAAAGCCTTAAAGCCACTGGCCTTACCGCCCTGGTCGATAGCACGCTGGCTCAAATGGCGAAGCAGAGCGATAACAGTCTGATCTTTACCAACCTGGTCGATTTTGATCAGAACTTTGGCCATCGCCGTGACCCGATAGGTTATGGTGAAGCGCTGGAATACTTTGACAGCCGTTTAGTTGAGCTGATGGCGGCGTGCGACCAGGATACCTTGTTACTGCTCACGGCCGACCATGGCTGTGACCCAACCTGGCAAGGTACCGAGCATACGCGGGAATATATTCCGGTGCTGGCATACAAACCTGGCATGCATGCAACCGACTTGGGCGAGCGGATGAGTTTTGCCGATATTGGCCAGACCTTAGCCGACTATTTTGCGCTGGATGCGATGGCCTATGGCGACTCGTTTATGGCGCAGCTTAACTAACCGTATATTTATTAATCAGCAGCCTATTTATTAACTAACAGCATATTTAAGAGAATTTTATGGCAACTCCGCATATTAATGCGCCTGAAGGCGCTTTTGCTCCCACTGTTCTGATGCCAGGCGATCCGCTGCGCGCCAAGCATATTGCTGAAACCTTTTTAACCGATGCGGTTTGTGTAAACACGGTACGTAATATGTTTGGCTATACCGGCACCTACAAAGGTAAGCCGGTGAGCGTATTGGGCTCGGGCATGGGCGTGCCGTCTATGTCTATTTATGCCACTGAGCTGGTGAAGTTTTATGGCGTGAAAAACATTATCCGTATTGGCTCCTGCGGCGCCTTACCGCTGGATGTCAAAGTACGTGATGTGGTGATAGGCATGGGCGCCAGCACCGACTCCAGTGTCAACCGTAACCGCTTAGGCGGGCTGGATTTTGCCGCTATTGCCAGTTTTGAGTTACTGGAAAAAGCGGTTGCGGCTGCGCGGGCGAAAAACATTAATGTCAAAGTGGGTAATGTGTTTACCTCAGATTTGTTTTATAACCCCAGCGAAACTCTGTTTGACACCTTGCAAAAATACGGTGTATTGGCGGTAGAAATGGAAGCGGCGGGTTTATACGGTGTCGCTGCAGAGTACGGTATTAATGCGCTGGCGATTTTCACGGTTAGCGACCATATCCGTACCGGTGAAGCGTTAAGTGCTGAGCTGCGCCAGACCAGTTTTAACGAAATGGTTGAAGTGGCCTTAGGCTGTTTATAACCCGGGCTGTCTGTAACCGCTGTTAATTATTTTGCAGGACAACATTATGTCATTATCAACCAATAAAATGTTTTATGTGTCGTGGGAGGCCTTTCACCGCGCCACTAAAGAGCTGGCACACCAGCTGTTGGGTAAGAACTACACGGCTATTGTTGCGGTAAGTCGCGGTGGTCTGGTACCGGCGGCAATTTTAGCCCGTGAGCTGAATATTCGTGTGGTAGACAGCATCTGTGTTGCCAGCTATGAGCATGATAAGCAAGGCAGCTTACGTATTTTAAAAGATGCCAGTATTGAGGATTCTGCCCAGCTGCTGGTGGTAGACGATCTGGTCGACACCGGCGAAACGGCTAAAGCCCTGCGCGAGCATTTCCCTAAAGCCTGCTTTGTTACCGTGTATGCCAAACCGCAAGGTAAACCCTTGGTTGATCACTATATTACCGATATTGAACAGGATACCTGGATCCAGCTGCCATGGGATATGGAACTGGCTTACAGTAAGCCGCTGGCCGACAAATAACAGTGTACCGGGCCCGCAGCTGCGGGCCTTGTTTTTTAAGGATTATCAATGACAAAGCATCAGCTGACACTGCACTTGCCAGATTGGGTTGACGAGGTGGTAGATTGGGATAAAACCTATCGCAGTGATGAAGAGAAAATGGCCCTGGCGGTAGAGTTGTCCAGGCAAAATGTACTACGTGGCAGTGGTGGCCCCTTTGGCAGTGCTATTTTTGCCATCGACAGCGGCAAGCTACTCAGTGTAGGGGTAAACCGGGTCGTACCACTGCATAACTCAACCGCGCATGGTGAAATGATGGCTATTATGCTGGCTGAGCACAAGCTGCAAAGCTTTAGTTTGGCAGCCGATGGTATTAAACGCGAGTTGTTTACCTCGTGTGAGCCTTGCGCCATGTGTTTGGGCGGCACCCTCTGGAGTGGCGTAAAGCGCCTGGTATGCGCCGCTACGGCTGATGATGCGCGCGCTATTGGTTTTGATGAAGGCCCGGTATACGACAGCAGCTATGCTTATTTGCAACAGGCTGGTGTTGAAGTGGTGCGAATGGTACTGCGCGATGAGGCCAAAGCGGTACTGGATAATTACCTCAGCCGCGGCGGTGAGATTTATAACGGCTAAACGATAAGGGTTGAGCAGACTATAGCAGTTAACAAGTTATCACAGTTAACCAGTGCCCGGTGCAGCAGCAAAAGCTGTCTCAGTATTACTGGATTACTGGTACAGCTTTGTTGCGATGTACAGCTGCTCGACTTTTTCTCTTGCCCAAGGGGTTTTGCGTAAAAATTTCAGACTACTTTTTACCGACGGGTCTACTTTAAAGCAGTTAATATCAATCTGTTTTGCCAGCGCCGGCCAGCCGAAATGGTCTACCAATTTAGTGACAATTTGCTCCAGCGTGACACCGTGTAATGGATTATTTGGTTGTGACATCTTCGTTTCCTTAATTACGCGCTTTTGCAGCGGGGCAAAAAAATAGCCACCCCAGGGTGGCTATCTTAGCAAAACTAAAGCTTATAAACGCTCTAATACCGCAGCAGTAAAGTCAGTGGTGCCAAAACTGCCACCCAAATCACGGGTAGTGCGATCGCCTGATGCAATCACATCAGATAACGCATTACGAATTTTCTCCGCTTTGTCCTGCATACCCAGGTATTCCAGCATTTGAATAGAGGCCAGAATCACTGAACTTGGGTTCGCCAGGTTTTTACCGGCGATATCAGGGGCACTGCCGTGCACTGCTTCAAAAATGGCACAGTCGGCACCAATGTTGGCGCCAGGCGCCATGCCCAAACCGCCTACTAAGCCGGCACATAAGTCTGATAAAATATCACCAAACAGGTTAGTGGTGACAATAACGTCAAACTGTTGCGGGTTCATCACCAGCTGCATACAGGTGTTATCGACAATCATTTCCTGCGCTTCAATATCCGGATATTTCGCCGCCACTTCACGCGCTGTTTTTAAAAATAAACCTGAGGTCGATTTTAAAATATTGGCTTTGTGCACTATGGTCACTTTTTTGCGCTTTTCGCGACGCGCCGTTTCAAACGCAAACTCGGCAATACGGCGAGCACCTTCTTTGGTGACAATGCTGGTGGCTTCAGCTACTAAACCGTCAGCTGATACCACCTGACCATGGCCAGAATACATGCCTTCGGTATTTTCGCGGATAGTTATAATGTCGATATTATCGTAACGCGCCTTGGTACCTTTAAACGAAATAACCGGCCGCACGTTAGCGTACAGGTTAAATTTCTTGCGCAGTGTTACGTTAATCGAAGTAAAGCCTTCACCTACCGGGGTAGTTAATGGGCCTTTTAACGTAATTTTATTGCGGGCAATAGCGTCCAATGTTGCCTGAGGCAGTAATTCGCCGGTTTTTTCCAGCGCAGTTAGGCCGGCATCAACATATTCATAGTCAAACTCACAACCGGCTTTTTCCAGTACCTGGATAGCGGCTTCAACAATGCTTGGGCCTATGCCGTCGCCTTTAATGACAGTAATTGTTTGCTTGCTCATGGGGATCCTTAGCTGTCGTAATTATGCAAAAAAATGGGCCTCTGGCGGGCCGGAAAACGGCGTGGAATATAGCATTTTTCGGCACATTCCGCCACTTAAGCCCAGGTTTAGCGCTATTTTCGCCGTTATACCCTGTATAAGTTTGCTGAATGTGGTAATAAAACTACAGTGTTAACAGAAGTTCGTATGCTAAGGCGAGCGGCTTACAGCCTGGTACTGGGCTGTGGCGTCTTCACCGATCGCCACTAAACGTCGATTTTTAAACAATAGCGCCGTGCACTCATCTGCGGTGGTAATTCCATCGGGTGCACTGCGATGTGTGCGGTAATACAGCAACTGGTAAATCTGGCTATCGACTTTAACCGCTGCGGTAATGTCCGGGCTGCCCAACCGTTCGATAACCTGTTGCTGAGTAAGATTATCAGATAGCTGATAGCTACTGATCACTTTATGGTTAAACACCTCGCGATCTACCCAGCTCATCTGTTCGACATCATCCGGATAATACAGCAGCACGAGCAGAGTCAGAAAAGCGTACAGTATCAGGGCACCAATAAATACCGCAACTTTATTGTGTCTAAGCCAGCTTATTAACGGTAGCGGCTTTACAGTGTGATTAGACAGCGGCATGGTTAAGTCGCATCTGTTGCAGGTTCAGCCCCAGCTGAACATCGGTTTTAAGTGTTAAAATGTGCATAAAGATTTTAATCTGCTCTTTGTGCTGCAGTATTTTCTCTTTCAGTTTTTTCGGGCAATCCGGGTGCTCCAGTGCATCGGTTAGGGTAGCGCCCAATGCCATTAAATCGTGAGCGCCTTTGGGGCCAATGCCCGCCACGCCAGGCACATTATTGGTGCTATCGCCTACCAAACTCCAGTACCGCACCAGTTGCTGGCTGGGTACACCAAATTTTTGCAGTACCATTTGCTCAGTAACGTATTGACGGGCAAAAGTATCGTAAATCTGTACTCCGTCGGGCAGTAATGGCAAAAAACCTTTGTCGGTTGATACTATGGTCACGGTTTGGCCGTGCTGCGCGGCCCGGCTGGCGGCAGAGGCAATCATATCATCGGCTTCAAATTCATCCCGTTGTATGCTGCTGATGCCAAGCTCCAGAGCCTCCAGTTGCAGCTTGGGCAGGGCGTCGGCCAAAATCGCCGGCATCGGTTTGCGGTTAGCTTTGTATGGTGGGTACAGCGTTTTGCGCCAGACACTGTCGTGGCCATCAAACACCAGCAAAGCATGACTGGGGCTTAGCTCCTGCACCAGACGCTGTAGCGCCTGACGCAGCATGGCGGCGGTGTTAACAATGATTTGCTGTTTGGTGCTCTCAGCTACTTCATCTGGCAGCGGCAGGTAGGGCCGCTCCTGCACCGCGTATAAGCGGCGGATAAGGTTTAGGGCATCAATTAACAGCAAATGTGCCATCAACGTACCACCCGGTAGCAGGGCTCATATTTGCTGCCAGGCAGCTTCATCCGGCCCTGATCGACGAAGGCTTGTAACAGCGTATCCATCATTTGCATCAGTTTTGGCTCACCACTTAGCTGAAAGGGGCCATGTTGACGGATGGCTTTAATACCTTCGTCTTTAACATTGCCCGCCACTATACCGGAAAACGCCCGGCGTAAATTAGCTGCCAGTGTTGCGCTGTCCTGGTTCAGGTGCAAGTCCAGTGCGGCCATATTCTGGTGATTCGGGACAAAAGGCTGCTGAAACCCCGGCTCAATTTGCAGTGTCCAGTTAAAGTGGTAGGCATCACCTACTGATTTGCGGTAGTGGCGCACTTCGGCTGCGCCAAGTTTTAGTTTACGCGCTACAGCCGGCGCATCATCAATAATGATATCGAACAGCTTTAGCGCCTGCTGCCCGAGCGTAGCTTCGATAAAGCTGGCGATTTCACGGAAATAGGCCTCGCTTTGTTTGGGGCCAGTCAGTATTACCGGCAAGCTTTGTTGCTGATTATCCTTGTGTAGCATAATCCCCAGCAGATACAGCAGCTCTTCAGCGGTGCCAGCGCCTCCCGGGAACACAATTATGCCATGTGCAACGCGCACAAAAGCTTCCAATCGCTTTTCGATATCAGGCAGGATCACCAGCTCATTCACTATCGGATTTGGTGGCTCGGCGGCAATAATGCCGGGCTCTGTCAAGCCAAGATAGCGGCCGGTGGCGCGCCGCTGTTTGTTGTGGCCAATGGTGGCACCTTTCATTGGGCCTTTCATGGCGCCCGGGCCGCAGCCGGTACATATGTCCATCCCGCGCAAGCCAAGCTCGTAGCCGACTTCTTTGGTGTACTTATATTCCACTTCGTTAATCGAATGGCCACCCCAACAGACGATCATGTTCGGCTCGTTGCTGGCATCAATGACGCGGGCGTTACGCAATATATCAAACACCGTATGGGTAATATGGGCGCTATTTTGCAGATCTAGCCAGCTCTTGTTGCTTTGCAGCCTGCTATGGTAAAACAGAATATCCCTCAGCACAGCAAACAAGTGCTCATGAATGCCTTTGATAATTTGACCGTCGACAAAGGCGCTTTGCGGTGGGTTAAACAATTCGATTTTTATACCGCGCTCACGGCTTAGCAGATTAACGGCAAAATCCTGATACTGCTCATAGATCTCCGCTGAGCTGTCGGTATGGCTGCCCACGTTTAATACTGCCAGACAACAATTACGAAACAGCCGGAAGGCTTCCTGCTGGGTATTTTGCTTTAAATGATCGACTTCCAGTTGCGATAATAAATCCATCGATCCTAGCGGGTTTAGTTGCACATGCATGTGCGCTCCTTAGTTAACGTAAACGGGAAAGATCAGCGACCTTTTTTCAGCACAACCTTGTCGCGGCCGGCCTTTTTCGCTTCGTATAAGGCTTCGTCGGCCCGATCAAAAGCGGCGCGGCCGGAGTCTGAGGTTTGCAGTTGGGTGGCCCCAAATGAAATAGAAATAGGCACACTGACATTTTTAAATTTAAACGGAATTTTCTTTATTTTCTCACGCAGCGCATTTAACGGCGCTTCCAGTGCCGCTAATTCGGTTTCGGGGAATAACAGCACAAACTCTTCACCACCGTAACGGGCGATAAAGTCAGTTTCGCGCAGGTTCAGCTTCAGTGTTTTCGCTATCACTTTCAGCGTTTTATCGCCGGCGCTGTGACCATAATTGTCATTAATACTTTTAAAATGGTCTACATCGCCCAATACCACACACAGTGGCTTTTTGTAGCGCTGCCAACGTTGCATTTCAAGGGCATAGCGCTCATCAAATGCAGCGCGGTTGGGTATTTCAGTTAATGCATCTTGCAAGCTACGGAAATTTTGATCGGAAATGCGCTTTTTAAAGGTTTTCGCATCGCTTTCCAGTTCATCTAAACGCCGTTCCATGTCACCCAGCGTCAACAACAACTGATGGCGCTCTTGTTGTTCAAGCTGATCTTTCTCCCGCAGTGAGCCGGTAATCGCCGATAAACGCTCGCTGACCAGGGTTTTAAGCTGCTCCAGTGAGGTGGCTTTTTGACTGGCCTGGCCTAAATGGTCAATTTGCTGCTCTATCTGCTGGTTCAGCAGCTGCATTTTTTGCTTTAGCTCAGCTGAGTCATTCAGTGATGACACTACTGCCTGTTGTACGCTGGATAGGGCGTCATTCAGTTTCAGCAGGAAGCTTTCTGCCGATTGTCGCTCCCGGTTAATACTGCTGATAATAATACTGATGGTTTTCAGGCAGGCTTCCAGCAGCGCATCTATCGGCAATTTATCCAGCAGGCTTAAGCGGATTTTATCCATCTCGGCGGCGCTGTCTTCAGCAAAAGCCAGCTCACTGAGTAAATTTGTCAGTTCAACACTAATTTGTCGGCAGATATGGTCGTAACGGTCTTCGTCGCTGTTATCATCTTGTGCGAGCTGTTGCTTGGCTTGCAATGCATGTTGATACAGTTTAGTCAGATCGGTCAGGTGCGGTAAAAAGGCATGCACAGTAGCTGAGGGTTGCTCTACTTTACCCAACAGCTCGCGTAACTCGCGTCGTAGTTTATCCGGCAAACCTTTTTGCTGTTGCAGCAACTTGCCAGCTTCTGTCAGGCCTTGCTGGACTTTATGTACATCAGTTTGCTGCTTAGCTTCTAACTGCTTTAAGTTTTCACTGGTGCCTTCGATAAAAGGCAACAGCTTTTCTAAATCGGTGCCCCGGCTTAACTCGGTGCGCAGCTTAGCCAGGCGATTATCCAGATCAACATCTACGCCTTTGCAGGCTAACGATAGCCGTGACACAAACAGCGCCAGAATTTTAAACTGCGCTTCATAAGTGTCTTCCAGCGCTTTACGCGCTTTTAGGGCATTACTCAGTTGCTGTTTAGTGTCGTCCTGCAAGGTAATCACCTTAGAGCTCGTGTTAAATCCATGTTTAGACTTAAGTATATCGACAATCGCGCTAAATGCGATCACTCATTAGGCAGAAAAGTGGCTTTAACAGAAAACAGCGGACCAAAAGGTCCGCTGGGGGTAGGGAATATAGTTATAACTGGTTGCTGTTACAGGCTGTTATTTCTTACACAGATAGTAAGGTAACCAGGATGCTTCTTCAGCAGAGGTCAGATATTGCATAATCAGCAGTCCTTGTTGGCACTTCAGTCTGACAGTCCATCTGGCAGACGCTACATATTTAACCAAAAAACGCCATGTTTTGAAAGTGTGTTGGTAAGCTTTCTTTTTTGTTTTCAGTAATGGTGGGTTTGATGTCGTGCAGGTAACAATGGGTTGTCTTTAGTTTGTTGATTTAATAGGTTTTTAATTTTTGGCGGTTTGCATGATGCTGAAACCGCCTTGAAACGTTTACGAGGCTGCTAACGAAATTGTTACTGTCTGCTTAAACGGATAGCCGGTGGGCTGCAAGGCTCGCTGGCGCGCCAGGGGTTTATATCCAGACCGCCGCGGCGGGTGTAGCGGGCGTACACGGCTAAAAATTCTGGCTGGCAGCGCTGCCATATATCAGTGTAAATGCGTTCAACGCATTGCTCGTGAAACTCATTATGGCTGCGAAAGCTAATCAGGTAGCGCAGCAGGCTGGCATGGTCTATCGCCGCGCCGCGATAATGAATATACACGCTGGCCCAGTCTGGCTGCGAGGTAATAAGACAATTTGATTTGAGCAAATGCGAATGCAGTTTTTCTTCTACTTTGTCGCCGCCTGCCTGCAAGTGCAGTAAAGACGCGTCGTATTGATACTGTGTAATCTCAATATCCAAATCGTCAATACAGCGGCCCGGGATCCAGGTAGGCTGAAACGCCATAATTTCGTTGACGTTATGCAAACTGACCTTTACCGGCTTGCCTGCGCAAGCTGACAAATCGCGTTGCAGATGCTGATACACCTGGCCTAAGTCGGCAAAACGGCTTTGGTTAAAACTGTTTAAATACAGCTTAAATGACTTAGATTCAATCAGGTTAGCCGAATCAAACGGCACCACAAAAGTCGCCAGTGCCACCATCGGCTTGCCTTTGGCATTAAGCCAGGATAATTCGTAACCGTGCCAGATATCCTGGCCGCAAAACGGCAGGGCAGCGGCATCCAGGCCAATATCGTCACGGCCTAAACTGCGTGGTACTGCCTGCAATAAGCTGGCATCGTATTTGTCGGCATAGGCGGTTACTTTACCCAAGCTTAGCCCGGCGAGCGCATCTGCATGGCCTTTCATCATCTCTGTTGCTGTCATCCCAACTGGTTAGCGTTACAATGGCGCAAGTTTATCATAAAGTTTACAGGAAGGTCGCGTGAGCCTGACCGAGATTTACCACGATTTTGTAAGCCAATGGCTAAGCTGGCAAACTAACCAGCAACACCCTTTAGTGACCTGGGCCGATCCTGATAGTCCCTCGCCGTGTCAGCGGGGTGATATTCAGCATAATCAAGTCCAGTGGCAGCCGGTTAAGCAGGTACAGCCAGCTGATTTTGCTAATGTTGAACAAGCGCTCGAGCTTGAGCTGCACGCGGATATAAAAACCTTTTATCAGCTGTATTTCGGTGCGGGGTTAGCTGCCCAGCATCCCCGTGGCAAGCTGATGCTGCTGATGGTGTGGAATGATGATGATGTGAAACGGCTGCAGGAAAATATCATTGGTCATATCATCATGAAACGTCGTCTAAAGCAGCGTGAAACACTGTTTTTTGCCACTACCGAAGACGATGATATTTTGCTGTCAGTATTAAATAGCACAGGCGAAGTGTATTTAGAGCACGTTGGGCAAGAGGTCAAGGAGAAACTGGCCGACAATCTGGCACAGTTCCTCAGTCAGTTAACACCCTGTTCGTCAGACGGGCTTTGACAGTCCCAGGCAATATTACTTAGTAAATGGCAGCGGTCACATTTAAAGTCAAACAGCTGGTGCAGTGGTTTAGCCAATCGCCAGGCTCCACCGCAGCCGGGGCAGGCTTTGTCGGCTTCAAGGGCGCAATTATTACTGCTGCCACTGTATAGCGTGTAATACACTGGCTTTTGACACAGGCGTGCCAAGTTGTTGGCTAATAGCCGTCCCTGCCGGTTAAGCTGGCTGTGCAGCTGCTGCAGGCTGCGTTCGGCACTGCGATTTAATACTCTGCTTTGTTGCATCTGAATTTCATCTAATGCCTGATATTGCAGCTGCCAGCGGAACAGTGCTTCATGATCACCCACGGCGGCAGGTAGCAGATACAGTGGTACCGGCGCAAAGTGTTCGCCACAGCGTAGTGGCGAGCAGGTATCGTTAAAACGACTGTATAAGATGTAATAAGGTGCAGATGCGCAGGGATCGGTATGGTTTGACATTAAATCCATACCAAGCACGTTAAGTTGCGGGTAACCAAGGCCAGCCGTGGCTAACTGTTGCAGGGCGGCCAAACCCCGCTGGCTGTGATACTGCTGTTGTAATGCCTCTGTTGCCGGCAGCACTATCCGGCTGACAAAGCAGTCCTGCTGCCAGGCAGTGGGAAACTCCCGGCCCAGCGTCTGGCCGTTAAATATCAGCGCTTCCATATAACGGCGTATCGCCGCTTCTGCCTGGTTAAAGTCGGTATCGGCAATGACTTTAAAGGTTAGCTCTGCCAGATACATGGTTAGCGCTCGAGCTTGCTGAGCAGCAGATCCAGTTTGGCTTCTATACGAGCCAGACGGTCGTTAATGTCGTCAGCCTTTGTCTGCCGGGCTGGTAAGCTATCAGGTACTGTATTGCTCGGTGTAAGGCTGGCGTAGACCGGGTTGCTGCGCCAGTGCTGATAAGCAGCGAACAGCTGCTGGGGAGCTACCCTGCCAGCTAAGCGGGCACGAAACAGCGCCAAACTGGGTGTTTTACCCTCCTGCTGTAACTCGCTGGCCACCTGTTGTAACAGCTGTTGAATATCGTTCATCGTGTTTGCCTTATTGACTAACTAATAGCGAAATTTACCACCCTTTGGTCACTAGTTATAGTGGGTTGTTTTTAAGTTTTTGTTTTTATTGAACTTAATGGGTGGCATGCTGCTTGCTCCAACCTAGCAGGCTGTAACAGCCCTAGTGTATTACAACAACAAAGGAAATTAACTATGTTTGCAAAGATGGTTATGGCTGCTGCGCTGGCAGTGAGTTTGTCTGGCTGTGTGGTGGCAGTGGGTGGTAATCATGAGTTTGATGATGACAGCAGCTGGAAGAAAACGCAGCGGCAAAATCAGGAGAAAATTAATAACCTGACGCTGGATATGACCGCAGAGCAGATCCGTACATTGCTTGGCACACCGGATTTTACCGAGTCGTTTAGCAAAGACGGTGACAGTGTGCAGGTACTGTTTTACCGCACCCATCATGAAAAAAGTGATGGTAAAACCACCAAGGATGAATGCACTCCGCTTATCTTTAAACAAAACCGTTTGACCGGCTGGGGCGACAAAGCTTATCAGTATCTGTAATTCAGGTTTGGCCCCGGCAAACTGATGCCGGGGCTTGCTGTTAATGCAGTAGAGCGTTCAATTCATCAATCACTTCACACCAGTCAGCATCCTGTTTTAAAGATTCGCGTAAAAAGCTGGCCTGAGCGCTATTCCAAAATGGCGCATCCTGAATAGCCATGCCCGAGGCCAATTTGTGTTGGCGAATAAAGTGATTAATAGCCTGGTCGCTGTCGTCTAATCCAAGTTGGGCAAATAAGTTGTTAAGTGTTGGAGCTGAGCTTTGCATACGGTTCTCCTGTTGGCCAGTGCTGAGTAAAGCTTAGCCTTGTTTTACTATTTTGCTTATGTAGGCCGCTTGGCAAGTTATGACCTTGCTGCTATTGTGGATAAAAAAACAACAATAGCGCGCTTAACAGGGAGTCAACATGCTGGCAGATATCAACACGCTGGAGCTGGAACGGTTAAAAGCGGTTTTACTCAGTGCCGATGAGTTAAAGCTGGCGGCATCACTGTTATACCAATCGTACTTCGATGATCCGCTGTTTATGGAAATCTTCCGGGCCGATAAAGCAGAGTATGAGCAGCGATTGCGCGCAGCCATTCGGGAGGAGCTTACCACCTTCTGGCAAGCTGGCCAGCCGATGATAGGCCTGTTTAACGGTGAGCAATTACTTGGCGTGGCCTGTGTCATTAACCCTGACTCTGGCATTGGTGCCAGCCGGCTGTGGCACTGGCGGCTAAAAATGTTGCTGACCGCGGGGTATGTGTCTACCCGTCAGTTGTTGGATAAGGAGCAAAAAATTCACGCTGCTATGCCGGCTGATGTTTATCATATGTTAGCCTTTATTGCCGTAGCCCCCCGATATCAGCATTTAGGCTTGGGGCATTATCTTATTCATGCGGTTGATTCATTAGTCGATAAAGACGCCAGTTCAGCCGGGATTGGGGTGTTTGTTACGCTGGAGAAATATAAAGCCTTTTTTGCTGGTGATCATTATCAACCGGTCACCGATTTGGCATTTAATACCGTAAGTGGCACCCTGATGTTCCGGCCACGGCAAACTGCGTGATAACCGTTTTTATTAACACAACACAATTTAGACAGAGGGTGCGAATGAGTAAATTCAGTAGTTTCGCCGAGTTTTATCCCTACTATCTGGCCGAGCATCGTCATCCGCTGTGCCGGGCATTGCATTATTGCGGTAGCCTGCTGGTGATAGCGGTGCTGTGTTATGCTCTGATAACACAGCAGTGGCTGCTGTTATGGTTGTTACCGCTAATAGGTTATGGTTTCGCCTGGGTTGGGCACTTTGCCTTTGAGCACAATAAGCCGGCGACGTTCAAATATCCTTTATACAGCCTTGCGGCAGACTGGGTGATGTTAAAAGATTTTTTAACCGGCCAGCTAAAGCATAAACTGCCGGCTAATTGATGCGATAAGCCGGTAAGTTAAATGCTGCCATACGCATGCCGCTAAGTAACAGCTCAGCCTGATAGCGGCTTTCGCCATCACCGCTAAAATCGACCTGATATTGGGTAATAAACCTTAGCCGGCCATTGATTTTGCGAAAACTGTGGCCGGTGCGGCCGCAGTCTAACAACTGTAATTGCTGCTGCTGGCATAGCTGGCGCGCCACCACGATAGCCCGCTCATCCTGTTTACGCTGCAGCCAAAACAAATAGCACACTGTGCCCAGTGCCAGCAGTAATAAAATTGAACCCATAACACTCTCCCGTCACAATGTAGCGATCATGCTGATTAGCCGTGTGTTTTACAAGAGCTGGCTGGTGTTTTCGCTTGTGATACACTAGACGCTTGCCGTAAGAGAAGTGATATGACCGAACAGATCCAGTCATTGTTAGATGCGCTTGAACGTGAACTGAAACAGCTTGAACTGTGGTCGTCTGCGCTGCCGGATGAGCAGGCCCTTCAGAGCCGCTTACCCTTTTGTGTTGATACGCTGCGTTTTGAGCAGTGGCTGCAATTTATTTTCATCCCTAAAATGCAGGTGCTGTTAAACACCGCTGCGCCGCTGCCGACTAAGATTGCGTTGTTGCCGATGGCGGAGCAGGCGTTTATCAACACCGATACACGTTTTAGCCGTTTGCTCGGCATTATTTCGGCGTTGGATAGCCGCCTTACGGAGGTGCGATGAGCTCGGCGACGCCGTTTCAATTAGACGCGCCGCTCAAGATTCTGTATCAGGACGAGCATCTGGTGGCGATAGATAAGCCCAGTGGCATGCTGGTGCACCGATCGTTTTTAGATAAACACGAAACGGTGTTTGTCATGCAAACGCTGCGCGATCAGTTAGGCCAGCATGTATTCCCGGTGCACCGGCTGGATCGGCCGACCTCCGGTGTGCTGCTGTTTGCCTTGTCCAGCGACGTGGCGCGCATACTCAGTCAGCAGCAGGAGCTTAAGTTGTGGCGTAAATACTATCTGGCGGTGGTGCGCGGGTTTATGGCACAGGGCGGTGAGCTGGATTACCCGTTAAAAGAGCAACTGGATGATATCGCCGATAAGTTCGCCCGCACGGATAAAGCGCCCCAGCCGGCGGTGACCCATTATCAGCCATTGGCGCGCATCGAACTGCCAATACCGGTAAGTAAATACCCGGCCGCGCGTTACAGCTTAGTGGCGCTGCAGCCACTAACCGGGCGTAAGCACCAGCTACGCCGCCATCTGGCACATTTGCGCCACCCGATAGTGGGCGATACCAGCCATGGCGATGGTAAGCACAATGCGTTATTCAAACAGCATTTACAATGTCAGCGTTTGCTGCTGCTGGCGAAGCAGCTGCAGCTGCCCCATCCGGTAACCGGCGAACCTTTGTTGATCAGTGCCGGTCTGAACGAACTTGACAGCCTGTTTAGCCAGTTTGGCTGGCCGACAGATGAAGCTTATTATCAGCAGCAATTCGCTGAACTTTTTGCGGAGGAGAAATGGCAAAAATCGCAGTAATGGTAGGCAGTGTGTACGGTGCAGCGCAATATGTTGCCGAGGAGGCAACTTCACTACTTGGCACTATGGGGCATGACCCCAGGCTGTTTGCAGAGCCGAAGCTGGATGATGTGCTTAGCTTTAATGCCGATATCTGGCTGGTGATAAGCTCTACCACAGGCCAGGGGGACATTCCGGATAACATACTGCCATTTTACCTCGATGTGCAAAGCCGCTTTCCGCTGTTAACCGGCAAACGTTTTGCAGTGATCGCGCTGGGCGACAGTAGCTATGATACCTTTTGTGGCGCCGGCGAACAGTTACGTGCGCTGCTGTTGGAAATTCAGGGCACAGAACTGTCACCTATGCTGCGTATTGACGCCGGCGAAACCCTGGAGCCAGAGACGATTGCTTTGCCCTGGCTGAAGCAGCAGTTTACTGCACTGAGCTAACAGTATTTGTCCAGCTTATTATAGGCTTTGGCGCCCGGCATCTTAAGTGCTGGGTCATTCAGTGCGGCCAGTTTATCCACCCACATCGCCGTGGCGCCACATACCGCTATGGGCATCACAAACAGGTTAAATAGCGGGATCATGCAGGCAATATTTACCGTTATGCCAAAGGCAAAGCTATTACCGGGCTGGCCGCGTAGTTGCTGGCGCATGGTGCGAAAGTCTATTTTGTGGTTGTCGTAAGGGTAGTCGGCATACTGTATCGCCAGCAGCCAGCTGGTAAACAAAAACCACAGTATCGGGCCGACCAGCGGTAAAAATAAAAACAACACAAATAAAATAATGGCGCGTGGTAGCGCATAAAGCAGTTTTTGCCATTCACGTCCCAGCATTCGAGGCACGTCTCTGATAAATCTGGCCATACCTGTGTCGGCAAGCTTTTTGCCGGTTAAATGCGCTTCGACTTTTTCACTGAGCAGGCCATTAAAAGGCGCAGCGATAAAGTTGGCCACCATAGTAAAGCTATACGCCAGGCCTATAACCAGTGTCATCACACCCAATGGGATCAGCAAATACTCGAGCCAATGCAGCCACGCAGGTAAGTACTGCTGTACGGCGGAGACCATGGCGTTTACTTGTTGCAGTAGCAGGTAAAATGCAAATGAAAACAGCACAAGATTAATGCTAAGGGGTACCAGCACAAAACGCTTTAAACCTTTGGTGTGGATCAAAGTTAAGCCACGAAAAAAATAGTACATTACACCCTCGCTAACCGCGTGCGCTGAACAATAGTCGCAGTATAAAGCCTTCTGCTGCCGGGCCATCACGTTGTTAGCTGGTTTTTCGTAACAGAATATAACGCTGTTACACAGTGCTGGCATAAGGCCGGGCATTTTATGCTAGAATAGCGACAGTTTTTACCGCAGCGCGGTGCAACCGTTTAACGTTAAGTAAGGGTGAGATATGGCGATGTTAGCTTCGGCGCTGGTATTTGGATTAACCACTTTGTGTTTATTGGCTGGCTTAACCTGTTTGTTTTCGGCATTATTGGTGCCGGCAGAAGTGGGTGCAGAGACGCGTTTTGAAAAGCGGCTGGAATACAGCATGTTTGCAGCTGCAGGTTTGGTAAGCTTTGCGGTATTAATGTATATCAGCTGATTGTTTACTGGCTTTATAACGATAAACGGCAGCTTAGGCTGCCGTTTATCGTTTTGGTATCGAGGTTATTCCACACTGCGCAGTAAGGCGTTAATACCTACTTTGGCACGGGTTTGCGCATCGACTTTTTTCACGATAATAGCGGCATATAAACTGTGGCTGCCATCTTTACTGGGGATTGAACCCGGCACAACAACGGCACCGGCTGGTACACGGCCATAGCTGATTTCACCGGTTTCTCTGTCATAAATGCGTGTGCTCTGGCTAATGTATACGCCCATAGATAACACGGCACCTTCTTCCACGATTACGCCTTCAACGACTTCCGAGCGGGCACCGATAAAGCAGTTATCTTCAATAATGGTCGGGTTGGCTTGCAGTGGCTCTAATACACCGCCAATACCAACACCGCCGGACAAATGCACGTTTTTACCAATTTGCGCGCAGCTGCCCACGGTAGCCCAGGTGTCTACCATAGTGCCTTCACCCACATAGGCGCCGATATTAACGTAAGAGGGCATCAGCACCACGTTTTTGGCGACATAGCTGCCCCGGCGCACTGCTGCAGGCGGCACCACGCGCACCCCTTCGCTACGGAACTGTGCATCGCTGTAGTTAGCATATTTCATTGGTACTTTATCAAAAAAGCGGTTTTCCGCACCGTCCATCACTTGGTTGTCGTTAATGCGAAACGACAACAATACGGCTTTTTTCAGCCACTGGTGTACTACCCACTCGCCAGCAATTTTTTCTGCCACCCGGGCGCTGCCGTTATCCAGCATGCTGATAACGCTTTCTACTGCTTGTTTTACCTCTGCTGACACTGTGCTTGGGGTAATGTCTGCACGTTGTTCAAATGCCTGTTCGATAATGCTTTTTAACTCTGACATTGGGTATATTAGCCTTCTGTTTGCTGTGAAAGTTGCTCGATCAATGCGCGTTTCAGTGCGCTTTGCTGCTCACTGGACAGCGCCTGATCGTCGCTATTTGAAATCATAAAAAAGTCTTCGGCCCGCTCGCCAATGGTGGTGATTTTCGCGGCATGAATGTTGACGTCGCAGCGCTGAAACACTTCGCCGATGTTGGCCAACAGGCCGGGCGTATCCAGCGCCGCCAACTCTATCATGGTACGTTTGCTGGTATTGCCGGGTAAGAACACCACCTTTGGCGGCACGTTAAACTGGCGCATCTGGCGCGATAATTTGGTTTTTTGTCGCGATAAGTCTGGCTTGCCGGCAATATACAGTTCCAGCGCGCGCTTAATGCTTTGTTGGCGTGATGGCGAGTTCACCGGCTCGCCGTTTTGCTCCAGAATAACAAAGGTGTCCATGGCATAACCGTCTTTATTGGTCATAATCTGGGCATCAAAAATATTCACTTTTTTGCTGTCCAGCGCCGCGACTAAGCGGGCAAACAGTTTCGGCTGATCTTTGGTGTAAATAAACACCTGGGTACCCCCGCGAATAGGGGCTTTGCTAATGAGTACCAGTGGTTCGTCCGGGTTTTTATGCCGTAAAATATGCTCGCAGTGCCAGACAATTTGCCTGGCGCTGTAGCGGGCAAAGTAATCGGCTTTGATGCGACTCCAAAGGTGCAATATTTCACTTTCGCTAAAGGTTTGCTTCAGCAGCAGCGGCATGGCTTCGCTTTGGTTTTCGCGAATAAGGTCCCGCAAGTCCATTGGCTTTTCCAGGCCGCGGCGAAAGGCTTTTTGCGTGGCTAAAAATAGCTCACGCAGCAGTGAACCTTTCCAGTCGTTCCATAAGTTGTCATTGGTGGCGCGAATATCGGCCAGCGTCAGGCAATACAGGTAATTCAGCCGGGTTTCGTCACGTACTTTTTCGGCAAACTCCGCCACCACAGCCGGATCGTGAATGTCACGGCGCTGAGCAGTGACAGACATCAGTAGATGATGCTCGACCAGCCAGGCCACCAACTTACTGTCAAAGTCACTGAGCTTGTGCAGTTTGGCAAATTCACGCACGTCCATGGCACCAAGCTCGGAGTGGTCACCGCCACGGCCTTTAGCAATATCATGAAAAATGCCGGCTAAATACAAAAGCTCAGGTTTTTCCATTTTGCGCACTATATCGCTGCACAGTGGAAACTCGCTGTCATGTTCAGTCAGCGTGTATTTATACAGGTTTTTCAGTAAACGGTGGGTGTGCTCATCTACCGTGTAGGCATGGAACAAATCAAACTGCATTTGACCGACAATATTACGCCACTGCGGCAAATAAGCTGCCAGCACGCCATAACGGTGCATCAGGGTAATGGCCTTGTCCATACCACGCGGGTGGCGGATAATGGCTAAAAACAATTGACGGCAGGCTTCGTAGTCTTGTAAGTCACCCATTAAACGCCGGCGAACCTGGCGGATAAGCCGCATGGTAGCAGAGTGTACGCCGGTGATATTGGAGTTATTGGCAATATGCCAAAACAGCCGCAGCAGGTTGTCGCGCCGGGCAAACACCGCATTGTCACGGGCGCAGATTAAATGGCCTTGTAGCTCAAAGTAATCATCCAAAACAAGAGTTTTGACTTTCTCTTTGTGGTTTAAAATGCTGCCATCAAAATGCTGTAGCAGCATTTCGTTTAGCTCACTTACCCGCTGTACGGTACGGAAGAACCGCTTCATCATCCGCTCGACCGAGGCTTTACCGTCAGCACCAAAGCCAAGCCGCTCAGCTACGGCTGGCTGATAGTCAAACAGAATACGGTTTTCATTGCGGCCCGCTTCCAAATGCAGGGCAAAGCGCATTTGCCACAGATAAGCCTCGCACTCCATCAGCTCCTGATATTCATCTTCAGTAAGGTACTGATATGCCACAAGCTCACGCATGGTACGGGTTTGGAAATGCCGTTTGGCTACCCAACCAATGGTCTGAATATCGCGCAGGCCACCTGGGTTGGCTTTTAGATTTGGCTCCAGGTTGTAAGCCGTGCCATGATACTGGGCATGGCGCTGTTGCTGCTCGTGGCGTTTAGCCTGAAAAAACGCCTGGCTGGTCCAAAAACTGTCTTTACTCACTTCTTGCTGTAACTGTTCAAACAGCGGCTTATTACCGGTCAGCAGGCGCATTTCCAGTAAATTGGTGGCAATGGTAATGTCGTCTTTGCCCAGTTTTACCGACTCTTTTACCGTTCTAACGCTGTGGCCCACTTCCAGGCGCAGGTCCCACAGTAAGGTAATAAATTGACCAATAGCGTCTTGCTGTGCGGCTGATAACCGGCCTTCAGCCAAAATGAGCAAATCAATGTCGGAGCAGGGGTGCAGCTCGCCACGGCCATAGCCGCCAACAGCAATTAAACTGAGGTCTTTGCTTTTATGCAGCTCCAGATTGTGCCACAGTTGCACCAGCACTTTGTCGATAAAAGCGGCACGGGCTTTTACCAGCGCGTTTACCGGATGCTGAGCAAAGCTTTTGCTTAACCAGTCGTGGAAATCGGCGAAGTGCTTTTTATAGCTGTCCAGGCTGTAACGGTCGGGAAGGGCTTTACTGAAAGTTACCGCCTGGCTCATGCTGGTCTCCGCTGGGGTTATTCTGCAGTTAAAATGCGCTCGATAGTATCGTCACTGCGCAGGGTTAAAATTTCACAGCCGGTGTCAGTCACCAGAATAGTGTGCTCAAATTGTGCTGATAAGCTACGGTCTTTGGTGACGACGGTCCAGCCATCGGCCAGCAGTTTGCTTTGACGGCCACCGGCATTAATCATCGGCTCTATTGTCAAACACATACCGGTTTTGAGTACTTCGCCGGTGCCGGGTTTGCCGTAATGCAGCACTTGTGGGTCTTCGTGGAACACCGCTCCAATACCATGGCCGCAGTATTCACGCACCACTGAATAGCTGTGTGCTTCAGCATGTTGCTGAATAACATGGCCAATATCGCCTAAACGTACGCCGTTTTTCACTTTTTTCAGTGCCAGGTACATGCACTCCTGCGTAACCCGAATAAGCCGCTCAGCCATAATGCTGGGTTTGCCCACTACGAACATCTTAGAGGTATCGCCATGGTAACCATCTTTAATTACCGTGATGTCGATATTGATAATATCGCCGTCTTTGAGTTTTTTATCGGATGGAATGCCGTGACAAATCACCTGATTCACCGAGGTGCAGATTGATTTAGGAAAGCCGTGGTAATTCAGTGGCGCCGGGATCGCCTGCTGCTCGTTGACAATGTAGTCATGGCAGATGGTATTGAGCTCGTCTGTCGTGACGCCGGCTTTTACATAAGGCTCAATCATTTCCAGCACCTGCGCGGCAAGACGACCTGCCACACGCATTTTTTCAATTTCGGCTGGAGTTTTGATGTTCGCTGTCATGCTGTTTCTCTATTTAGGGCGGGGCCAACGCCAGGCGCCGCTGCTGCAAAAATACACATTTCATTGTGTTTATAGGGTGTCTATGGTATAAAGCGCGCCGCAAATTAGCAAATCGCATTCGCGTATAAGGCAGAACCTTTTGCTCTGTACCGCGTTGTAATGTGCTTAATTGGCGTAATTAAACAAAACACACATGTATCGACACATATTCCGGGGTGCTTTGCCCTGCACTGAACCACAGTCAGGCCAGAGTCGGCGTATGGGATACATGGAGGCTTAACCCCTTATACAGGAAATTAAATCATGGCAAAAGTTTCTATGCGCGACATGCTCCAGGCGGGCGTGCACTTCGGTCACCAAACCCGTTACTGGAACCCAAAAATGAAGCCGTTCATTTTCGGCGCGCGTAACAAAGTTCATATCATCAACCTGGAACAAACTGTTCCTATGATGAACGACGCTCTGGCATTCATTCAGCAAGTAGCAGCGAAAAAGGGCAAGATCCTGTTCGTTGGTACTAAGCGTGCCGCTTCTGAAGCCATTAAAGAAGCTGCAGTTAAGTCTGATCAGTTCTACGTAAACCACCGCTGGTTAGGTGGTATGCTGACTAACTGGAAAACCGTTCGTCAGTCAATCAAGCGTTTAAAAGATCTGGAAGCGCAAAGCCAGGACGGTACTTTCGACAAGCTGACCAAGAAAGAAGCTTTAGACCGTACCCGTGAAATGGATAAGCTGGAAAAGAGCTTAGGCGGTATCAAAGATATGGGCGGTTTGCCGGACGTACTGTTCGTTATCGACGCTGACCATGAACATATCGCTATCAAAGAAGCGAACAACCTGGGTATTCCTGTTGTGGCTATCGTTGATACTAACTCTGATCCAAAAGGTGTTGACTATGTAGTACCAGGTAACGATGACGCTATCCGCGCTATCCAGTTATACCTGGGTGCTGTTGGTCAGGCCATCCTGGAAGGTCGTGACAAAAACATCGAAGTTCAGGCAGAAGCCGAAGCCTTCGTTGAAGCAGAGTAATTTCATTGTCACAGGTGCCCGCTAAGCTGGCGCCTGTGCAGTGCAAGATTGCGACAGGGGCCCAACGGCCCCTGTTTGTCCAACCAGAATGAATACGAGGAAGCTCCCATGGCTGTAACTGCCGCTTTAGTAAAAGAACTTCGCGAGCGCACTGGCGCTGGCATGATGGATTGTAAAAAAGCACTGGAAGAGACTGCAGGTGATATCGAAGCTGCAATCGACGCCATGCGTAAAAGTGGTTTAGCCAAAGCTGCCAAGAAAGCTGGCCGTATCGCTGCTGAAGGTACTATTATCACTCGCGTAGCAAACGGTTACGGTATTGCTATCGAGTTCAACTGTGAAACAGACTTCGTAGCACGTGATGCCAGCTTCCTGGCGTTTGCTAACGCTGTGGCTGACTTAGCTCACGCTAACAAGCTGTTCACGGCTGAAGCTATTTTAGCGGCTGACTTAAACGGCACTTCAGTAGAAGATACCCGTGCTACTTTGGTAGCTAAAATTGGTGAAAACATCAACGTACGCCGCGCTGCGGTAGTTGAAGGTGCGGTTATCGGCTCTTACGTGCACTCAGGCCGTATCGGCGTATTAGCGGTACTGGAAGGCGGTAACGAAGAGATCGCTAAAGATGTGGCAATGCACGTTGCTGCAAACAACCCAGGCTATGTGAACCCAGAAGACGTATCTGCCGAAGTGGTAGAACGTGAGCGTCAAATCCAGGTTGAAATTGCGGTTAACTCTGGTAAGCCACAAGAAATCGCTGAAAAGATGGTTGCTGGCCGTATGACTAAGTTCACTGGCGAAGTGAGCTTAACCGGACAGCCGTTCGTGAAAGATCCGTCTATCACTACCGGTGACTTCCTGAAGCAAAACGGTGCTAAAGCCATTTCTTTCATTCGTTTAGAAGTGGGCGAAGGTATCGAGAAGAAAGAAGAAGACTTCGCGGCTGAAGTAGCTGCCCAGATTGCGGCAGCGAAGAAGTAATTTATTCTTCTGCCTAACGGCAAAAACCGCTAGAATAACCGCGGCTTTCGGTTTACCCACCGGGCCGCGGTTTTTTTTACCCGCAAAATTGTCAACGCCAGCCAGCACTAAGAGGATGTCATGAGCACAAACCCAAAACCAACCTACCGCAGGATCTTATTAAAACTCAGTGGTGAAGCCCTGATGGGTGATGAAGGCTTTGGTATCGACCCCAAAGTGTTGGACCGGATGGCACAGGAAATTAAAGAGCTGGTCGAGCTTGGCGTGCAAGTGGGTATCGTTATCGGTGGTGGCAACATTTTCCGCGGTGAAGGCTTAGCCAAAGCGGGTATGAACCGCGTGGTAGGCGATCACATGGGCATGCTCGCTACGGTAATGAATGGTCTGGCCATGCGTGACGCCTTGCACCGGGCTTACGTGAACGCCCGTATGATGAGCGCCATTCCACTTAATGGTGTGTGTGATAATTACAGCTGGGCAGAAGCGATAAGCCTGTTAAAGTCAGGCCGGGTGGTGATTTTCTCTGCCGGTACCGGCAATCCGTTTTTCACTACCGACTCGGCAGCCTGTTTACGCGGTATTGAAATTGAAGCGGATGCAGTATTAAAAGCCACTAAAGTAGACGGCGTGTATTCAGCCGATCCGGTAAAAGATCCCACCGCCACGCTGTATCATCAGTTAACCTATAATGAAGTGCTGGATAAAGAGCTAAAAGTGATGGATTTAGCTGCTTTTACACTGGCACGTGACCACAACCTGCAAATTCGTGTGTTTAATATGAACACCGCCGGCGCCTTAAAGCGCGTCATTATGGGCGAGCAGGAAGGTACGGTCATCGACCACGCTGAGAATTTACAGTAAACTAGCCGGCCTGCTTAAGCCCGGCTTAGTGATAAGACGAAGAAAAAAGGATACTCAAGGTGATTAACGACATTATTAAAGACAGCAAAGTACGGATGGAAAAAAGCGTAGAAGCGCTGAAGGTCCAACTGAGTAAAGTGCGTACCGGCCGTGCTCACCCCAGTTTACTCGATGGCATTATGGTGTCTTATTATGGTGCCGACACCCCGCTGCGTCAGGTGGGTAACGTGTCTATTGAAGATGCCCGTACACTGGCGATAACCGTATTTGATAAGAGCCTGACTGCGGCAGTAGAAAAGGCCATTATGGCCTCTGATTTAGGTTTGAACCCAATGTCTGCCGGCACCATTATCCGTGTTCCGTTGCCACCGCTGACAGAAGAGCGGCGTAAAAGCCTGGTAAAACTGGTGCGCGGCGAGGCAGAAAATGGCCGTGTTGCGGTGCGTAACATTCGCCGTGACGCCAATGCTGATTTGAAAACGCTGCAAAAAGATAAAGCCATCAGCGAAGACGATGAGCGCCGCGCAACAGAGGAAATCCAGAAAATTACTGACAGTTTCGTGAAGAAGATTGACGAAGTGCTGGCTGAGAAAGAAAAGGAACTGATGGAAGTTTAAAACCAACTTCTGTTAACCTTTGGGGCGTCGTGACGCTTAAGCTTTACGGCGCCTTTTTATATGCGAATGATTTGGTGGTGTGATAGCCGCTATCGGCTAAAACCCTAAGAAGTATAAGGACAGGTTGCACTTTATGACTGCAGATGCGCAGCTTAACGCGCAAACATTGCCACAACATGTGGCAATTATCATGGATGGTAATGGCCGCTGGGCTCAGCGCCAGGGTAAACCCCGGGTATGGGGCCATAAAAAAGGTGTGGAAGCGGTACGGCGTAGCGTGAGTTTTTGTCGTGAACTCGGCATAAAATCACTCACGCTATTTGCCTTTAGTAGTGAGAACTGGCGCCGACCGGAAGAGGAAGTGTCGACTCTCATGCAGCTGTTTTTAATGGTGCTGCAAAGTGAAGTAAAAACCCTGCATAAGCATAATGTCAGGTTAAAAATAGTCGGTGATTTATCCGCCTTTAGTGACAAACTGCGCGACAGTATTAGTAAAGCTGAGCAGCTTACGGCGAATAACACTGCTCTGACACTGAATATTGCTGCCAACTACGGTGGCCGCTGGGACATGGTGAATGCCGCCCGTCAGCTTGCTGCTCAGGTAGCGCAGGGGCAGTTAAAACCGGAGCAAATAGATGAGAGCTTGTTTGCTCAACAGGTGCAGATGCACGATCAACCCGAGCTGGATTTGCTGATCCGTACCGGGGGGGATTTGCGCATCAGTAATTTTTTATTATGGCAGGCAGCGTATGCGGAGCTGTGGTTTACCGAGACCTTGTGGCCGGATTTTGACCAACAGGTATTTTCCGAGGCAATTGCTGCCTTTATCAACCGTGAGCGTCGTTTTGGTTGCACCGGGGAGCAGGTGCGGCAAATGGCGGCCTCGGCTAAAGGATAACGAGATTGTTTAAACAACGGGTTATTACCGCTTTAGTACTGGCGCCGCTGGCGCTGGCCGCGGTGTTTTATTTGCCGCTGGCTGGCTTTGCGGTGTTTATCTCCGTGGCGTTTTTGTTAGGGGCCTGGGAGTGGAGCGGCTTTTGTGGTTTACCCAATCGGGCCAGCCGGGCAGTTTACGTGTTATTGACGGCTGTTATCCTGACGCTGCTGTATTGGCAGCTGCCGGTGCAGGCCAGCTGGCCTATTGAGACGAATGTCCTGTTAAGCAGCTTGTTACTGGCCGGTGTCGCCTGGTGGCTGCTAGCAATAGCCTTGGTACTAACGTATCCGCGTAGCCAACGGCTGTGGGCGAATAGTGATTGGCGCAAGGCGCTGATGGGTTGGCTAACGCTTATTCCGGCCTGGGCCGCGGTGTTATTTATTCGTTCAACTGACTACGCAGCCTCAAGCTTTACTGGCGCCTGGCTGATTTTCGCCTTACTGGGCCTGGTGTGGGCGGCGGATATTGGCGGCTATATCGTCGGCAAGCCTTTTGGTAAACGCAAATTGCTGCCCAAAGTGAGCCCGGGTAAAACTATTGAAGGTATGCTGGGCGGGCTGGCACTAGTGGCGTTGGTGGTAACTGGCGTGGCGATGCTGCAGGATTGGCCGGCACAGACGCCGGTATGGTATGTGTCGGCACTGTTGCTGACCGTGTTGTCGGTATTTGGTGATTTAACCGAAAGTATGTTTAAACGGGTCGCCGGCAAGAAAGACAGCGGTGCATTTTTACCGGGTCACGGCGGTATTTTAGACCGTATTGACAGCTTAACCGCGACAGCCCCGTTGTTCGCCATCATTGTTGCGTTGTACAGCGGGTTTTATTAATGCGTCAGGTGGTGGTATTAGGTTCAACCGGCTCTATCGGCATTAGCACCTTGTCGGTGCTGGCTGCGCATCCACAAGATTATCAGGTGCTGGCGTTAACGGCTGCCAGCCAAACGGACAAACTGTTGGCGCAGTGTCTGGCGGTCAAACCCCGTTACGCCGCCTTGCTTGACGTCGCTGCAGCTAAGGCTCTGGCGCAGGCACTAAAGCAGGCAGGCAGTAAAACAGAAGTGTTAAGCGGTATTGATGGATTGTGTCAGTTAGCCGCGCACCCTGATGCCGATATTGTGATGGCGGCCATAGTGGGCTCAGCAGGCTTGCTGCCGACGCTGGCTGCGGTGGAGCAGGGTAAAACGGTGTTGCTGGCCAACAAAGAAGCTTTGGTGATGAGCGGTGAGCTGTTTATCAGCAAGGTAAAACAGCACGGTGCGACACTGCTGCCGATTGACAGTGAGCACAATGCCATTTTTCAGTGTCTGCCGGCAGGCTTGCAGCAGCACACGCATGATCAGCAGTTAGCCGATTTTGGCATCAGCAAAATTTTACTGACGGGCAGCGGCGGCCCTTTTCTCACCAAGCCGCTCAGTGAATTTTCCAGCATCACGCCGGCGCAAGCGGTGGCGCATCCTAACTGGAGCATGGGGCAGAAAATCTCGGTTGACAGCGCCACCATGATGAACAAAGGCCTGGAATTTATTGAGGCGCGCTGGTTGTTTAATTGTCAGCCTGCCGATATTGAGGTCGTGATCCACCCACAAAGTATTATTCATTCTATGGTGCAGTACACGGATGGCTCTGTTCTGGCACAGCTGGGTCAGCCTGACATGCGTACACCGATTGCCCATGCGCTGGCCTTCCCCAAGCGAATGTCCAGCCCGGTAGCACCACTTAACTTTAAACAGATGCGTGATTTTACCTTTACCGAACCCGCGCCCGAGCGCTATCCCAACCTCTATTTAGCGATAGCGGCCTGTGAGCAGGGACAGGGTGCTACCACAGCGTTAAATGCCGGCAATGAAATAGCGGTAGACGCTTTTTTAGCCGGCCAGTTAACCTTTACCGATATCGCCAGATTGAATCAGCGCTGCCTGGAGCAATTTAGCGGTTTCAGGGTGACGACACTGGATGATATAGTGGCGCTGGATACAGAAGCGCGTCAGTATGCGCGCGCCTTATTAAGGAAAGGCTTGTAATGTCGGGTGCCGTCTGGAATTTATTGTCATTTATCGTTGCTCTGGGTGTACTTATCACGGTGCACGAGTTTGGTCATTTTTGGGTTGCACGTAAAAATGGCGTCTTGGTAAAACGTTTTTCTATTGGTTTTGGTAAGGCCCTGGTGCGCTGGCGTGACAAGCAAGGCACCGAATTTGTGATTGCCGCCATTCCGCTGGGTGGCTATGTACGAATGCTGGATGAGCGGGTCGACCCGGTACTGCCGCAGTTTAAAGATTTAGCGTTTAACCATAAAACCGTGTGGCAGCGTATGGCCATTATTGCTGCAGGCCCGGCAGCCAATTTTGTGTTTGCGATTTTTGCACTTTGGTTAATGTATTTGCTGGGCGTCCAGACAATGCGGCCGGTTGTTGCCGATGTGGCGCCTGACTCTATCGCCGCAGCAGCAGGGGTTAGCCCAAATCAACAGATTATCGGTGTTAACCAACATAAAGCCAGCGATGCCAGTAGCGTCAATTTGCTACTGGTTGAGCAGATTGGTCGCGACAGTATTGCCCTTAAGCTGCAGGACCTTACAACACAGCAAGTGCGTGAGGTAAGGTTAAATACCACCAAGTGGCAGTTTGACCCTGAGCAACAAACTGTGTTTGATAGCCTGGGGCTGGTGTTAGCCAGGCCTCAGGTGCTAACCGAAATTGCTGTTGTAGCGTCTGATTCTGCCGCAGAGCAAGCTGGCCTAAAGGCAAACGACAAAATTAAAGCCATTGACGGTAATGCGATAACCGCCTGGCAACAGCTACAGCAAGTGATTACTAACTCGCCCGAGCGCGAGCTGCAGGTTGATATTATACGCGATGGCCAGCCTGTCAGGCTTAACGTGACACCCAAACGGGTCATGGCAGAAGATGGGTTTTCTCAGGGGGTGCTGGGTATTACCCCCAAGTTAAGCGACTGGCCAGAGGGCGTGCTGTATACCCAGCATTATGGCGCTGTTGATGCCATAGCGGCGGGTGCAGCCCATACCTGGCAGTTAACCCGGTTAAGCTTTGCCATGATTGGTAAATTGGTTACCGGCGATGTATCGGTAAAACATTTAAGTGGCCCGATAGCTATTGCACAGGGCGCTGGCACCACAGCCAGTATAGGTTTAGTCGCTTTTTTATCGTTTTTAGCGCTGATAAGTGTTAACTTAGCCGTCATTAATTTACTACCGTTACCGGTACTGGACGGCGGGCACTTAATGTATATGCTGCTGGAACTAATACGCGGCAAACCTGTCTCTGAGAAGACGCAGGAAATAGGTTTCCGCTTCGGTGCGTTAGTCCTGCTGATGTTAATGGGAATTGCGCTGCTCAACGATATTTCTCGTTTGTAAATAACTAATCATAAGTAGTTCAAATAATGACAATTAAACGATTAGTAGCTGCGATGTTACTTGCTTCTGCCAGTAGCTCGGTGCTCGCTGAAGAATCTTTTACGGTACAGGATATTCAGGTTGAAGGCCTGCAACGTGTGGCACTGGGTGCGGCGCTTAATAATCTGCCATTTAACGTAGGTGACACAGTAACCGAATACAGCTTGTCGCGCAGTATTCGAACCTTATATAGCGCAGGGCACTTTGAAGAGATCAAGGTATTCCGCGATGGTAATACTGTCATTTATCGTTTGCGTGAAAGACCGACGATCAACGCGATTGAATTTGACGGTAACAAAGATATTAAAGAAGAGCAGCTTAATGAAAGTTTAGCTGGCAACAGAGTTGAAGTCGGCGAGCCGCTGGACAAGACCATTCTGAAGAGTATCGAAAACGGTCTCACTGAGTTTTACCACGGCGTGGGTAAGTACCAAGCCGAGGTTGATATTGAAGTAACCTACTTACCGCGCAACCGGGTTAATTTAAAAATAAAATTTGAAGAGGGTGATGCAGCTTCAGTCCGGCAGATTAACATCGTTGGTAATAAGCTGTTCTCTGATGAAGAGCTATTGCGTGATATCGAATCTAAGCAGGATTTACCCTGGTGGCGTTTTTTATCTTCTGACCGCTACCAGAAGCAAACCCTGCAAGGCGATATTGAAAAAATTACCAGTTATTATCTGGACCGTGGCTACCTGCGCTTTAGTATCGATTCTTCACAGGTGTCTGTCAGCCCGGATAAAGAATCAGTCTATGTTACGCTTAACGTGACAGAGGGCGAACAATACAAAATTAGCGGTGTTAAATTTGTTGGCGATTTAATTGGCCAGGATGAGTTTATCAGCCGAATTGTGCCGATGAAAAACGGTGATTTGTATAACGGTGCTTTGGTTACCTACACCGAAGAGACGATTGCTAAGCTGTTGGCCCGTTTTGGCTATGCCAACTCGAAAGTGCGAACCATTCCGCAAATTAACGACGACACAAAGGAAGTAGAGCTCACCATTAGTGTTGACCCGGGTAAACGGGTGTATGTGCGTCGCATTAGTATGAGCGGCAACGCCAATACACAGGATGAAGTATTACGCCGTGAACTGCGGCAAATGGAAGGTGCATGGCTATCTAATGACGCCCTGGAGTTGTCCAAGCAACGTATTCAGCGCTTGCCTTATGTCGAGTCTATAGATTTTCAGACTACGCCGGTTGCCGGGGTGGACGATTTGGTAGACGTGAACTTTACCGTAAAAGAACAACCGTCTGGCAGCTTTAATGCCGGTATCTCTTATGGTAATTACATGGGGCTGTCGTTCCAGGTTGGGGTGCAGCAAGAGAGCTTTTTAGGTAGCGGTAACAGTGCCGGTATTAGCCTTAGCACGAATAAATACCAGAAATCAGTGAGCCTGACTTACACCGATCCTTATTTTACCTTGGATGGTGTAAGTCTGGGCGGACAGGTATTTTATTCCGACATCGATTACAGCAGCGCTTCCTCTAACCTTGAAGCTTATAATCAGCGCCGCTATGGTTTTGGCACCAATATCGGTTACCCGATTAATGAATATAACCGGCTAAATTTCGGCGCTAACTATGTGGTCAACAAAATCAATTCGATCAACGAATATGATCAACTTCGCCATTTCCGTGCGGTATTGCTGGATGCGCAAAACCCGGACGGCGGCTATAACTTCACTAACTATGAACTCACCGCAGGCTGGGTGCGCAGTACGCTTAACCGGGGGTTATTCCCTACTGCAGGCCATTATTTAGGCGCCAGTATTAAGGTGACTACGCCAAACTCAGATCTGACATTCTTTAAAACCGCTTTTGAGGGGCGTAATTATATTCCACTTAGTGATGATCATAGCTGGTCATTCCTGACTAAACTGGAGCTGGGTTACGGCAATGGTTATGGCAATAAGAATGGCTATGACTACACCTTACCGTTCACTGAAAACTACTATGCCGGTGGCCAGAATCTACGTGGCTTTGAAAGCCGTATTATCGGCCCACGTGCAATTTTCCGTTATGCACAACAAGTGCCCGGTTTACCAGAACTTGGTGGCGGTGGTGGCGGTTTCCCGGCTGATCCGGATAGCGATAGTTACTCAGTATCGCAGCGTTCTATCGGTGGTAATGCTATGGCAGTGCTTACCATGGAACTGATTACACCAACGCCGTTTTTAAGTGATGAGTATCGTAACTCAGTGCGCACCAGTTTATTTGTCGATGCAGGTAATGTTTGGGATACGGAGTTTGATATTGACCGCTATGCAGGGTTAACGCAGCGCTTTGTCGGCCAGCGTCAACCTCTGCTAGCCGATTACTCAGATCCCAGTTTAATTCGCGCTACCGCTGGTGTATCTTTACAATGGATTTCACCAATGGGCCCGTTAACGTTTAGTCTCGCCAAAATCATCAAAAAGTATGAAGGTGACTTGCAGGAAAACTTCAGTTTTAATATTGGTACAACATTCTAAATTCAAAAATAGGGAAAATAAGATGTTAAATACACGTTTGGTAAAATCTGCATTGGTGTTGTTAGCAGGTTTAATGATGGCAGGTACTGTCGCCGCAAAAGAAATGAAAATTGGTTTTGTTGATGTGCAAGCGGTAGCAGCGAAAATTCCACAATCTGCCGCTATGCAGGAAACCATTCGCAGTGAGTTTGCTCAGCGCATTGAAACCGTGGGTAAACTGGAAAAAGACATTAATTTCAATATTGAAAAGCTGCGCCGCGATGGCCCAACGATGAGTGAAAAACAACAGGAAGAGCTAAAAACTACACTGAACAACCAGCGTCAGCAGTATGAGCAGTTAGCTCGCCCGTTAGACGAAGAAATTCGTACCCGCCAGGCAGAAGAGCGCAACAAGGTACTTGCGCTGATTAAAGCCGCTATAGACGTTGTGGCTGAGCGGGAAAAATTTGATGTAGTGTTGAACTCAGGCGCAGCAGTCTATGCTAAGCCAGAGTATGACATTTCAGAAGCTGTTGCAGCTCAGGTTAGCAAAGCTAAATAATGGCAGGATATTCACTAGCAGCATTGGCTGAGCGCTTTGACGCTCAGCTTATTGGTGACAGCCAATGCTATGTTACCGCCATCGCCACGTTGGAAAACGCCGAAACCGGTCAAATCAGTTTCTTATCCAACAGTAAGTACCGTAAGTTTTTAGCACAAACGCGTGCGTCTGCCGTACTTATTACGGCTGACGATGCGGCTTTTTTGGCCCCGGGTGTCAATGCCTTGGTGGTGAAGGACCCTTATGTCGCTTTCGCCCGCATAGCACAGCTGCTGGATACCACACCTGCAGCCGCCAGCAGTATTCATCCTACCGCAGTTATCGATAGCAGCGCAGTGTTGGGTGACAAGGTGGCGATAGGCCCGGGCGCTGTGGTTTCAGCCGGTGCCGTACTGGGTGACAATGTACAAATTGGTGCCGGCTGTTTTATCGGCGAAGGCGTCAATATCGGTGCCGACAGTAAAATATGGGCAAATGTTACCCTGTATCATGCGGTGCGCATTGGTCAGCGTTGTATTGTGCATAGTGGTGCAGTAATTGGTGCCGATGGTTTTGGTTTTGCTAATGAGCGTGGCAACTGGATTAAAATACCTCAAAAAGGTACTGTTTTGCTAGGTGATGACTGTGAAATAGGAGCGAATACCACCATTGACCGTGGTGCCATCGAAAATACCGTTATTGGCAATAATGTCATTATTGATAACCAGTGCCAGATTGCTCACAACGTGCAGATTGGTGACCATACCGCAATGGCGGGTTGTACTGTAGTGGCTGGCAGTACGAAAATTGGCCGTTACTGTATTATTGGCGGCGCTGTGGTAATCAATGGCCATATAGAGATTTGTGACGGTGCCCATATTACTGGTATGGCCATGGTAATGAAGCCAATCACAGAAAAAGGCGTATACTCATCAGGTCTACCGGCAACCAGTAACCAGGAATGGCGTAAAAATACCGCCAAGTTACGCCAGATAGAACAATTGTATCAGCGGGTGAAGCAACTGGAACAGCAGTTTGCCGTACTGGCCACCCCGACCGAAATGGACAATAAGACAGAGGACTAGCCTTGGCTAACCAACTTAACAGCCTGCAAATTCAGGAAATTATGGCATTATTGCCACATCGCTACCCATTTTTACTGATTGATAAAGTGGTCGACTTCACGCCAGGCGAGAGTCTGACGGCAATTAAAAATGTGACCATAAACGAGCCTATTTTTACCGGCCATTTTCCGGGTATGCCAATCTTCCCTGGCGTGCTAATTCTGGAAGCCTTAGCGCAGGCCACTGGTATTCTTGGTTTTAAAACAGTAACCGAGCGTTCAGAGAATGAATTGTATCTGTTTGCGGCGATTGATGAAGCACGCTTTAAAAAGCCGGTAGTACCAGGTGATACCATGGTGCTGGAAGTGAAGTTTTTAAAAGAACGCCGCAACATGTGGAAGTTTTACGGCGAAGCAAAAGTAGAAGGCCAGATTGTCTGCTCAGCTGAGCTGATGTGTGCCAGAAGAGAGCTCTAACGTGATCCATCCATCTGCGGTAATCGAGCCCGGCGCTAAGCTGGGCAATAATATTAAAGTTGGCCCGTTTTGCTATATCGGCAACGACGTGGTGCTGGGCGACGACTGTATCCTGGAATCGCATGTGGCGATTAAAGGCCCAAGTACTATTGGCAAAGGTAATCATTTTTTCCAATTTGCTAGCATAGGCGAAGCTTGTCAGGACAAAAAATACAAAGGCGAGCCAACCCAGCTGATTATTGGCGATTACAACGTGTTTCGTGAAGGGTGCTCAGTGCATCGTGGTACCGTGCAGGACCAAGGCAAAACCATCATCGGCAGTCACAATCTGTTTATGAACACTACCCACATTGCCCACGATGTGGTCGTTGGTAATCATACCATTTTTGCCAGTGGCGCTCAGGCTGCCGGCCATGTGCATGTAGGGGATTGGGCCATTTTAGGCGGCATGACCGGCGTGCATCAGTTTGTCCATATTGGTGCTCACAGCTTCTGCGGTGGCGGCTCTATTGTGCTTAAAGACGTACCACCTTATGTCATGGTGCACGGCGCACCTTGCGTACCGGCGGGAATTAACACTGAAGGCTTAAAGCGCCGTGGTTTTGATGCTGAGGTATTGCTGGAAATCCGCCGCGCCTATAAAGAGGTGTACCGTAAAGGCCAAACCGTGGCTGAAGCCTTAGCTGTACTGGAAGAGAAAGCCGCCACTATGCCAGAGCTTAAACTCTTTACCGACTTTATTGCTAACGCCAGCCGGGGCATAGTGCGCTGATGCAGCTTGGCCGCCCACTAAAAATCGCCATTATCGCCGGGGAACACTCCGGCGATATTTTAGGCGCCGATCTGATTACAGCACTTCAAGCCACTCATCGCGATGCGGTGTTTTACGGTATCGGTGGGCCGCGCATGCAAGCGCTGGGGTTTAACGCGCAGTTTGATATGGAAGAGCTGGCGGTAATGGGCATTGTTGAAGTGCTGGGCCGGCTGCCAAGGCTACTACAGGTCAAACGCGACATTTTGGCGGCATTACTGGCCGATAAACCCGATGTTTTTATTGGTATCGACGCGCCCGACTTTAACCTGCCGGTAGAGTTAAAGCTAAAGCAAGCCGGCATTAAAACCGTGCATTATGTTAGCCCGTCCGTTTGGGCCTGGCGGCATAAACGTATTTTTAAAATTGCGGCCGCTACGAACATGGTGTTATCGCTGCTGCCGTTTGAAAAAGCCTTTTATGATAAATATCAGGTGCCTTGCACCTTTGTTGGCCATACCATGGCCGATACGATGCCGCTGGATGTCGATAAGGCAGCCGCTAAAGCTGAACTGGGGTTAGATCCAAGCCGGCCGGTATTAGCCATTATGCCCGGCAGCCGCACTAATGAAATTAAACTGTTAGCGCCAGACTTTTTACAAGCGGCGCGCTTATTACAGCAGCAGCTGCCAGCGCTGCAACTGGTGACCAATATGGTTACAACCCAAAAAGCAGCGCAGTTTAATACGATTAAGCAACAGCTGGCGCCAGAGCTTGCTATTACTGAGTTTACCGGTCAGGCCAGACAGGTGCTGTTAGCCGCTGACGCCACCTTTATTACTTCAGGTACCGCTACCTTAGAGGCTATGCTGGCCAAGTGCTTAATGGTAGTGGCATACCGCGCCAACTGGCTAACCTATCAAATTGGTAAACGGCTGGTAAAGCTGGCGCATTTTAGTTTGCCGAATTTACTGGCCGGGCGTGGTATGGTGCCAGAACTACTGCAGCATCAGGTGACACCGCAAGCCCTGGTCGATGCCATGCTGCCGCAGCTCTCTGCCAACCGGCAGGCACTGCTTGAAGAGTACCGCGCTATCCACCAAAAAATTAAATGCAATGCCAGCGAAAAAGCAGCGGCGGCCATTTTACAGGTAATAAATGATGACGCTGTACCCAAGGCCTGACGTTGCGCTGATTTGCGGCGTCGATGAAGTCGGCCGCGGGCCATTGATTGGCGCTGTGGTCACAGCCGCTGTGATTCTGGACCCCAGGCAGCCGATTGCCGGTTTAACTGACTCAAAAAAGTTATCAGAAAAGCGCCGCGTCGAACTGGCAGAGAAAATTAAACAACAGGCACTATGCTGGGCGCTGGGGCGGGCCGAGCCACATGAAATAGACCAATTAAATATCCTGCACGCAACTATGCTGGCGATGCGCCGGGCGGTGGCTGCATTAAGCATCAAGCCACAGTGGGTGCTGGTAGACGGTAACCGCACGACTGACTTCGGCATACCTGCCAGTGCGGTGGTAAAAGGTGATTTGCTGGTGCCGGAAATCAGCGCCGCGTCTATTTTAGCCAAGGTGGCACGCGACAGTGAAATGCAGGCGCTGCATCAGGCGCATCCGCAATTTGGTTTTGACAGTCATAAAGGCTACCCCACAGCGGCACATCTGGCGGCCATTGCCGAGCATGGCGTGCTGCCACAACACAGGCGCAGTTTTAAGCCGGTACGCCAGGTGCTGGAGCAACGCGGGCTATGAGCTCACCCGCCTTTATTCATCTTCGGGTGCATAGCGACTTTTCCATGGTCGATGGCCTGGCGAAAGTAAAACCTATTGTAAAAGCGGCACAAAAGCTTGGCATGCCGGCACTTGCGCTGACCGATCAGATGAACTTTTGTGGCCTGGTACGTTTTTACAGCACCGCACATGAAGCCGGCATTAAGCCAATTGTTGGTGTTGACTGCTATGTACGCCACCCGCTGTTTGGCAACGAAACCAGTCGTATGTTGCTGCTGGCCGCCGACAACGCGGGTTATCAGAACCTGAGCCAGCTGATATCCAAAGCCTATTTACGTGGCCATGTTGATGGCAAACCGCAAATTGAGCATGAGTGGCTCTCTGACTACAGCCAGGGGGTTATTGTGCTCTCAGGCGGTAAAGATGGCCTGCTGGGTAAGGCGTTATTAAAAGAAAATCCTAATACTATTAATGAGCTGCTGGCGTTTTATCAGCAGCATTTTGCCGATCGTTTTTATCTTGAGCTTATCCGTACCGGCCGGCCTGACGAAGAGCTGTATATCCAAAAAGCGGTTAGCCTGGCCGAGCAGCATCAGTTGCCGCTGGTTGCGACCAACGAAGTGGTATTTTTGCAGCCAGACGATTTTGCTGCCCACGAAATTCGTGTCGCCATTCACGATGGTTTTACCCTGGATGATAAGCGCCGGCCGCAAAATTATAGCCAGCAGCAATACCTGAAATCTGAGCAGGACATGCAGCAGCTGTTCGCTGACTTGCCCGAGGCGCTGGAAAACTCGGTCGAAATTGCTAAACGCTGTAACGTGACCATTCGCCTTGGCGAGTACTTTTTACCTGCGTTTCCTACAGGTGGCATGACTGACGCCGATTTTCTGGTGATGAAATCACGCGAAGGTCTCGAAGACCGTTTAGTACAGCTGTTCCCCGATGAGCAGGTAAGACAGCAAAAACGCGGCGAGTACGATGAGCGGCTGCAGATAGAGCTGGACGTGATAAACCAGATGGGGTTTCCAGGCTACTTTTTGGTCGTGATGGAATTTATCCAGTGGAGTAAGGATAACGACATTCCGGTTGGGCCGGGCCGTGGCTCGGGTGCCGGTTCTTTGGTCGCCTATGCACTGAAGATTACCGATCTGGACCCGTTGGAATTTGACCTGCTGTTCGAGCGCTTTCTAAACCCGGAGCGGGTATCGATGCCCGACTTTGACGTCGACTTTTGTATGGACCGGCGCGATGAGGTGATAGAGCACGTTGCTGATATGTATGGTCGTGAAGCCGTATCGCAAATTATCACCTTCGGTACCATGGCGGCCAAAGCCGTTATCCGCGACGTGGGCCGGGTGCTTGGCCACCCTTATGGTTTTGTTGATCGTATTTCAAAACTCATCCCTCCTACGCCGGGTATGACGTTGGAGCAGGCATTTAAAGAAGAGCCGCGTTTGCCCGAGCTATACGAGCAAGATCAGGAAGTAAAAGATCTGATTGATATGGCGCGACAGCTCGAGGGCGTAACCCGCAACGCCGGTAAGCACGCAGGGGGCGTGGTAATAGCACCGACCAAGATTACCGATTTCTCGCCGCTGTATTGCGATGATGAAGGCAATAACCCGGTGACCCAGTTTGATAAAAACGATGTTGAATATGCCGGTCTGGTGAAATTCGACTTCCTTGGCCTGCGTACCCTGACCATTTTGCAGTGGGCAGTGAATATGGCCAACGCGAGGCTAAGCCGTGAAGGTAAGCCGCTGGTTGATATCAACAAAATACCGCTGACTGACAAGAAAAGTTACGACGTGCTGATGAAAGCGGATACCACAGCGGTATTTCAGCTGGAATCGCGCGGTATGAAAGATCTGATCCGCCGCCTGCAGCCAGACTGCTTTGAAGATATGATCGCCTTAGTTGCGCTGTTCCGTCCGGGCCCGCTGCAATCGGGCATGGTGGATAACTTTATTGACCGTAAACGTGGCCGCGAAGAAATCTCCTACCCCGATGCCACTTGGCAGCATGAGTCGCTTAAGCCAATATTAGAGCCGACCTACGGTATTATTCTGTATCAAGAACAGGTCATGCAGATTGCCCAGGTACTCTCGGGTTACTCACTGGGCGGCGCCGACTTACTGCGCCGAGCCATGGGTAAGAAAAAGCCGGAAGAGATGGCCAAACAGCGCGACACCTTCCAGCAGGGCGCTGCTAATAATGGTATTGACCCTGAGCTGGCGATGAAGATTTTCGATTTAGTGGAAAAATTCGCCGGCTACGGCTTTAACAAGTCGCACTCTGCTGCCTATGCACTGGTGTCGTACCAGACACTGTGGATGAAAGCGCATTACCCGGCCGAGTTTATGGCGGCGGTAATGTCGGCCGATATGGATAACACTGACAAAATTGTCACCCTGGTGGACGAGTGCGAGCGGATGAAGCTGAAGCTTATTCCGCCCGATGTTAACGCCGGCGTATACAAATTTACCGTCAATGAGCAGGGCCATATTGTGTATGGCATTGGTGCTATCAAAGGGGTTGGCGAAGGCCCGATAGACGCTATTTTACAGGCCAGGCAGCAGCATGGCAGCTTTAGCGACTTATTTGATTTTTGCGCCAAGGTTGATTTAAAAAAACTGAACCGGCGCGTGATTGAGAAACTGATTTTATCCGGCGCCATGGACCGTTTAGGCCCGCATCGCGCCGCGCTGATGGCCAGTTTGGAAGAGGCAATGAAAGCCGCCGAGCAACATGCTAAAGCCCAGGCAGTGGGGCAGGATGATCTATTCGGTCTGTTAGGCCCTGAGCCGGAGCATGCTGCTGCAGCGTTTAAACAAGTAGCACCTTGGCCGGATGAAGTCTGGCTGGAAGGCGAGCGCGAAACGCTGGGCTTGTATTTAACCGGCCACCCGATTAACCGCTATCTGGATGAGATACCTCGCTATATTAACTGCCGCTTGTCAGAGCTGCAGCCAACACGTAAAGACCAAAGTGTCACTGTCGCCGGCTTAGTGGTGTCGGTACGGGTAATGATTAATAAAAAAGGCCGGCGCTGGGCTATTGTTACACTGGATGATAAGTCGGCGCGGCTGGACGTGCGATTTTTTCCGGATCTGCTGGAAAGTTTCGAGCAACAGCTGCAAAAAGACAGCATTCTGGTGATAACCGGACAGGTCAGCTTTGATGATTTTAACGGTGGCCTTACAATGACCGGCCGCGATGTCAGCGAGATCACGGCAGTAAGGGAAAAATCTCTGAGATCGCTTAATATCACTGTACAATCGCCGCAAATAGACCACAATTACCTGCAAAGATTGCAGCAGGTATTGGGTGAGTATAAAGCAGGTACTGTGCCGGTAAAATTGCGCTATCAACGCCAGGAAGGCGAGGTTATTTTACAGCTGGGAACGCAGTGGTGGGTAACGCCGGCCGACGCTTTGTTGCACCAGTTAAAGCAATTGGCAACAATAGAACTGGAATTTAATTAATTAGGTAGTGACAGTCGATGATGCTGAATTATTTAGAGTTTGAGCAACCTATTGCTGAACTTGAAGCAAAAATAGACGAATTACGTAATGTCAGCCGTAATGGCGATTACGATTTAGGCTTAGAAGAAGAAATCAATAAACTAAAAGAAAAAAGTCTGGGCCTGACCAAAAAGATTTTTGCGGAGCTGGGTGCCTGGCAAGTGGCGCAATTAGCCCGCCACCCACTTCGGCCCTACACGCTGGATTATATTCAGCATATGTTTACAGAGTTTGATGATTTAGCCGGTGACCGCGCTTTTGCCAACGATCAGGCGATAGTGGGCGGTACGGCGCGCTTGGGTGACATACCCGTGATGGTGATTGGCCATCAGAAGGGCCGTGACACCCGCGAAAAAATTAAACGTAATTTTGGTATGCCACGGCCGGAAGGTTACCGTAAAGCCTTGCGTTTAATGGAAATGGCCGAGCGCTTTAATATGCCGATAGTAACCTTTATCGATACCCCAGGTGCTTACCCAGGCATAGGTGCTGAAGAGCGTGGTCAGTCTGAAGCGATAGCGCGCAATTTAAAAGTGATGGCCGGCCTTAAAGTTCCGGTGATCTGTACCGTTATCGGTGAGGGCGGCTCGGGTGGTGCTTTGGCAATTGGTGTTGGCGATAAAGTTAACATGCTGCAGTACAGCACGTATTCGGTGATATCCCCGGAGGGCTGCGCCTCTATTTTATGGAAAAGCGCCGAAAAAGCCCCGCTGGCGGCCGAAGCCATGGGCATCACTGCCGAGCGCATTAAAGAGCTAAAGCTGATTGATGAAGTGATACCAGAGCCGCTAGGCGGCGCCCATCGCTCGCATGAGCAGATGGCGCAAACGTTAAAGCAGGCGTTGCTGCGTGACTTACAAAAGCTGCAAAAAATGAGCAGCAAAGAGCTGTTAGATGTGCGTTATAAACGTTTAATGTCATACGGTTATTGCTAAGCCGTATTGCCAGACAGGTTGTTACAAAAGCCAGTGCCGCTGCACTGGCTTTTTGTTTTGTGGTAGTCTGCCGTATTATTTATTAACGTCCTCGCTTATGACAGAACCTTGCAGTGGTCCGGCGCCTGAGTTAAGCGCGGCCGGCCTTATCAATACACTTGCCTTAGCACCTGATAGCCAGCTAGTGTTGGCATTAAGTGGCGGTATGGACTCTATGGTGTTGCTGCATGTTTTGGTACAAGCGCAAAAACTGCAGCCTTTTGTCTTATCGGCTGTCTATATTAACCACGGTATCAGTGTGCATGCCGCACACTGGGGGCAGTTTTGTCAGCAGCAGTGTCAGGCACTTGGCGTCAGCTTTTCCCAACAGCAGGTCAAGCTTAACGGCACTGATAATTTAGAGCAAAGGGCAAGGCAAGCGCGTTATCATGCGCTGGCGCAGTATATTTGCACCGACAAGCATCTGTTGTTAACCGCTCACCATGGCGATGATCAACTGGAAACCCTACTCTTGGCGCTAAAGCGCGGTGCCGGCACCGCGGGCCTGGCCGGTATAGCCGCCAGGCGGCCCTTTGCTAAAGGCACGCTGCTTCGGCCTTTACTGGCCTTTAGTCGCCAACAGCTGGAACAGTATGCCCAGACACATCAGCTTAGCTGGGTAGAAGATGACAGCAACAGCGATACCCGGTTTGAGCGAAATTTTATCCGCCAGCAGATAGCGCCACTGCTTAAGGAACGCTGGCCGCATTTTCACCAGACTGCGCAGCGCAGTATGCAGCATATTGCCGCGCAGCAAGCGCTATTAGACCACTACACTGAGCAAGCGCTTAGCGTCTGTGTTAACGCCCAGGGCCTGGACTTAACGCAGTTGGCCGCCTATTTTCCGGTGCAGCAGGATTTAGTTATCCGTCAGTGGTTGAAGGGCTTTGGCTTAAACCCTGAAACCCAGTGGTTAGTTACGTTGAAACAGCAGGTAATTGCAGCCCGGCACGACGCAACGCCGCAGCTGGTGCTGGGCCATTATACCCTTTGTCGCTATGCCAACACCTTGTATCTGCTAGATCCGACACAGCTACAAGTACCCGAGGGCAATTTAAGCTTTGTCGTTAATGAAAATGCGATGCAGGGCATGCTGAGTTTGCCGGCGGACTGTGGGACGTTGCAGTTTAGTCGCAGTGAACAACCCGGCAGCTTGCCTCTACCTTTAACAGCTTGCGAGGTGGTTTTTGGCCGTTTAAGCCTGCGGTTTAAGCCGGCTGGTGCGCCGATGAGTAAGCCGCTAAAGCAGTGGTTTAAGTTATGGCAGGTTCCGCCCTGGCAGCGTCAGCGGGTGCCGCTGCTGCTGGTGGAAGGCGAGTTGGTGGCGGTAGCGGGCTTCGCCAGCAGCATAACGCCGACTGAAGCTAAGCTTTGGTTAAGCTGGCAGCCTAAGGTTAAGGCTTAATAGCCGGGTTTAGGCCACCCGTACCGTACTTTTGCCGGCATCTTTGGCGGCATATAGTGCGCTGTCGGCGGCGCTAAACAGCGCTTTGACATCCTGCTGCGGTTTTAGCACGGCCAAGCCGGCACTGGCACTGACCTGATGCTGCTGACACAAATGATGCTGATTAATGGCCCGCACCAGTCGTCTTGCCACCAGCTCGGCACTGTCAGCGTCGGTGCCGGATAAGATCACAGCAAACTCGTCGCCGCCAAAGCGGAACAGGCTATCGGTAACTCTCAGAGTGTCACGCAGGCAATCGGCAACAGCTAGCAGAATATCGTCACCGGCACTGTGGCCGGATAAGTCATTTACCTGCTTAAAGTTATCCAGATCGAGCAAAATCAGCGCGCAACGCTCATCATGGCGCTGTGCCAGCAACACGGCTTTGTCGAAACTGTCGTCAAAAAAACGGCGATTACCCAGGCCGGTCAGCGTGTCTTTTAGTGCCATTTGCTGCAGGCGATGTACCACCAACGCATTACGTAACGCATACAGCCACTCGGCCTCCAATAAGCCAAGCTCGCGCAGGTTCATCGGGCTAAACGGGTAATCACTGTGATAAATCAGCTCGGCCAGACATTGCTGGTTTAATACCAGTACACTGCGATGGTCACACTCGGCCGCACGTGAGCCGCTGGCAGAAAAGTCACCCACAGCCGTTTTTAACCGCAAGCCAGACAGCGGCAATACTTTGCCGGCCGCCATAGAAACAATATTCAGCTGCTGCTGTAAATCCAACGTAGTTTGCAGCTGGCTGACCAGGCTCTGCTCATGGCATGGCGGTAGCTCAGGCCAGTGCTGGCGCTTGGTTACACTGGCATAACAAGGTGTATTACCAAGAGCCACTTCGTGTACTAACAGGTATTCCATACAGACATCCGTTAATGCTTTTCAGCCTATTAAGCAAATGCTGTGCCACGATAGAAACTGCTGTAAAGTCAGCGAGCTAACGATTTAGCGTCAAGGCGTTGACAACTTAAACCGGTTCGACAAGGTTAGCGCGGCCTTATTCGGCTAAGAAAGTCATTATCGCATCCATTTGCGCCATAGCGTCGTCATAGCCCAGCTGGATCAGCCGGCGGGTATAGTCTTGCTCAAATAGCAAATAGCTGGCCAGACTGGAGTCAGAGTGTTGGCGAATACCGGTAATGCGTAGCATGGTGCGCACTGCCAGCGGCAGTGACAAAAAGTGCTCGCTGGCCAGTTGACCAAAGTTCTGGCTGGGGTTAATCATCAGGCTGTTAATCGGTTTCAAATTGGTCGGCACACCATGCTCTGCCATGGTATTAATGGTGTTATTCACCCGTTGCATCCGCTCTAAGTCTGAGTTTAGCGTATCGGTAAAGACGGTATCGAGCAGATGCCCGGCAATAGTTGCCAGATCTGGATGATGCAGCATACGCTGGTTCAGTTCGGTCTTACGCGGGTCTGCTACGCCAACAATTAATATCTTATCTGCGCCCAGATGAATAGGGGCGCTCAGCGGGGCCAGCTGATTTACCGAGCCATCGCCAAAATATTGCTGATGAATACGTACCGACGGAAATACCAGGGGTATAGCTGCCGAGGCCATCAAATGATGCACGCCTAACAACGTGCGCTGGCCGCAGCGTTTGGCGCGGCGCCACTCTTGCGCGCTGTCGGACTGAAAAAAGCTGATGGAGTCACCATTGTTATAACAAGACGCAGTCACTGACACGCTGGACAAATAGCCGCCCATAATATTGCGGTCGATTCGTTTTAAGTCCAGCACCTTAGTCAGCAGCTGTTTCAAAGGTTTATTATCGAACAGGCTCACCGGTTGTTTATTGGCATAGTCAGCCTGAAAGGCGCTAAAAACGCCCCGTAATAACTGACGAAAAACCCTCACATAGTCCGAATAATACACCTGGTTGGTATGAAAGTTACGCCAGATCCATTCCAGCTTTTTTACGCCCAAATGAAAACAGGAGGCATAACAGGCCATGGCTGCGCCGTTAATAGCACCGGCAGAGGTGCCGCTTATAATTTGAAATGGTAATTTGCTGCTACGCGGGTACTGTTGGGCAATGGCTTTAAGCACACCAACCTGATAAGCCGCGCGCGCACCGCCGCCAGTTAACAACAGCGCCGTTTTTCTATTTGCAGTGGGTGTAGGTTCGGTCATATTGGGGTTGAACTTTTTCCAGACAACAGGCTCATTGCTTAGTATATTGCGTTAACGCCAACAGAATGCAACGCTTAATCGCCTAGCAATGTGATTAGTTCAATGAGGTTCGTATGACAGAACAAAAAAGCAACAATCAGCAACAGCTGTATTATGTCGGTATTGCCGCCGTGGTGGTGGTCGTGTTGCTGGCGCTGTGGTTGCTGTTTAGTAAAGAAGACAAACCAGAGCCGTTAACCTTATTACCACCGGAGTTAAGTGAGCCAGCACCAGCAACAGAGCCGGCTGCAGCACCTGTTGCCGACGAGCCAGAGCCAGCTCAAACGCCGGCCGAACCAGAACCAACAGCGGCCATAGAGCCCGAGCCAGAGTCGGTGACCGCCCCCGAACCACCGTTACCCGCGCTGGATAGCTCGGATGCAGAGGTAAAACAACGCCTATTGGCACTTAATTGGCGTGCGGGTTTAGCCGGCTTGTTTGTTACCGAAGAGATGCTGCGCAATTTCGTTGTGCAAACCGATAATATTGCTCAGGGGCAGTTAGCCGTAGGGCACCCGTTACTACAACCGCTGGAGCAAAAATTTGCTATTAGCGACCCAGATAACATGCAACTGAGTGAACAGCATTTTGCTCGCTACGAGCCTTATATTCAGCTGTTAGAAAGCGTGCCGGCTGCTCAATTATTGCCATTATTCAATCGCTATGAGCCTTTGTTGCAGCAAGCGTATGCTGAGCTTGGTTATCCTGATGAGTTGTTTAAAAATAAGCTATTAGCGGCAATAGCGGTATTGTTAGAGACTCCAGAAGTACAGTATCCGGTGCAACTGGTGCGTCCGTCTGTTGTGTATCAGTTTGCTGACCCTGTGCTTGAGCAATTACCCGCCGCTCAGAAGCAAATGATCCGACTTGGGCCTGATAATCAAAAGCGCATCAAAGCAGTGTTACGTCAATATCAACAGGCATTGCAGCCTTAATAAGCTGTGGTTTTAATGCAGGTAGGCTTGCAACAGCACCTGCTTTTGCGCATAATGCGCGCCTGCTGAGGATTTGGCAGTTCAATGGTAACCCCATTGGTCCTCTCGCAATACTAGTAAGCGAACCTGGTCAGGTCCGGAAGGAAGCAGCCACAGTTTATGACGTATGTGCCGGGATGTGGCTGGTGGGGTTGCCACCCAACGTTAATCACACCCACTTTGCTGTTGCTGCCTTTGCTTGGCAATATAATCCTGCTTAACCAGGGCTAATGCTTTTAACACCATATCCGGCGGCAATTGATGCTGCTCCAGCATCATAATCAAATCCACCGCCAATTTTACGTGCTCGGGTGCTTGCTTCAGCGGTGTCTTAGCATTAGTCACTAAGTTAGAATCCCAGTGTTTACTGATTACTGTCCAGGAACTGCCGGGCACGGGCTACGGCTTCTTTGACTTTCATTTGCATTTCAAAACGCTCGCTTTGCGGCAGATAAAACGCCATGTCAACTTCATAACGGATATAGCGTGGTGGCAGCAGATTTAATGAAATACAGCAGAGATCGGCCAGATATTCAGCATCTTTTTCTCGGTCTAAGCCCAGCTCAACAATATGGTCTAATGTCAGTTTCTCATAATAGTTATGAATATCGTCGTCTAGCTTCATGGTGGTCTCGCCAGGTTATGTGTGTTTTCAAAGCATAATCAGCTTTACGGCAAAACTCCACCGAAAGATTGAGTTAGTGCCGCCCCCTGCTACAATGCCGGCGTCAACCGCAAGATAAGAACAACCATTATGCAAAAGAACACTACCCCCTGTTATTACGGTGATTATTTACAGCTGGATAAAATCTTAACAGCGCAGGCACCCGAGAGTGCTAAATATGCTGCTGAGGCACATGACGAGACCTTGTTTATTATTGTGCACCAGGTGTATGAGTTGTGGTTTAAGCAAATTCTGCACGAGTTAAAAGCCGTCATGGCAGTATTTGCCGCTGATGAAGTTAAAGACGAGCAGCTTACCGGTATAGTACATAAGCTAAAGCGTGTTATTAGCATACAGCAACTGTTGAACCAGCAAATTGCCATTATCGAAACCATGACGCCACAGGATTTTATGGCGTTTCGCGACTATCTGGTGCCGGCATCAGGTTTTCAGAGCATTCAGTTTAAAATGCTGGAAATTGGCCTGGGGTTAAAAAGTGATTTTCGTATCGATTTTGATAAAAACTCCTTTTACAGCCGCCTGAATGAAGCAGACCGGGTGTTCTTGCAGCAGTTAGAGCATCAGCCGAGTTTGTTTGAGCGTATTGAGAAATGGCTGGAGCGGATGCCGTTTTTAGAGCAGGAGAATTTCAGTTTCTGGCAAATGTATCAACAGGCTACGCAAGCCATGCTGGCCCATGACAAAGCGACGGTTGAGTCTATAGTACAGATTGCCGAGCATGAGCGAGAGCTGCAACTTACTGAAATTAGCCGCACAGCAGAGAAATTTGCCGCTTTACTCGACAAAGATAAGTATCAGCAGTTACAGCAAAGCGGTGCTTTTCGTTTAAGTCAGCGTGCCATGCTGTCTGCACTCTTTATCAGTCTGTATCAGGAAGAGCCGGTGTTTAATCTGCCGTTTCAGCTGCTCACCTGCCTGACGGAAATTGATGAACAGCTTACTATTTGGCGTTATAAACATGCCATGATGGTACAGCGTATGTTAGGCAGTAAAATCGGCACCGGCGGTTCGTCCGGTCACGATTACTTAAAACGTACTACTGAGAAAAATCGTATCTTTACCGATCTGTTCAATATGGCCACCTTCTTATTGCCCAAAAGCGACTTGCCAGCATTGCCGCCAGCAGTGAAAAAGCGTTTAGGTTTTTATTTTGCCGGCGAGATCTGAACCATAAAGCGTAAAAGCGGCTTTAAACAATTGTAAGTGTAATTGCACCAGCGCAGCGACGTTGCGCTGGTAACCACCGCCAATCACGGCAGCTACCGGTATGTTAAGTTTTTGGCAGTGTTGTAGCACCAGCAAGTCACGCTGATACAGCGTGGGCGTTGAGAGGTTTAACAGCCCCAGTTCGTCATCGCGGTGAACGTCCACCCCGGCATCATAAATCACCAAATCCGGCTGGTGCCAGTTCAGCAGGCTTGTCAGGCTTTGCTCTACCGCTGTCAGGTACTCGTCATCAGTGCAGTCTTTGGCCAGCGCGATATCCCAATCTGATTGCTGCTTGCGGTAAGGGAAGTTTTTCTCGCAGTGCACCGAGCAGCTGATAATACGTGGCTCGTCTGCCAATAGCAGCGCACTGCCATCGCCCTGATGTACGTCTAAATCGACAAGTAGAATTTTATCTACGCCCCGGGGAAGCAGTGTTTTAGCCGCCACGACCAGGTCATTAAACAGGCAAAAACCAGAGCCCTCGGCGTAAAACGCATGGTGATAGCCCCCACTTAAATGCAGAGCAATACCGCCAGTGTCGAGCGCAGCCTGTGCAGTTTGTAGTGTGCCACCGACGGAACACAGTGAACGTTGATACAACTGTGACGACCAGGGAAAGCCAATACGGCGCATGGCTTTGGCATCAATGCTGCCATCTTTGAGGCTTTGGATATACGCCGGACAATGCACCTGGCTTAGCGTTGCTTCATTAACCGGCTCTGATAACTGAAAAGCATGCTCAGGCACACCCATACTCAACAGCTGTTGATGCAATGTCTGGTATTTCATAATCGGGTAGCGGTGCTGTGCGGGTAACTCAAGCGCACTGTAGCAAGGGTGATACATCATGGCAGGTAACTTGAAGCTCATAAGCTGCGCTGTTCCAGTTGCTGAATTTGTAGCTCTAAATCGGACAATGCTTTGCGACAGCGGCCCAGCCGTGCATGCAGTGCCAAAGTACGCGCGACGGCATCTGCAGAACTATCCCGATTGGCCAGCGCTATCATATCTAACAAGCGTCGCTCAAATTGCTGTACTTCACTAAGCTGCTGATACAGTTGTTGGCTACTGGCGCTTATTCGTTGCACCAGTGCTTTAACTTTGGCTTTGCTGGTAGGTTTTTGTCTGGTATCCACGTTATGAAAAGCGCGGGTGAGTGCTGCAGTTTGCTCGCTTAAATGTTGCACCAGGCGCTGCTTTGCAGCAGCTGTTAAGCGGCCTTGTTGTAAATGAGCCAGATTGCGCTGCGCTTCTACGACATAATCAGTTAGCTCGGTCGAACGGCAACTAAACAAGGCGCTGTCAAACCAGTTTTGAGGCCTGCCACTATGTTGCTGCCGGTCGATCTGCTGAGCACGGCGCTGAAGCTCCGCTAACTGCTGTGTCAATGTGGCCAGTAAATCCATCAGCTACTCCAGGCCTGCCAGGCTAAGCGTAGCGCTATGGCAATCACGACACAGATAAATACCGGGCGGATAAAGCGGCTGCCAAATTTGATCGCTGAATTGGCACCGAGCCAGGCGCCCAACATTAAACACAGTCCCATGGCGATGCCCAGAGCAAAATTAACATGTCCCAGGGCGATAAACGCCACCAGTGAAAAGCCGTTACTGACAAAGTTCATGGTACGGGCGACACCACTGGTAAGCAGCAAATTAATACGGTACAGCGCCATAGTTGATACCATCCAGAAAGCACCGGCACCGGGGCCTGCAATGCCATCATAAAAACCCAGTGCCAGCCCCTGAGCGCGCTGTTGCCAGAACAATTTGCGGTCTTGTGGCGGCAGGCTTAAGGCATCATCGGGCTGCATGCGATTGAATAAAGTATAGATAGCGGCCAGTAAAATCAGCAGGGGCAAGACTTTTTCCAGCGTCTCGGTGGTTAAATAGTCAACCACCAGAGTGCCCAGCACGGCACCCAAGGCGGTATAGCCTAAACTGCGGCGCCAATACAGCGGGTTAAACAGCTTTTTTCGGTAATAGGTGAGTGAGGCAGTAAAAGATCCGAAAGTTGCGGCCAGTTTGTTGGTTCCCAGCACAACGTGGGGGGGCAAGCCAGCTGTCAGCAGTGCTGGTACCGTAAGCAGGCCGCCACCGCCGGCAATGGCGTCAATGAAGCCAGCGCTGAACGCCACCAGGCATAGGATCAGTAAAACGGATGGCTCAATAGCTAATTCAGCAAACACAGTGCTTCCTGTTAGTAATCAATCTGGCGGCGAAAGGGCGGTAGGGCGTTCAACATAGCGCTGCCGTAGGTTTTGGTCACCAGGCGTCTGTCCAGGATCACTATCCGGCCCTCATCTTGCTCCTGGCGCAGCAGTCTACCACAGGCTTGCACCAGTTTCTTCGCTGTCGCCGGAATAGTCAGCTGCGCAAAAGCATTACCGCCTTTTTTGCTAATAGCCTCAGCCAATGCCTCTTCCAGTGGCGAAGTCGGCACGGCAAAAGGCAATTTAGTGATCACCAGATTGGTTAACAGCTTGCCGGGTAAATCCAGCCCTTCAGAAAAGCTTTGGGTGCCAAATAAAATACTGCTGCGGCCATGCTTACAATTTTCGCTATGTAACTGTAATAACGCCTGGCGTGACGCTTCGCCCTGTACCAGCAAGGAGAAACCTTTGGCGCGCAACTGCTCAGCAACCTGCTGCATTTGCCAGTATGACGCAAACAACACCAGGCTGGCCTGGTTATCAGGCAAGTACTGGGGTAATACTTTTGCCAGCTCATCGGTGAAACTGGCCTCTGTTGGCTCAGTCTGCATTTTAGGCAAGAGGATTTGGCCTTTTTCGGCATAGGCGAAAGGTGAGGCGACCTGCAGCGTTTGTACACCGTCAAACTGTGTAAGACCCAAGTCATACTTAATGTAGTTAAACGAATTTAGTGCTGTCAGCGTAGCCGAGCACAGTACCACGGCAAAGGCCTCGTCAAACAGCAACTGGGACAACTTCCCAGCCACAGCAAGTGGTGTAGCATGCGCCGTTATATACTGGCTGGTGCTGTGAAGCGCCACCCAGCGGGCTTGTTGCACGGTTTTATCCTGCGGCTGCGCGTATAGCTGCCACAGGTTTTGTTGTTGCTCCAGCTTCTGATACAGGTAACTGAGCTCCTGAAGCAGTGCCAAACTTTGTTTGCTTGATAGTGACTGCTCACTGCTATGCTCCTGCAGTTGCTGCTGCACTTTTTCCAGTTGCTGCAAAGCCTTTTGGCTGACCTGCGCCAACGGCTCGGCTTGCTGCTGAAGCAATTTAGGCAGGGCTGCATCGCTGAAGCGATACTCGGTTTTCTCACTAAACCAGCGCGGTTTAAACTCCTCTGTGCAACGCTCCACTGGCTTTAGCAGGCTTTGTAGCTCATTACAGCTATCCTGCAACCGTATCAGGTCTTTCATCACTGTGGCCGGTAGCAGCTGTATTAATTGTTGCAGCGTTTTGCCGGCCTTTTCCAGCCACTGGTTGTTGTGGCTCAGCTGTGCTTGGGCGGCAAAAAACTCTCTGGCGCTGTCGGGTAAATGATGTGCTTCATCTATCACATAAATGCAGTCGGCAGGGCCTGGCAGTACACTGTTACCACTGGCTAAATCCGCCAGCAACAGCGCGTGATTTACCACCAGCACATCGGCATGTTCAACTTCGGCACGGGCTAAATGAAACGGGCAATTTAAATGACGCCGGTCAGCTTTATGGCAGTACAGCGGGTCGGCAACAATTTGCTGCCAGCTTTGCTCGTCCAGAGGGATTTTTAGTGTGTCTTTATCGCCCAGCCAATGACGGTTCGCCCAGCTGTCTAATAAACTCTGCCAGTCAGTAGCGGCGGTACTGGTACTGGCAAACAGCTCAGGATGGCGTTGCTGCTGGCGCAGCCGCTCTATACAGGCATAGCGCGCGCGGCCTTTTACCAGACTAAATTCAAACAATAACTTACTGTGCTGCTGAAAAAACGGTAGATCTTTATTCACCAGTTGCTCTTGCAGTGCCACGGTAGCGGTAGCAATGACTACTTTTTTCTTTTGCGACAGTGCATACGGAATTACGCCCAGCATATAAGCTAACGACTTTCCGGTACCAGTACCGGCCTCTATCAGGCCAATACGCTCGTGGCGGTGGTAACTGCCCGAGACTATCTTCGCGATCTCAGCTACCAACTGGTTTTGCCCGGCGCGCGGTTGGTAGTTGGGCAGGCTGTCTTTGATCCTGCCATGAATAGTGCGGATCTGGCTTTTAATCTGGTCGCTAAGCATAAGGGTATGGGTTTTTATACAGTTGATTGATTGTATATCCCTTCAGCGCTATTAGCAAAAGCAGCAGTCGCGAAAAACTGACTTGCTCAGTTCCTAAAACTGTTAATTTAATAAGATATTAAACCATTAATTTTGTACGGTTAAGTTTACGCCGCAGTGGGTGTCATCAAGGTATCCACACCACTATTGCCGCGTGGATAAAAATCTGGCTTAGCTATAGCGCTGATTTGTCTTGTTTTAGTTTGAAGATGCCAGCTTACCGTTTCCATCTTCCGGCAATCAATCTTTCGCCTTCCGTTAAGCAATGTCGCATGACAATCTAATTTGCAAATTGTTCCGCAAAAGCTGTTGACCCTGTCGAAACCTTGCGTTTATTATCAGTGGGCGACAAATCGGAGGTTTTCCGAGATAAACGGAGTGCCAAGCGCCGTCAAAGGTTGGTAACTGTTAAAAATAGAATCACTAGATAGTGGTCCAGGGAGAAATACATGTATACGAATAATAAATTAAGCAAAGCCGTGCGCTTAGCGATTGCTTTCGGTGCTGCGTCAGCGACAGCGTTTACTGCAACGTCAGTAACTGCTGCTGAAGAGGAAGAAGCTAAAGTAGAACGCATTGAAGTTACAGGTTCTCGTATCAAGCGTACAGACCTTGAAGGCGCTGTACCAGTAACGGTTATCGACCGTGCAGCAATTGACTTTTCTGGTCAAACGTCTGTTTCTGACTTAATCCGTAACACTTCATTTAACACCTCAGGTTCGTTCCGTCCTCAGTCTGGTAGTTCAGCACAGGGTATCTCTCAGGTTAACTTACGTGGCCTGGGTGCAGAGCGTTCACTGGTTCTGGTAGATGGTCGTCGTTTACCTAAGTCACCGTCAACCGGTAACTCACAAGACTTAAACTCTATCCCGATGGCTGCTGTAGAGCGTATTGAAATTCTGTCTGATGGTGCTTCAGCGGTGTACGGCTCTGACGCTATCGCGGGTGTAATCAACATCATTACCCGTAAAGACTTCAACGGTGCTGAGTTCCGTCTGGGTGCATCAACGGTGAGCATCCCTTCAGAAGGCGGTGACCGTGAGGAAGGTTCAGCGGTGTTTGGCTCTAGCAGCGATAACTCAAGCGTTATCGGTGGTGTTTCATGGAACAACCGTGACATTATTTTCGAACGTCACTTTCCGTGGGTATCTCCAGGTGCATCAAGCTTCGGTGTGAACTACTCTACGCCAGATGGTTTCAAATCCATTATTCCTGGTGAAGCTTGTAACTCACTTCCTGACTTCTTCTACATCGAGTCAGCTGATTTCTGTGCTTATAACTTTAACGCCAGCAATGCGAACGAAGCTTCTACCGGTAATACTTCAGGTTTCCTGAAAGCTGAGTACAACATCAATGACGACTGGAAAATCTTCTCTCACACCTTGGTATCAAAAACCAAGTCATTTGGTCGTTATGCTCCGTCACTGAACGATGCTGGTGATGCCGCTCGTATGTCGGCAGACAGTATCAACAACCCGACTAATCCAGATAGCCCATTCTACAACCCAGCGGCAGGTGAAAATCGCGAAATCGGTTTCCGTCACCGTTTCGCTGCGTTAGGCACACGTGATAACCAAGTTGATAACTGGTCAACAGATTTCCTGGTTGGTGCTGAAGGTATGGTGGGTGACGTATCAATCGACTTTGGCGCACGTAAGAGCAAGTCAAAAACGTATGAAATCGGCCGTAACTACTTAATGGGCTCTAATGCCCGTCGTGCGGTTGACGATGGTTCTTACCGCCTGGACGACCCGTTTGGTACGCGTTTCACTGACCCTGCGGACATCAGTGCCTACAACAACCTGTTGAGCAGCTTGAAAGTAACAACGGCACGTATCGGTATCTTCGATCAGGAAGAAGCGTTTGCGTCGGCCTCTTTTGACGTGTTCGAAATGGATTCCGGTACTGTGCAAGCCGTATTCGGTGCTGAATACCGTAAAGAAACTTATGCTGATATCTATGACTCTCTGTCAGAAGCGGGTCAGGTAGGTGGTTCTGCTGGTAACAGCGCGGGTGGTTCACGTAACCTGAAGTCTGCATATGGCGAAGCTTTAGTGCCAGTTGCAGATGGTGTTGAACTGTCATTCGCTGGTCGTTTCGACAAATACTCAGATTACGGCAGTGATTTCTCGCCAAAAGTGGCGTTACGTTATGACGTAATGGATGGTATGGTATTCCGCGCCTCTTACGGTGAAGGTTTCCGCGCACCAACGCTGGATATTTTAACTCAGCAGCCTCAGCCAGGTAACCCGTCAGTAATTGACGAGCCAACTTGTGCCGCTTTTGGTCTGGTTCCATGTCCAGTATCGGGTGTTCAGGTTAGTGCGGTTACTATCGCTAACCCAGAAATTAGCTCAGAGTCATCTAAGCAGTTGTCATTAGGTTTAGCCTACCAGCCAACTGATTGGTTAAACTTCTCTGCTGACTACTACGATATCGAAATCAGCAACCTGATCCGTTTCTTCGGTGTAGGTACTATTTTGCAGCGTAACCAGACTGGCCTGCCTCTGCCTCCAGGTGTTGGTTTAACTCGTAACCCAACCAACAACGGTATCGAGAGTGTTACTCAGGGTTTTGCTAACGAAGGTGAGTGGGCAATTACTGGTCTGGACTTCAACGTTAACACCAACTTCGACTTCGGTGAATTCGGTCGCTTGAACCAGACGTTACAGTTAAGCCACCGTTTATCAAGCGAAATCGATGGCGGTCGTAACACTGTGACCGACCCAGGTGAGCCGCGTCAGCGTGGTTCTTTAAACAACACCTACACATGGGAAAACCTAGATTTCGCATGGAACATCAACTTTATCGGCTCTCAGTACGCCGAAGTTGACGTAGATGACAACGATAATGTGTTCCGCTCAGGCCACTTCGCATCTTGGGTGACGCACGACGTGCAGGTAAGCTACACCTTACCTACCAACACCAAGATTTCGATCGGTGCTAATAACGTGTTCGAAAAAGCGCCACAACTGGGTACTGACCCAACATTTACTCGTGGCTACAACTTCGACCTGTATGACGCATACGGTCGCGTAATGTACTTACGTGTATCTCAGTCGTTCTAATAAGACATTGAGATAATAAAAAGGCGGGATTTCCCGCCTTTTTCTATTGTAGTAACAAAAAAGAGGTGTTTGCATTTGCAACATTGGAATTCATACTGGAAAAACACCAAGACGTTAAATAGTTTTGCTGAAGGTGAACAACGACTGGGCTATACCGGGCCTATTGCTGATTTTTGGCAGACTATTTTTTGGGGCGAGACTGCAGGGGCACAAGTGCTTGATTTAGCCACCGGCAATGGTGCTTTGGCTGTCCTGGCCTTGCAGACTAACGATGGCTTTTCAGTTTCTGCTTCTGACGCTGCTGATATTTCGCCGCTGACACTATTTAGTGAAAGTGATGAGGTTTACCCGTTACTAAGTCAAATAAAGTTCTTCGCCAATATGCCATCAGAAAAACTCGAATTTAACAGTGGCAGTTTCGATTTAGTTGTCAGTCAGTTTGGATTTGAATACGCTGAACCTGAATTGGCGTTAAGGCAGATCTATCGGGTATTAAAATCGGGCGGGCGATTTGCGGCGCTGGTACACCATGATAGCTCTTTTATTACACGTGATTGCCGGCATGGCATAGATATGCTTCAGCAATTCCTGAAGTCAGATGGGGTAATTCGCCATGCAGCTGAATACATCAGGTTGTGCGAAACTCTGGCGTCAAATAAAGTTTTAACAAATGAGCAGCAAGACGAACTAAAACTGCAAAGCGATAAGCTCAGACACTATCTAATACAAATTCAGCAACGACTAACGGCCGACCAATTAGATTGGTTTAGTTTTCTTGCTAAGGATTTAATTACAGTATTTAGCGATTGGCGAAACGCTAATACAGCCGCTTTGGCACTGTTATCACGCAGTATGATGGCTTATTTACGCCGGCTAGAAGACCAAATAGCGTCTGCCTGGAGCGTTCAGAAGGCCGAAGATTTTATGTTACTGGCTAAATCAGACTGGCAAATACAATCATTAACACCAATAGTGCTCGATGGTGAGGTACTGTGTTGGTCATTGGTACTGAACAAGCGCTAATAACTTAAGTAAACCTTATTATAATAAACATACCCTTTGTAAAGATGTCTGAACATTTACATCTACCCATAATTTGTTGTTATTAATCGCAAAAGTGTTGCAATTTGTATCTGGATATTGCTTTATTTGGGGGCGCGAACAAAAAATGCGCGTTAGAATATAAGTCAAAAAATTTTTATAATAATCATAAATTTAGGAATCCGGGATGCAAACAACAAATAAGGTAACACGTGCTGTTCGCCTTGCTATGACTTTTGGTGCGCTGTCTGCAGGCATGTTCACCTCTGTTGCAGTGAGTGCGCAAGAAGAGACTGCTAAAGATGAAAATGCGGTAGAACGTATTGAAGTTACAGGTTCACGTATTTTACGTGAAGGTGCCATTGCACCGTCGCCTGTAACCGTTATCAGTGGTGATGATTTAGTTAATGCCGGGGCAATTAATATCGGTGAGGTACTGAACAAGCTGCCTGCATTGGCAACAACTTTCTCACTGGCCAACTCTGGCCGGTTCATTGGTACTGCAGGCGTCAGCTTGCTAGACCTTCGGGGTATGGGGACAGATCGCACCTTGGTGCTGGTAGACGGTAAACGCCATGTAGCAAGCTCTCCCGGTACATCGTCTGTTGATACTAACACTATTCCAAGTACCTGGATTGATCGCGTCGAAATTATTACCGGTGGTGCTTCCGCGGTATACGGTGCAGATGCTGTTACTGGTGTGGTTAACTTTATTCTGAAGAAAGATATTACCGGTTTAAATGTAAGTGCCATTAAAGGTTTCGCTGACAATAGCTCGTATCAGAATGAAAAATATACGTTTTCTTACGGTCAAGACTTTGCTGAAGGCCGTGGTAATGCCGCAGTTTCTGTTGAGTTTAACTCACAAAACTCTTTGAACGCATTAGATAATCCATGGACCGCGACATCCTATGCAGCTTTCCCGTATGCAGTAGCTACTGGCCAGGCTCGCCCTGCTGATAAAGTGAATGATGAGGCGTTCCCCGACCGTATCACCCTGCCAAATGCAGGATATTATTTAATTTCTAATCAAGGTACTGCTTGGGACCCGTTTACCGGCGATATCTTGGGTATTTTTAACCCTGACAGTTCTATGCGTTCGGTTTACACCGGAGCAATAGATGATGGCCAGTTCTGTGCAAGCCCCGGTTGTGATTTCTTAAATTTACGTCAGTACAATGAGGTGCAGCCTAAATTTGACCGTGTAAATTACAACTTCAAAACCAACTACGATGTTACCGACGAGCTAAATGCGTACTTTGAAGCAAAATATTCGAAGACTGAAGGCGAAAACATTGGTCAACCGTTTTTCCGTTTCTATAGTGGCGCCAACTTAATCCGTCGTGATAACGCCTTCTTAGATCCAGATGTTGCGGCGTTAATGGATGAAATGGAGCTGCCATTTATCGGTGTAAACAAGATGTACAACGATATTGGCCGGCGTTTAGAAGAAAATACCCGTGAAACTACCCGTTTCGTAGCGGGTTTACAGGGTGATATTTCTGAAAGCTGGTCGATGGATCTGTCTTTGGTTCACGGAAAGTCAGAGATTGAACGTGTTAATGCTGCTAACGTAATTTTGGCAAATTATGCCAATGCGATTGATGCCGTATTCGACGGTGATGGCAACATCGTGTGTCGTAGTGAAGCCGCACGTGCCGATGGCTGTGTGCCTGCTAACATTATGGGCAATGGCGCTGTTAGCCAAGAGGCAATCGATTACATTACTACCACCTCAGTAGGTACCTCTGAGATCGAACAGACCGTATTTAACGCAACGTTTAGCAACTCTGCCATTTATGAGCTGCCAGCTGGCATGGTGGGTTTTGCCGGTGGTATTGAATACCGTGATGAGTCAAGCGTGACAGTCGAAGACCCGTTTGCCAAAACCGGTGCAACTTTCTTTAATGCGTTAGGTGAAACAGACGGCAACTACGATGTAAAAGAAGCGTTTTTTGAATTGTCATTACCGCTGCTTGCTGATGTATTCCTTATTGATACACTGGTGCTGGATACTGCAGTGCGTTATGCCGATTATTCTACTATCGGCAATGCGACGAGTTGGAAGTTGGGTTTAGACTGGACCATTAATCCAGAGTTACGCGCCCGTTTTACAGTCTCTGAGGCTATCCGTGCACCCAACATCGATGAGTTATTCTCTGGTCAAAGCCAGTCTTTTGCCGGTGTTGACGACAAGTGTAAAGTGTCTGAGTTGGCGCTGTTGGCACCAGAGGGGCGCGCCATTCGTCAGGCAAACTGCGCAGCGTTAGGCGTTCCGGCTGATTTCGACTCTAACTATGATGCCGCAACGCTTGAAACTCTGGTAGGCGGGAACCCTGATCTGAAACCGGAAGAGTCTAAATCGATTACTGCCGGTATTGTGTACCAGCCAGAATGGCTGGAAGGGTTTAGCTTCACCGCTGACTATTGGGAAATCGACATCGAAGATACGATCAGCGGTATTGGTTTCCAAACCATTATCGATCGTTGTGTCGATTCTCCAACCGGTATCAATAACCAGTTCTGTGCATTAATTACGCGTGATCCTGCAACAAGTGAAATCACCCTGATTAAAGGCTTCGCGCTGAATATCGCGCGTAGCTTGAACTCGGGTGTAGACTTCGAGTTTGGCTATGATTTTGATGCTTTAGGTGGTCGCTTCAATACCAGCTTTATTGGAACTTATTTGATTGAAGCTAAAGACTATCCGTTCCAGGACGAACCAGAAAACTATACCGATTATCAAGGTGTGTTAGGTGACGAGACGTGGCAGGGTAGTATTTCAATTGATTACTCTCGTGATAACTGGTCAGTAGAGTGGAACACCCGCTTTATCAATGGTGTTGAGTTATATAACCCAACGCAGTTGGCTGCTAACCCTAACCCAAGTAACGAAATGCGCTATGGCTCATATTTCATTACAGACGCGTCAATTGGTTATAACTTCGAAAATGGTGTAGGTTTGAAGTTGGGTGTCGATAACCTATTCAACCGTAAGTTACCTGGTACTACTCAGGGGACAGGCGAAGGCTCTGCCATTTATGACAACATTGGCCGGTTTGGCTATGTTCAGGCAACATATAAGTTCTAAAAGCTTAAGTTCTTTGTAGCTTATACAACGATTAAAAAGCCGGCATAATGCCGGCTTTTTCTTGCGTCTCCAACAGATCTTTTCTATTTTTACTGCCAGCGTTAAATACAATGAAAGTTTTAGCCTCCACCTTCGGTCTTTTAATCGGTAATCAACAAAACAGGTGAAACCATGAAAACAGTAAAACAATCTAACGTTGCAGTTGCAGTAGGTGCTTTGGTATTAGGCTCTTTAGCCAGTGTTGCTACGACGGCGAATGCTAATCCCTTTACCGCGGTCGAGCTGGCCTCTGGCTATGAAATGGTTGCCAGTGAAGGCAAATGCGGCGAAGGCAAGTGTGGTGAAGACAAAGCCACAAAAGCCAAGGAAAAGATGAAAGAGGGTAAATGTGGCGAGGGTAAATGCGGCGAAGAGATGATGAAAGACAAAGCTGCGAAAATGAAAGAAAAAGCCAAAGAAGGTAAATGTGGCGAGGGCAAATGCGGTGAAGGCAAATGCGGCAGCGACATGGCCAAAGAGAAAATGAGCGATAAAGCCAAAGACGCCAAAGCCAAAATGCAAGAAAAAGCCAAAGAAGGTAAGTGTGGCGAAGGAAAATGCGGTGAAGGAAAATGTGGTGGTAGCCACTAAGCGAGCTGTGACAAGGGTCTGCAATAGAGCAGGCCTGTTGTCTGACTGGGTAATCAGTAATGAAGTCCACTAACGCCTTAACCGGCTCTGGTCTCGGCCTTAGGCGGGAAATGCTGCCTCAACTGCTGGAAGCTGTACCAGCGGGTATCGATTTTTTCGAAGTGGCGCCAGAGAACTGGATCCCCTTTGGCGGTAAGCTGCAAAAGCAGTTTCGCCAGTTAACCGAACAGCATCGTTTTATTTGTCACGGCTTGTCGTTATCTATCGGCAGCCCGGATCCGCTGGATGTTATTTTTATCAAGCAAGTGAAGCAGTTTCTGCGCGAGCATAATGTCCTGCTGTATAGCGAGCATTTAAGTTACTGCTCGGGTGGTGGCCACTTGTATGATTTAATGCCTATTCCGTTCACACAAGAAGCGGTGCACTATGTGGCCAAGCGGATCCGGCAGGTACAGGATATTCTCGAGCAACCGCTGATACTGGAAAATGTGTCTTACTATGCTGCACCAGGGCAGCAGATGTCGGAGCAGGACTTTACCTTAGCGGTGCTTGCTGAAGCGGATTGTCAATTGCTGCTGGATGTTAACAATATCTATGTGAACTCGGTAAATCACGGTTATAACGCCGAGGCATTTTTGCGTGCTATGCCCTCGGCGCGTATCGCTTATTACCATATTGCCGGCCACTTTAAACAAGCTGAGGATTTGCTGATTGATACCCATGGCGCCGACGTTATCGATCCTGTGTGGCAGCTACTTGCAAAGGCTTATCAGCAACATGGTGTAAAACCGACCTTGTTGGAGCGTGATTTTAATATTCCAGATTTAGCTGAGCTTGGCCGGGAGTTAGCACAGATTAAAGCGTTACAGCACGCCGCACAGCAGCAAACGCTGCCATTAAGGGCTTAACGCATGCATTTTCAGCAAGTACAGCAGGCCTTTGTCGCCCACATTAAAAACCCCGAGCTGCCAATGCCTGAAGGCATAGCTGAAGATCGGATGGCGGTGTACCGTGAGCTGTTTTTTAATAATGTGCAGGGCTTTGTCGGCAGCGCCTTTCCGGTATTAAAAAGTTTATACCCGCAAGCGCGTTGGCAGGCGTTAGTGCGGCAGTTCTTTATCCGCTTTACCTGCAATAGCCCCTATTTCTTACATATTGCTGAGCATTTCCTGCATTTTTTACAGCAGGATTATCAGCCCCAGGCTGAGGATCCACCTTTTCTGCTCGATTTAGCCCATTACGAGTGGGCAGAGCTTTATTTATCGACTAAACAGCTGCAGCAGCAAGAGCAGCCTTTATCCGCTGAGCATTTATCTGAAGCACCCTTGGCGCTGTCAGCGTTAACTATGCTGTTAGCATATCCGTATCCGGTGCATCTAATCAGTAGTGAGTTTCAACCGCAAGCCGATGGTGAGACACAGTGTTATTTGTTGTATCGTAACCGCGGTGATGAGGTGAAGTTTGTGCTGATAAACCCGTTAACGGCAGCGCTGCTGCATCACCTGCAGCAGGCACCTGGCAGCACGCTTCAACAGTTAGTAGAGCTGCTTGCGCCATTCGTACCACAGCTGGACAGCGACACCTTGCTTAACGGTGCCAGCACGATATTACAGGACTTTGCCGCAAAAGGCCTGTTGATGTCTTTTCAAGCAGGGCAAAATTCATTACCATACACGCCCTTAATTCCACTGATGTCAAAAGAGAAGTGCAATGGCTGACGAGAAGTTTAAAGAGTCGTTTAACCTGTGGCAGTTTCTGGCCCTGGTAGCAGTGTTTGTGTCATTGCTGTGTTTAGCGCCAATAGTGCGTTGGCTGCAAATTCTGGCGTAAGCTGGCAGTAGTGTCGAAGGCCGCCCAAGGGCGGCTTTTTTGTCCCGTCGGGACCCTAACATAAAAGGTTTGTAACATGGATAAGCAGGCATTATCAGCTGAGTTAAAACAGGTTATTAAAACGGTTGTTGACTACCCTAAGCCGGGCATAGTGTTTCGTGATGTCACAAGCTTAATGCAGGATGGCGCAAGTTTTAAAAAAGTGATTGATGCGTTCAGTCACTTGTATGCAGATAAAGGCATAACCAAAATTGTCGGCACCGAGTCGCGCGGTTTTATCTTTGGTGCGCCGCTGGCTTATGCGCTGGGGATCTCTTTTGTACCGGTGCGCAAACCGGGCAAGCTGCCACGTGAGCGTATTTCACAGCGTTACCAGCTGGAGTATGGCGAAGATGCGTTGGAGCTGCATGCCGATGCCATTACGCCGGGCGATAAAGTACTGCTGGTAGATGATTTGCTGGCTACTGGCGGTACCATTGATGCTACGGCTAAATTAGTGCGTCAGCTGGGTGGTGTAGTTGAAGACGCCGCCTTTGTTATCGCACTGCCAGAGCTGGGTGGCGTGGCGCGTCTGGAACAAGCCGGGTTAAATATTTTAAGTCTGGTTGAGTATAGCGGCGAATAAGTTTAGTCTGTTAGCCTAATCTTAGTAAGACAGCAGCCGTTATGAGTTATCAGGTTTTAGCCCGCAAGTGGCGCCCGCAGCATTTCTCTCGTCTGGTTGGGCAGGATCATGTTAAAACTGCACTGGGTAATGCCCTTAGTAATAACCGGCTGCATCATGCCTACTTGTTTACCGGCACCCGCGGTGTCGGTAAAACCACCATAGCGCGTATTTTTGCCAAAAGCTTAAACTGCGAGCAGGGCGTTACCGCTACGCCTTGCGGCCAGTGCTCGGCTTGCACCGAGATAGACGCCGGCAATTTTGTTGATTTACTGGAAATTGATGCAGCATCGCGCACTAAAGTAGAAGACACCCGCGATTTACTCGATAACGTTCAGTATGCCCCCAGCCGTGGCCGCTTTAAGGTATACCTTATCGACGAAGTGCATATGCTGTCTAAACACAGCTTTAATGCGCTATTAAAAACGCTGGAAGAGCCGCCGCCGCACGTTAAGTTTTTACTGGCCACCACCGATCCGCAAAAGCTGCCGGTCACAGTATTATCCCGCTGCCTGCAGTTTAATTTGCTGGCATTAAGCCCGGCACAGATAGAGCAGCATCTGGCTTATGTATTAAACGAAGAGCACATCAGTTTTGAGCAGGCGGCGCTGGCACTGTTATCACGCGCCGCCAAAGGCAGTTTGCGCGACTCGTTAAGTTTAACCGACCAGGCCATTGCACAGACCAACGGTAATATCACGCTGGAAGCGGTGCGTACCATGCTGGGCTTATTAGATCAAAGCTGGGCTCAGCAGCTACTGCAAGCGGTGATTGCACAGAACATCACTCAGCTACAGCAACAATTAGCGGCCTTAGTACAGCAACAAAGTAATTTCGCTCAGGTACTGGATGATATGCTGTCGCTGTTACATTTGGCGGCCTTGGCGCAATTTAGCCCGCAGGCAGCAGCGTTTTCGCAACAGCCAGCATTTGTACAAACGCTGGCTGATAGTCTGGCACCGGCACAAATTCAGCTTTACTATCAGCTGCTGATCAGTGGCAAAAAAGAGCTGCCTTATGCACCAGATCCACTCACTGGGCTGGAAATGGCACTGCTGCGCGCTATGGCGTTTGTGCCAGAAGCGCGAACCACCACTGCAGCTCCAACAACCGGTGTGGCAATGCCGGCGAGTTTGCCGCTGACAGTGCCTGCTCCGGCTGTACAGCATCAGCCGACACAGGCTGCACAGACCTTTGCTGCACACCATGACCCCATCACGACTGACTCGGGTGCTACTCAGCTTGGTGATACTAGCCAAAGTGTTAACCCCACTGCCGGACAAAGTACAGACACCAATGCAGCAGAGACGACGGTTAATGATGAATTACAACTGGATGAAGCTACTGCCCGCATTATGGCGCGTCGCGGTGTGCAGTTAACCGCACCAATGGGAGGCAAAGCTGTCGTTGTTAACCCGACTGACCCAAGTCCATCGACACCCATCCAGCAAGAGCCAAATGGTGTAACACCAGAAGCGCCCGCGCCAAAAAAGTTTGAGCGCCCCAAGGCGCCTGAACAACCGGCGTCTGAATACACACTGGCGCCTGAGCAAAACGATAATGCTTATGACGATAGGCTCGTCGCTGAAGACACAGGCATCGCTGATGATACTGAGAATGCCGACAGCGCGGCTTACGCTGCAGTAAGCGATGCGCTATGGCAGCAATATGAGCAGGACGCACCGGCTAATGTTGATGCTTTGTTGCCTTTTGATGGCAGTATCGACGAGCAGAATTTTTCGGTACGCTTTGCCGCTCAGGTTGATGCCTGGGCCGCCCGGGTGGAGACACTGGACACGGGGGGCTTAAGCCGGCTGTTCTTACTTAATGCGGCAGCTGAGCAAAACGGCAATCAATTAACGCTGAATGTAGCGCAAAGCCAGCAACATCTGGATAGCCCGGCATTTCGTACTAAGTTGCAACAGGTGCTTGAAGCGAGTTTTAATCAGCCGCTAGAGGTGGTTATTCATTATCAGCCTGAAGTGACACAAAGCCCGTTAGCGATTCAGCAGCGTATAGTGCAAGAGCGGCTGGTTTACGTTACCCGTTTGCTACAGCAGGATGAAAAGGTGCAGCAACTACAGCAATTGTTTAATGCCCAGTTGCTCACCGACACCATAGTCGTGCACTAGCGAGAGTTTGGCAAAGATGGTGCGCTAAACATCGGATGCCAGCAGAGCAGCTTGTAATTTGGTAGCGAAGTTATTATCTTAGCCGCCATTAATACAGGGTGTTTTAGTACACTTTTAACTTACTTTTACAGCAGGACACAGCTTATGTTTAAAGGCGGTATGGGCAATATCATGAAGCAGGCGCAAGCCATGCAGGAAAAAATGCAGAAAATGCAGGCTGAAATTGCTGCAATGGAAGTGACCGGTGAAGCCGGTGCCGGCCTGGTTAAAGTGACTATGCTGGGTAATCATAATGTGCGCCGTGTCAGCATAGACGACAGCCTGATGCAGGATGACAAAGACATGCTGGAAGATTTAATCGCCGCCGCCATTAACGATGCGGTACGCCGCGTTGACGAAACCAGCAAAGAAAAAATGGCGGCCGTAACCGGCGGCTTGCAGTTACCGCCCGGCATGAAAATGCCATTTTAATGAACCGTTTAACGCCGCTGCTGCAGCAGCTGATTGACGCACTGCGTATTTTGCCGGGTGTTGGGCCAAAATCGGCCCAGCGTATGGCATTTGCTTTGCTGGAGCGCAACCGCGAAGGTGGGCTGCAGCTGGGCGCAGCATTACAAGCGGCGATGACAAAAGTAGGGCATTGTCAGCAATGCCGTACTTTTTGTGAAACTGAGCTCTGTGCTATTTGTGCTGAACCTGCACGCCGTGCCGATGGTCTGCTGTGTATTGTTGGCACCGCTGCCGACCAGCTGGCGATAGAGCAAACCGGCCAGTTCAATGGCCGTTATTTTGTGCTGCAGGGCTATTTGTCACCGTTAGACGGCATAGGCCCGCAGGATTTAGGCCTGGATCTGCTGGCAAGCCAGCTGAGCGCCGGTGATATCAACGAAGTGATCCTGGCCACTAATCCCACGGTAGAGGGCGATGCCACGGCTTTTTACATCGCTGAGCTGTGCCATAAACAGCAGATTAAAGTGTCGCGCATTGCTCAGGGTATTCCGGTGGGTGGCGAGCTGGAATTTGTCGATGGCACTACTTTGTCACATGCTTTTAGCGGCCGTAAAGCATTTTAACCGCTAAAACCCTGCTTGAAATCCGGTTAATACTCCCCATATTAGTTGTCATTACGCGGCTGCCGGTGCAGCCCTTTATGTAACTGCAACTTTTCATGTGTGAGGATAACCACAATGAGTGACACCACAGCCACCTCCAGCGGCCAGAAGCAAACCCACGGCTTTCAGGCAGAAGTAAAACAGCTGCTGCAGCTGATGATCCATTCACTGTATTCCAACAAAGAAATTTTCCTGCGGGAGCTGGTGTCAAACGCCTCTGACGCCGCCGATAAACTGCGCTTTTTAGCCTTATCGGATGGCAGCCTTTATGGCGATGACGGCGAGCTGCGCGTGCGCATCAGTCTGGATGAAAAAGCCCGCACGCTGACCGTTAGCGATAACGGCATAGGTATGACGCAGGAGGAAGTGATTAGCCATCTGGGCACTATTGCTAAATCCGGCACTAAAGAGTTCTTCTCGCAGTTATCTGGCGATCAAAGCAAAGACTCTAAGCTGATTGGTCAGTTTGGTGTCGGTTTCTATTCTGCCTTTATCGTGGCCGATAAAGTTACTGTGCGCACCCGTAAAGCCGGTACGGCGGCTAATGACGCGGTAGAGTGGGAGTCGGCCGGCGAGGGCGATTACAGCATTACGCCTATTAGCAAAGATAGCCGCGGTACTGACATTATCCTGCACCTGCGTGAGGGCGAAGATGAGTTTTTAAGCCGCTGGAAAGTAGAGAGTATTGTGACCAAATACTCAGATCACATTAGTATTCCGGTTGAGCTGTGGCAGGAAGAGCAGCCAGAGCGCGACGGTGCTGATGGCGAGAAAATCGCTGCTGTGCCAGGTCACTGGCAGGCGGTGAATAAAGCCACGGCGCTGTGGACCCGCGATAAATCTGATATTAAAGACGAGGAATATCAGGAGTTTTATAAGCATATTTCGCATGACTGGAATGAGCCGTTAAGCTGGAGCCACAACAAGGTGGAAGGCAACAGTAACTACACCAGCTTATTGTACGTGCCGAAAAAAGCCCCGTTTGATTTATGGAATCGCGAAGCCCGTCATGGCCTGAAACTCTATGTGCAGCGCGTGTTTATTATGGATGACGCTGAACAGTTTATGCCAAGCTACCTGCGCTTTATCAAAGGTGTACTGGATTCAAGTGACTTACCGCTTAACGTGTCACGCGAAATTCTGCAGGACACTAAGGTTACTCAAGCGCTGCGTAAAGGCTGTAGCAGCCGCGCGCTGAAGATGTTGGAAAAACTGAGTAAAGATGCGGAGCAATACCAAGCCTTCTGGAATGAATTTGGTCAGGTGTTAAAAGAGGGCCCGGCGGAAGACTTTGGCAACAAAGAGCAAATTGCGGCCTTATTGCGCTTTGCCTCAACCCATAACGATGACGGCACGCAAAATGTAGCGTTGGCTGATTATGTCAGCCGGATGAAAGAGGGCCAGGACGAGATCTACTATATCGTTGCCGACAGTTATGCTGCGGCGAAACACAGCCCACATCTGGAAGTGCTGCGTAAAAAAGGCCTGGAAGTACTGCTGTTGTCAGACCGCATAGACGAATGGCTGGTACAGCACCTGCCGGAGTTTGACGGCAAAAAGCTGCGCTCAGTGGCCAAAGGTAACCTCGATTTGTCTAAGCTGGACGATGAAGAGACCAAAAAAGCGCAGCAAGAAACCGAGAAGGCCTTTGCTGATGTGATTAGCCGGGTAAAAGCGGCACTGGGTGAGCAGGTTAAGGATGTGAAAGTCAGTCATCGTTTAACTGAAAGCCCTGCTTGTGTGGTAACTGACGAGTTTGATATGAGTACCCAGATGATCAAACTGATGGAATCTGTAGGGCAAAAAGTACCCGATGTGAAGCCCATTTTTGAGCTTAACCCAGAGCACCCATTAGTGAAACGGGTTGCAGATGAGCAGGATGAAGACCGCTTTAAACAGTGGTCGCAGGTACTGTTAGATCAAGCGCTGTTATCCGAGCGCGGCAGCTTAAAAGACCCTGCCAGCTTTGTTAGCCGCTTAAACGGCTTACTGTTGTCATTGGCGAAATAATTCGCCGCCTTTGGCTATGGTTTAGCACGATGCTAAACCATAGCTTTGCATTAAACTTTAGTCGTATTTCCTCTAGGCTAAACTGTTGTTTTTAACGCTTTGAGCACCAAAAGCGTGGTGAAACCGCATTTATACCAGCCTTCGACTAAACGCCAGTAAAATAGCCAGACCAGTTGGTCGTAGCCGACAAATTTCTTGTCTCAGCTGACGCATTATGTAAAGATCCAGCCTTTAATATTAACGGATCAATCCCAAAACATGAGGGTGTTGCTATGCGCATAATTTTGTTGGGTGCCCCGGGTGCCGGTAAAGGAACCCAGGCTCAGTTTCTGATGAGTAAATATGGCATTCCACAAATTTCTACCGGTGACATGTTGCGTGCCGCCATTAAAGCCGGTACTGAACTTGGCCTGGCAGCAAAGCAGGTAATGGACGCCGGCCAGCTGGTATCTGACGATATCATTATTGGTCTGGTAAAAGAGCGCATTGCAGAGCCGGATTGTGCCAAAGGTTTCTTACTCGATGGCTTCCCGCGTACTATCCCGCAGGCAGACGCAATGAAAGAAAAAGGCATCAGCATTGATCATGTGATTGAGTTTGACGTACCAGACGATGTGATTGTCGAGCGTATGGCCGGCCGTAGGGTGCACCCGGCGTCTGGTCGTGTTTACCATATTAGCTATAACCCGCCTAAAGTAGCAGGCAAAGACGATGTCACAGGTGAGGATTTAGTGATCCGCCCGGATGACGTTGAAGAAACCGTCCGTAAGCGTTTAGCGATTTACCATGAACAAACCAAACCGCTGGTGGGTTATTACCGTGCTGAGGCCGATGCCGGCCGTACGCAGTATCACCACATTGATGGCACCCAGGCAGTAGAAGCAGTAACGGCTAAACTGGTAAGCTTGTTAAGCTAAGCTACTACTAAAGTTGTTTATAGCAAAAAGCCCTGAAAATCAGGGCTTTTTTGTGTCAGCATGCTGAGGCTCAGGCAACTTTTTCGCTGTTTAACAGCTGTGTCGTCGCTTGTGCTGAGCTATTGCCAATGCTAATTTTGCGTGGCTTTAATGCTTCCGGCACTTCACGTACCAGTTCAATATGCAGCAAGCCATTCGCCATATGGGCGCCGGTAACTTTAATATAGTCAGATAACTGGAATTTGCGCTCAAAATTGCGTTCGGCAATGCCCTGGTGCACAAAGCGGCGACCTTCCTCTTTGCCGGCTTTTTGGCCTTTTACCAGCAAGGTATTGTGTTCGGTTTCAATGCTCAGTTCCTGCTCATCAAAGCCGGCAACGGCCATGGTGATGCGGTACTGATCTTCGCCAGTAATTTCAATATTATACGGCGGGTAGGCTGGCTGCTTTTCATTACGGGCAGCGGCGTCCATTAAATTCGCCAGATGGTCAAAACCAATAAATGAGCGATAGAAAGGTGTTAAGTCGATATTTGTCATAACCAATTCCTCATTAGCAAACAGGTGTTTTGTTGCCCTTCATATGAACGGGCGTTAATGCTGACAGCACAGCGGCTGTCGTTGTATTTCAGGTGCTGTATCCAGCCACCTGCACTGTTAATAAGGTCGGTTAATGAGGTTTCAAGCCAGCGCAGAAAAAATTTTCCTGCCCTGACCTGTGAAGCCTGGGCTTACTTTTTCGCTAACAGTTGTTGTAGCGCCGTTAGTGCGGCATCGTAGTCTGGCTCTTTGGCCAGCTCGTCTACCAGTTGTTGATACACCAGCTTGCCGTCGGCGTCGATAATTAGCACGGCTCTGGCAAGTAAGCCCATGTCTTTAATTAATAAGCCATAGTTACTGCCAAAGTCGCGCCAGACGGCGTCTGATAACACCGGCATTTTATCAATCTGCTCTTGCTGACAGTAGCGCTTTTGCGCAAAGGGCAGGTCGGCGCTGATGGTTAGCAAGACAACGTCGTCCGTTAAGTTTGCTACCTCGCTGTTAAAGCGTTTGGTTTGCAGTGAGCAAATACCGGTATCAATACTTGGCACTACACTTAGCATGACGGTTTTGCCTTTATAATCTGCCAATCTGACCGGTTTAAAATTACCATCGACCACTTTAAAACCAGGTGCTTTAGCACCCAGCTCGACTTTATTGCCGAGTAACACTATCTGCTGGTTGCCCGCTTTTACCTTGCTCAAGCGCTCCGGTAACCTGGCTTGTAAATCGATGGCAAAACTGCTGGTGCTAAGGACGGCAAGCAATAGCGCCAGTGTTGCCTGACGACGAAAACATGATGGTGTTGGCGATTTGGCAAACATGATACAGTTCCTGTTAATATTGAAAACGCTAATACTAATATGCTGCTGCAGCACATTTTTTTATACTTTATGCCCTAAGCGGAGATTTCAGTCTAGACTGAAATGAAGCCCGAGTTGAGTGAGACGCCAATGACCGTAGCGGTATTAATTTGTGACGACTCTAACCTGGCACGCAAACAGCTTGCCCGGATTCTACCACAGGAGTGGCAGAGCAAACTGTTTTTTGCCGGCCATGGCGCAGAGGCCCTGGAAACCCTACTAACACAAGATATTGACTGGTTGTTTCTGGATTTGAATATGCCAGTGATGGACGGCTATCAGGTGCTGGCTGAGCTGAAGCAGCGGCAAATACAACTTAATGTCGTGGTGGTGTCGGGTGATGTGCAGCCTGAGGCCATCGAGCGGGTGAAAAGCCTGGGTGCACTCGATTTTATCCGCAAACCAGTTGATAGTGCCAAATTGGCGCAGCTGATGCAGCAGCATGCGATGTCAGTACGAAGCCCTGTCAATACCGTAACACCGGCCAGAGCAGCCGCAGCTACTGTGGAGCTTAACGCAGAGATGCGTGACGTCCTGCAGGAGCTTACAAACGTGGCGATGGGGCAGGCCGGTGATTTGCTGGCGCGGCTGCTGAACGTGTTTGTTAAATTACCCATTCCAAATGTTAACTTAATTGAAGTTAGCGAATTGCATATGGCGTTGGCCTCGGTAGAACATGAGTCGACCACCTCAGCAGTGTGTCAGGGTTTTATTGGCGGCGGGGTTTCAGGTGAGGCACTGCTGATTTTAACTGACTCCAGTTTTAAAGATATCGCCAAACTGATGAACTATCAGGGCGATTTAACGGTAAAAGTTGAACTGGAACTGTTGATGGACATCGCCAATATTCTTATTGGTGCCGTATTGAAAGGTTTGGCCGAGCAAATTGATATGAGTTTTAGTCAGGGCCACCCTGTCGTTTTGGGGCAGCATGCTACCGTCAGCGAACTCATCAAAGCCAACGCAAAACGCTGGAAGAAAACTCTGGCAATTGAGCTGAGTTACGGTATTGAGAACTACGAAATCAGCTGCGATTTGCTGTTGCTATTCACGGAAGACAGTCTGAAAACGCTGAGCTACAAAGTTGCATTCTTGCTGGAGGGCTGAACATGTCACAAGCACAGGTTGAGGTATCAGAAGTACACTGGCTGATGGACATGTTTCAGACGGTAGATGTGGGGTTGGTGGTGCTCAACTGTGATTACCGTATTCAGGTGTGGAATGGCTTTATGGAGAACCACAGCGGCTTAACGCCGCGTCAGGTGCGAGATCGCTATTTATTTGATCTATTTAGTGAAATTGATGAAGACTGGTTAAGACGTAAATGCGACCCGGTGATCTTGCTGAAAAACCGCGCTTTCACCATTTGGGAGCAGCGGCCCTATATTTTCAAATTCCGTAACTACCGGCCAATCACCGGCAGCGCCGAATATATGTACCAGAACAGCACCATTTTTCCGCTTACCGATGCGCGCGGCCAGGTGACACACCTGTGTTTTATTATTTATGACGTGACCGATGTCGCCGTAAGCCGTATTGAGCTGGAGTCGATGAATGGCCGGTTAAAGCAGCTGACCAAAACCGATTTTCTTACCCAGCTGTTCAACCGCGGCCATTGGGAAGAAAATTTAATTCAGGAATTTAAACGGCTGCAGCGCTATCAGCACAAAAGCACTTTGTTAATGTGCGATATAGACCATTTTAAGCGCATCAACGATACATTTGGTCATGCAGCCGGCGATGTGGTGATCCAGGCTATTGCTGACGCGGTGCGCAACAACTTGCGCTCTACCGATATTGCCGGCCGTTATGGTGGTGAGGAATATGCGGTATTGTTAGTTGATACACCATTGCAGCAAGCTGCGGTATTGGCAGAGCGGTTGCGTAAATCCGTTGAAGCCCTGTCAATTCCATACAATGGACAACAACTCAAAGTAACACTCAGCCTGGGTCTGGCTGAGTACGATAGCGGCATGAAGGAGCACAGGCAATGGATTGAAGCGGCAGACAAAGGCTTATATCAATCCAAAGCCAATGGCCGTAACCAGCTAACTTGCTACAGGGCAGATTAACCGCTGTTATAAATCGCCCTGCTCCGGGCAGCTGGCTAACAGCTCGGTGCTACCATCGTCGTTTTGTTGCTCCAGATAAACGGTAAACCCCCACAGCCGGTGCAGGTGTTTTAGTACCTGTAGCTTGCTGTCTGCCAGCGGTACCCGGTTTTGCGGAACATAGCGCAGCGTCAGCGAGCGATCGCCATTTAAGTCGACGTTATACACCTGAATATTCGGCTCTATCTGGCTCAGGTTGTATTGCTGCGACAGCATAGTGCGAATTTTCTGATAGCCCTCAGCGTTGTGAATGGCTGCCACTTCCAGGCTGCTGTCTTCGTCATCGTCGATAATCGCAAACAAGTGAAAATCGCGGATCACCTTAGGTGATAAATACTGGCTGATAAAACTCTCGTCTTTAAAGTTTTGCATGGCAAAGTGCAATGTTTCCAGCCAGTTACTACCGGCCAAATCAGGGAACCATTCTTTATCTTCCGCCGTCGGTTGCTCACAAATGCGGCGAATATCGCTGAACATGGCAAAACCCAGCGCGTAAGGGTTAATACCGGAATAATATTTACTGTTGTATTCCGGCTGCGCTACCACATTGGTGTGGCTGTGCAGCACTTCCAGGATAAAGCGGTCGCTGACTAAACCTTCATCGTATAAATGCTGCAAAATGGTGTAGTGCCAAAAAGTGGCCCAGCCCTCATTCATCACCTGAGTTTGCTTTTGCGGATAAAAATATTGCGAGATTTTGCGTACTATGCGCACAATTTCACGTTGCCAGGGTTTGAGTAGCGGGGCATTTTTCTCAATAAAATACAGGATGTTTTCCTGTGGTTCAGCCGGGTAGCGATTGCTTCGCTGCTCGGTGCTGGCGGCGCGGGTCGGTATAGTGCGCCATAAATCATTTACCTGTGACTGCAAATAACTCTCGCGCTCCTGCTGGCGGCGCTGCTCTTCATCTAACGAGATTTTCTGTGGTCTTTTGTAGCGATCGACACCATAGTTCATAAGCGCGTGGCAGGAGTCCAGTGTATCTTCTACTTCACTGATGCCGTATTTTTCCTCGCACTGGCTGATGTAATTTTTTGCAAACATCAGATAATCAATAATGGAGCCGGCATCGGTCCAGGTTTTAAACAGATAGTTGTTTTTAAAGAACGAGTTATGACCATAACAGGCATGCGCCATCACCAGTGCCTGCATGGTGATGGTGTTCTCTTCCATCAAGTAGGCAATGCAGGGATTGGAGTTAATGACAATTTCATAAGCCAGCCCCATATAACCACGCTTGTACTGCTGCTCGGTCTGGATAAATTTTTTGCCGTATGACCAATGATGATACCCAATCGGCATGCCGATACTGGAATAGGCATCCATCATTTGCTCAGCCGTGATCACCTCAATCTGGTTAGGATAGGTATCTAATTTATAAAAAGCGGCCACCCGCGCAATTTCACGCTGATAAGCGTCGAGCAGGTCAAATGTCCAGTCCGGGCCATCCGGCAGACACTGGCTGGTTTTGGCTTTTGCTTTGGCCATAATTGCACCTCACGACAAATTAGACAATCTTGCTTTGGCTAGGCGGCCTGTTTTTTAAACAACTCACGAAATACCGGGTAGATATCACTGACATCTTGAATATGCTGGATAGCAAAGTTGTCAAAACGTGACAGCAGTTTTTCATACTCCTGCCATAGGCTTTGATGCGCCCTTGGCGTTATTTCGATGTAAGCGTAGTAACGCAGCAGCGGCAACAGCTTAGTGGCCAGAAACTCGGCGCAGGGCGCACTGTCGTCAGTCCAGTTGTCACCGTCAGACGCCTGAGCCGCATAAATATTCCACTGTGTTGGGTCGTAGCGCTGCTGCACGATGTCGTACATCAGTTTTATCGCACTGGAAACGATAGTACCGCCGGTTTCCTGCGAGTAGAAAAACTCCTGCTCATCCACTTCTTTGGCCTGCGTATGATGGCGGATATACACCACCTCGACATTTTTGTAGCTGCGGCTTAAAAACAAATACAGCAGGATGTAAAAGCGTTTTGCCATGTCTTTGGTGGCCTGATCCATAGAGCCAGACACATCCATCAGGCAAAACATGACGGCTTTACTGGTCGGCTCGGGCCGCTTTTGGAAATTGCGAAAACGCAAATCAAAGCTGTCAATAAAAGGCACGGCGGCAATACGCTGCTTTAACGCACTGATATCCTCCTGCAGTTGCCGTAGCTGCTGCTGATCCGGTACCGGCTCTCGCTCAATAGCGGCTAATTGCTGCTCCAGTTCGCGCAGCTGCGCTTTTTTATCCGCGGTCATGGCAACACGGCGCGCCAGCGAGCCACGCAGTGAGCGCACGATGTCGATATTGCTCGGCACGCCTTCTGAGCGATAACCGGCGCGCACATTTTTATACTGCACCAGTTTATCCAGCTGATTTTTGCGCAGATTAGGTAGCTCCAGATCTTCAAACAATAAATCCAGATACTCGTCTTTTGAAATAGAAAACACAAAATCGTCAGTGCCTTCGCCATCATTACTGGCATCACCCTGGCCACTGCCCCCCCCGCCACCTTGCGGCCGCTTAATGCGATCGCCCGGGCTGAACTGATCGTTTCCCGGGTGTACTATCTGCCGGCGACCGCCTTTACCCTGATGAAAAAACGGCTCGGTGATGTCTTTACTGGGAATGGTCACGCTCTCGCCACTGTTGATATCCGTCACACTGCGTTTGCTAATGGCATCAGACACTGCTTTTTTAATTTGCTGCTTGTAGCGGCGAATAAAGCGCTGGCGGTTCACCGCGCTTTTATTCTTCCCGTTTAGTCGCCTGTCGATAAAATGCGCCATACTACCTCCGGCTCACGCCGTTTATTGCGATTTACGCACGCGCAGATACCACTCTGACAGCAACCTGACCTGCTTGCGGGTGTAGCCTTTTTCCATCATCCGATTGACAAAATCGTCATGCTTTTTCTGATCGTCGGTTGAGGTTTTGGCATTAAACGAAATCACCGGCAGCAGCTCTTCGGTGCTGGAGAACATCTTTTTCTCAATCACAGTGCGCAGCTTCTCGTAGCTGGTCCAGGTTGGGTTTTTGCCATTGTTCTTCGCTTTGGCCCGCAGCACAAAATTGACTATCTCATTGCGGAAGTCTTTCGGGTTGCTGATGCCGGCTGGCTTTTCAATTTTTTCCAGCTCGGCATTGAGTGCTGCGCGGTCAAACAACTGGCCGGTTTCCGGATCGCGGTACTCCTGATCCTGGATCCAAAAATCGGCATAAATTACATAACGGTCGAAAATATTCTGGCCGTATTCTGAGTACGACTCTAAATAGGCAGTTTGAATTTCCTTGCCAATAAACTCAATGTATTTGGGGATCAGATAGCCTTTTAAGTGCTCCAGATAACGCTCGGCGACATCACTGGGGAACTGCTCGCGCTCTATTTGTTGCTCTAACACATAAAACAGATGCACCGGGTTGGCCGCAACTTCGGTGCTGTCAAAGTTAAACACGCGGGAGAGTATTTTAAAGGCAAAGCGGGTCGACAAGCCGGTCATGCCTTCGTCGACACCGGCGTAGTCACGGTATTCCTGATAGGACTTCGCCTTAGGATCAGTATCTTTTAAACTTTCACCGTCATAGACACGCATTTTGGAGTAAATGCTGGAGTTGTCCGGGTTTTTCAGCCTGGACAGCACAGCAAATTGTGCCAGCGATATTAAGGTGCCCGGTGCACAGGGGGCCGTATTCAGCTCACTGTGTTCCAGCAGCTTCTGGTAAATGCGCATCTCTTCGCTCACCCGCAGGCAGTATGGCACTTTAACAATATAAACCCGGTCTAAAAATGCCTCGTTATTCTTGTTATTGCGAAAGGTTTGCCACTCAGACTCGTTGCTGTGTGCCAGAATAATGCCATCAAACGGCAATGCAGCCAGGCCCTCGGTACCGTTGTAGTTGCCTTCCTGTGTTGCCGTTAACAAGGGGTGTAGCACCTTAATCGGCGCTTTAAACATCTCGACAAATTCCATTAAACCCTGATTGGCTCGGCATAAGGCGCCGGAGTAGCTGTAGGCGTCAGGGTCGTTCTGAGCAAAATGCTCCAGCTTACGGATATCCACTTTACCCACTAACGAAGCAATATCCTGATTGTTCTCATCGCCTGGCTCCGTTTTGGCAATGGCGAGCTGATCAAGAATAGACGGGTATTTTTTCACCACTTTGAACTGGCTAATATCACCGTTAAATTCATGCAGCCGTTTACTGGCCCACGGCGACATGATGTTACGCAGGTAGCGCTTGGGGATGCCGTACTCATCCTGCAGAATATTGCCATCTTCGTTCACTTCAAACAGGCACAGCGGGTGGTCGTATACCGGTGAGCCTTTCAGATAGTAAATGGGCACTTGCTGCATTAAATGCTTCAGTTTTTCTGCCAGTGAGGATTTACCACCACCAACCGGACCCAATAAATATAGAATTTGTTTGCGCTCTTCCAGCCCCTGTGCTGAGTGCTTTAAATAAGACACAATTTGCTCAATGGCATCTTCCATGCCGTAAAACTCAGCAAATGCTGGGTAGCGGGCGATGACGCGGTTAGAAAATAATCGGCTGAGTTTCGGATCTTGCGCTGTATCAATAAGCTCCGGCTGGCCTATGGCCATTAACAAACGCTCCGCCGCACTGGCGTAGCAACTTTTGTCCTGTTTGCACAACGCCAGGAATTCATCAATGGTATATTCTTCTTCTTTTGCCGCTTCGTAGCGCGATTTATAGTGCTCGAAAATACTCATATGCACCTCCAGCTTATAAACATCGAAAAAGGGTAGCAGCCAAGCTGTTATGTTTAAGGTTAGACAGTAAAGCGCGTTCCCGCCTGAGTAATTGACAGAAAAATCTACAAATTTCTTTAAGCTATACGCGCAGGAGCAGAAATAGTTTGCTGAAATAAAGCGGGCAGGGTGTAAAGCAGGGCGGACAAAAAACCCGGCTTAAGCCGGGTTTAACAGGGGCAGGCTTAATTAGCCGGCGAAGTTTTTGCTGGCGAATTCCCAGTTAACCAGCGCCCAGAATGCATCCAAGTAGGTAGGGCGGGCATTGCGGTAGTCAATGTAGTAGGCGTGCTCCCACAGATCTACTGTCATTACCGGGGTTAAGCTGGTGTCAGTTAATGGTGTGGCAGCGTTGCTGGTATTCACGATATCCAGACTGCCGTCAGCTTTTTTCACTAACCAGGTCCAGCTTGAACCAAAGTTATTTACCGCTTTGTCGTTAAAGGCGGTTTTGAACGCGGCAAAAGAGCCCCACTTGGCATTGATCGCATCAGCTAAAGCGCCTGTTGGCTCACCACCACCATTGGGTGATAAACAGTGCCAGTAGAAAGTGTGGTTCCATACCTGAGCGGCGTTATTAAAAATGCCACCTTCAGAGGTACGTACGATTTCTTCTAAGCTCTTGCCGGCAAACGGTGTACCTTCAATCAGGCCGTTTAACTTCACCACATAGGTATTGTGGTGCTTGCCATAATGGTATTCCAGCGTTTCGGCAGAGATATGTGGAGCTAATGCGTCTTTTGCATAAGGTAAGGCGGGTAATTCAAAGGCCATAGTCGTTCTCCGTTGGCGTTGTTAATCATGTCTGCATGGCGTAGACTACAAAACCTGACTAAAATACTCAAGTTTTACAGTGCGGTTATACGCGTGGTGTAGCGTGCTGGTTTTACTCCCAGCCTTGTTGTGATCAGCAACAGAGGTGGGGTTTTTTTTGTAAAACTCAAGTGCCAGTAACAAAAGAACCGCGTAAAATAGCCGCCATTATCACGATGCTTGCTCAAAGAGGTAGTAATGGAAACGCTAGATAAAATTAAACAGCAAATTGCTGACAATCCTATTCTGTTGTTTATGAAAGGCTCACCGAAATTCCCCAGCTGTGGTTTTTCGGCGCAGGCTTCACAAGCACTGATTGCCTGTGGCGAGCAGTTTGCTTATGTCGATATTTTGCAAAACCCGGACATTCGTGCCGAATTACCCAAGTACGCTAACTGGCCAACGTTTCCGCAGTTATGGGTAGAGGGCGAACTGATTGGCGGCTGCGACATTATGCTGGAAATGTTTCAGCGTGGTGAGTTACAGCCACTGATTAAGGCAACTGCAGCCAAACACAAAACCGAAGACGCCGCCGAATAAGCCAAAAGGTGACATCTGAGTTGTCAGGCCGCTTTTGCGGCCTTTTTTATGCCTGATGTTCAGTAGCGTTTTCAGTGTTTTCGGCGCTGTCAGTGTCTACAGCATCCAGCGCTAATGGCCAGCCACCCAGTTGCTGCCAGCGATTGACTATATAACAAAACAACTCTGCTGTGCGCTCGGTGTCATACAAGGCGCTGTGCGCGTCTTTGTTATTAAAGGCGATGCCAGCGGCCTGGCAGGCCTTGGCTAGTACGGTTTGGCCCAGCGCCAACGCAGACAGGCTGGTAGTGTCAAACGAGACAAAGGCATGAAACGGCGAGCGTTTAAAGTTCAGCCGCTCCACCGCGGCATTAAAAAAGCCCTGATCAAAGGCGGCATTGTGTGCCACTATCACACTGCGCTGACAGCCGGCGTCTTTTTGTGCTTTTCGTACCGCTTTACAAATTTCAGTAATGGCCTCGCGCTCGCTTACCGCACCGCGCAGCGGATTAAAGGGGTCGATACCGTTAAACGCCAATGAGCTGGCGTCCAGGTTAGCGCCTTCGAATGGCTCCACATGAAAATGCAGCGTTTGTGTTGGTACCAACTGGCCGTTTTCGTCCATACCCAGCAAGGTAGCGGCTATTTCCAGCAAAGCATCAGTTTTAGCATTAAAGCCTGCGGTTTCCACGTCGATAACTACAGGGTAGTAGCCGCGAAAACGTTGGGCCAAAGCGGATTTTACATCAGTCATACAGTCGCCATTTGTGTTATCAGCGGCTATTATGCCAAAGAATGAGCTCAGCGTCTTGTTGCGGCACAGTGTTTGCTTAACATTTAATGTTTCCGATGTCGAAGGACTTTCAATGTGGTGAAAAGCTTAACCTTGTCTCTAATGCTGGTTACAGGCAGCCTTTGGATTAGCAGCAGCCCTGTTGCTCAGCCACAATTGCGTCAATATTCTGCCGCTATTGAGCAATCGGTATGGCAGCTGAGCAAAAACACGCCGCTGGAGTGCCAATTACAACACGAGATCCCGCAGTTTGGTGCGGCGATATTTCGCAGCGTGGCCAGTAAAGCGCTGAATCTGGATTTTGAACTGCAGATGCTGCGCTTGCCTGATCACTACGCGCTGGCCGAGGTAATATCGATGCCGCCGACTTGGCGACCCGGAGTGCCAGCCAAAGCGGTAGCCAATATGCAGCTGCTGAAGCAGTTTAATGGTGAGTTGCCGAAAAAAGCCGCCTGGACCTTACTCACCGAGCTGGAGCAGGGCTTTAGCCCGACCTTTTATTTCAGTGACTGGTACAGCCCTTATGATAAAGTGGTTGCGTCGATGAACCCGGTACAGTTTCCAGCGCAATATCAGCAGTTTACACAGTGTGTATCACGCTTGCTGCCCTACGGTTTTGACGATATTGCCTTTACCGTTTTAAGTTATGAAAGTGGTGGTGATGATTTGACGCGCGAGTCAGAGCGGCGCCTGGCGCAGATTGCCGAATACCTTAAATACGATCAGGACATCGATTTCGTCGAGATTCAGGGCTATACCGACAGTTATGGTGGCCGCTGGATAAACGAGCAGCTATCGGTAAAGCGGGCGGAGAAAGTGAAGAACTTTTTTATAGCTGCCGGTTTGTCTGAAGATAAAGTGCAGGTAGAAGGTTTTGGTGAGCGCCGCCATGTGGCGCCCAATGACACCGCGCTGGAACGTAAACTCAACCGGCGGGTGGTATTGCAGCTGACGAAGCCCTGAGATGGGTTTAGTTTTGCACCATGATATCAACCTGGCGCCAATCGTTCTGGCTGGAGATTAAAATTCGCACCTGGTTATTGTTGACACGAAAATACAGGTGCAGCCGGCCATATAGGGTTTGCTCGTTGTCGGGCTGACCTAACTGCTGAACGTAATAATCGCGCAGGGCACTGTCAGTTTGCTGGCTGAAATAGCTAAGTACAGCGGGCATTTTGCTGTCCAAACGAGCAAATTCACGGGCATCAGCGGGAATAGGCACCTGATAAAAATCGTTGGCGGCCGCTATGCCACTGAAGGTTAACGCAACACTGAATAACACTGCTAAGCGCATGATATTTCCTTACTTAAATCCGTTTTAATGCCTCTACCTTAACAAATTTTTTTCTGTTTTGCTCACTATTATGGTGTATCTAACGCAATAGGCCGCACCGTCAGGCGCTTTTCAAATAAACGCATGGCGGCCAGAATTTTATCACCGCTAAACGGCTTAACGATAAAGGTTGCCGCGCCTTTGGCAATACTTTGCTGCACGTTTTGCAGCGTGCTCTGGCCACTTATCATGCTAATGAAGCAATCAGGCCGCTCTTGTTTAAAGCGACTCAGCAGCTCCAGCCCTGAGCTGTCGGGCAGCTCGATATCTAAAAACACTAAGTCGGGCTTTTGCTGATTAAACAATGACACGGCCGCCGACGCCGTACCGGAATTGAAAAAATTAAAGGTGTTGTGCTGCAATAACCGACTGTTAGTCAATGCCATAATGTTGTTACGCAGTAACTGGCGGCTGTAATCGACATCATCCACCAGCAAAATTTTAGGTTCGCGCATTGGAACCTCCGAACTGTTGCAGCAGCTGGGCAAAATACTGACAGCTTTGCTGTAATTCATCCAGCGGGGTGTCGGATAGCAGCTCATGCTGCAGTTTGTCGGCCAGTTTGGCTAAGTCAGCCTCACCAAAACTGGCAGCGCCGCCTTTTACTTTGTGGCAGATCTGGCGCAGGGTATCGCGCTGAGCCAGTTGCAGCGCGCGGGCAAATTCGCTGCTAAGTTGCTGTAAGTTGGTGTAAAACAGGGCGATCAGCTCGTCATCCAACTGTAGTGCAATCGAGTCTTGTGCCGGTGTTTGCTGCAGCAACTGCGCCAGCTGGCCCATGTCGATGGGTTTTGCCAGGATCTGATCAAAGCCGGTCTCGTGCACCTCATCAGCCGACATCGCTATTATAGGTCTGTCGTAACCTAGCCGGCGCAGGATACGGGTTGCAGCTATGCCGTCACAGACCGGCATTTGGATATCGGTAAGGATAATATCGTACTGATAACTCAGCGCTTCGCTGACTAAATGCTCGCCATTGGCAACTGCATGCGTTTTCATCCCCAGGCTCTGGCACTGGGTTAGCAACAAGGTGCGCAAAAAGCTGTCATCCTCGGCAATCAGTATCTGTTTTGCAGTCATATGGCTCCCGGGCGTTATATGGGCTTAAAACCGGCTAGCGCTGATTTTTTGCTGTAGCGTTGTCGATAACGGTAGAGGCTCAGCGCAAATTTGGCAAGCAATAAGCTCTGCCAGCAAGGGCGACAGCATAATGCCTCTGGCGCCTAAGCCGCCAAGCACATAAAGTGAGGGCTGCGCTGGTACAGGTCCGGCGACAGGCAGATGATCGGGCAGGGTAGCGCGAAACGCCGCTGCGGCGCTGTTAACCCGGCTTTGAGCAAACCAGGCTGGTTGCTGCAGCTGAGCGTTTACCAGCGCCAGGTTTTCGCTGTTATCAGCCTCGGTTACCACTGCCTGAGTACCTTGCCGGTCAAAGGTTGCGCCCACACTGTGCAGGCCCTGCCACTGAGGGGTAATGTAACCCTTGTGGCACAACACGGTTTTTAATGGCGCCATCGCCGCATTTTCCACGTGACTGACCTGGCCGCGAATTTTATTTAGCGGCAAGCCGGCTGTTTGCGCAAACTGGTTTATGGCACTGCCACAGGCCAGTAGCAAAGTATCGCATTTATAAGCCTGCTGGTTAGTGCTTAGCTGCCAGTGTCCATCCTGCTGGCTAATAGCGCTGACGTTACAGTTAAATTGCACACTAAAACTGCTCTGCCGTGTTAAGTAGGTCAGAGCCTGGCGGCAAAACTGTTGTGGGTTTAGCCAGCCGGCCAGCGGAAAATAAATGCCGCCTTGTGTCAGCGGCAGGCCGGACAGCCCAGTGGCAACACTGGCGTCAACTTGCCGCACCAGCTGATCTGGCCACAAGCCGTTGGCGATAAGTTTTTGCTGGCGCTGCTGCAGTTGGCTATTACTGGCAATGTGCAGCAAACCGCACCAGTCCATAGCGAAGTTAACACCTTGCTGGCGCCAGTGTTGATAAAAACGGCGGGCATACAAAAATGCCTGCACGTGCAGTTGGCTGTCGTCGGTAAGATTAGCGTGTAAATTAGGATAAACCGCGCCCTGGCGGTTCTGTGAGGCCTGACAGGCCACGTCATCATCCTCACACAGCAGCATCACCTTTACGCCGCGTTGGCTAAGTGCCAGCGCACTGCACAGCGATGCAATCCCGCCACCAATAATCGTTACACTGCTATCTTCAGGTTTGTTGTTCTCTGGTGCGGCTGTTACAACAGAGACGGTATCGGGCAGGCAAGCCGTTAACATCTCACGCTTGCGGCCAAATCCTTTTACTTTTGCTACGGTAAAACCGGCCTCTATAAGGCCACGTTTCACCAGGCCTGCAGAAGTAAAGGTCGATAGACGGGTGCCAGGTCGGCTGAGCCGGTATAGGTTAGTAAACAGGTTTGGCTGCCACATATCGGGGTTTTTACTCGGTGCAAAACCGTCTAAATAAATCGCATCTGCTGGCGTATCAAGGTGTGGCAGCAGCGTACTGACATCGCCAAACCACAAATCTAATATGACAGTGCCATTGTCGAAGCTTAACCGATGGCAGCCACTGACGGCCAGCGGGTAGACGTGTAGCAGCTGTTGGCATAGTTGGCGAAGTTCATCGTGTACGGTCAGTGCCTTGCGCAAATCGGCATGACTTAGCGGGAACTTCTCAACAGTGCTGAAGTACAAACGTTTGCAACGGGCCTGCGGGTATTGCTCACGAAACTGGCGAAAGCGCTGCCAGCTAAGTAAAAAGTTAGCACCGGTGCCAAAGCCGGTTTCAATAATATGAAAGGTGCTGCGGCTATGTGTTCGCCAACGCTCTGGTAAACCGTTGTGCTGTAAAAACACGTAGTCAGTTTCGGCCAGGCCACCGTCGTTTGAAAAATACACATCGTCGAAGTCGGCAGCGACCGGCGTGCCCTGGTCATTAAAGTGTATTTTTGCGTGGCTAAGCTTAGACATACTGCGGCAGTTCCGGCATAAAATTCGGCTTGTAGTTTACCTTAAGCTACCGCAGAATTGAAAACAGAGTACAGCTGTGCGCTGAAAGCTGACCACTTTAACAACTAAAGTCCGTACAATAACGCGCAGCATTAAGGTTAACCTTGCCGGCAGCAGCCGGTGTTTTGGAGCAAGCATGAAAAGAGCGGTAATTACAGGTATTGGTATCGTATCCAGTATTGGCAATAATAAAAATGAGGTGCTCTCAGCATTACAGGCCGGGCGTTCCGGTATTACCCGCGCCGAGGAGTTTGCAGAACTGGGCCTGCGCTCTCAGGTGTGGGGCAATATTAAACTGGACCCAGCTGAGCTGATTGATCGCAAGGCCATGCGTTTTATGGGCGATGCCGCTGCTTATGCCTATCTTGCTATGCAAGAGGCCATGCAGGACGCCGGTTTTACCGAAGAGCAAATTTCGCACCCCCGCATTGGCTTGGTAGCCGGCTCTGGCGGTGCGTCGTCCAAAGTGCAGGTTGAAGCCGCCGACACCCTGCGTGAAAAAGGTGTTAAGCGGGTAGGCCCTTATGCGGTGCCTAAAACCATGTCCAGTACCTGCTCTGCCTGTTTAGCCACTCCGTTTAAAATCAAAGGTGTTAATTACTCGATTAGCTCAGCCTGCGCTACAAGCGCGCATTGTATTGGCCATGCGGTAGAGCTGATTCAGCTGGGTAAGCAAGACGTCGTATTTGCCGGTGGCGGTGAAGAAGTGCACTGGACGTTAGCGATGGAGTTTGATGCCATGGGCGCGCTGTCGACCAAATACAATGACACGCCAGAGCTGGCGTCACGCACCTATGATGCTAACCGTGATGGTTTTGTTATTAGCGGTGGTGGCGGTATGGTGGTGGTAGAAGAGCTGGAGCATGCCTTAGCCCGTGGTGCGACTATTTATGCCGAGATCGTCGGTTATGGCGCCACTTCTGATGGTTTTGATATGGTCGCGCCAAGCGGAGAGGGCGCTGTGCGCTGCATGCAAATGGCGATGCAAAACGTAAAAGGTGATGTGGATTACGTGAACACCCACGGCACCAGCACCCCGGTGGGTGATGTAAAAGAGTTAGGCGCTATTCAGCAAGTGTTTGCCGGTAAGTCGCCAGCCATCAGCGCCACTAAAGCCATGACGGGCCATGCACTTGGCGCAGCCGGTGTGCATGAAGCTATTTACTCACTGCTGATGATGCAGCACAACTTTATTGCGCCTTCCATTAATATCAGTGAGCTTGATGAAGCCGCTAAAGGCCTGAACATTATTACCAAAACCACTGCGGCTGAACTTAACACTGTGATGTCGAACAGCTTTGGCTTTGGCGGCACCAACGCAACTTTAGTGATGCAGAAATACCGCGGCTAATATAACTGCGGTACTAAACAAGCAAAAACGGGCGCTACACAGCGCCCGTTGTTTATGCATCATTTAATGCATCATCGTCATCTAAATCCCAGTCATCCAACAACTGGCGCAGCCGTTTTTGCTCCAGCAGCTCGTCAATGCGTCGCCGAGCTTCTAATTTTTGCTTGGCTTTGCTGTCTTTGGGGGATATTTCTTTGATGATCTCAACGTCGTCAGTAAGGTCATCCAGTTCAAACTCGTTGCTTTCTACCTGTGACATAAGCGCACCTCAGCTATTTTTTTGCCTATTTACCGAGATTTAGTGGTTTTAAACAGTGAATTATTTTGTTTAACACGATAAAAAAATTAAATATTCAGTTCGGCATCGCTTAAAAGCTGACGAAAGCCCTGTTTGCGTGGCGACAATTGTTGCTTGCTAGTAACCATGTGCTCAATAAAATCAATTACTTTTTCCTGCAGGCGAACGCCGTTTAGGCGGTTAATACGAGCGATGCCGCCAGGGCTCATCACATTTACTTCAATCAGCTTGCCGTTAATCACATCAATGCCGGCAAAGAACAAACCGTCACGGGCCAGTTTGGGGCCGATATGGGCACAGAGCCGTTTTTCCTGTTCGCTCAGTTGATGTTTCATTACTGTGCCGCCTGCATGCACATTAGAGCGTACATCATCTATCGGTGGTATACGGCGCATAGCGCCGATAGGCTTGCCGTTTAGCATCAGGATACGGATATCCCCTTGTTCGGCACCTTCGACATATTGCTGCAAAATAACGTAATTGCCGCGCTCGGCATCGCCAATATAAAAATCCAGCAAGGAGCGGGCGCTTTGTGCGGCCGATTTTTCCAGCACAATCACGCCTTTGCCGCCATAGCCGTTCAGGGGTTTTAATATCATCTTGTCGCTGGGCGATTCTGCCAGCACCCTGGCTAAATAATCTTTATTTTTCGACACATGGGTGATGGGAATAAACTCGTTGTCCGGGTCATGCAAAGAGGCGGTATACATCTTATTGTTAGCGATGCGGATACCGTCTAAATCGTTCATGATAAACGTATCTTCCCGTACCGAATCGAGAAAGTTCAGCACTATCGGATCAAGTGGGGGGTTTAAGCGAATAAAAATGGCGTCAAAGGCAGCCAGTGGCAACTTTTGCTGGTTAAAACTGGCGTGACGGTGAAAACTGGCAATATTACTGGAGATTTTCTGGCCTTTGACAAACACTTTGCAAAACGCCTGAGCAATACTGTCACGTACTGTCAGGTTATTGGCATGAGTAATGGCCACGCTGTGACCACGGCTTACCGCTTCGTGGATCATGCGAATAGTGCTGTCGCCATCGGGTTGCACTTTTTCCCACGGATACATTAAAAAGCAAATACGCATAACAATTCCGGCGCAGTAGACTCTGGCTTAGCATACGAGAGCCAGTGAAAAAAGGAAGCGGATGATAGCGGATAGTGGAAAAAACACACGTGAATTTTGCGTATGGCAATGTAAAGCCTGCATCTGTTTCATGCAGTGTGTCGTATCTGCAGGTGAGGGTTAATTAAATAGAGGCACCGATGGAACAATCACAACAACATTTGTTGCAACTGCTTTATGCCACGGCGCAAGGCAATAAGCAGGCGTTTGAACAGTTGTACCAGGCCACATCGGGTAAGTTGTTTTCGGTCAGTTTGCATCTGTTACGCCGGCATGACTGGGCAGAAGATGTGTTACAAGACGCCTTTGTACGGGTGTGGCATAACGCGGCCGATTATCATGCTGAAAAAGGCAGCGTAATGAGTTGGATGATCAGTATCACCCGTTATCGCGCCCTGGATCTATTGAAGTCGCGCCGGGTTAAAGCGGAACATCTGGATATTACAGCGCCTGAACTCGAGCTTAGCAGCGACGAGGTGCAGCCGGGGGAGGTGATTGGCTTGGTACGGGAAAAGGTGAAGCTGGATGATTGCATGCAAGGCTTAAGTGAAGAGCATCGCCAATCTATTCAACTGGCGTACTTTAACGGACTAAGCCATCAGGAAATTACCACCCATACCGGTTCTGCACTGGGCACCGTGAAAAGTTGGATCCGCCGTGGCTTAACACAACTGAAAAGGTGCCTTGAAGCATGAATTACCAAGATCAGGAATTATTGGATGCGCTGGCGGTGGATTTTATTCTCGGCGCGATGAAAGGCGCTGCCCGTAAACGCTTTCAGCGCTTAATGATGGCAAATACTCAGGTACGAAAAACGGTGTGGCGTTGGGAGCAACATCTTAATCCCCTTGCCGAGAGTTTACCGGCAACCACGCCGAATAATGCAGTGTGGCAACGTATTCAGCAGCGCTTAGGTTGGCTGGCAGCACCTGCTGCACCGGTTAAGGCGAGTAAAACCACCCGATACTGGTTGGCGCTGGCTACGGCGGCATCATTGCTACTGGCGGTGATCATGCTAAGGCCGATGTTGCAGAGTGTGTCGCCCCGGGATATCGCGGTGATTCAAACCAGCGATGCCAAAGCCTGGTGGCTGGTGAGTAAGGTTGAGCAGAAATTACAGGTGAAGGCTACCACAGCGGTAACCGACGACATCCAACATGACTATGAACTTTGGATGTTACCTGCTGATGGACAGGCCCCTATCTCGTTAGGCTTGCTACCTCAACAGGGTGAGCGGGTATTAAATTGGCCGTCACAAGCAGAGGGGATCGCCATAGCTGCGTTAGCGGTAAGTTTAGAACCCAGAGGTGGCTCAACCACGGGCGCGCCAACCGGCCCTGTGCTGTTCACTGCCGAAATCGTCACGCTGTAAGCCAGCTGCTTAATCCACTAAAACCGCTTCTGCGGTTTTTTTATTTTCACTTTTTTACTTTTTAACTGCATCCGATGCTGAAAGTCAGTCGTTACTTGGTAGCAACTTAACTTCAAGGAACACAAAAAATGAAACATAAAATCACTTTTTTAGCGGTCAGCGCTGCCTTAAGCACGCTGGTATCAGTAGCTAATGTTCAGGCGTCCAGCCATCGTGAAGCACCAAACATCACCCGCATGCCCACCCTGGATGCTACCGACTTTTACCTGTTTAACAGCTATGAGCCGGGCCGGGAGGGGTATGTCACGCTGATTGCTAACTATATCCCACTACAAGATGCCTATGGTGGCCCCAACTACTTTGCAATGGATCCGGCAGCCGTTTACAGCATTCACATCGACAATGATGGTGATGCAGCAGCCAATCTCAGTTTTCATTTCCGTTTCAGCAACAGCCTGGTGAACGATGGTGCTGGCGTTAAGCTGCCCATTGGCCCTGAAGGCAATCAAAAGATGGTGGCGGTGCCCCTGAAAAATGTAGGGGGTATTGGCGCTGGCAATTCGGCCTCGCTCAATTTTATCGAGAATTACACGCTGGAGTTAACGTCTGGCAACAGCAGCAGTATGTTGATGCCATCTGGTGCCACAACATTTACCAAACCGTACGACTATGTGGGTGACAAAACCTTCGGCGATGCTGCCGCCTATCAAGCCTATGCCGACCAATACCTGTACGATGTCGCCATTCCTGGCTGCGATGCCATGGCCCGCGTCTTTGTGGGCCAGCGCAAAGACCCCTTTGTGGTGAATCTGGGGGAAACCTTTGACCTGGTAAACTATGTGCCAGTGGAAGGGGATAGTGCGCCCGGAGCCGGTGATGCTGGCGGGTTCCCCGGCGGTATTACTCAAAGCAGTGCCAATGATGATCTGCGCGACAAAAATGTTACCGCCCTGGCGATTGAAGTGCCTAAAGCTTGTGTTACCGGTAGCGGCAACGGCGTGATAGGCGCCTGGACCACCGCCAGCCTGCCACAAGCGCGTTTGTTAAACCCTAACGCCAATTTTGCCCGTCCTGAAGTAAATGGTGGTGCCATGGTGCAGGTATCACGATTGAGTAATCCACTGGTGAACGAGTTAGTTATTGGTCTGGCCGACAAAGACAAGTTCAACAGTAGCAAGCCAGCAGATGATGGCCAGTTTGCTGATTACGTGACACACCCAAGTTTACCGGCGTTATTGAATATTCTGTTCAAGGAAGCGGTTAATGCCACACTGGGCACCAATATTGACGATTTAGCACCGTCGAACTTTCCGCGTAACGATCTTGTTGCAGCGTTCTTGACGGGGGTAGCCGGTGTTAATCAGCTCGCAACCGTCACGCCGTCTGAAATGTTACGCCTGAACACGGCTATTCCCGCCACGCCTGCCGCGATGCAATCTGCTTTCGGTGTGGCCGGAGATGATCTGGCGGGTTTCCCTAATGGCCGTCGTCCGGGCGATGATGTGGTAGACATTGCCCTGAGAGTGGTAATGGGCGCCTTGTGTCATGACATTCCGGTAGCAGGGCAACCGACCAACCTGGGTTTCTGTGCGCCAGAAGATGCACCGGTGGGCAACGTGCCCTTCACTGATGGTGCGCCGTTAAATGCCAGTATGTTAGATGCGGCTTTCCCTTATTTGCTAACACCATTGGCCGGTTCACCAAACTAAGGAGCGCACTATGAAAAAGTTATCCTTATTACTCAGCCTGGCCGCCGCTGCTTTATTGACCGGATGTAACGACAGTAAAGCGCCAAATGTTGCGCCTCAGCTGGGTGCCAATAGTTTTGTCACCGAAACGGATGTCGCCATTACGGACAAACTCATTGTCAGCGATAAAAACGGTGACAGCTTATTGTTTACCCTAGTGGCTGGGCCACAAAACGGTGACCTGATGCTCGCCGCTGATGGCAGCTTCAGCTATACCCCGGCGGCTGAGTTTACCGGTAGCGACAGTTTTATGGTTGAAGTATCTGACGGCAAGCTTAGTGACAAAGGGCAGGTTACTATCGACGTTAATGTGGCGGTAGTGTCTTTTTTATCATATAGCCGCATGGCTTTTACACAGGACAGCCAGGCTGAGCCCTTGCCGCTTAATGGCCGGCAGTTTAACCAGGATGTGATGAGTGAAGCTGATTATGCTGACCTGATCAATAGTCAGTAATGGTCAAGGCGGCGGGGCTGTTACAGGCCCCGCCGCCCAATTTCTGGTAATGATAATGAAAAAAATTCTATATATAGTCAGCGTGTGTTGGATGTGCCTGGTGGGCGCGACTGAATTTCGCCCTGAAGCCGCAGCACAATGGCAAATTCAGGCCGAGCTGCCGCTGACAGAAGCAATGCGCCAGCTGCAGCAAGAGATCCGTCGTGGCGCGGGTGACGCCAGCAAGTTGCAGTTAGCACATCACTATTTAACAGGGGCGCGCCGGCCGGGTTACGATGACTGGTTTCACCAGGCTGAGCAGCTGCTGCAGGATATTAGCAGCCCGGCGTCAGCGTCTGCCAGCTACTATCGGCTGCTGGCTGATATTCAGCAGCAACAGCATCAGTTTGCCGAGGCCCTGACTAGCCTGGACAAGGTGTTCCAGCTTCAGGCTAACGATATGCAGGCCAGCTTAATGGCCGCCAGAGTGCATCTGGCTATGGATCAGACAGAGGCTGCACGGCGCGCGTGTGGACGCTTGTGGCAACAAGACCTTTTTTTGTTTTCCGTATGCCAATATGAAGTCGCCGGTCGGCAAGGCCAGTGGCAGCAAAGTTACGCCGCCTTAAGCCAACTATGGCAACGTCAGAGAGGCTTACCCACTGAGCTGAATATCTGGCTAAGAGGCATCCTGGCGGAGCAGGCCGAGCAACTGGGTTTAACTGCAACAGCAACGCAGTGGTTAGAGCCCATCCTGGCGCAAGCGCCTACCAGCATCTGGCTTAAATGGGCCGATTTAAACTTAGCACAGGGACAAGCAGCGTCTGTGTACCAACAGTTGTCTGTCCTGCCCACAGCGCAATTGTCTGACAGTTTGTTAGTGCGCCTGGCACGTGCTGAGCAGCAACTGGGAAAAGCGCGCGACTTTCAGCAAAGGCTAACGCAGCGCATGCAATTACGTCTGGCCCGGGGTGATACTGAGCATGCAGCAGATGTAGCCAATTATTTTTTGTATATCGTCGCAGATGCAAAAGCCGCGCTTAAATGGGCCGAGCGTAATTACCAAACAGCAAAAGAGCCTGATGACAAGCAATTGCTTATGTTAAGCCGCATGGCGCTGAATAACGAAACCGGAGTTGAGTAATGAAACATTTTTTAGTCCTGCTGGCGCTTGTCAGCATGGTTACGCTAACACCTGCTTATGCGCATAAATTCAGCACAGCTTATATGGAAGTGCATCTGCAGCAATCTCAACCCCTGCTGATTTGGAAAGTGTCATTACATGATCTGGCGCAGGCTGAACTACTTGCTGAGGGTAACAACAATACGCTGAGTTGGCAGCACGTGTTACAGAGTCAGAGCAGCGTGCAGCAATATGTTAGGCAACAGATCCATTTTAACAGTGCCACGGGAGCCTGTGGGCTAAATACCGGCTCGGCAGACTGGAAAGTACAACAGCTACAACACGAGATGTTTTTGGTGTTGCCCATCAGAGTGAACTGCAGCAGCACAGAGCAGTGGCAGCTCAGTTACCGGGCACTGTTTGATAGCAAGCACAACCACAAGCTACTACTGTCCTGGTTGCTGCCCTCTGCTGAGGCCAACGCTGTGTTATCAGCAGATAAACCCACTTTCCCTGAAACACTTGCACCCTGAGTCAGTCATATATGGCTAATAAATACCTTGCTTCACCAGCGGTCTGTTTACTCTTTACTGCTATGCCGGTTATGGCAGATCCGTTATCGCAGCATATGCTGGAGCATATCAGTGTCAAAGGGCGACAAACCGATTTACTTGGCCTGGCCAGCTCAGCGTCTGAAGGTATAGTGGGTGATGCCGAAATTGCTGACAGACCCCTGACACGGACCGGCGAAATACTTGAATTTATACCGGGTATGGTGGTTACGCAGCACAGTGGCAGTGGTAAGGCTAACCAGTATTTTCTGCGTGGCTTTAATCTGGATCATGGTACCGACTTTGCTACCTACGTGGATGGTATGCCGGTAAACATGCGCAGCCATGGGCATGGCCAGGGTTACACCGATTTAAGCTTTGTGATACCCGAGTTGGTATCACAAATTCATTATCAAAAAGGTGCATATTATGCCAACAGTGGTGACTTTTCTGCTGCCGGTAGTGCCAGGTTTGGCATGGCAAACAGCACCGATACCGAAGCTGCATTCACCTTAGGCCAAAACGGCTATCAGCGATTGCTCGCAAAAGGTAGCCGCCGCTATGGTCACGCGGACATGCTGGTTGCGGCAGAGTTACAGCAGTATGATGGCCCCTGGAGCGATATTGCCGAAGATGTGGAAAAAATAAATCTGTTAGGCCGCTACAGTGCGCTGTATGGTGGGGGACAATTCGCGCTGACCGCAATGGCCTACGAAAACCGCTGGCACGCGGCAGATCAGGTGCCGCTGCGTGCTGTACGCCAGGGCCTGATTGATGCATTTGGCTCACTGGATACCAGCGTGGGTGGCGACAGTGCCCGCTATAGCGTGTCAGCCAGTTGGTACAGTGACGCCTGGCGTTGGCATGCTTATGCCATACAAAGCAGATTAGATCTCTGGTCAAACTTTACCTATTTCCTCAATGATCCGGTTGTGGGTGACCAATTTGAACAGGTAGATAAACGCAGAAGTTATGGTGCAGAGCTAAGCCGGCATTGGCACCAACAGCTGGGCCGCTTTGCGCTGGAGCATCTGGCTGGCGTGCAATTGCACTATGACGATATTTCTGAAGTTGGCTTGTACCCTACTCAAGCCAGAGTGCGCTTGGGTACTGTGCGTCAGGACAGCATAAAGCAGGGCTCTGCTGCATTATTTAGCCAAAGTACGCTACAGCTTGCTGATGATTGGCAAGGGCATCTGGGCCTGCGCTATGACTTTTTTACCGCAGATGTCGCCAGTGACACGTCAATCAACAGTGGTAATACCCACGATGACATCGTATCAATAAAAGCCGGGTTAAGTTATCAGTTCGCTGCTGACTGGCAGGCTTATTTAAATGCCGGCCAGGGGTTTCACTCTAATGATGCCCGAGGCGCTACTACCTTAGCCGATCCGCAAACCGGCGAAGCGGTGCTGCCGGTAGATTTGCTGGTAAAAAGTGATGGCGCAGAGCTGGGGCTGCGTTACTTCGATTACAGCGCACTTAATGTGTCGCTGGCGTTGTGGTATCTGAAACTTGACTCAGAGTTACTCTATGTCGGGGATGCCGGCACCAATGAACCAAGCCGTGCGTCAAAGCGCTATGGGCTTGAACTGGCGGCCTATTACTGGTTAAACCGCAACTGGAGTTTGGATACTGAACTGGCCCTTACCCGTTCCCGTTTTACTGAAGATGCCGATGATGAAGGTAACTATGTCGATGGTGCCTTGCCGTTTGTGTTGAGCATGGGCTTGATTTATAAAGCAGACAGTCCTTGGCAGCTGAGTGTGCGTTTGCGTCACTTTGGTAAACGGACGCTGGATAGTTTTAATCAGCAGCGTTCATCAGCCAGCACGACGGTCAATGTAGGCTATCGTTATCAATTGCAGCGCTGGCAACTTGCGTTGGAGTTACTGAATCTGTTTGATAGCGATGACAGCGATATAGATTATTTTTACAGTTCGCGCCTAGCCGGTGAGCCTGCCGGCGGGATTGAGGACAAACATTCTCACCCGCTAGAACCGCGTATGCTAAGACTAAAGCTGGCTTACCGTTTTTAATCCGGAGTACACTTGTTCCCCGGACAGATCGGCTAACGCCTGCGATACGTAACTAATGTGTCGATAAACACTGATTAGGAGAAAATATGAAGTTGTTAATAAGTGCACTGGTGCTGGCCGGAGCAGTGATTGCATCGCCGTCACAGGCCGCTCAGTGTGGCGAGATCCTCGGCCACTCTATGCAGCAGCTCAACACCCGTGAAAGCGTTGATTTATGTGACAGTTTTAAAGGTAAAACCCTGTTGGTAGTGAATACCGCCAGCAAATGTGGTTTTACCAAGCAGTTTGAAGGCTTGGAAGCGTTGTATCAGCAGTATAAAGACAAGGGCTTAGTGGTGCTGGGCTTCCCGTCAGACAGCTTTATGCAGGAATATGACGACGCCGAGAAAACGGCTGAAGTGTGTTATTTAACTTATGGCGTTAAATTCCCGATGTTTGCCAGCTCTAAGGTGCGTGGCGATGAGGCCAACCCGGTATTTAAAGCGCTGATTGCCAAAACCGGTGAATCACCAAGCTGGAACTTCAACAAGTATCTGGTAAGTAGCGATGAGCAAACGGTGAAACACTTTGGCAGCCGCACCGCGCCGGATGATAAGGACTTTATTGCTGCGCTGGAGAAAATGCTGGCAGCTAATGCTGCTGCAGCGACTGAAAGTAAAGCCGGCGAGTAAAATCTGCATCGGCGTAGTCAACTGCGGCTGGAACCTCGAGTTGGTCATCACAGAGTGTCTGAGCGAACGCTCAAGCGGTAGCGAGTTGCTTTGATGAGCCAAGGCGAGTGTTGCAGCGCAAGCAGTTGAGGGTTAGTTAACGCTAATTTCCGGCTTGATGAATTTGTTCAAAGGCGTTATCAACTGCTGTAGGTTTCGCTTCTGCAGCGCTGCGGGCTAACATATCGCAGCGTTCATTCTCTGGGTGGCCGGCATGGCCTTTAACCCAATGCCAGCTTACCTTGTGTTTTGCCGCAGCGGCATCCAACCGCTGCCACAAATCCTGATTTTTCACCGGCTGCTTTTGGCTGGTCTTCCAGTTATTGCGCTTCCAGCCAGAGAGCCACTGGGTAATGCCCAAGCGCACATACTGGCTGTCGGTGGTTAAGTCTACATCACAGCTATCTTTTAAACTTTCCAGCGCCACTATGGCCGCCAATAATTCCATGCGGTTATTGGTAGTGAGTTTAAAGCCGCCGCTTAATTCTTTGCGATGCTGTTTATAGGTGAGCACCACACCATAACCGCCCGGCCCCGGGTTGCCCAGGCAAGAGCCATCGGTGTAGATCGCAACTGTTTTGCGCATTAAGCCTTTCCTCAAACCAAAACGGCGTATAATCTAACCCAAATGCTGTAGAAAACGAAACCGCCATGGCAAAAAGACAAATTATCCTCGATACCGAAACCACCGGTATAAACCCGAAAGACGGCCACCGTATTATTGAAATTGGCTGTGTTGAGCTTATCAACCGCCGTTTTACCGGCAATAACTTTCATGTCTATATTAACCCGCAGCGTATTATTGACGCTGAAGCGGTGGCGGTGCACGGTATTACCAACGAGCGACTGAAAGATGAGCCTGTATTCGGCCAGATAGCGAAAAACTTTTTTGATTATATTCAAGGCGCTGAGCTGGTTATTCACAACGCTGCCTTCGACGTTGGCTTTATTAACCATGAGTTTTCACTGCTGCGCCCCGCGTTACCGCCAGTAGAGCAGTACTGCACTATTTTAGATACCTTATTACTGGCGCGGGAAATGCATCCGGGCCAGAAGAATAACTTAGATGCGCTGTGTCGACGGTACGACATTAACAACAGCCACCGTACCTTACACGGCGCTTTGCTCGACGCTGAAATTTTGGCAGATGTGTATCTGATGATGACCGGCGGTCAGGTTAGTTTAAACCTGGCTAATGAGCAGGATAATACCAGCAATAACAGTGGGCCGGTGGCGATACAACGTAGTGGTCGCTTAAAGGTGATCCGCGCCAGCGAAGCAGAGCTGGCTGCCCATGAAAGCCGGCTTGATCTGGTGCAGAAAAAAGGAGGCAGTTGCCTGTGGCGAAATTAATCTGTTGTCTGATGCTGTTGCTAGCGTTGCCTGTTTGGGCACAACAAGCAGAGCCGCAGTCACAAGAGGCGATTACACCACAGCAGGTCGAGCAGGCGCTGCAAGAACATGGCTTTGCGCTGCTAAACGATTTGCCGGTCAAAAACCAGATCCCGCTGTTCGATAACCGCTTTCGGGTAGATGACAACGTTGAGGAAATCACCTTACTGCTCTTTCGCAGACGAGGCTCAGCATCCGTGGTGTTGGTAAAGCCTGATGGCAGCAAAATCCACTTTAATACTGCAGAGGCTCAGCAGGTACGTTGGCACGATGCCAGCAGTTACGACTTAATTCAGATTAAAAACCCCATGCCAGGCCCCTGGCAAGCGATAGGCCGCTTGCTGCCGGAAAGCCGTATTATGCTGCTGACAGAAATCCGGCTGCAGGTAGACCCATTACCGGCTAACCTAATGGTAGGCGAAACGGTAAAAATAACCGCAAAACTGACCAATGGTGATGAACCTATTACCGCCAAAGACTTTAATGAAGTACTGGCGCTGGAAGTGATCTTTGTCAGCACCAATAACGCTGAATACGATAACTTTGGCCGCGGTGTGGTGCAGGTGGCGCAATTTCGTGACGACGGCAAAGGCTATGATGAAAGAGCGCGCGATGGTGTGTTTACCGGCGAGTTTCAGCTACGCTTTGTCGCCGGTGAATGGACGCCTAAATATATTGTCAGAACGCCACTGTATACCCGGGAGGTGCAACAAACACCGGTGGTGTTAAAACCTGCACCTATCGTAGCAGACATTACTGCCTCGCCTGCGGTTCCGGACGATAAACCAGAGCAGGAAGCGATACCGCATCAGGTTCTGTTTAAAGTTACTGACGCCAGTGTGAATGCCGAGAGTGTGTTGCTGCAGGGGCGGGTACGTTACCCCAATGGTGAGGTAGACAGCTTTGCGCTGAACGAGCCAGGCAGCACGCCGCGTGAACTGAAACTGCATAACCGTGGCCATGGTAGTTATATTTTGGAAGTATCGGCATACGGCACCATGCAGGATGGCCGCGAATTTATGCTGAACTTGCCTGAAGTGAGTTTCGTGGTTAACCGCCCGGTGGTTGAAGCGGTGGTGCTGGAGGAGTTACCCCAGCATATAAAAGATGAAATTGCTAAAGAAAACGCCCCGCCAGAGCCGGAGTTTCCCTGGCTGCTGGTGATCCTGGCAAACCTGGTGATTTTGGGCGGTGGTGGCGTAGCGATTTGGCTGGTGATGACGGATCGTAAATTCACTGACCTGATGTTTTGGCGTAAAAAGCCAGTAGCAGCACCAACCACAGCAAAACCAGCCGCCACAGCGGCGGCAACCGATAGAAATGCGCCGAATGCGCAAAAAAACAACGATATGGATGACATTCTTGATCTGACCTTGCCGGATGATTAAGGATTAAACAAAAGCGGCAAAAAAGAAGTTGACGGCCTTTTCGCTTATCCGTATCATTCCCGCCGCACTGCAGGATACCCAAATGAAATTTTGCAGCGCAATTGGCGCGGAGCGGTAGTTCAGTCGGTTAGAATACCGGCCTGTCACGCCGGGGGTCGCGGGTTCGAGTCCCGTCCGCTCCGCCACTTTAAACCAGCATTGCGCTGGTTTTTTGCTTTTGGTTAGCGGTAGTTCAGTGCGTGTCTAACGGTATCTCATTTCTAATTAGCAAAATAGCTTAACTGTTCACGCCTGGCATGCTCGTTAAGTTTGTCATTAATATAGCTTTTGTGTGCTGATTGCTCTGAGATCACATAAAACGCATCGATATGCTCCAGCAGCTGGCATTGGTAGTGTTTGGCGAAGGGCAGGTTATGCTGTTGCAGGTAATGGTCAAACGGCGCTTCGTAGGTCAGCAGCGCACTGCTGCGTGCTTTAATAAACATTTCAACCGCACTGATGCTGTCGGGCAGATCGATAAAGGTATAGCCTTTATCGGTTAATACCTGACGCTGGCCGTGGTAGTCAAAACCACGAATGGCGGCGATAGTAGGGGCTTTATCGCGTGCTACGGCCGCACCGTGTGTCAGTAACACTAACGATAGTTGCACATAAGGCGTGGCGACAAAGCTGACATTATCGGGCAAGGCTTTGGTTTGCTTAATATTAATAGTTAGGTCAACTTCACCGTTTTGCAGCATCTTGTAGAGTCTGGCCGGTGTCGCGCAAACGGTAGTCAGTTTAATGCTGTCTGTTTGCAGTAAATTACGAGTCAGCTCTACCGCCTCACCGCCACAGTTTTCGTTATCTGTCATAACAAAATAAGGTGGGAACTTATGTACTCCGAGGCGGATTTCACTGCCCCTTGCTAAGTTGCAGCACAGTAGTAAGCCTAACACCAGTAAGATACGCATACAGAGCCTTGTATTAACACTTAGCTGCATCTTAGCCTAAAGACGGACGCTTAAAAACCGGGCCATCGCAGCTAACTGACTGGTCGGATATTTGCCCGATACACCTCAGGCCCGCTTTTTCACCAACTGGGCAATATCATCAGCACTGCTGGCTACTTTTATATCACTGGTCGTTTTACACGGCCGCAGTTTTTCGCCTAGCACCAGCATACAGGGTGTTAAGAACAGCGTCAGCACCGTGGCGAAGGTTAAACCGCCGGCAATGGCACTGGAAAGCTGTGTCCACCATTGGGTTGAGGGCGCGCCAAAACCCAGGCTTGGCTCAAGCAGGTTTACGTTCACCGCCAAAACCATCGGCATCAGGCCCAACACTGTGGTAATCGAGGTTAGCAGCACCGGGCGCAGGCGTAAACAACCGGTTTCCAGCGCCGCATCGCGGGCAGACAAGCCGGCATCGCGCAGCTGATTATAGGTGTCAATAAGCACAATATTGTTATTCACCACTATGCCGGCCAGACCAATGATACCCATGCCCACCATGACAATGCCAAAGCTTTGGCCATTTACCAGCAGGCCCAAAAGTACACCTGCGGTGGAGAAAATTATCGCGGATAAAATAAGCAGACTTTGATACCAGCTATTAAATTGCACCAGCAATATCATCAGCATCAAAAATATCGCTGTAGCAAAAGCGCCGAGCAAAAAGCTCATCGCCTCTTGTTGGTCGGCACTTTCGCCGGCGGTTTTAACCAATACATTGTCTGGCAGCTTAATATCGCTACCCAGCAGTGCCTGTAAACGCTCACTTACCTGAAAGCCTTCTGCCAAATCGCTTTTTATCGTCACTGCCCGATTGCCATCAATGCGTTTGATGACACTGGTCTTTGGCGCTGGCACCAACTTGATAAAGTTACTCAGTGGTACCTGACCTCGCTGAGTTTGAATGGTTAAACGCCCCAACTGCTCTAAAGATCGCCAGTTTTGTGGGAAACGCACACGGATATCGACTTCGTCACTGGCATACTCGGGGCGGAATTTCGCCAGCAGCAAGCCATTGCTGATCATCTGCACGGCATTACCCACTGTCAGCACATCGGCACCGAAGCGGGCTGCGGCGGCGCGATCGACTTCAATACGCCATTCTATGCCGGGCAAACTGCGGTCATCTTCTATATCGACAAAGCCTTCCAGTTCACGCATTTTGGCAATAATGTGCTGTACGGCTTGCTCTGTAGCAGCACTTTCCATACTGCTAACCTGCAGCTCTATGGGTTTACCGGCTGCCGGGCCTTCCTGCTGCTGGCGAAACTCTAGAAGGACACCGGGAATGTCGGCAGTAAGCGCTCGCATGTCGTCTAAAATGGCCGCGGCGCGACGTCTGTCGTGCCAGTCGATAAACTGAAATTGCAAGGTGCCGACTACATCGGGTGCCAGCTCACCGCCAGCACTTGCCATTGAGCGCGCGTATAAGGCTTTTACTTCAGCTAAACCCAGCAAGCGCTGCTCGACCTTTTGCAGCAAGGCGTCTTTTTCGTAGATGGACATATCGCCCCGCGCCCGCACCCATACCTGAGCCGATTCTGGCTCTACTGACGGGAAAAACTCCAGGCCATGGTTGTACTTACCGTAAGCAACAAAAATCAGCAGCATAGCGCCCAGCATACCAGCAAAGGTTAAACCGGGACGGCGTAATAAGCGGCCAAGCAGGCTGCGGTAGGCTTTACCGGCACCGCTTTGCTGTACTTCGTGCACGGGTGGGCGTGCTTTGCTTAAGCCGCCCATTACCGGTAAGAATATTAGCGCCATGAATAATGACGCCACCAAACACAAAATGACGGTAGCGGGCAGGTACTTCATAAATTGACCGACTACACCGGGCCAGACCAATAACGGCATAAACACCACTATGGTGGTGGCAGTAGAAGCAATAATCGGCCAGGCCATCCGGCTGGCAGCATTGGCCCAGGCTTGTTTCGGCGGCTGGCCTTCAGCCAGGTTGCGATCTGCCAGTTCACTCACCACGATGGCGCCGTCTACCAACATGCCTGCGACTAAAATCAGCGCAAACAGCACGATGATATTCATGGTATAACCCAGCGCTGCTATCATCAGGATGCCGGCAAAAAAAGCACCGGGAATGGTAATACCCACCAGCAGTGCCGAGCGTACGCCCATAGTGGCAACAATCAGAATAAGCACCAGCACCACTGCAGTTAACACGTTGTTCAGTAAGTCTGACAGCATGTTTTTTACTTCTTTGGACTGGTCCATAATGTAGTTAATCTGCATACCGTCCGGAAACTGGCTACTGGCCTGCGTAATTAACGCCTTGGTTTGTTCAATGGTGGAAATAATATTGGCGCCGGCGCGTTTTTTTACCTCTAACACCACGGCAGGCTGGCCGTTAATGCGGGCAAAACCCAGTGGATCTTTAAAACTGCGGCTAATGGTGGCGACATCACCAAAGGTAATGACGGTATCGCCGTCGGTTTTGATCGGCATCGACAGCACATCGTCTAAATCTTCAATTACGCCCGGCACTTTTAGTGCCATGCGCCCGGCGCCGGTATCTAAACTGCCTGCGGCAACCAGGCGGTTATTGTTGGATACCAGGCTAAACAGCTGTTGGTAGTCCAGGCCATAACCTTCCAGCACCTGCGGGTCGACGACGATTTCCAGTAAGTCTTCACGGTCACCACCGATGTCCACTTCCAACACTTCGGGAATCGCCTCGATATTTTCCTGTAGCTGACGGGCAATAAATACCAGTTGGTTTTCTGATACCGGGCCGGACAACCCCACCGATAACACCGGAAACAGGCCGACATTAATCTCGTTTACCGTAGGCTCGTCAGCTTCGCTTGGCAGCTTGGAGCGCGCAGCATCTACCTTCACCCGCACATCGGCCAGGGCTTTGTCGGCGTCAAAGCCGGCGTCAAACTCAAGCATCACCGAGGCGTGGCCTTCGCTGGCGGTAGAGGTCATTTTTTTTATGCCTTCCAATGAACGCAGCTCGTGCTCCATCGGGCGCACTAACAAGCGCTCGCCATCTTCCGGACTGATGCCATCCAGCGACATTGACACATACATCATCGGAATAGCGACATCGGGGTTAGCTTCTTTGGGGATGGTTTGATAAGCGCTGATACCGGCAATAAATAAAAACACCAACAGCATCATGCTGGCGCGGCTTCGGCCAATAGCGGCTTGGATCAGCTGGTTCATTTTGCCTCTCCGCCCAGGCGCACTGTATCGCCGCTGGCAACAAAGCCCGCCCCCTGGGTGATAATATGGGCGCGCTGTGGCAGGCCGCTGACCCAGGCCCCATTATTATCAGCCGTTAATATCGTTACCGGGTAAATCGTCACCTGCTGCTGCTCATTCACTGTGGCAACTGTCAGTTGGCCATTATTATTCAGGCTGAGCAGTGCGGGCGAAATGCGATGCGCCTGGACACTATCAAGCTGTATTTCAACGGTGGCGCTGGCACCGGCGATGCGCCAATGCTGCGGGTTGTCGACAGTGACTTCTATGTAGAAACTACGGGTAGCGGCATCGGCGGCGTAGCTGATAAAACTCAGCTCGCCTTGCAGGCTGCGCCCGTCCAGCAAGCGGATATTCGCCCGCTGCCCCGTGTGCATAGCAGTAATATGTTGCTGTGGAATTTGCGCGGTGACTTTAAGTTTATCTATTTTTACCAGCTGCAACAGCTCGCTGGCGTTTTGCACCAGGTCGCCTACTTCAACATGCCTGCGGTCGATTACGCCGGCAAAAGGCGCTTGCGGCACCGTTTGACGCACTGCCAGGCTGGCGGATTTCATTTCTGCCTCGGCTTTGGCTAATTCGCTTTCCAGCCGGGTAAGCTCCGTGGCAGATAAAAACTGGGCTTTACCCAAGGTTTTGGCACTCGCCAGTTCAGTTTGGCGCAAGGTTAAATTTGCCTCAGCCTGAGCCAACATGGCGCTGCGGCCTTCATCGGAAATCCGCAGTAAGTCATCCCCTTGTTGTACAACGTCACCTTGTTGTTTTAATAAAGCCTCGATGCGGCCGGCCTGTTGCGCTTTTATACTGACACTGCGCCAGGGCAATACCTGGCCCTGAGCAATCTGGGTGGCCTGATAAGGCTGTGCCTCTGACCAGCGGGTTTCTACCTGGGGTAGTTGTTTTTCTGGTACTTGCTGTGCGGCCGGCGCGCTTTGCTGCGCACTATAATGGTCGCCGCTGAGCAACCAGAGCACTAAGGCGACAGCGAGAACAACGGCCAGAATAACAGGAGAGCGGGGCAGAGTTTTCAGCATAAGGCATCCTTGACGGCAAAAGGGTAGGGGGTGGTTTACCACAGTGGCAAATATACCTACAGGCTTGAATGTCATCAAGCCGCTAACTGTAAGCAAATATGGCAGGTTTAACCGTATTCCACACCCGGTTAAACCTGTAGAAGGTCAGTGCAGCTAGCTGCGGGCAAAGCGGCCTAATTGCTGCTGAGTACGGGCGGTGCCACTAAGCAGATCTTTTGCCGCCTGATCAATTGACGCCATCTGGCGGTATGCATCGCTGGTAACCTGTTCAATAGCAGTTAAATGCTGATGGGTTTGCTGGTAGCGTTGCTCTAACTGCGACACGGTTTGGTTAATATTCTGAATGCCGCTTTTTGCCTGTTGTAGCTCCTGCTGCAATTGCTGAAACTCGTCACTGGTGTTGGCAATTTGCTGCTGCGCTTGCTGTGCCTGCTGGTTCAGGCTTTGTGACTCGGTGCGGGTTTCGCCGACTAGCTGCTCCATTTCATTTAAGAAACCCGAAATTTGTTTGGTCGCGTCATTAACTTTGGCGGCCAGGGTGCGCACCTCGTCGGCCACCACGGCAAAGCCGCGGCCGGCATCACCGGCACGCGCCGCTTCAATCGCGGCGTTTAATGCCAGTAAATTAGTTTGATCGGAAAAGGTTTCTACCATCACCAGTATTTGCCGTACATTTTCAGAATTTTTGTGTAAGCCGGTAATGGTGCTGGCAAAGCTGTCCAATAATTTCACAATTCCCGACAGCTGACCGCTTAACTGTTGCATCTGCCCGCTGGCAACGGCGGCTTTGTCTACCGCTATACCAGAAACCTGATTCACTTCATCACCGTGCTGCACAATATCTGCCAGATCCTGTAACACCATGTCACTTTCGCGGCGAATTTGTCCGCTACGCTTTTCGGTATCTTGCAGATGGCTGCGGGTACTTTTTACTGCACCGGACACCTGCTCGTTCACCTGATGGGTTTCGCGGGCTTGCTGGTGAATGTCACCAAGCAACACGCCTAGCTGGCTAACGAACTGATTGTATTCTTCAGACAGGGTGCGAAACTCATCATAAGTAAAAGCCGGCAGACGGTGATGCAAATCTGTGCCTTTACGATTGGTGTCGTGCAGTGCAGATACCAGTGCTTTTACCGGCCGCACAATCAGATAATGCATATAGCCTATGGTAAACACATAGGCGCCAAGCCCCAACATTGCCAAAGCCCACCAAGCGGTGCCAGCACCGCCTGCGGGGTAAGCCAAATATAGTGCTAGGAGAAAAAAGAGGGCTAAGAAACTGATATTACCAATAATTTTACGGCTTAAGGTGGCAAAAAAACTGCGCTCGATAAACAGGTAAATAGAGGTGAAAGCCGTCATAAGGTCGCTCTTCCCGGTAAGTTAAACTCAGTAAAATCAGCATAACATAGCCTAAAACCGCCCGCGACCTCGATAGCTCATACCGGCTTGATCTGCAGCAAATGCCGCTTAAATGGGTAAGCGGCGGCTGATAAACCAGCCTGTGACCATAGCCCCAATAAAGGCCAGCGTACCCACACTACCTGAACTTATCGCCGCCAGTGCTGGCCCGGGGCAATAACCTACCAGGCCCCAGCCGGCGCCAAACAATAAAGAGCCGATAATCAGCGGTTTATCTAAATCTTTTTTGCTGGGTAAGTTAAAGTGACTGGCAAATAACGGCTTGTCTTTTTTAGCAAATAACCAAAAACCGGTGCTGTAAACCGCCAAACCTGCAGCCATCACCAATATCAGACTGGGGTCCCAGTTGGCATTTAGCGTCAAAAAGCCCAGTACCTTTTGCGGGTCAATCATCTGCGAATAAGCAATACCGACCGACATCAGTAAACCGGCAACAAAAGCAATAATAATGGGCATGGTAAACTCCTTAGCGCAGCAAGGTGGCAACAACAACGCCACTTAGCATAAACAACAGTGTGGCGGTAATCGAGCGGGGCGATAACCGGCTTATGCCGCAAATGCCATGGCCAGAGGTACAACCGCTACCCCAGCCGGTGCCGATACCGACCAATACGCCGGCAACAATGACCGGCCAGCCAAACTCTGGCGTGCTGTAGCTAAAGTCAGTAACCAGCAAGCCAAGTAGCAGCGGGCCAGCAACCACACCGGCGACAAAAGCCAGTCGCCAGCTGCGCCCTTCGTTGGTAAACAGCGCCGAGCTGGTAATGCCAGAAATGCCGGCAATACGGCCAGAGAAAATAAACAATATAATGGCGCCCAGGCCAATCAGGCCGCCGCCGATTAACGCTTCAAACGGGGTAAAGTTTTCCATGCTGTGCTCCTGTTACTGTTTAGTCGCCAAACCGGCATCCAGCCAGGCCTGCATACCACCTGCCACTGAGTAAACCTTGCCAAAGCCCATACGTTGCAATGACTCAGCGGCCAGTGCTGAACGTGCACCAGAGCGGCAAATCAGGTACACCGGCTGTGTCGCAAGCTGACTTAAGGCAACTGCAGGCTCACAGCCACTGGCGGCCACTTTGGGGTGATTATGAATATTCATCTCTAATACGCCGCGTGGGTAGTTTACCGCGCCGAAGATATGCTGCTGGCTAAACTCGGCAGGCTCGCGTACATCTACCAGTACGGTTTCACTGTCTTGTTTCAGCGCTTGTTGTAAATCATTAATGCTGACTTCCTTTATCACAGCTTTTGCTTCAGCGACCAGTTGTTGAGCGGTTTTCATTTGAGCCTCCCGGCTAACGTTAAAGAACAGATTGATAAATGACCACGGCGGCCATAACAACTAAGAAGACGGCAAAGGCACGCTGCAGCTGTTGTTTGGGTAAGCGCTTGCCCAGCGCTGAGCCGGTAAAGCTGCCAGCAATACCGGCGCCAATCATTAAACCGATGGTCGCCCAGTCAAACACCGCGCCCTGCGCTGCCATCACCCAATAGTATTTACCAAAACCAACAAAAGACTTCATGGCGATAACCACCAGACTGGTCGCCACGCCAACTGGCATACTCAAGCCGCCCAGCAACACCAAGGCAGGTACGATTAAGAAGCCGCCACCCACGCCAACAAAACCAGTAATGGCACCCACCACTAAACCATCAATAACAATTTTTACTGGTTTAAAGGCTTTGCCGTTACCCAGTTCGCCAATATTACTGCGCCACATCATCACGGCAGCGACCAACATCAGTATGGCAAACATTAGCAATTGCCAGCGGGCATCCACCAAGGTGCCCAGCCAGGCACCGCCATAGGTGCCCAGCATACCGGGCAGACCAAACCACCATACATGGCGCCAGCTGATTACACGTTGTAATCCATTACGCACTGAACCAAACAGGCTAATGCCCGCGACAATCAGCAGTGACGACGCAATGGCTAATTGTGGCGGCATGTGCAATAAATACAACAGTACCGGTACGGTCAAAATTGAGCCGCCAGAGCCAAATAGCCCCAGACTTAACCCGATAACAATGGCACCCAGTAAGGCTAACATAATGACTTTACCTTATATAACCAATAGGAATATACTTATAACCATAATTGCATTCTAGTGTGGGTTTGGTTAAACTGCAATCAAAATTTAGCAGGTTCTAATGTAAAGCTGTGTCTGACGGGGTGAGGTGAGTATGGTCGCAACTAACGCAACAATAGAAATGTTTTTTGACAAAGACAGCTCTACCTTCAGCTATGTGGTCGCTGATGTCAGTAGCGGTATAGCTGTGGTGATTGATCCGGTGCTGGACTATGACGCCGCCGCAGGCCAGGTGAGCACCGCAGGGGCTGATACCATTCTGGCTTATCTTGCCGCGAATAAGTTAACGCTGCAGTGGATTTTAGAAACCCATGCCCATGCTGACCATTTGTCCGCTGCGCATTACCTGAAAACCAAAACCGGCGCACCGGTAGCCATCGGCGAAGGCATTAAAAAGGTACAGCAAACCTTTAAGCTGGTGTTTAACATCGGTGATGATGAACTGCTGGCCAAGGGCGATTATTTCGACAAGCTGTTTGCCGACAATGAAACCTTCAGCATTGGTAGCCTTGAAGCCAAAGTCATTAACACACCGGGCCACACCAACGACAGTGTGAGTTATCTTATTGCAGGCAATTTGTTTGTCGGCGACTCACTGTTTATGCCTGATGCCGGCACTGCCCGTTGCGATTTCCCCGGTGGCGATGCTCATGTATTGTACCGCTCTATTCAGCGCATTTATCAGCTGCCCGACGACACGCAAATTTTTATGTGCCATGACTATCAGCCAAATGGCCGTGAGCTGAAATATCAAACCAGCGTGCTGGAGCAAAAAACACAGAATATTCATGTCAAAGCCGATACGCCTGAGCAGGAGTTTGTGCAAAAAAGGGAAGCGCGCGATAAAACGCTGGCGGTACCACGCTTAATATACCCCTCAGTGCAGGTGAATATCCGTGGCGGCCAGCTGCCTAAAGCGGAACAGAATGGCGTTAGCTATATTAAGATCCCGCTAAAGCAGGGCCAATAACACAGAAACGATCGGCTGAGGCTGACAGCCGATCGTTTCTGCACTATACACCGTACACCTGCTCAACAACTCAGCAACGGGAAGTGTACGGATGAAAAACAACACACAGCAGCCTTCAACTCAGATACCCGCAAAGGCGTATCAGCTTTACGATAAATACGCCCACGGCATGCTAAGCCGGCGCGACTTTTTTACTGCTATGGCCGGTTTGGCGGTAAATGCGACGCTGGCCACCACCTTTATTAACAGTATGCTGCCCAACTATGCATTGGCGCAGCAGGTCTCCTTTAATGATGCCGATATCATTGCCAGCTACCAGAAGTTTGCCTCGCCACAAGGCCATGGTGAAGGGCGGGGCTATCTGGTAAAACCGAAAAATGCCACTGCGCCGCTGCCATTGGTACTGGTGATCCACGAGAACCGCGGTTTAAACCCCTACATCGAAGATGTGGCCCGCCGTTTAGCCAAGGCCGGTTTTATTGCCTTTGCGCCAGACGCGTTATGGCCGCTGGGCGGCTACCCCGGCAATGACGATGCTGGCCGTGCCATGCAGCGCAGCTTGGACGGTGCAAAAATTGTTGCCGATTTAGAAGCCGCCGCCCGCTGGCTGAAGCAACTGGAAGGGGGAAGTGGCAAACTGGGGGTAGTGGGTTTTTGTTTTGGCGGTGCTATGACCGGGCGCCTGGCAGCACAGCTGCCTGATAGCGTCGACGCCGGTGTGCCATTTTATGGCTCGCCGCCACCGGCCGAGTCTATCGGTAACATTCGTGCGCCGTTACTGGTGCAGTTAGGTGAACTGGACGAGCGGGTTAATCAGCAATGGCCGGCCGCCGAAGCGCTATTTAAGCAGCATCAGCTTAACTACAAAATTGAAGTGTATCCGGCGTCGCATCATGGCTTTCATAACGACTCGACTCCCAGGTATAACAAAGAGATGGCGGAGCTGGCCTGGCAGCGAACACTGGCGTTTTTCCGTCAGCATTTAAGCTAAAAAAAGGCCGGTCAGGGGTTGGGGCACTGACCGGCCGAATGCAACAAGAGGTACTAAACTAAATGCAGTGTAACGCGCCTGGCAATACACTGGTTTGATATAACGCAAGCTTAAAGGCTTTACCGGTTAAAGGGGGTAACAAAGTGTAAGCGGTTATGACGGCCTGTCTCACCACTAAAACTGCAGTACAGCCTAATGTATCGCATGCAAAGCCCGCATTCTTATCTGGCATACCTCCAAAATATTCGCTATAAACGGCTGTGTTTTGAGTTTGGCTAAGGTGAATGAGATGACTGAGCAACATATTCCGCTGACCGATTTTATTGAATACCCACCAGAGCAGATGCTTGCTAGAGCACAGCAGTATCTGACGGATATTCGCCGTCGTCATTCTATTCGTAAGTTTTCCAACCGACCGGTGGCGCGTGAGATTATTGAACAATGTATATTGGCGGCAGGCTCAGCCCCCAGTGGTGCTAATCATCAGCCGTGGCACTTTGTTGCTATTCAAAGCCCTAATGTAAAACAGCAGATCCGCCAGGAGGCAGAAGCATTAGAGCAGGGTTTTTACAGTGGGCGTGCTGGTGAAGAATGGCTGGAGGCATTAAAACCGCTTGGCACAGATGCGAACAAAGCCTATCTGGATACAGCCCCCTGGCTCATTGCCGTATTTAGCCAAAAGCGCGGCGGCATAGCGGCAGCAGATGATAAAATTAACTACTACGTACATGAGTCAGTAGGCCTGGCCACTGGCTTTCTACTACAGGCACTGCACCACGCCGGTCTTGGCACCTTGACCCACACGCCCAAGCCGATGAGTTTTTTAAGCAAGATCTGTGGCCGCGACAATGAAAACGAGCGGCCCTATATGCTGATTGTCACCGGCTACCCGGCAGATGATGCCACCGTGCCAACACATGCGATGAAAAAGAAAAGCCTCGAACAGATCTGCAGCTTTTTGTAATGCAGCGCAAATGCTTATGTGGTCTAACCCGACGTTCATAGTATGCGATATCGCAGAGGCAGTTAGGGTTTTAAGTAACTACTAGTCGGGTCTCAGCGGTTGCAGACTGCTCAGTGCTGAATGGCTTGCTGCTTTTGTTGCAGCTGCCACATACGGGCGTACTCGCCTTTGGCGGCGAGTAACTCATCATGCTTACCCTGTTCGGCCAGCTGGCCGTTCTTTAGCACGATAATAATGTCGGCATCGGTAATGGTTGAAAGCCGGTGCGCGATGACCAGGCTGGTGTGATTGCGGCTTACCTCACGCATGGCCTGTAAAATAGCCTGCTCTGAGGCGGAATCCAGTGCGGAGGTAGCCTCGTCGAACACCAGGATCGCCGAGCCTTTTAACATCGCGCGGGCGATGGCGATACGCTGTTTTTCACCGCCGGATACTTTTAAGCCGCGCTCGCCCACTAGCGTGGCATCGCCCTCTGGCAGGCTATCGATAAAGTGGCGCAGGTGCGCCAGTTTAATCGCCTGATCAATCTCAGCCTCGCTGGCATTGGGCCGACCATAGCGGATATTGTCGCGGATGCTGCTGTTAAACAGCACCGTATCTTGGGGCACTATGGCAATGGCGCGGCGCAAGCTGTCCAGCGTCACCTTGCTGATGTCCTGGCCATCAATATAAATCGCGCCGGCGTTAATAGAGTAAAACCGGTACAATAAGCGCGATATAGTGCTTTTACCGGCACCACTGGCGCCGACCACCGCTACTTTGCTACCGGCGGCGACATTAAAACTGAGCTGCTGCAAGATCGGTCGCGCGGGCTGGTAGGCAAATGACACCTGCTCAAAGCGGATCTCGCCGCTTGTTAGTTGCAGCGGCATGGCATCGGGGTGATCGACAATAGCCGGCTTACGGTGTAGTAGCCCCAGCATATTTTCTAAATCTGTTAAAGCGCGGCGAATTTCACGGTAAACAAAACCTAAAAAATTCAGTGGCAAAAACAGCTGGATCATATAGGCATTTACCATCACCAAATCGCCTAGCGTCAGCTGTTTATTCACCACTTCGTCAGCGGCCAACCACATAAGTGCGGTAATGGCCGCAGCAATAATCAGCGCCTGCCCCGAGTTTAATGCCAGCAGGCTTAAGCGGTTTTTTAATCTGGCCTGCTCCCACTTGGCTAAAAAGCTGTCGTAGGTATTGGCCTCATATTGCTCGTTGTTAAAGTATTTTACCGTTTCGTAGTTTAGCAGGCTGTCGATGGCGCGGCTGTTGGTGGTGTTATCAGCCTGGTTGGCCTCGCGGGTGTATTTATTGCGCCACTCGGTAATCACAACAGTAAAAAAGATATAGATGCCCACTGCCAGCACGGTAACCAGTGAATACAGCGGTGAGAACAAGGCGGCGAAAATAACCGCAACGGCCAGAATTTCAAACAACGTCGGCGCGATATTAAACATTAAAAAGCGCATCAAGAAGCTTAAGCCATTGGTGCCGCGCTCGATATCACGGCTGATGCCGCCGGTTTGCCTGTCTAAGTGAAATGCCAGCTCCAGACTATGTAAGTGCTTAAACACCCGAAGGCCGAGTTGGCGCATCGCATGCTCTGTCACCCGGCCAAATAAGGCGTCTCTTACTTCGCCTAAAAATACCCCGGCAAAACGCAAGCCGCCGTACAAAAGTAACAGTGCAACCGGCAGCACTAACAATACTTGCTGGCCGCTATCCAGTGCATCGACAATGTATTTTAGCGCCACTGGCATAAACAGCACTGCGGCTTTGGCGCCAACCAGTGCCAGCAGCGCCAGCAGCACGCGGTATTTAAATTGCCACAAATACGGCCAAAGCATGGCCAGGGTTTGCTTCAAGCTGGTTGCCCCGGGGCGTTTAGTTGGCTCGGGTTGTTTGGCCGCAGAGCGCATACCGCGCATGGTTAATCCTTGTCACAACATCAGGCGTAGGTGCAAAGGTACGCGGTATCAACGGCCACCTGCAACTGAAATTTGCTGTTTGCCGGCACTTCAAATTGCTGGCCGCGGCTAAAGGTTTGCCAGCCTGCGGCGCCGGGTAGCAACACCGTTAAAGCCCCACTTATTACCGTCATCACTTCATGTTGGCTGGTGCCAAATTCATATTCGCCCGGCGCCATTACACCGACGGTGGCAGGGAGTTGCTCACCGGCAAAGGCGATTGAGGCCACTTTGCCGTCAAAATACTGGTTTACTTTAAACATCTGTCGCTCCTCTTTAACAAAGGCTAACAGTAAAACCTAATTACACGGTGAAAGAAATAGCCGTATATAAATTTAGCTATCTGGGTGGCCAAATTTTAGTGGTTATGTTGTAAAACAATCACTTGTATAGCTGTAAATTTATTTGACGAATTTGTGTCAAAAAAAACCTGACAATATTTAACCAAAGTTAATGAATCTGCCATAAAAGCGTTTTATATTCGACTGCCCCAAACAAAATAACACGATAACAATAACCCTAAAAATAACTCCAAGGAGCAACAATGAAACTCAGGATGCTATCAGCAACCATGGCTATGCTATTGGCCCCGGCGGTATCGTCACAGGTGTTTATCTCTGAATATGTTGAAGGTTCAGGCAATAACAAAGCGCTGGAATTTTATAACGCCGGCAACGAAGCAGTTAACTTGGCTGACTACCGCGTTAATGTATTTTTTAATGGCAGCAGCACGGCCGGTTTAAGTGTTGCGCTGGCAGGTGAATTAGTGCCGGGTGGTGTTTACGTATTTGCCTCAGCCAGCGCAGCGCCGGAACTGGTCGCCTTAGCAGACCAGACCACCAGCTCGGGCTTATGGAATGGCGATGATGCCATCACTCTCACCAAAGCAGGTGTTGTAGTCGACAGCATCGGCCAGATAGGCTTTGATCCGGGCTCAGCTTGGGGCAGTGGCAGCATTACCACGGCGAATGACACACTGCGTCGCGCAGCCGTGAGTGTGGATACCGAACCCTTTGATACCTTTGAACCAGCCGATCAATGGTTGGGGTTTGCTCAGGACGATTTTAGCGATATCGGTTTGTTTAACGGTGAGGGTGGCGGCCCGACTGATCCTGAGCCAGACCCAGACCCGGTTTTAAGCTGTGGCGCTGCCGCCACACCGATTTCCGCTATTCAGGGGCCAGGCTTTGCCAGCCCATTACTGGGCCAGACGGTGCAGGTAGAGGCGGTTGTCACCCAAACCTTACCCGGCCTGCGTGGTTATAACATTCAGGCTGTAGGCACTGAACAAGATAACGACCCCGCCACCTCTGAAGGCGTGTTTGTTTATGTTAACAGTAGTAACTTAACGGTAGCAGAAGGCCAGCGCGTGCGTTTATTGGCCACCGTAGCAGAATTTAATGGCCATACCCAGCTAACCAATATCAGTGCCAGTTTAGATTGTGGCAGCAGTGAATTGCCTACACCTACACCGTTGACCTTACCGGTTGCCAGTTTAGCTGTGCTGGAAGCCGTTGAAGGCATGCTGGTGCGCTTTGAGCAGGAGCTGACGGTAAACGATACCTTTACGTTGGGCCGTTTCGGCGAGTTAACCCTGGCTAATGGCCGACGGTATACACCAACACAAGTGGTTGCGCCAGGTGCTGAGGCGATTGCATTGGCAGAGCAGCATGCACTGAACAAAATTTTATTGGATGATGCCAGTACCCAGCAAAACCCTGCAGTGGTGCCTTACCCGGCTGGCGGCTTGTCAGCGGCCAATACGGTGCGCAGCGGCGATACTGTCGTTAATTTAACCGGTACTTTGCATTATGGTTTTAACGAATATCGTATTATGCCGACGCAGGTGCCAAACTTTGTCTCGTCTAACCCGCGTACTGCTGCTCCGCAATTAGCTGCCGACGGCAACGTGAAAGTAGCCAGCTTTAACGTGCTGAACTACTTCAATGGTGATGGGTTAGGCGGCAGCTTCCCAACGTCACGTGGTGCCGACAGTGCTGCTGAGTTTGAGCGTCAGCGGGCAAAAATTCTCTCTGCTATGGTGGCGCTGGATGCCAGTGTCATCGGTCTGATGGAAATTGAAAACGACGGCTACGCTGACACCTCTGCGATTGCCGATTTAGTGGCTGGTTTACGTCAGGCTTCAGGTATTGATGGCTGGCAGTATGTAAGTGCTGCAGGTCCGGTAGGCACTGATGAGATTGCGGTTGGGTTAATTTACCGTGCCGATCTGCTAAGCCCGGTGGGTGCGTTAAAGGTGTTAGATTCAAGCAATTCGGCTGTGGACGAGCAGGGCGTAGCCTTGTTTGATGATAGCCGCAACCGGCCGATGTTTGCCCAGCAGTTCCGCTTGCTGGAAAACGATGCTCAATTTGCCGTGATGGTTAACCACTTAAAATCTAAAGGCTCTGGCTGCGGTGCAGACGATCCTGATACCGGAGATGGTCAGGGCAACTGTAATCTAAACCGTACTCGTGCCGCTCAGGCTATCGGCATCTTTGCTGCAGAGCATTTTGCTGAGGTGCCGGCACTGGTGATTGGTGACTTAAACGCCTACGCTAAAGAAGATCCTATTACCACGCTGGCACAAGCCGGTTATCAGAACGTGTTCGAGGTACTGGGCAAGGTGCCAAGCCATGGTTACGTGTTCTCTGGTTTATCGGGTTCACTGGACCATGCACTGCTGAACGATCTGGCAGTTGAGTACCTGGCCGATGCAGCGAAATGGAACATTAATGCCGATGAACCAATAGCACTGGATTACAATGTCGAGTTTAAATCAGCACAGCAGCAGCTGGATTTCTATGCGCCGGATGCATATCGCTCGTCTGATCATGATCCGGTGATCGTAGCGCTGAACTTACCTGCCGTGATTCCGCCGCTGGATGTCAGTCTGCAGCTGTTGCGTACTGTCAGGTCACGCTTTGGCATGAGCCTGGTACAGCTACGCTGGAGTGGTGATGCCAGCGGTTTGACGCTGTATCGTGATGATGTGGCAGTAAGAGATTTAAACCCATCAGGACGGGTAAATGACAACTTCCGTTCCATGGCCGACAGCGTAACGTACAAGATCTGTCAGCAGGCGACGGGTAGTTGCTCAGAAGCCTTGGTGGTGCAGTTTAACTAAGCAGCAAACACAAGATAAAAAACGCCGGCATTATCGCCGGCGTTTTTGTGTTTAGTGCTTGATGTCGGTATTGCGCTTAAGCCGCTTTGACCTTTTTGCTACCCACTACTGCACCTGCACCTTGCTGCGGTAAACTTTTGTCCGCTGCCAGATATTCAGGCTCGAAGTCGTCCACGTTAATGGCAAATAAGCGGCCTTTCTCGGCGGTGCGCAGTTGTTCAGCTTCGGCTTCTGTAATGGCTTTTAACTCTAAGCCTAAATCAGCCACCTCATTCAGGCGGTAAAACGGTAAACGTTTACCTGCAGCATGCGCCACTTTATCAAAGACTGGCTCTGCAGCAAGAATGTCAGTTAAAGCCTGCTCCATTAAACCTAACTGGTTCAGTGGCTCGTTTTTCAGGTACAGGAAGTGACCCAGACGGTTACGTGCTTCGCCCGGCGTTTGCATGATGCGGGCAACTTTGTGCTCAACCACGTCAGAGGCTTTGCGAAGAGTACGACCCCAAGGAAACACAATACGCTTTAGCACCACACCGATTGCGCGGTTCGGGAAGTTATCAAATAACTCATTCAGCGCCAGCTGGGCTTTGGCCAGGTTGTCTTCACAGGCCCACTGTACCAGCGGTAAATCTTCGGCTTTACGGCCTTCGTCGTTGTAACGCTTCAGTACCGCTGAGGTTAAGTACAACATACTTAAAATATCACCCAGACGGGCCGAGATACGCTCGCGACGTTTCAAGTCACCGCCCAGGGTTCCCATAGCAACGTCTGACATCAGTGCTAACGCAGCACTGAAACGGTTCATCTGCTTATAATACTTGGCGGTAGCGTCAGCAAAAGGTGTGCTGCTAAAGGCACCACCGGTTAACGATAACCAGAAAGTACGGAAGAAGTTACTGATAGCAAAGCCGATATGGCCAAACAGCGCTTTATCAAAGGCGGTAACTGCCGCGCCCTGATCGTCTAACTGGGCAGCTTGTAGCTCAGCCAGTACATAAGGATGACAGCGGATAGCACCCTGACCATAAATAATCATGTTACGGGTCAGAATGTTGGCACCTTCTACCGTGATGGCAACAGGCGCCCCCTGATAACCGCGGGCCAGGTAGTTGTTCGGGCCCATACAAATGCCCTTACCACCGTGTACGTCCATTGCATCAATAATGGCCTGGCGCATCCGCTCAGTCATGTGGTACTTAGTGATAGCCGAGATTACCGACGGCTTTTCGCCAAGGTCAATTGAACCCACCGACATGGTGGTAGAGGCATCGGCCATATAGGCATAACCGCCAATACGGGCCATTGCTTCTTCTACGCCTTCCATTTTACCTATCGGCAGTTTGAACTGGCGGCGAATGCGGGCATAGGCACCCGTAGCCATAGCTACAGCTTTAATACCACCGGTACTGTTTGATGGCAGGGTAATAGCCCGGCCTACTGACAGACATTCAACCAGCATACGCCAGCCCTGACCGGCCATTTTGGCACCACCGATAATGTAATCCAATGGTACGAAAATGTTTTCACCCTGAGTAGGCCCGTTTTGAAACGGTACATTCAGCGGGAAGTGACGGCGGCCAATTTTAACGCCAGGCGTAGTAACCGGGATCAGCGCACAGGTAATACCCAGTTCTTCTTTATCGCCGAGTAATTTTTCCGGATCGTACAGTTTAAAGGCTAAGCCCAGTACAGTCGCAATTGGTGCCAGCGTAATATAACGCTTGTTCCAGGTCAGGCGCATACCAATAACTTCTTTGCCTTCCCACTCACCCTTACAGATAATACCGGTATCAGGAATAGCGCCGGCGTCAGAGCCTGCTTCCGGGCTGGTCAACGCAAAACAGGGCACTTCCAGGCCTTTTGCCAGACGGGGTAAATAATGATTTTTCTGCTCGTCAGTACCATAGTGCTGCAGCAGCTCGCCCGGGCCTAACGAGTTAGGCACACCGACGATACTTGATAATACCATGCTTTTACTGGTTAATTTTTGCAGAACGCAAGACTGGGCATAAGCGGAAAACTCCAGACCACCGTATTCTTTTTTGATGATCATGGCGAAGAAGCCTTTGTCTTTCAGGTACTGATATACCTCTGGCGATAAATCAGCGCGCTCATGCGTAGTATGCCAGTCGTCTACCATCGCCAACAGCTCTTCTACCGGGCCATCTAAAAAGGCTTGCTCTTCTGCACTTAGCCGTGGTGCCGGGAAGTTGTGCATCTTGTGCCAGTCGGGGTTGCCACGGAACAAATCGGCTTCCCACCAGGTGGTGCCGGCATCGATAGCTTCTTTTTCGGTGCTGGACATCTCTGGCATGATCTTACGGTATACGTTAAGCAACGGCTTGGTCAGATATTGCTGACGTATCCCGGCAATGTTTAACGGTAGGGCGATAACTAAAAACACAACCCAGGCAACAGTGCCGACAACATCAAAGGCACTGCCCAGTGCCAGTATTACCGCTATTGCGGCAGTAAACATGGTTAGGCTGGCACGGTTGTAAGCCAGTACACCAATAGCGGCGATAAGCGCCGCACAGAGAATTAACACTTCCATCTTTTGCTCCTGATAAGAGGTCTGACCACTATCTGGCTAGAGTAGAACGCTTTAGCGAAAGTTGCAAGCCTTTGCTGGTAATGGCCGGCAAAGTGATTGTCAACTTAAGTTGCAACTCGTAATCTTATACGCTTAAGCATAGCCTGCTGGTTTAATAATGCCTGCGGCTGTTATCAACCTTCGGGATTTATTATGTGTGAGTTACTTGGCATGTCAGCAAATGTGCCAACCGATATTTGCTTTAGTTTTAAAGGATTAAAAGAGCGGGGCGGCCGCAGCGGGCCGCATAAAGACGGTTGGGGGGTAGCGTTTTACGAAAATAAAGGCGTGTGTACCTTTAAAGATGCGCTGCCGAGCTATCAGTCTGAAATTGCCAGATTAGTGTCAGACTATCCTATTAAGAGTTGTGCTGTTATTGCCCATGTGCGTCAGGCAAACCGGGGCAGAGTAGCCCTGGAGAACACTCACCCTTTTAGCCGTGAGCTATGGGGGCGCTACTGGACGTATGCCCACAATGGGCAGTTAAGCGGTTACCGCGATTTGCCAATAGCGCGTTTTACGCCAGTGGGCACCACAGACAGTGAAAGGGCGTTTTGTTACTTGCTTAGCGAGCTGGATAAACGCTATCCGAACAAGGCCCCCAGCCGTAAAATGGCATTTAAGTTTATTCAGCATAAATGCCGCGAGCTACAAAAACTGGGTGTGTTTAATATGCTATTGACCGATGGTGAGTACTTATTAACTTACTGCACCACTAAACTGCATTGGATCACCCGCCGGGCACCTTTTGGCGTGGCGCGCTTGTCAGATGTCGATGTGGATATTGATTTTACCCGAGAGACCACACCGAATGATGTGGTTACCATTATTGCCACCGAGCCACTGACCAATAACGAGCAGTGGCATAAAATGCAACCGGGCGAAAGCCAGTTATTCCGTTATGGTGCGCCACTGGCCTGAGCGTCGGGCCAGCTAAGTTTGTGCAATTGCACATCAAACTGTTCGACATTATCTTCGCCACGCCAGAGCCGCACTAACATGTAATCAAGCTCGGGCGCGACCCAGGCATAAATCTGTTTGTCGCTGTTTTGCTCAATACGGGCAATCCGAAGGGTATTAACACGGCCATAAGGTAAGGGTAATACTTCTTCGGCCACCACTTTATAGTGGTACATCTTGGCGTTACCGTTACGGTTTAACACATTGTAGTGAAACTCGGTTTTGCCGGCCTTGAGATCCAACACCAGTTGCAACTGGTAACTGAGTTGATCCAGCCAGTCATCCTGCCAGCTAACCTGTTTAATAGTGCGCTTCTTGCCTTCACTCAGCGTTTTCTTCACCGGGTCCAGATTTAGCTCGTAATACCGGTTTGGGCCAGTGCCAGAGCGTTGTAATACATAACGCTGCGGCTGAATACGGCCATCCTGCAGAATAAAATCTGAGGTTTCCTGGCGTTTGTCGGTGAAAATCATCCAGCTGATATCGCTGCTGTAACCCAACTGATAGCCTTGGTCAGTCAGCTTTAAATAACGTTGGGCGGTACCATGCTGTTTACCGGCACGGTAAACAGCATAGTCGGCTTTGAAAGTGGCTAGTGCCGGTGCTTTGGCGTTTAACGTGGTTTCGGCTTTTAATAGCGGGCTTAGCAGAGCGCCCAACAATAATGCGGGCGCCCAGAGGTGGTATTTAGTCTTCGTCTTCATTGGCATAACCGTTGGCAGCTAATACATTGCCATCCAACGATGCCTTATCTGCATGCTGTTGTAAACGGTTTTGACAAAACCAGCGCACCACCAGCGGGTAAATCCGGTGTTCTTGCTCGTGCACACGCTCTGCCAGGCTTTGGACGTCATCATCGCTGAACACCGGCACCTTGGCCTGTAATATCACCGGGCCGCCATCCAGCTGCTCGGTAACAAAGTGGACGCTGCAGCCATGCTCGGTATCGCCTGCATCAATAGCACGCTGATGGGTGTTTAAGCCCTGGTACTTGGGTAACAACGAAGGGTGAATATTCAACAGGCGGCCCTGATAATGTTGCACAAAGGCCGGTGTTAAAATGCGCATAAAGCCGGCCAGTACCACCAGATCAGGCTGATGCTGGTCGATGGCATCTATCAGCGCATTATCATAGGCCTCGCGGCTGCTATGGTGCTTATGGCTTAGTACCTGCGTACTGATGCCTGCTTCACTCGCGCGTACCAAACCATAAGCATTGGCTTTGTTAGCGATAACCGCACTGATTTTACCCGGGATAAAACCGCTGCTGCAGGCATCAATTAATGCCTGCAGGTTAGAGCCACTGCCAGAAATCAGCACAACGATAGATTTCATCAGCAGCCTTATTCGTTAATCACAACCAGCTCGTCGCCAGCGGCGGCAGCATGAATCTCGCCCAGGTGCCATGCGGTTTCACCGGCCTGTGTTAACAAACTTAGCGCTTGTTGCAGCTTGTCTTGTGGTACTACCACTATCATGCCAACACCGCAGTTAAAGGTGCGGTACATTTCATGCCGGCTGATATTACCCTGCTGCTGTAACCAGTTAAAAATCGCAGGCCACTGCCAGCTGTTACCATCAATAACCGCTTTAGTGTTTTCTGGTAGCACGCGTGGAATATTTTCCCAGAAACCACCGCCGGTGATGTGGCACAGCGCATTAACCTGAACTTGGTTGAATAACTTCAGTAGGTTTTTCACGTAAATGCGGGTAGGCTCTAGTAAGTGATCTGCCAGAGTTTTCCCTTCAAGCAAGGTATCCGGGCTTTGACCGCTCACTTCGAGCACTTTGCGGATCAGTGAGAATCCATTAGAGTGCGGGCCGGAAGAGGCTAGTGCAATCAGCTGATCGCCCGGTGTTACTTTACTGCCATCAATAATATCGGCCTTTTCTACCACACCAACGCAGAAACCGGCGATGTCATAGTCTTCACCGTGATACATGCCAGGCATCTCAGCCGTTTCGCCGCCCACCAGGGCGCAGCCAGACTGATAACAGCCTTCGGCAATGCCATTAACCACTGCTGAGGCGGTATCAACGTCCAATTTGCCGGTGGCATAGTAATCAAGGAAAAATAGCGGCTCAGCACCTTGCACCACTAAGTCGTTCACACACATAGCAACCAGATCGATACCGACACCGTCATGGCGTTTTAAATCCATCGCCAGGCGCAGTTTAGTGCCAACACCGTCTGTACCCGATACTAGCACGGGTTCTTTATAACCTGCCGGGATTTGGCATAAAGCACCAAAGCCGCCTAAGCCGCCCATTACCTCTGGGCGCCGCGTGCGTTTTACTGCGCCTTTAATACGTTCGACCAGCGCATTACCTGCGTCTATGTCAACTCCGGCGTCTTTGTAGCTTAATGATGTTTTTTGCTCGCTCACGGCTATCCTCGAATGGCTAAAGTGGAAAGGCTAAAAGTGGCGGCATTTTACCTGCTTAACGCCGCCGACAAAAGCCTTACTGCATAGCATTTGCCATCGCTTGTTTAACGTAGTCGTACAGGCTAATGCTATTGTCACGGGTAATTTTGTGATAACAAACTGATGCAAAAGGAAATTCTTTATCCTGAAATTGTACATAAACAAAAGGTGCGTCACTGTCAGCCTGATTAAGCTGCCAGTTGCCACCTACATTTGCGATAAACACCTGGCCAATGTAGGCGCCGACAATATTGCATAGGGTAAACACCAACTCGGCGCTGTGGCGTTGTTGCTGTTCGCGCTGGTGCAAGCTGCTCAGCAAGGTATCGACCTGATGTAAGCTATCAATACTGTTATCCAGCTGCAGCTGATGCTCGTCCTGCGCGTAGCGAATGGCGTCTGTGGCAGATCCTTGCATCAGGTTGGCCAGCTCTTGTGGTGTCATAGATGGTTGCATATAAGCCTCAAGTTTTTTGATGGGCAGCCAGGATCAGCTGGCGTAGCTGCTTACTGCCAGGGCCAAGAGTTTCTTCTTTTGGCGTCACCAGCGAAATAGCGGCGATACGCTCGCTGCTTTGTGTCAGGTTTATTTGTACCAGATCTCCGACGGCTATGGCGTCGTTGACCAAAAAGTCGGGTAACCAGCAAAAGCCCAGCCCCAGCTGCAGTATTTCTATTGCTTCAAAAAAGTTATCCACCGTCCAACGCTGTTCAGCGCGTAACCAGCCGGCATTCTCTTGCGGCTTCTGTGCGGTATCGCGGATCACCAGCTGTAAATGCTGGCTTAACTCGTTCTGATCAATCTCGCCGGCGCTGGCCAGGCTGTTACGGGCACTTGTCACCGGGATGAAACGGGTAACACACAAGGGCTCACCTAAATAGCCTTTGGGGATAACTGCAGCGGCGGCAATGACTAAATCGGCTTTTTTTTGCTGGATAATTTCCGCACTGCCGGTAATCACACTGTCTATCAGCTGAATACGGCTACCGCGGCTTAGAGGGTAAAAGGCTGCCAAGGCCTGATTGAGAAATTTTCGTGGATAGGCTAATTCCACCGCGATACGGATTTCCGGCTCCCAGCCCTGGTTAATATTCGATGCCAAAAGCTCGAGATCTTCAACCTGTTGCGTTAGCAGGCGTGAGCGGCGCAGCATCACTTCACCGGCTTCGGTTAAATAGGCTTTGCGCCCACGCACTTCCAGTAGCTCTACACCGAGCTGCGACTGCAATTTTGCCACCGCATGATTCAGTGACGACTGACTTTTATTCAGAACGTCAGCGGCCTGAGCATAGCCACCTGCGTCTACCACTGCTTGCAAAATGCGCCATTGTTCTAAGGTTGAGCGAGGGCGGTATGGCATAGCAGTGTCAGCACTCCGGCAGGGTTAGTTATTGGCGATAATCACGGCCCTAAGCGGTGCCGGGTAGCCTTCAATGGTTTTACTATGATCAGTTGCATCAAGAAAATCAATTAAACTTTCATTTTCCATCCAGTCGGTTTTGCGCTGCTCGTCTAAGCTGGTACGGTTTAAATCTGCCAGCCGTACGTTGCTGAAACCTAAACGCTGCAGCCAGTGGGTGAGCGCTGCAACACTTGGGATAAACCAGACATTACGCATTTTGGCGTAGCGCTCGCCAGGCACCAACACGGTATGCTCATCGCCTTCCACCACCAGCGTTTCTAAAATCAGCTCACCACCCGGGCGTAGCTGGCTCTTCAGCTGTTGTAAAAAATCCAGTGGTGAGCGGCGGTGATACAGTACGCCCATGGAAAAGACCGTATCGAACTGTTTCAGTGGCGGCATCTCATCAATGCCGATAGGGATCAGGTTTACCGTCGGATCCGGATTAAAGTGCTTGATGGCCTGAAACTGAGCATAAAACAGCTGTGATGGATCTATACCCACCACAAAATCTGCCCCTTCACCGCGCATTCGCCACAGGTGATAACCACTGCCACACCCCACATCCAGTACGGTGCGACCCTTTAGCGGGCTTATGTGCGGTAATAGACGATCCCATTTAAAGTCAGAGCGCCACTCGGTGTCGATATGTATACCGTGGATGTTAAATGGGCCTTTACGCCAAGGTTTAAGCTGTTTCAGTAAATAATGGATTTGCTGTGCCTGGCCTGCGCTGATGTCCTCTGCCGAGCCAAACTGAACCTGTTGCTTTAACTCAATCTGGTTGATGCTGGTAGCAGGCAGGTTGCTAATAACTTTTTGCCACTGTTTAAAGTCACCATGCAGCGCCTCTTTGCTCCAGCTGGCCAGTTGCGCCGGCAGGGTTTCCAGCCAGCGGTGTAATTTATTTTGCGCCAGTTGGGCGTAAAACGCTGAGAAATCAAGCATAGTTAACCCTGTTTAATCGCCACCATAGAGCAAAAATTAAAACACTGAAACCACAGCGTCTGACTGCTAAACCCAGCAGCGGCTAAACGCTGCTGATGCTCGGCCAGGGTGTCGGGTTTCATCACATTTTCCAGTGCGCTGCGCTTTTGGCTGATCTCCAGCTCGCTGTAGCCATTGGCGCGTTTAAAATCGTGATGTAAGTCGATAAGTAACTCGTTAGCGGTGTTGTCGCTACTGATAAACTTCTCTGACAAAATCAGTATGCCGCCCGGTTTTAGCCCCTGATATACACGCGCTATCAGTGCAGCACGATCGGCTTTAGGTAAAAACTGTAAGGTAAAGTTAATTACCACGACGGCCGCGTGCTTGATGGGTTGCTGGCGGATATCGGCCAGTAGTACCTGCACCGGTACTTCCGAGCGAAAGGCCTGTAAGTGACGCTCGCAGCGCTCTACCATGGCACTGCTGTTATCTACGGCAATAATGCGGCTATTAGCGGCGCTGATATTACGCCGCATGGCAAGGGTAGCTGCGCCTAATGAGCAGCCCAAATCATAATAATGGCTGTCTGCTTGCTGAAAGCGGGCAGTAAGTTTGCCAATGGTTTGAATAATGGTCTGATAGCCGGGTACAGAGCGCTGGATCATGTCAGGAAAGACTTCAGCTACCCGATCGTCAAAACAAAAGTCCTGCACCTGTGCCAACGGTTCGGCAAATATCTGATCTTTTTGCATACAAGCGTTACTACCGTAAAAAGTGGCGCTAAAAATTTGGCGCTTAGTTTAGCCTAAAAGCGCCCAACACTACAGCAGACTGTATTGCTGCTCGCCCGGCCAGGGTGTCAGGCAGGGATGCGGATAACCGAGATCTGCAGCAAACTGGCGACACAATTGCGGTGCCAAAGTGTTATCCGGTGTATGAAAAAAGCAAAACGGGGTTTTACCCAGCTCAAGCCACTGCTTAATTTTACCAAGCCAGGGCTGATAAAACTGCCGGTTTAATGCCATGTCATCACTGCCAATAAACCGCAGCATTGGCGTGCTGCTAAAGCTGATGGCATGCACCGCGACCCGCGGCTTTTTCGCCTGTGCATCCATTAGGGCGGGCGTGGTAGGCGCCACCGCAAACAGTGCCCGGCTGTCGATTACCACCCGCTCAGCACCATAGCGCTGCAGCATTTTGTGCAGGGCAACTTCGTACTGGCCTTTATCGAAATAGGCCGGGTGGCGCACTTCAACCGCACAGCGATAGTGTTGGCTTATCTGCTGCACCATGCTGCTAAGCCGGGGCTGTGTGTCGGGGCCAAAATGAGCGGGCAATTGTAAATGCACCAGCGCCAATTTAGGTGCCAGTGGTGCCAGCAGCGCCAACCAGGTTGTTAGCTGCGACAGATCGGCTTGTTGTTGATGGCTTAAGCGCTGCGGTACCTTTAACACAAAGCGGTAATCGTCTGGTGTGTCCTGCTGCCAGCGTGTCAGCGTTTCAGTTGATGGGTCAGCATAGAAACTGGTATTGCCCTCAGCGGTATTGAAAAAGCGAGCGTACTGCGTCAGATAATGTGCTGCTGGCTGATCTGTGGCATAAATTGAGTTTTTCCAGGCCGGATTGGCCCAGACCGGGCACCCGAGATATAACATGCTGGCTTGACCTTCTTAAAGTGGCAGCGTACAACTAACAGCGTGAACCTAACAATAACGGCCAAGAATAACATAATGATAATAAGATTATTAATCTGTCTGTTACTGTGCTTGGGTTGGTCAGGGCACATTGCTGCAACAAGTTTGCCTGACCCTCTGCAGGTTGCTATCAGCAGCGACAGCTTTCCTTACATGTTCGCTGATGATAACGGCGAGCCGTCAGGCCTGGTGGTAGATTACTGGCGCGAAGTGGGGCGTAAGCAAGAGGTTGCGGTACGTTTTACCATGACAGATTGGCCGCAAACCTTGCAATTGCTGCAAAGTGGTGAGGTACATTTGCATGGTGGCATCGCTTACACTGCGGAGCGGGCACAGCGCTATCACTTGGGCGATACCGGCATTTCCGTTCAGAGCAATATTTTCCTACATCGTGATTTACCCAATGCCAACAACGTGGCAGAGCTCACCCCTTACGCTATTGGCGTAATCGATAAGTCAAGCCATGTTGATACCATTAAAAAGCTATTACCTAATGCGATTCTAAAGCCGTATCCGAATGTTAGCGCCATGTACGAAGCAGCGCTGGCGGGGGAGGTTCTGGTAATGAGCGCGCTTGACCGCTTGCCACCGCGTTATCCACGTTATGATGAGCTGAATGCGCAGTTTCCGATGTATAAAAAAGTGCCGCTACGTAGCATCAGCCTTAACTACGCGATGATTAAAGACTCAGTTTTATCGTCAAGCATAGTGCAGGCAACCGCCGCCGTAGAGGATGCTTTTGTTGAGCGACTGGAGCGGCGCTGGCTCGGTGTAGCTGCCGACGACGATACGCTGTTATTGGGTGTGCCTATCGATAACCAGCCATATATGCATGTATCACCGCAGGGAGAAGCACAAGGCTTGTTTGTTGAGCTTTGGCGGCTGTGGTCAGCGGCTACCGGCGTTAAAATCGCTTTTGTGCCGGATACGTCTTTCAATAATTTGCAGCAATTGGCCAAAGGTCGCATTGACGTGTTAATTGGTTTTCCCAGCAACCAGCAATTACCGGCAGAGGTGACAACCGCTTATCAGTTATATGGGTTTGACTCGCATTTTTATACTTTGCAAAGCGCAAGTGAACAACCGCTTAGTGCCGACAGTGCTGTAACAATAGGACTGTTTGAAAACGCACCTTATCTTGATGAGTTGGCACAGCGCTATCCCAAAGCTCAGTTTCAGCGTTTTAGTTCTCTTACTCAGATGATTGATGCGACAATGGCTGGTGAACTGGCCGGCTTTTATGGCGCCACAGCGATTATGGCGCAGCGTTTGCCTGCAATGAATTTACAGGATGTGTTTAAACTGCAGGCGGATAGCCGGATCAGTGCGCCGCTGTACAGTTTAATCCGCAGTGGCCGGCCGCAATTGGCCGAGCAAATCCGTCAGGGGTTTAATCAAATCCCATTGCAGCAGTTAATTGACACCGAGAAAGCATGGATCACACAAAGTCATTTGCGCTATTTTCCGCAGTTTTTACAGCAAGTCCCCGTTACTCTGAGTGAAAAGCAATGGCTGGAACAGACGGGCAAGATAAGAGTGGGGATGTTATCGACCTGGCCACCGATGGAATTCGTTAACGACGCTGGTGAGCCAGCGGGAGTGACCGTTGACATGTTTGACATCTTAAGCCGGCGTTTAAACACCAGTTTTGAAATCGTCACCTTTGCCGACTTTTCCGAGATGTTAGCTGCACTTAAGCAAAAAAACATTGATTTGGTGGCCAATGTCTCAGAGCGGCCAGAGCGGCATGCTTATGCCAAATTTACTGATGAGTTCTGGTCGACACAATGGGCGGTGATCAGTGCCTACGACAACACGAATATCGTCAGCACTGCCCAGTTAAATGGTAAAACCGTTGCCGTTTATCAGGACTATCAGTTGGCCCGCCATCTTAATGATACTTATCCTGAGATAAAGGTGGTTGCGGTAAGTTCGTTGCGTCGTGGTCTGCAGTTACTGCAGCAGCAGAATGTGGATTATGTCTTGGACTCGGTAGAAGCGGCCAGTGAGATGCTACGCCAGATGGGGTACTTATCGCTACGGGTACAGATACTCGATGATTTACCCTCATACCCGTCACTGATTGCTGTGCGTGATGATTATCAGCCGCTGGTTATAATGCTAAACAAGGGCCTGCGCAGTATTGGCAAGGAAGAGCGGCAGCAGCTGTACCAAAAGTGGTTTAGTTTTCAAATCACGCAAGGTATTAACAAAGCGCAACTGCATAATTTAATGTGGCAAATTGGCGGTGCTGTGGCGTTGTTGTTGGTGTTTGTCGTGTTTTGGAACCTGTCGCTGCGCCGTGAAGTATCGCTTAGGCGCCAGGCCGAGCAAAAAATGCGTTTTATGGCTACCCATGACGATTTAACACAGCTGCCTAACCGCACCCTGATAAAAGAGCGGATTGAGCAAGCATTACTGCAGCACGCCCGGCACAATGAAATTCTGGCACTACTATTTATCGATTTAGATGGCTTTAAAGAGGTTAACGATCGTTTTGGCCACGATGCCGGTGACGAGTTATTGATTAAACTTGCCGACATACTTAAAGATACCGTGCGCAAAAGTGACACCGTTGCCCGTTTTGGCGGTGATGAGTTTGTTATTTTACTTACCGGTTTGTTAAGTCGTGACGATGCCGCCATTGTTGCACAAAAAATCCTGTATCAGTTTAGTCAGCCGGTCACCTTGTCTGTTGGACCTGTGCAGGTCGGTGCCAGTATTGGCATAGCCATTTACCCTGAAGACGGTACAGACAGTGCCAAACTGCTGAAAGTGGCTGACAGTTTGATGTACCGCATTAAGCAGCAGGGCAAAAATCAGTATTGCTTTTCCCGGGCGGTGTTTTCGTAAGCGGGCAGTGACATTAAGCGTCAATTCTATATAATTAGCCGTCATTTTAATGCCGCTGATTAGCAAGGTAGAAGGAAGGTTTAATGCGTAGCCATTATTGCGGTTTGTTAACTGCACAACAGGTAGGTCAACAAGTATCTTTATGTGGCTGGGTTAACCGGCGCCGCGATCTCGGTGGGTTAATTTTTATCGACTTACGCGACCGTGAAGGTTTAGTACAAGTCGTCTGTGACCCCGATTTAAAAGACCTGTTCGATGTGGCTTACACGCTGCGCAATGAATTCTGTATTCAGGTAAAAGGCACCGTGCGGGCACGGCCTGAGTCGCAAATTAATAAAGATATGGCCACCGGCGAAGTTGAAGTCTATGCCGGTGAGCTCATCATTCTGAATAAAGCCGCGCCACTACCGCTGGATTCTAATCAAAATAACAGCGAAGAGCAGCGTTTAAAGTACCGTTACCTTGACCTGCGCCGGCCTATGATGACTGAGCGCCTGAAGTTTCGCGCTAAGGTAACCAGTTTTGTGCGTAACTTTATGGATAGCCATGGTTTTATGGATGTGGAAACACCCATTCTGACCAAAGCCACACCAGAAGGTGCGCGCGATTACCTGGTGCCAAGCCGCACCCACAAAGGCCAGTTTTTTGCGCTGCCACAATCACCTCAGCTGTTTAAACAGTTGCTGATGATGTCAGGTTTGGATCGCTACTATCAGATCGTAAAATGCTTCCGCGATGAAGATTTGCGCGCTGACCGTCAGCCTGAATTTACCCAAATCGATATTGAAACCTCGTTTATGACATCTGAGCAGGTTATTGAAGTAACCGAAAAGATGGTACATCAGATGTTTAACGAGTTGCTGGGCGTAGACTTGGGCAAATTCCCGCGTATGCCGTACTGGGAAGCGATGCGCTTATACGGCTCAGACAAGCCTGACTTACGTAACCCAATGCAATTTGTCGATGTCGCCGACTTATTAAAAGACGTTGACTTTAAAGTGTTCTCTGGCCCGGCCAACGATGCTAAAGGCCGTGTGGTCGCACTGAAAGTGCCGGGCGCTGCGGAAAAAGTATCGCGTAAAGATATCGACAATTACACCAGCTTTGTTGGTATTTATGGTGCTAAAGGTCTGGCGTGGATGAAGGTTAACGATATTGGTGCAGGCGCAGAGGGTGTGCAATCACCGGTAGCGAAGTTTTTAACGCCAGAGATCATCAGCAGCATTATCAGCCGCACTGAGGCGCAAAACGGCGATTTGATTTTCTTCGGTGCCGACAGCTACAAAGTGGTGTGTGAAGCCATGGGCGCGCTGCGTCTGAAGTTAGGTGAAGATTTGGCCATTACCCAGCCAGGTTGGAAGCCGCTGTGGGTCGTTGACTTCCCGATGTTTGAAGAAAACGATGATGGTAGCTTCTCTGCGGTACACCACCCGTTTACCTCACCACTGGATACTGCCGCATTCTTAAATACCGCCAACAATGAACTCAAATTGAGTGAGTTGCTGTCAAATGCCTACGATATGGTATTAAACGGCACTGAATTAGGCGGTGGCTCGGTTCGTATTCACACGGCTGATGTGCAGGCTAAGGTATTTACCTTATTGGGCATCAGTGATGAAGAAGCTGCTGAGAAATTCGGCTTCCTGCTGGAAGCATTAAAATACGGTGCGCCACCACATGCTGGTCTGGCATTTGGCCTGGACCGTTTAGTGATGCTAATGACAGGTGCGACGTCTATTCGTGATGTGATGGCGTTCCCGAAAACAGCTACTGCTGCCTGTCCGCTGACCGATGCTCCAGGTGCCGCCAACCCGGCGCAGTTAGCCGAGCTTGGCATTGCTGTGGTGGCTAAGCCACAATAACACTGCGTTATACTGTTTTATCTGCAATACCGTGGCAGCAGCTTTGCTGCCACAACAAAGGAGTAACTGATGGCCGGCCATAGTAAATGGGCGAACATGAAGCATCGCAAAGCCCGTCAGGATGCGAAAAAGAATAAGATTTTCACCAAAATTATCCGCGAACTTACCGTTGCCGCCAGAATAAACCCTGACGTAACGGCTAACCCCCGTCTGCGCTTAGCGGTAGACAAAGCGCTGTCAGAAAATATGACCCGCGATACGATAGACCGCGCCATTAAACGTGGCGCTGGCGCCAATGACGGTGAAAATTATGAAGAGCTGGTATACGAAGGTTATGGCCCGAACGGCGTAGCGGTGATCGTTGAAACCATGACCGACAACCATAAACGTACGGTAGCGGATGTGCGTCATGCCTTTACCAAAGCCGGTGGCAGCTTGGGTACGTCGGGGTCGGTGGCGTATTTATTTACCCGCCGGGGTGTACTGGTATTTGCCCCGGGTGTGGATGAAGATGCCCTGATGGAAGCTGCGCTGGAAGCGGGTGCAGATGATATCGTGACTGACGCTGATGGCAGTGTGGAAGTGTTCACCGCGCCAGACAGTTTTAGTGATGTAAAAGACGCATTGGCCGCCGCCGGTTTTGTTGCCGACAGTGGTGAAGTGACTTTAGTACCTTCAACACGCGCGGAAGTAGACACCGACCATGCGGCAGCGTTTTTTAAAATGCTCGATCAGCTGGAAGACTCTGACGATGTGCAAAACGTTTACCACAATGCCGACATCAGTGATGAGCTGATGGCAGCGCACGGCTGAGCGTGAATATCATCCTGGGCATCGACCCTGGCAGCCGGTTAACCGGTTATGGCGTGGTGCGCCAAAGCGGTATGAAGTTTGAGTATGTCGCCAGTGGCTGTATCCGGCTAAACAGCAGCGATCTGTTGGCAGAGCGGCTGCTGGATATCTTTAATGGCGTCAGCGAAATCATCTGCCAGACCCAGCCAACCATCTTTGCCATTGAACAAGTCTTTATGGCGCGCAATGCCGACTCGGCATTAAAGCTGGGGCAGGCCAGAGGCGCAGCTATTGTTGCCGCCAAACATGCCGGGCTTGAGGTGTTCGAGTATTCTGCGCGTCAAGTAAAACAGTCGGTGGTGGGTACCGGTGCTGCTGATAAAGCGCAGGTGCAGCATATGGTGCGTACCTTATTGAAGCTCCCGGCTAATCCACAGGCAGATGCCGCCGATGCCCTTGCAGTTGCACTGTGTCATGGGCATACTCAGCAAAGTTTAATTGGTTTAGCGGGCCAGGCGCGCAAGACGGTGCGCGGGCGTTTACGCTAAGCATAGCCGCAACAAAATAAGCAGAATTTATGATCGGACGTTTACGCGGTATTTTGCTGGAAAAGCAGGCACCGGATCTATTAATTGAAGTCGCTGGTGTTGGCTACGAGGTGCAATTGCCGTTAACCAGCTTCTACCAATTACCCGCGACTGGCGAAGAAGCTATTCTCTATACCCATTTTGTCGTTCGGGAAGATGCCCAGCTATTGTATGGCTTTATCAATACCACGGAGCGGGCACTGTTTCGCCAGCTGATTAAAGCTAATGGCGTCGGGCCGAAACTGGCACTGACGATTCTATCGGGTATGACAGCACAGCAGTTTGTACGCTGTGTGCAGCTGGATGATGTCAGCACCTTAGTAAAACTGCCAGGCGTAGGTAAGAAAACGGCCGAGCGCTTAGTGGTAGAGATGCGGGACCGGTTAAAAGATTGGGGTATAACCCCGGATACACCGGTAACGGATGCGTTATTATTGCAGGGCGATGAGGCTATTTTTAGCCCGGTAGAAAGTGCTGAGCACGATGCTATCAGCGCTTTAGTCTCTTTAGGTTACAGTCAGCTGCAAGCTGATAAAGCAGTGCAGAAAGTGAAGCAAGCGGATATGAGCAGTGAACAGCTTATCAAAGCGGCGCTTAGGAGCATGATGTAAGCCATGATTGAAGCCGACCGTTTAATTCAAACCAGTGCCACGCGTGAAGATGAAGTCATCGACCGTGCGATACGGCCGAAAACATTGGCCGACTACACCGGGCAGCAGCATGTGTGTCAGCAGATGGCGATTTTTATTGAGGCGGCGAAAGGCCGGGGTGATCCGCTGGACCATTTATTGATCTTTGGTCCGCCAGGCCTCGGTAAGACTACCTTAGCGATGATTGTCGCCAATGAAATGGGCGTGAATATTAAAACAACGTCGGGCCCGGTGCTGGAAAAAGCCGGTGATTTGGCGGCGCTGTTAACCAACCTGGAACCTAATGATGTGCTGTTTATCGATGAAATTCACCGCTTAAGCCCGGTGGTAGAGGAAATTCTCTACCCAGCGATGGAAGATTATCAGCTGGATATTATGATAGGAGAGGGCCCGGCAGCGCGCTCCATTAAACTCGATTTACCGCCTTTTACGCTAGTGGGCGCCACGACCCGCGCCGGTGCACTGACGTCACCACTGCGCGACCGGTTTGGCATAGTGCAGCGGCTGGAGTTTTATAACGTCTCAGAGCTGACGCAAATCATTTTGCGCTCGGCACATTTTCTTAATTTAACCCTGGATGAGGCCGGCGCAGCTGAAATCGCCCGGCGCTCGCGTGGTACACCGCGCATTGCTAACCGTTTGCTGCGCCGCGTGCGCGACTATGCCCAGGTTAAACATAACGGTGAAGTAACGCCAGACGTTGCCGCCGCCGCGCTGCAGATGGTTGACGTTGACGCTGAAGGCTTTGATTATATGGACCGCAAGTTGATTTTAGCCATTATCGAAAAGTTCGACGGCGGCCCGGTAGGCCTAGATAACCTGGCTGCGGCGATAGGTGAAGAAAAAGACACCATAGAAGATGTGATAGAGCCGTTTTTAATTCAACAGGGCTTTATTCAGCGCACCCCTCGTGGCCGCACAGCTTCGCCACGCGCTTACACCCACTTTGGTTTCGACATACCCAAATCAGACTGAGCTGAATAAAAGTATCCACTAACTGGATGGTGCTTCAGCTAGGCGATAAATTAAAAAGCAAGACGAGCATAGCTGACTATGTGAGTTTTTCGGACTGGCGCACCAGTGTTTTAATGCAGGCAACAACGCTGTAGTGCCAGCCAGGGCGTGGATAAAAAAAAGCCCGCTCAAGGGAGCGGGCAATGCAACAAGTTGAAGGAGTGCTTCAAAAAATCCAGGGAACATGTTGAAACAGCAACAAAATTTGGCTTAAACACAAATCTCATTACCAAGTGATCCTTACTAAGACAGAGCAGCTCGGCTGCCGTATCTTTGCGCTAGCTCAGAACACAAGCGTATTATGGCGATTTGGAGTATTTACTTCAAACGAGAAAAACTGCAACAGAAGCATAAGAAAAACTAATGCTAGTAAGATTTTGCTTGCTTAATTATTGAGCACATTTTCTGCTGCTTCTGCTGTGGGTCTTTTGTTCATGCAGGGTTAAGATAGAGGTCGCATTATAACCGCATTACTTTTTGTCACAATTTATGTAGTGGGCCAAGCGGATACAATGTATGGTGCCTTTAACTTAGCAAGAATAAAAGTTAACGAAATACTTGAACTAATTGCAGAAAAAATGTCCAACCAAGCAAATTTAAAAAATCAAGTAGGCGATGCAGAAAAATATAGTTGTGTTTAGCTTGCATCGGCGATTGAGTTAGTGCGCGTGCTTACTTATCATATGCAGCAATTAAAGCGATCAGCCATGTCAGAAACTGTCTTTTCATTCCCCGTGCGCGTGTACTATGAAGATACCGATGCCGGAGGAATTGTTTACTATGCCAATTATTTGAAATTTTTCGAGCGAGCGCGCACCGAATGGTTGCGTGCCCTGGGTATTGAGCAGGATTTGTTATTGTCAAAAAATGTCGCCTTTGTTGTTGCCCAAGTTTTAATGGATAACAAAAAGCCGGCTAAATTTAATGAATTATTGACGGTTTCCAGTCAAATCAGTACCTTAAAGCAAGCGAGCATAGTTTTTATACAAAAAATTCATAATGTTGCCGGGGATTTAGTGTGCTCGGCAACCATTAAGGTTGCCTGCGTTGCACCGCAGGAGATGAAGGCCAGGGCCATTCCGGCCGACATTACAGAGGTATTATCAGGTGGCAGGTGAGATTTCTATTTTAGGGTTGTTAATTGAAGCCAGTTTCGTGGTGCAACTGGTGATGCTGATTTTAGTGGCGATGTCAGTAATGTCCTGGACCATGATTTTTCGCCGTCGTAAGGCACTAAGCGATGCCGTGGTGGATGCGAAGAAGTTTGAAGACAGGTTTTGGTCTGGTGTTGATTTAGCCAAGCTTTATAACGAAGTGAGTGCCCGCGCCAGCAATAATGGCTTAGAGGCGTTATTTAAAGCAGGCTTTAAAGAGTTTGCCCGTTTGCATAAAACCAACAGCCGCCAGCCAGCTGCGGTGATGGAAGGCACGCAACGCGCCATGCGCGTAGGTCTGTCGCGTGAGGTAGAGCGCTTAGAGATGCACTTGCCCTTTTTAGCGACCGTGGGCTCGATAAGTCCTTACATCGGCCTGTTTGGTACAGTGTGGGGTATTATGAATTCGTTTATCGCGCTGGGCGCGGTAGAGCAGGCCACACTTGCTATGGTAGCACCGGGCATCGCTGAAGCACTTATTGCCACAGCGATCGGTTTGTTCGCTGCGATTCCGGCGGTAATTGCTTACAACAAGTTCTCACATCAGGTAGAAGTGCTGGAAAGCAGTTATGCCAACTTTGTTGAAGAGTTTGCCAATATTTTGCACCGTCAGGCCGTTGCCAATAACGGAGATGCTGCCTGATGTATGTGAGAAAAAAGCGTCGGTTAAAGGCTGAAATTAACGTTGTGCCATATATCGACGTGATGTTGGTGCTGCTGGTGATTTTTATGGTAACCACGCCTTTGATTACGCAAGGCGTAAAGGTTGAGCTGCCAAAATCTGCTGCAGAGCCAATTAAACAAATGCAAGACGGTAAAACGCCGTTGGTAGCCACCGTTGATCAGGACGGCCTGTATTATTTTGAAAAAGATGGCAAGCAGCAGGGGCCCTTTACAGCTGCTGAACTTACAGTGGAAGTGGCCAGCTGGCTGAAAATAGAGCCAGGTACTCAGGTGATTGTAAAAGGCGATCGCAAAGTGAGTTACGATGCCGTGATCAGGCTTATTAATGTGTTAAAAGGCGCAGGTGCGCCAGCAGTTGGCCTGATGACAGACAACGTGGACGCGGGTTGATATGGCGGTGCAGATAGAACCAGCAGTAGCAAAGTCGCTGGGTTTACACCTTGGCATTATAGTTATGCTGGTGTTTAGCGCTGATTTTTCCAGCAAGCCCGAAATGGTATCGGTCAGCTTGCACAGTGAAGGGACAGCGCCGGTTGAAGCGGTAGCGATAGACGAAGAGCAGCTCAATAAGCGCGTGGCGCAAATTCAGCAAGAACGTGATGCCGCTAAAGCCGCAGAAGAAAAGCGTATTCGTGATTTAGAGCGCCGCGCCCAGCAAGCCGAAAAGAGCCGGGCAGCCGAAGAAGCCCGGTTAAAACGGGTAGCAGAAGAGAAACGTAAAGCTGATGCGGAAGCAGCCAAAGCAAAAGCCGCGGCTGCAGAGGCGAAAAAGCGCCAACAACAGGAAGCGGCTAAGGCAAAAGAGGCCGAGCAAGCGCGAATTGTAAAAGAGCAGGAGCGCAAGAAAGCCGAAGAGGCTGCCAAAGCGGCTGAGCAAAAACGCAAAGCGGAACAGGAAGCTGCAGAGAAAGCAGCAGCTGAGCGGGCTCGTCAGGCAGAAGAAGCGCGTCAGCGCGCCGATCAAGAGCGTGCTATGCAAGAGCAGCTAGCAAAAGAAGCTCAGGCCCGTGCAGCAGCGCGCGCGCGACAGGCAGCCACAGAAGTACAGCGTTACACGGCGCTGATACGTGATGCTATTCAGCGTAACTTGTTGGTTGATGAGAGCATGCGTGGTAAGTCGTGCCGGATCAATATCCGGCTGGCCAGTAATGGTTTTGTGACAAATGTTGGCGTGTTAAGCGGTGACAAGACGGTGTGTGATGCGACCGTCAGGGCCGTAAATCGGGCCGGAACCCTGCCAGTATCGGCAGATCCGGATGTGTATAACCAGTTAAAAGATATTAACTTAACGGTAAGCCCAGAACTTTAATTATGCTGAAATTTATCCGAACGACAGTTTTGTTCGCTACAGTGCTGCTAACAGCAAAAGCTTATGCGTCACTGGAAATTGTGATTACCGAAGGTATCGACTCGGCAAGGGCGGTAGCCATTTTGCCTTTCACCTTTAAAGGCGCTACTTTGCCCAGCCAGCGTTTAGATGAAGTGATTGCTGCCGACCTGATGCGTAGCGGCAAATTTAGCCCACTGGCCAGTATTAAATTTCCACAGCGCCCACAAAGCGCTGCACAAATTGATTATGCCGCCTGGTCACGCGAAGGCGTAGAAGCCATTGTTATCGGTCAGGTTACCGAGGTAGGTATCGACCGTTACACGGTAAGTTTTGAGCTGATTGACGTATTAAAAGGTAGCAATGTCGCCAGCCGTCAATCGCTAAATGCTGGCCGCTTAACTACCGGGGGCCACATTCTCGACAGCCGCGAAACGACAATTAGTGGTAGTCAGTTCCGCCAGTATGGTCATCGCATCAGCGATATTGTGTATGAAAAACTGACCGGAGAGCGCGGCGCCTTTTTGACAAAAATTGCTTATGTGTTGGTTAATCGCCAACTGGAGTTTCCGTATCAGTTAGTCGTTGCTGACTATGACGGTTTTAACGAGCAAATTTTGCTGCGCTCAAAAGAGCCGTTAATGTCGCCAAGCTGGTCGCCAGATGGCACCAAGCTGGCGTATGTCACCTTCGAGAAGCGCCAGTCGCAAATTTATATTCAGGACATTTACAGTGGCCGCCGCACTATGCTGAGTAGCACGCCGGGTATTAACGGTGCCCCGGTGTGGTCACCCGATGGTCGTAAGCTGGCTATGGTACTGTCAAAAGACGGTAATACTGAAATATACACCATGGATGTGGCCACAAAGGCACTGACAAGGGTAACGAATCACCGGGCAATAGACACAGAGCCTGCGTGGTCGCCAGATGGTAGAGAGTTGTTATTTACTTCTGAGCGAGGTGGAAATCCACAACTTTATAGCGTAAATTTGTTAACGGATACAACCAGACGTTTAACCTTTGAAGGTGAAATGAATTTGGCTGGATCTTATACGCCAGATGGCAGTTCGGTGGTGATGGTAAATCGCACCCGTGGCCAGTACCACATTGCAAAAATGGATCGTCAGACCCGGTTTTTGCAGGTGCTGACTAAAACTAATCTGGATGAATCACCGAGCGTGGCACCAAATGGTTCTATGATTATTTATAGCACTATGCACGGCAATGCTCAGGTGTTAGCACTGGTTTCTATGGACGGGCGTTTTAAAGCACGGCTGCCGGCGGTGGAAGGACAAGTTAAATCGCCGGCCTGGTCGCCTTTTTTATAAAAAAGCAAGATCGTAATTACATTTAAATACTAAGGACAACATCATGAAATTAAATAAAGTGTTAAAAGGTTTGTTCATTGCATTACCAGTGCTGACTCTGGCTGCTTGTAGCTCAACTTCATCTACTGACCAGTCTGGTGCAGACACTTCAGGTGTGCAAGAGACAGTTCAGGTAGAAACCGTAGAGCAGGTTGTTAGCCCGGCAGAGCAAATGCGTCAGAAGCTGGAGGCGCTGCGTCAGGAAAACACCATTTACTTCGATTTCGACAAAGCCACTGTACGTCCAGAGTTCGTAGAAACTCTGCAAGCTCATGGTGCGTTTTTATCAGCTAACCCTTCAGTGCGCGTAACAATTGAAGGCCACACTGACGAGCGCGGTACACCAGAGTACAACATTGCGCTGGGCGAGCGTCGTGCAATGTCTGTAGTGCAGTACCTGCAAAATCTGGGCGTTTCTGCCGGTCAAATCTCTACTGTAAGCTACGGTGAAGAAAAACCAGCTGACACTTCACGTACTGAAGCAGGCTTTGCCAAAAACCGTCGCGCAGTGTTAGTCTATTAATCCAGACTACTCACTTAATTGAAGCGAATGACAGTTAAATATACTCTGCTCGCCGCAATAACACTGGTTCATACCAGTGTTATTGCAAACCCGGCGCCCGTTACTGATATTACCCGTAACCGCCCGGCTAACACCTCCGGTCAAGTTCAGATGGGCGGCTCTATTGAGCAGCGTCTGGCTGCGCTTGAGCGTATCGTCGAAGCGCGCTCTGAAGCCCAGTTGCGCATGACATCACAGCTGCAACAATTGCTCGACGAAGTGAGCGACTTAAGAGGTGTTACAGAAACGCATGCTTATCAGTTAGAGGAAATCCTGCAGCGTCAACGTGACCTGTATCAGGAAATCGACCGTCGGGTTAGTGCGATACAATCTCCGACAAACAGCGCCAGCACGCCTGCGCCTGTTACAATTAACGAGCCTGCTGCTGCCGTGTATTCATCAGATGTTTCCGAAAATGATGCCTATGACCGAGCAGTGAATATGGTGCTGAAAGATCGGCGCTATGATGCAGCAATCCCCGAATTTGAAAACTTCATCCGTAGCTATCCTAATTCAGGTTATGCGCCCAATGCGCATTACTGGTTAGGGCAGTTGCTATTCAATAACAATGAATTAGCTAAAGCGAAAACCCATTTTGAGCGTGTGGTGAATAATTTCCCGCAATCGACAAAAGTCGCTGATGCGCTGTTGAAGCTTGGCCAGGTTGCTGAGCGTGAAAGCAACAAAGACGCAGCGCTGCGTTATTACCGCCAGGTAGTAAAAGACCATGCTGCGGCCACGTCGGCAAAGTTAGCGCAAGATCGCATAACTGCATTACAATAGTTAAGCCCGGCGTTAGCCGGGTTTTTTCTGTGTCCAGTTTGCCGGTAACGCTGGCATTTTGACCAATCAGGCAACAACCTTGGCCTTTTTAACACTTTTTGGTTGCACAAAAGCCGTAAATCAGTAAGATATGCGTCCGCAGTGGGGGTCATTAGCTCAGCTGGTAGAGCAGCGGACTTTTAATCCGTTGGTCGATGGTTCGAATCCATCATGACCCACCAAAGCGCACTAAACTAAAGTTATCGAAGTGGGTCATTAGCTCAGCTGGTAGAGCAGCGGACTTTTAATCCGTTGGTCGATGGTTCGAATCCATCATGACCCACCACTTCGACACCACCTGTTTGGGTCATTAGCTCAGCTGGTAGAGCAGCGGACTTTTAATCCGTTGGTCGATGGTTCGAATCCATCATGACCCACCA
>NZ_JBDPJM010000025.1:0-964 GCF_039871805.1 Rheinheimera fenheensis
GCCGCCGTTTACCGGGGCTTCGATCAAGAGCTTCGCTTGCGCTAACCCCATCAATTAACCTTCCGGCACCGGGCAGGTGTCACACCCTATACGTCCACTTACGTGTTTGCAGAGTGCTGTGTTTTTAATAAACAGTTGCAGCCAGCTGGTCACTGCGACTCTTCGATGCTTACGGAGCAAGTCCTTCACAACAAAGAGCGTACCTTCTCCCGAAGTTACGGTACTATTTTGCCTAGTTCCTTCAGCCGAGTTCTCTCAAGCGCCTTGGTATGCTCTACCTGACCACCTGTGTCGGTTTCGGGTACGGTCGCCAATACCTGAAGCTTAGAGGCTTTTCCTGGAAGCATAGCGTTAGCAACTTCGTCACCGTAGTGACTCGTCTCGTGTCTCAGTCTTAAGCATCCGGATTTTCCTAAACGCTCAACCTACACACTTTCACGCGGACTACCAACGCCGCGCTTGCCTAGCTTTCTCCGTCCCCCCATCGCAGTATTGGCCGGTACGGGAATATTAACCCGTTTCCCATCGACTACGCCTTTCAGCCTCGCCTTAGGGGCCGACTCACCCTACCCTGATTAGCATGGGATAGGAACCCTTGGTCTTTCGGCGGGGAAGTTTTTCACTCCCCTTATCGTTACTCATGTCAGCATTCGCACTTCTGATACCTCCAGCATGCCTCCCGGCACACCTTCACAGGCTTACAGAACGCTCCTCTACCACTTGTGCAAGCACAAGTCCGCAGCTTCGGTGAATGATTTAGCCCCGTTACATCTTCCGCGCAGGCCGACTCGACTAGTGAGCTATTACGCTTTCTTTAAAGGATGGCTGCTTCTAAGCCAACCTCCTAGCTGTCTATGCCTTCCCACATCGTTTTCCACTTAATCATTACTTTGGGACCTTAGCTGGCGGTCTGGGTTGTTTCCCTTTTCACGACGGACGTTAGCACCCGCCGTGTGTCTCCCGA
>NZ_JBDPJM010000007.1:0-160198 GCF_039871805.1 Rheinheimera fenheensis
GTCTGGCCATCTTGCACCTCAGTGTCAGGTACGATACCTAACTATAGAAGGTGTCTACTGATCATGGGTAACTCGGACGTATAACGCTCAAAGCAGCTGCGCGTAAGCGTCGGCTGGCTTTTCTTGTTAGGTGAATGGCGCATTTAGATGCTCCGCCAACAATGCTTTTGCATTTTCAAACGCTCTAATGATATGCCGCTTAAAATAAAGCCTGTTTACACCATAGAAAACTGCAGCATCGTCGTCATAATCAGACTTTAGTTCTAAATCACCAATACGCATTAGATTACATTTGCCGTAAGCTACGTTGTAAGAACCTCTATTGCCGTTTTCATCAAAATTTCGTTTGAAAGAATCTATGTGGCAGCAGGCATCTCTTACAGCTCGGATCGCATCAGAAACGTCTTTTACATAATTATTTATTAAAATGTCATCTGTAAAATCAATCTTGCTCGCATACTTTTCTGTTTTATGCATCAAATCGCGAAGGCATATCATCAAATCAATAAATGCAGACATCTGCAAAGGATGACCTGCGTTTTCTTGATTGAATATTCCGCATCCAAGCAACTGCTCAATTCTTCTTATGTTGGATTCGCAATCCTGCCGATCTTTGATTTCCATAATTCACCTAACGCCCGCCACAAACGCGAGCAACTTGTTGCGAGTCGAGCGCCCAAAGGGCGCGTTTTTGATGGCGATTGTTAAGTTTTTTCATCGCAAATAATTTTGTAATTTTTATGCAGTAAAGGCCAAGGCCTGAACTCTACAACTTTCATCGTACTACCTCGAATAGAACGGGAGCAATTTTCTAGAGAAGCCTTAATAATACTACCATTATCAAGTTCAACGTCCGCTATTAGCACGTAATTCGACTTAACAAAGTTGTGTTGCTTTACAAATTTTATCCGTCCTTCGATCTCATTACTTCTTACACCGCCGAAGTAAAAATATTCAAATAACAAATATGCCGCCAAAAAAAATGACAGAAATAACAGAACATCTTTTACGGAGAACTTTTCGTCCATACAAACTTAACGCCGCCAGCACGCGCGGCTTTGTAGTGGAGGCGAAGCCGTAACGGAAAAGCCGTCGCCGTGCCTGGCCTTGTTATAGCCTCTTAGTTCCATTTCACATGGCATCCCAATTCTGGATATTCCTGATTCAGCTCAGCTAGACAATCACTCAGCTGTTGGAACGCGTCCGGAAGCACTGTGCGAAGATGCGCCGAGCCTACAAATTCGATTTCATTCGGCATATCCACAAGTCCCGTAATAGAGTCCCAAAATGCATCCCAATTTTTCCCGTAAAAATCAGGAAAACCCAAGCTGCTCGCTAGGGTTTCATGAAGCTCTTTCTCTGTTGTAATTGAGATGACATTTATCTGCATAATCTATGGCTATAACGCCGCCAGCACGCGCGACTTTGTAGTGTAGGCGGAGCCGCAACGAAAAAGGCGTCGTTGTGCCTGGCCTTGTTAAGAGTTTTACTATTTTTCAAAGTACCTTCTCCCCGCCTCAAAGATCACGATGTTTAGTTTTAAATCATAGCTGCCTGACAGAAAGGTTTGCTCTGTAAGAAAGCTCCTTTCCATGAGGCTTTTTACAGCGCCATCTGGTAAGAATACCGAGTTCATTTTTATATATTTTTCGGACATTACTGAACTTTTGTACTTTACGAATTCGTGAATCACCCGTCTTTCTTGATCGGTTAGATTCTTGACTATATCGTCCATTTCTTTTCGAGCATTTTCACGCTCAATAGCTTCGCTCTTTTTGAGGTGCCTATTCCGAAGGATATTCGAGAGTATTTTTACTACTGGAAAAGTAATTATTGTTATAAATGCGGCCAGCGCAAAATCATCCTTCAACAGGTAAACTATTAAGCCAAGCAAACCTGAAATAGTCGTGGACACATTTTTCCCGAAATCTTCTTCCTGATATATTCTCTCGGCCCACTTGTCTATATCCATGCTCGTGTACTCTTAACGCTTTGCTAATGGGCTGCCGCAGCGTAGCGCAGGCAGTCCCGTGGAGGCCACGTTGTTTGTGGCCGGAACGAAATTAAGCAACTTGTTATGTTTTTTAGAACACATATCTTGCCAGACATTCAGTAATAGCTGCGACCCACCCAAAGCATAAAGCAATGAATATATTGAATTTTATAGTTGCATCCCAGTCTTCCCAAAATCTACCTTTAAACAGTGAATACCAATCCGCTGTTGCAACATATTTGATTGTTTCACCAAGGTCTTCATAGTTCTCGCCGAAGAAAACCTTTGCCAGCGTTTTATAAACTGGAAAACTTAGGATGCCAACTATGATCATCGCTATGGGGTGATCAAGGAATTCCATTTCTTACTCCGCAGAAACATAACGCAAAGCACACGGGCGGAAAAACGCGATAGCGTTTGACGTCCCAGCGACCAAAGGGAGCGAGTGATGCGCCTTGTTAGGCATACTGCGCACCAACCATGAATAAAGGCAACCAAACGGCAACCGATACAAACACAACACCTGTGATGGCAAAAAATGCAGCACTACCTGCAGCATGTGAAAAATATACTGTTGGGCGGCTGGCTAGGTGTTTATGAAAGTTGTTTGATATTGCCTTAAATGTGGCTCTAATAATGTCGATTTGGAACTGTGCCCAGGTGAGAAACGGCTTGAGCGCGATAAGTAAACACGCAAATGCCACCTCTAAGCCTGCCACCTCAACAAACAGTAGCAGGTAACCGGCAAATGGTGTTGCTAGTAAGATTGCCAGAAGCATCAATGCTCTTTTTAACCAAACGTGACGATTGAGAAAATCCATCTACTGTCCTTATTGCCTAACAGCTTATTCAAAGGACCAAAACCCGCGAGTTGCGTGTTAAAGATCCCGCAAGTTACAAAATAGGTCTGAGTTTATTCCGCTAGTAAAATGTAAATCAAGCATTTTTATCTTGTAGCAATTTAGGTTGCTGCAAAACATGGGTTTTAAACCCGCGAGTTGTTGATAAAAAACTCAAAGCAAACTACTGTTTATTTAAACAGTTACTTTGAGTGGGTTACTATGGCTTCGATGTTTCTAAATTCAATCCGCGAGTTTATGACCACGCGGCGTTATGCGAGGCGCACAATTGACACGTACGAGCACTGGATTCGTTTCTTTATCTTGTACCATGGCAAGAAGCACCCTTCACAAATGGCTGAACCTGAGGTTGAAAGTTTTTTGTCATATTTAAGCAACCAACGTAATGTTGCGGTCAAAACCCAGGCTACTGCACTTAACGCGCTGGCCTTCCTATACCGGCATATTATTCAGCGACCGTTGTCGCTTGATATGCGTTTTCATAAATCGCAGATTGCTACTAAATTACCGGTAGTGTTAACCCGCGACGAAATGCAGCGCTTATTGTTGGCCATAGATCCAAAGTATAAATTGGTTGCTCAGCTATTGTATGGCAGTGGCTTGCGATTAATGGAAGCGGTGCGACTAAGGGTAAAAGATATCGATTACGACTATGTTTCGCTGATGATCTGGCAAGGTAAGGGCAATAAAAACCGCAGGGTAACCTTGGCACCTGAATTGTTGGCTCTGCTGCGCAATCAATCTGATTTGGTGCAGCAATATTGGCAGCGTGATAGACACAACACCGAGTACAGTGGTGTTTGGTTGCCCAATGCACTTGCCATTAAATATCCATCCGCTCCTTTTGAACTTGGTTGGCAATATTTATTCCCTTCAGCTCAGCTTAGCGTTGATCCTGAGTCAGAAACGGTAAGACGCCACCATATTGACGAAACCACCGTCAGAAAAGCGATTAAACAAGCCGCTAAGCTGGCCAGAATTCAAAAGCAGGTGACTTGCCATACTCTGCGTCACTCTTTCGCCACGCATTTACTGGAATCCGGTGCCGATATCCGCACAGTGCAGGAGCAACTTGGCCACACCGACGTGAAAACTACGCAAATTTATACCCATGTACTAAAACAAGGCGGCAATGCGGTAAAAAGCCCGTTGTCGCAACTGCTATAAAAAAGGGCGCCGCAGCGCCCTTGTCAACTTATACAAAATCGTTAAAAACAATCACCCGGTACGCGGACAAAACCTTCCATTAATACCCGCGCGCTGCGGCTCATTATGGCTTTGGTGACTGTCCACTGGCCGTTGACCTGCGTTGCGGCAGCGCCTACGCGCAAGGTACCAGACGGGTGGCCAAAACGCACGGCTTCGCGCTCAGTGCCACCGGCGGCCAGGTTAACTAAGGTGCCGGGAATGGCGGCGGCGGTGCCTATGGCCACTGCTGCCGTGCCCATCATGGCGTGGTGCAGCTTGCCCATCGACAATGCCCGTACCAAGAGGTCGATATCGCTGGCGTTAACTTGCTTACCGCTTGACGCCACATAGCTTTGTGGCGGCGCAACAAAGGCGATTTTCGGTGTATGCGCGCGCGCGGCGGCTTCAGAAATATCGCTGATCAAGCCCATTTTTACTGCGCCATAGGCGCGAATAGTTTCAAAGCGGGTAAGTGCTGCGTTATCGCCATTGATGGCATCCTGCAATTCCGTGCCGGTGTAACCAATATCGCTGGCATTGACAAAAATGGTCGGAATACCGGCGTTTATCAGTGTGGCGTTAAAACTACCGACACCGGGTACGTCCAACGTATCAACCAGATTGCCTGTTGGGAACATGGCGCCGCCGCCCTCGCCCTCATCGGCGGCCGGGTCTAAAAACTCGATTTGCACTTCAGCCGCCGGAAAGGTCACGCCGTCCAGCTCAAAGTCTCCGGTTTCCTGCACCTCACCGTTGGTCATCGGCACATGGGCAATAATGGTTTTGCCAATATTGGCCTGCCAGATACGCACGGTGCAAATGCCGTTTTGCGGGATACGCTGTGCTGCCACTAAACCATTGCTGATAGCAAAAGAGCCAACCGCGGCAGTTAAGTTACCGCAGTTGCCGCTCCAGTCGATAAACGGCTTGTCTATCGCTACCTGACCAAACAGGTAGTCGACATCGTGATCGGCTTTGGTGCTTTTGCTTAAGATCACCGTTTTGCTGGTGCTGGACGTTGCACCGCCCATACCATCGGTGTGTTTACCGTAAGGGTCCGGGCTGCCGATAACCCTTAGCAGCAGGTTGTCACGCGCTTTACCCGGTACCTGAGCTGCCTGGGGTAAGTCTGTGAGTTTAAAAAACACGCCTTTGCTGGTACCGCCACGCATGTAAGTCGCGGGGATTTTTATTTGAGGAGCAGCCATTACACTGCTCCTTGCAAAAAGTCCTGCGCGAAACGCTGCAGCACACCGCCGGCTTCGTAAATTGACACCTCTTCAGCGGTATCTAAACGGCAGGTTACCGGCACGTTTAACACCTCACCGTTGGTGCGGTGAATAACCAGCGTTAAGGTTGCGCGCGGAGTACGCTCGCCCACTACGTCGTAAGTTTCCGTACCATCTAAGCCCAGCGTTTTACGGGTGGTACCGGCGTTAAACTCCAGCGGTAGCACGCCCATACCAATCAAGTTAGTGCGGTGAATACGCTCAAAGCCCTCGGCAGCGATGGCTTCAACACCGGCTAAGCGCACGCCTTTGGCCGCCCAATCACGTGACGACCCCTGGCCGTAATCGGCACCGGCAACAATAATCAGCGGCTGCTTGCGCTGCATATAAGTTTCAATCGCTTCCCACATCCGCATCACTTTGCCATCGGGCTCAACGCGCGCTAATGAACCTTGTTTCACTTTGCCATCAACAATCGCCATTTCGTTAATCAGCTTAGGGTTGGCAAAGGTGGCGCGCTGCGCGGTTAAATGGTCACCACGGTGGGTGGCGTACGAGTTAAAGTCCTCTTCCGGCAGGCCCATTTTGTGCAGATATTCACCGGCTGCACTGTCCAGCATAATGGCGTTAGACGGCGATAAATGGTCGGTGGTGATGTTATCTGGTAGCAAGGCCAGCGGGCGCATGCCTTTTAACGTACGCTCACCAGCCAAGGCACCTTCCCAATAAGGTGGCCGGCGAATATAGGTGCTTTGTGGCCGCCAGTTATACAGCGGGCTGATTTTCTCGCCGTAATCTACACTTAGCGCAAACATCGGCTCGTATACCTTGCGGAACTGCTCGGGTTTGACGCTTTGCGCCACTACTGCATCAATTTCAGCATCGCTTGGCCAGATATCTTTCAGTGTTATTGCCTTGCCATCATGGTAGCCCAGCACATCTTTCTCGATATCAAAGCGGATAGTGCCGGCTATAGCATAGGCCACCACTAAAGCCGGAGAGGCCAAAAACGCTTGCTTGGCGTAAGGGTGAATACGGCCGTCAAAGTTACGGTTACCGGATAACACTGCTGTAGCGTATAAATCACGCTCTACCACTTCTTTTTGAATAACCGGGTCCAGCGCGCCGCTCATGCCATTACAGGTGGTACAGGCAAAACCGACGATACCAAAGCCCAGTTGCTCAAGCTCTGGCAGTAAACCGCCCTCTTCCAGATACAGCTGTACGGCTTTGGAGCCAGGTGCTAATGAGGTTTTCACCCAGGGTTTGCGCGTTAAACCCAGTTTATTGGCGTTACGCGCCAACAAACCGGCCGCGATAACGTTACGTGGGTTACTGGTGTTAGTGCAGCTGGTAATGGCGGCGATAATGACTGCGCCATCGGGCATTTTGCCATCGATCAGCTCATATTTACCGGCAATGCCTTTAGCGGCTAAATCGCTGGTGGATAAGCGCGCATGCGGGTTAGACGGGCCAGCCATAGTGCGGCCAACGCTGGATAAATCAAACTTCAGTACCCGCTCGTACTCAGCCGTTTTTAGGCTCTCGCTCCAAAGACCGGCGGTTTTAGCGTAGGTTTCTACCAGCTTAACCTGCTCTGGCTCACGGCCGGTTAAGGTTAAATAGTCCAGCGTTTGCTGATCGATAGAGAACATGGCTGCGGTGGCGCCATATTCCGGCGTCATATTGGATATGGTTGCCCGGTCACCCAAACTTAAGCTGTCGGCGCCTTCACCAAAGAATTCCAGGTAGCTTGATACCACTTTTTCTTTACGTAAAAACTCGGTCAGTGCCAGCACAATGTCGGTGGCCATAATGCCAGGCTGGGCTTTGCCGGTAAGCTCAACACCGATAATATCGGGTAGGCGCATCCAACTGGCACGGCCTAACATCACGCTTTCGGCCTCTAAGCCACCCACACCAATGGCGATTACGCCCAGCGCATCGACATGCGGTGTGTGGCTATCGGTACCCACTAAGGTATCAGGAAAGGCCACGCCGTCTTTAGCGTGAATAACTGGCGACATCCGCTCTAAGTTAATCTGGTGCATAATGCCGTTGCCAGGCGGAATAACATCGACATTTTTAAAGGCTTTTTTCGTCCAGTTAATAAAATGAAAGCGATCGTCGTTGCGACGGTCTTCAATAGCGCGGTTTTTCTTAAAAGCGTCTTTCTCAAAGCCGGCATGTTCTACCGCTAATGAGTGATCAACGATTAATTGCGTTGGCACTACCGGGTTTACTTTGGCTGGATCGCCGCCTTTTTCGGCTATAGCATCACGCAGGCCGGCTAAGTCGACCAGTGCAGTTTGGCCTAAAATATCATGGCACACCACACGGGCCGGAAACCACGGGAAGTCTAAGTCGCGCTTGCGGTAAATAAGCTGTTTAAGCGCATCGGTTAGCATGGCCGGATCGCAGCGACGCACTAAATTTTCTGCATGTACCCGTGAAGTATACGGCAGTTTGGCGTACGCGCCGGGTTCTATGGCATCTACCGCGGCCTGGGTATCGAAGTAATCCAGGTTGGTGCCGGGCAGTTTTTTACGGTATTGGCTGTTCATGGTATTTACCCGCGCTGCGCAATAGGCTTAACACTACGTGGTTCAACACCAACGTAATCAGCACTTGGCCGGATAATACGGTTATCGGCGCGCTGCTCCATCACGTGGGCGGCCCAACCGGTTAAGCGGCTGCAAACGAAAATCGGCGTAAACAGCTTGGTTGGAATACCCATGTAGTTATAGGCCGAGGCATGGAAGAAATCGGCATTACAAAATAGCTTCTTCTCGCGCCACATCACCGCTTCACAGCGCACAGATACGTCATACAGCTTAGTATCACCGTTCGCCTTAGCCAGCTTTTCAGACCATTCTTTAATAACGGCGTTACGCGGGTCAGATTCAGAGTAAATCGCATGACCAAAGCCCATGATCTTCTCTTTGCGCTGTAGCATACCCAGCAATTTTTGCTCGGCATCATCCGGGTTTGCCATCTTTTCAATCAGCTCCATCGCCGCCTCGTTGGCGCCACCGTGCAGCGGGCCGCGCAGTGAGCCAATCGCGCCGGTAATACACGAGTGCATATCGCTAAGCGTGGAAGCACAAACACGGGCAGTAAAGGTAGAGGCGTTAAACTCATGCTCGGCGTATAAAATCAGCGACGCCTGCATGACGTCAATATGCAGCTGCTCTGGCTTTTTGCCGTGCAAAGTCCATAAAAATTGCTCGGCAATTGAATCGGCACCGGTTTCAACCTCAATGCGCTTAACATGGTGGCTATAGTTGTACCAGTAGTTAACCAAACCCGGGAAAATCGCCAGCATACGATCGGTCGCGTCCTGCTGCTCTTCGAAACGCTGTTCTGTCTCCAGGTTACCCAACATAGAGCAACCGGTGCGCATTACATCCATCGGGTGGGCGCTGGCAGGAATACGCTCCAGTACGTCTTTTAATGCCTGTGGTAAGCTGCGCAGGCTTTTTAATTTGGCTTTATAGGCCGTTAATTCGGCCTGTGTTGGCAGCTCGCCTTTTAAAATTAAATGCGCCACTTCTTCAAAACTGCACTGGGCGGCTAAATCTTTTACATCATAACCACGATAGGTTAAGCCAGAACCGGTTTTACCCACGGTTGACAGCGCCGTTTTGCCGGCGACCTGACCGCGCAAGCCGGCGCCTGAAAGTACTTTACCTGTTGACATGGTGTTCTCCCCGTTGTCTTAAAATTCAATTCGAAATTACTTTTTGCTGCTAAACAGCTGATCTAATTTTTCTTCAAAGCTGTGGTAGTTTAAAAAGTCATATAGCTCAGCGCGGGTTTGCATGCTGTCTACCACGGCCTTTTGATCGCCATTGGCCAAAATTGACTGGTACACATTTAGCGCCGCTTTATTCATCGCGCGAAACGCACTCAGCGGATAAAGCACCATGGCCACGCCAACACTGCCAAGCTCGGCTTTATTGAATAACGGTGTCTGGCCAAATTCGGTAATATTGGCCAGTACCGGCACGTTTAGCGCGCTGGTAAAGGCTTTGTATTGCTCCAGTGTATGCACTGCTTCGGCAAAAATGGCATCAGCACCGGCGTCCTGACAGGCGATAGCACGCTCGATAGCCGCCTCTAAGCCTTGCTGCGCTAACGCATCAGTGCGCGCCATAATAAAAAAGCTCTCGTCCGTGCGGGCATCAACAGAGGCTTTAACCCGATCGACCATTTCATCTAGGCTGACAATTTCTTTGTTGGGTCTGTGGCCGCAGCGCTTTTGCGCCACCTGATCTTCAATATGAAAGCCTGCCGCGCCTGCGCGGGTCATTTCTTTTACCGTGCGGGCAATATTAAAGGCACCGCCCCAGCCAGTGTCTGCATCAACCAGCAGCGGTAAGCTGGTGGCACCGGTGATGCGACGAATATCTTCACAGACATCGTTTAACGATGTCATGCCTAAATCTGGCAAACCAAAGGAGGCGTTAGCCACACCGGCGCCCGATAAATACAACGCCTGATGGCCAGTACGCTCGGCCATCATCGCGGTGTACGCATTAATAGTGCCGACAATTTGCAGCGGTGAGTTCGCTTTAATCGCCGCGCGCAGTTTTTGTCCGGCAGTCAGTGTGCTCATATTAAGTCCCCGTTTGTTCAAGTTGTTTTTCGATGTTGCGCCGTGATGCAGCAATATGGCGGCGCATCAGTAAGTCGGCCAGCTCACCATCGCGATTGGCAATGGCATTAAGAATAGCTTTATGTTCGTCAAATGCCCGCGACACCCGCGGCCCGTTCATGCCAAGCTGCACCCGGTACATGCGCACCAGATGGTATAACTCGTCACATAAGATATTGATCAGATATGCATTTTTACTGCCCAAAATCACCCGGTAATGAAAATCTAAATCACCGGCTTCCTGGTAGTAACTTTCACCCTCGCGCACCCGCTGCGTGCTTAAATGCTGATCCAATAAGGCGCGTAATTCGCTAATTTCACTGTCCGCCATATGCTCAGCGGCCAAACGGCAGGCTAAGCCCTCTAAGGTTTCACGCAGCTGATAGAGTGACAGCAGGCCCTGTGTCGACAATTTCACTACCCGGGCACCGGCATTGGGAATACGCTCAATTAAGTGGCAACGTTCTAAGCGGGCTAAAGCTTCACGCAGTGGCGCCCGGCTTAAATCAAAGCGTTTGGCGAGCTCAGGCTCGCTGATCTTACTGCCGGCTGCAATGTCGCCCTCGACAATAGCGCGCTGGATCTCCAGTAACACTCGGTCTGCAGCGGTAATGGCAGGTTTTAGCAGCGGGGTTTGCATAAAAGATTGTCGACATAAATGAACATGCCAGTACTTTAGTGGGCGAAAGCCCCCTTAGTCAAGGGCATAAAGGCAGATATTGTCGACAATAAGACTAAAGTTTGCCTATAGTAGTTGACGATGCTGATGTATTAGCACCCACAATTAAGCTGGGGATGCCAGATTTTTTTTAGATTTTTTGTTTATTATTTGGCCGGTAATAATACCGAATAACTATAACAAATACCGGTGAACACATTGCCCCTAAAACAGGTTAAACGCAGTAAGGTTGCCGTTTTCACGCAATAAGCTGGGGATAACTTGAGGATAAGCTGGGGGCGAAAAGCAAAATACGTAGCAAGCAGCATCCACTTAGCTAACAATTTAACGCAGGCAAAATGCTGCTGATTAACTACACTAAATCTTACCTTTTGACACCTGCAGTATGTAACGATAGCGCACGGCTCATTCCCTATGAGCCATTCCCCTAAGCCCGGAACAATGCGGATTGGTTCCGGGCTTCTTTTATCTACTACATTGATTTTAGGCAGCTTTTTTCACCAACTTAAACAGCTGATAAAAGTTGGCCGTGGTGTGCTGCGCCAGCTGCTGCAGGCTAACGCCTTTTACCTCAGCCACCGCTTGTGCCACTGCAGTCACATAAGCCGGTTGGTTGGTTTTGCCGCGAAATGGCACCGGCGCTAAATACGGCGCGTCAGTCTCTATCAGTAAGCGATCCAGCGGCAGCTTTTTAACCACACTGCGCAGCTCATCGGCATTACGAAAGGTCATAATGCCGGAAATAGAAATATAAAAACCCAAATCCAGTGCTGCTTTAGCGGTATCGTAGTCTTCGGTAAAACAGTGCAGCACACCACCTGGGCTATCGGCATGGTGGCTACGCAATAATGCTATGGTATCGGCCCGCGCATCGCGGGTGTGGATGATTAACGGTTTACTAAGCTGCTTAGCAACCTGAATATGACTGACAAAAGCATCCTGCTGGCTACGTTTGGCTTCTGGCGCATAAAAGTAATCCAGCCCGGTTTCGCCCACCGCCACCACATCAGAGCTATTGCATTTTTCCAGCAACAACTCTGCAGAAACCGCATCCTGCTGATGCAGCGGGTGTTCACCACAGGAAACAGACACCATCGGAAAATCGGCCACCTGCGCCCGCATCTGATCAAACTCCGCCAGGCTGACACAAACACAGAGCATATGTTCTATTTGCTGTGCCTGGGCATTGGCAATAACCTGCTCCAGGCTTAGCCCGAGCTTATCCAGCTCAAGCCGGTCCAGGTGACAATGTGAATCTACAAACAAAGGCTTACTCTCAAGTTTTTATAACGTTGCGATAAGGATTTAAATCGTGTGGGTCGGATCGGCCGAATTCAGCATGCCGCCCAATAATTTTTCTATCTGGGCACCCAGCTGGGCTTTATCATCGATAAAACTAATACCAATACCGGCCGGGTTAGAACTTTGGGAGCCGTGCGGCGTGATCCACGCAACCTTGCCCGACACCACAACCGGCTCTAAGGCGTCTGGTAGCGTTACGCTAAGCGCCAGTGACTGACCCATTTTGTATTGCCTGGGCGTGCGCACAAACAAACCACCGTTTTTCAAAAACGGCATATAGCTGCGGTACAGCTCTTTTAAATCGTTAAAACCTATGGCTAACTCTTCCATTTTTCCTCCGCTTAACCGGCCAGCTTTTTCAGCGCGGTTAATAAGGCGCTTAATGCCAGTGCCTTATTTTGCCCTAAAATCTGTGTTTCGTCACGACACCAGCGGCTATACAGCTGATGCAGCGCTAAGGTTTTAGCGCCATTGCTGCTGTGCGCCGGTAATAAGGTGCGCCGCAAGTACCAGCCTAATAAGGCGCGAAGCTCTGTCAGGTTCTCCAGCTGTTTTAGCAGTTTTGATAAACTGAGCGTATCGGCGAAAAACTCATCTAGTGCGCTAAAACTTAACTGAATGTGCTCCGCCTCGCCTGACTCCAGCAGGGACAGTGCTTTTAGCGGCGCGCCGGCACAATACTCCAACAAAAAGTCCGGTACTGCCCTGTTAGTTTGTGCTTGCAGCCACTGTTGAGCACTATCGTCATATTGCGCAGCAATATGCCAGCGCTGACAGCGGCTAATAAGCGTTGGCGCCAGCGTATCCGGTCGGGCACTGTGTAAAATTATAAAGCTGTGCTGTGGTGGCTCTTCCAGTGTTTTTAATAACGCATTGGCAGCTGCCTCGGTTAATTTGTCAGCCTCTGCCAGCAATACCACCTTGTTGGCCTGCTGCTGCGCCCGGCCAGCCATAAACTGACCAAGCTGACGTATCGCATCTACCCCTATGCTGGCATTACTGCTATCTATCACCAGTAAATCCGGGTGGTTACCTGCCAGGCGCAGCAGGCAACTTTTACACTGACCACAGGGCTTGTTACTCACCGGGCACAGCAGCAGCGCAGCCAGGTGTTCGGCCAGGTATTGTTTGCCTATGCCCTGTGGGCCGGTCAGCAATAAGCCGTGCGCCAGCTTAGCACGGGTAACCAGTTCAGCCAGCTGATGCTGATAGCTTGCCAACCAGGGTAACATCTAACCCGTCCACAGTGGCTGCAGCGCCAATGCCAGTTGTTGCTGCACACCTGTTAATGGCTGGCTGGCGTCAACAATAGCGATATTTGGCTCATTGCGGGCGATTTGTAGGTATTTGTCCCGGGTGCGCTGAAAAAACGCCAGTTGCTCTTGTTCAATCCGATCAAGCTCGCCACGCTGGCGCGCCCGCTCCAGACCAATGGCCGGATCAATATCCAGATATAACGTTAAATCAGGGCGTAAATCGCCCAGCACGGCATTACGTAGCTGATCAATAAACAGCTCGTCTAGCTGACGGCCACCACCCTGATAAGCGCGTGACGACATATCATGCCGATCGGCCAGCACCCACTGCCCGGCCGCCAGTGCCGGTTTAATCACATTAAAAATAAGCTGCATGCGCGCGGCGTACATCAGTAATAATTCGGTTTGCGGCGCCACAACTTCGCCTTGTTGCACCTGTTTTACCAGCTCGCGTAAACGCTCGGCCATAGGTGTACCGCCGGGCTCACGGGTACACAAAGGCGTAATACCCTGCTGCTCAAGCTGTTGCTTAACAAAGGCAATAGCTGTGCTTTTACCGGCACCTTCGAGCCCCTCAACCACAATAAACTTAGCCTGTTTTGGCATTAGCGCCCTCCCAGTATATATTTTCGCACTGCCGCGTTGTGCTGCTCTAAGGTCGATGAAAACTGATGGGTGCCATCGCCTTTGCTGACAAAGTAATACAACTCCGTCTCAGCCGGCTGGGCAGCGGCTTGTAGCGAGGCACGGCTGACCAGGCTGATAGGCCCTGGCGGTAAGCCATGGTGGCGATAAGTGTTATAAGGATGCGGATTATTTAAATCGGCTCGGGTAATATTGCCGTTAAAGTCGACCAGCCCATAAATCACCGTTGGGTCGGTTTGCAAGCGCATATTTTTACGCAGCCGGTTAACAAATACAGACGCCACCAGCGGCTTTTCCGGTGGATAGCTGCTTTCTTTTTCAATGATAGACGCCAGGATCAACAATTGATAAGGATTCTGCAGCGGCAGATCGCCCTGTCGCTGCTGCCAGGCGTGCTCAAGCTCTGTTAGCAATAACTGCTGTGCCCGTTTGACCAGTGCGCTTACAGGGCTGTTGGCTGTGTAATAGTAGGTATCGGGGTATAACAGGGCTTCGCTGTTTTGCGGCGGCTCCCCCCACTGAGGCGGCCATTGCAGCAAGGCCTGCACCTGCGCGGCGGAGTCCAGATCCTGCACTAAATAAGGCGCCTGCGCTAATCGGCTCAGGCTTTGTGAGAGCGTTTCGCCTTCTATCAGGGTAATGGCAAACTGAGCTTCGCGGCCACTGCGAAACAATGCCAGCACGTCCAGTAGGCCTTGCTCGGTTTCAAGCCGGTACACGCCCTGCTTTACTGCGCCTTCGCCGGGCTTAAGTTTTAAATACAGCCGCAGCAGCTGACAATCTGACCTGCTGATAACACCTTGCTGCTGCCACTGGCGGCATAAACTAAGCGCCGAGCTGCCAGCATTAACCTGATGAATACCTGCCGGTAACTGAAGACTTACCTTAGCGATATGGTTAACAAGCGCAAAATACGCGCCTAACAGCAGCACTATTGCAGCGATAGCCAGCAGACTTAACCATTTGAGTTTTTCTACCATGCCAGTGATTCACTCAATTGCTGTACCGGCTTAAGCGCTAAGGCTTTATCGGCCAGCATACGTACCGGTACTATGCCCATAAGGGCGTTACAGATAAACATGGCGTCAATATGGTTAAGCTCTGACAGTTGCCAGTTAACTTCAGTAACCTGCGTTTGCTGTAACAGGTGTTGGCGCATCACACCCGCCACACCAGCCCGGCTCAGTTCGGGTGTGTACCAGTTGTTGTCACGATAAAAGAACACATTAGCGGCGCTCGCCTCGGTGATATAACCCTGCTGATCCAGTACCAGTAATTCATCGGCGTCAGTGCCGGCAAGCTCTTGTTTTAGCAGCACCTGCTCTAGACGGTTGTTATGCTTAAGCCCGGCCAGAGCGGGCTGCACCGCAAGCTTTAACTGTGCCAGCTGCATGCACACGCCGCTTAGGCGCGCCGCTGCATAATCCGGCATGCTACTGCTGCTGATATATAATCTGGCATCGCTTACACCTTGGGTAGCATAACCCCTGCCGCCTTCGCCACGCGATAGCAACAACTTTAATACTTGTGATGTAAGTGTGTAGGCGGCTGCCGCAGCAAAGGCTTGCTGCTGCACGTCTTGCCAGTTGATACCAGTAAACCCCAATACGCCGGCGGCGTGTTGCAAACGCTGCAAATGCAAAGGCCAAAGCTGAATGCGCCCCTGCTGCACCTGCATGGTGGTAAAGGTGCCGTCACCGTAATTAAAACTGCGATCGTTCAGGCTAACTGCCATCCGTTTAACCATATAAAATAAATCTGGCCGCAGTATGCCTTAAAATGCCGATAAAACAAAGGCCGCCCACAGGCAGCCTTTGAGGTGTTACAAAATTGACTATTGCTTTAAAAACAGGCAATTACACTGGTTTAACCCGCGTATTAAACGCGTTTAAACAGAATAGAGCCGTTAGTGCCGCCAAAGCCAAAGGAGTTACACAGCGCATAGTCCATGGTTACCTGACGGGCCTGATGCGGCACATAATCCAGATCACAACCTTCATCCGGGTTATCCAGGTTTATGGTTGGCGTCACCAGCTGATCCTGCAGCGATAATACCGTGATTATCGACTCTACCGAGCCGGCAGCGCCCAGAAGGTGGCCAATCATCGATTTAGACGAGCTGACCATCAGCTTATCTAGATTGTCGGCAAACACCGTTTTAATGGCTTTGGTTTCAGCTATATCACCGGCGGGCGTTGAGGTGCCGTGCGCGTTAATGTAACTGACCTGCTCGGGGTTTACACCGGCATCGTTCAGCGCATTACGCATAGCAGCGGCAGCACCGGCGCCATTCTCTGGCGGTGATGTCATATGATAGGCATCGCCGCTCATACCAAAACCCACCAGTTCGGCGTAAATTTTTGCACCACGGGCTTTGGCGTGCTCATACTCTTCCAGCACCATCACACCGGCACCGTCGCCCAACACAAAACCATCACGGTCTTTATCCCAGGGGCGGCTGGCCTGCTCTGGCGCCTCGTTACGGGTAGATAAAGCACGTGCTGCACCAAAACCGCCCATACCCAGAGGGGTTGAGGCTTTTTCGGCACCACCGGCAATCATCACGTCGGCATCGCCGTAACTTATCATGCGCGCCGCATGGCCGATATTGTGCACACCAGTAGTACAAGCGGTCACAATACTGATGTTTGGCCCCTGCAAGCCCAGCATAATAGACAGCTGGCCGGCAATCATATTGATAATGGTAGAAGGCACAAAAAACGGTGACAGCCGTTTAGGGCCACTGTTAATCAGTTTGGTGTGGTTTTCTTCAATTAAGCCCAAACCACCAATACCAGAGCCAATCGCCGCGCCGATACGCGGTGCATTTTGCTCGGTAATTTCCAGGCCAGAGTCACGAAAAGCCTGAATACCGGCCGCGACACCGTACTGAATAAACAAGTCCATTTTCTTTGCTTCTTTTGCTGCAAAAAATGGCTCTACATCAAAATTTTTTACCAAACCAGCAAATTTAGTGCTGTATGCACTGGTATCGAAATGCTCGATCAGTGAAATACCGCTTTTTGCCTGCTGTAAACCCTGCCAGCTTGAGGCAACATCATTACCCAGCGGCGTTAACATGCCTAAACCGGTAACAACCACACGACGTTTTGCCACAAAACCCTCCGCCATGGAAATTTGTAAAGTCTTAAAACGAAAACGGGTAGCTTAGCTACCCGTTCTGCAAGCTGATAACTTACTCAGCGTGTGCTTTGATGTAATCAATAGCAGACTGAACAGTGGTGATCTTCTCAGCTTCTTCGTCAGGAATTTCAGTATCGAACTCTTCTTCCAGCGCCATAACCAGCTCTACTGTGTCCAGTGAGTCAGCGCCCAGATCGTCGACAAAAGACGCTTCGTTTTTCACTTCGTCTTCTTTAACGCCCAGCTGTTCGATGATAATTTTCTTAACGCGTTCTTCGATGTTGCTCATCTTTTCTTCCTTTTTCTCATATAAATCGCAACAATTCGTGCAATTTGGTGTGGCGCTAGTTTATGCGTAAGCCTGTTGTGTTGCAAGCAAACCGACAAGCATTTTGCGCTGGTCAAACCTGCTTGGCAACCCCAAGTTACACCATATACATGCCGCCGTTTACGTGAATCGTTTCGCCGGTAATGTACGCCGCCTGGTTAGAGGCTAAAAATGCCACAGTGGCGGCAATTTCTTCCGGCTGGCCTAAACGGTTGGCCGGCACCTGGCCGAAAATCGCTTCTTTTTGCTCATCCGACAGCTCTTTGGTCATGTCGGTGTCAATAAAACCCGGCGCTATCGCATTAACGGTAATACCGCGTGACGCCACTTCGCGCGCCAGTGACTTGGTAAAACCTAACACACCGGCTTTGGCCGCAGAATAGTTTGTCTGACCGGCGTTGCCCATAGAGCCCACCACCGAGCCAATGCTGATAATACGGCCAAAACGCTTTTTCATCATGCTGCGCAGTACCGCTTTACTTAAGCGATACACAGAAGTGAGGTTAGTTTGCATAATGTCAAACCACTCTTCATCTTTCATCCGCATCAGCAAATTGTCGCGCGTAATGCCGGCATTATTAACCAGAATATCGATTTCGCCAAACTGGTTTTTAATTTGCTCTAAACATTGTTCAATTGACGCCGTATCCGCTACGTTTAGCACCAGACCACAACCGTTATCGCCCAAATAGCTACTGATAGCGGCTGCGCCTTTCTCTGAGGTTGCTGTGCCTACGACTTTGGCACCCAGGGCGGCCAGTTGCTCGGCAATAGCACGGCCAATACCACGGCTGGCACCGGTTACCAGGGCAACTTTACCATCTAATGAAATAAACTGTGTCATTTGTAATCCTTTATTCTGCGCTTAATGCCGCTTGCAGCGAGGCAACATCGCCTACTGAGCTGGTAACTAGTTCTTTATTGATACGCTTAATCAGACCGCTAAGCACCTTACCAGCACCCAGCTCTAGTACCTGATTTACACCCTGCGCGGCTAACCATTCAATGGTTTCGGTCCAGCGTACCGGGCTGTATAACTGGCGCACCAGCGCGTCTTTAACCGCAGCGCCGTCATTGGCTACGGCAACATCGACATTATTCACTACCGGTATGACAGCCGCATTAAAATTCAGTGCCGCTAAATCGGCGGCTAACTGCTCAGCCGCAGGGCGCATTAAGGCACAGTGTGACGGTACGCTCACCGGTAATGGTAATGCGCGCTTAGCGCCTGCGGCTTTACACAGCTCACCGGCCCGCTCTACAGCGGCTTTATGGCCGGCAATCACCACCTGGCCTGGCGAGTTATAGTTTACCGGCGACACCACTTCGCCCTGTGCCGCTTGCTCACAGGCAACAGCAATAGCAGCATCCTCTAAACCAATAATGGCTGACATCGCACCAACACCGGCCGGCACCGCCTGTTGCATGTAGTTGCCGCGCTTTTCTACCAGCTTTACAGCATCAGCCAATGACAGCACACCGGCACAGACCAGCGCCGAATATTCGCCCAATGAGTGGCCGGCGAAATAAGCCGGTGTCGCTCCGCCCTGCTGCTGCCATAAACGCCACACTGCCACCGACGCGGTTAACAACGCCGGCTGCGTGCGGTGCGTTTCATTTAAATCCGCTTCCGGGCCTTGTGATACCAGCGCCCATAAGTCATAACCCAGTGCAACAGAAGCTTCAGCAAAGGTGTGTTTTACTGTGTCAAATTCGGCATATAAATCGGCTAGCATGCCAACGCTTTGCGAGCCCTGACCGGGAAATACAATTGCAAGTTTGGTTGTCATAATAGATCCTGCAAAGATTAAAAATAATACTGGCTAGTGCTTAATAACGCACCAGTGCTGAAGCCCAGGCAAAACCGCCACCGAAGGCTTCCAGCAATAAGGTTTGACCCCGCTGAATACGGCCATCGCGAATGGCTTCGTCTAAGGCGGTTGGCACCGTGGCTGCAGAGGTGTTGCCATAACGATCGAGGTTTATCACCACCTGATCCATCGACATATCTAATTTACGCGCAACAGCAGAAATGATACGCAAGTTAGCCTGATGCGGCACCAGCCAGTCAATCTGGGACTTTTCCAGGTTATTCGCGGCCAATGTTTGCTCGACCACTTCGGATAATTTGGTTACTGCCACTTTAAAGACGTCATTGCCTTTCATGGAGCCCCAGGAGCTGTGCACCGATTGCTCATCACCGCGTATCGGGTTATCAACGTATAACAACTCGGAATATTTACCATCAGCGTGAATATGCGTAGATAAAATGCCAGGCTGCTCTGAGGCTTCCAGGATCACGGCGCCGGCAGCGTCACCAAACAGGATGACCATACTTCTGTCTTCCGGTGACACTAAACGGGACAGGCAATCTGAGCCCACCACCAGAATACGCTTGGCCAACCCGCTTTTAATATACTGATCGGCCACACTTAAGCCGTAACAAAACCCGGCGCAGGCGGCAGCAATATCAAAAGCGGGAATAGCCGGAATGTCCAGCTCGCGCTGAATTTCACAGGCAGCGCTGGGCAAAGCGCGGGAGGCGCTGGTGGTGGCACAGATAATCATATCTATGCTGTTTTTATCGATGCCGGCCGCTTCGATGGCTTTTAAGCCAGCCTGCGCGCCCATAGTGGCTACCGTTTCATCATCACCGATGATGCGGCGTTCTTTAATGCCGGTGCGTTCAATGATCCACTCATCTGTGGTTTCTACCATAGACTCTAAATCAGCGTTACTACGAACTTGCGACGGGAAATAACTCCCGGTACCTATAATGCGTGAATACATGAGGACCTACGCTTTATCAATTAATACGTGTTCCAACCGATCTTTTATCTTAGCCGGTACCTGACGTTCAACTTCACGTACCGCTTGCCGGATGGCACTGAGAAAGGCATCTTTCGACGCATTTCCATGACTCTTCACTACAATTCCGCGCAATCCTATCAGACTTGCACCGTTATAGTGGTCGGGGTTCACGCCCTGATAAAGGTTTTTAATAAAAGGTTTGATAAGCCAGCCGAATAATTGTGCAGCGACTTTATCTTTAATGCTGGACTCAAAGCGGCGCAAAATGAGCTTTGCGACGCCTTCACAGGTTTTAAGCGCCACATTGCCGACAAAACCATCACATACGATAACATCGGCTTTGCCGGTAAAAATATCATTACCCTCAATATAACCGATGTAATTAATGTCGTTGCAATCGGCCAGTAACATGGCGGCGCGTTTAATTTGATCGGAGCCTTTGATCTCTTCCTCGCCCATGTTCAGTAAAGCAACTTTGGGCTGGCTGATGCCAATGACTTCTTCGGCCATCACCGCCCCCATCACAGCAAACTGAAATAAAGTATCAGCATCACAGTTTACTGTAGCGCCTAAATCCAGCATATACACCGGATTGCCTTCAATGGCAGGTAAGGCGCTAACCAGGGCCGGTCGATCGACGCCGTTAAGCATTTTCAGCACAAAATGCGCCATCGCAATTAACGCACCGGTGTTGCCAGCGCTCACGCAAGCTTGCACTTCACCTTTATCGACTAAATCCAGCGCGGCGCGCATGGAGGAGTCACGCTTAGAGCGCAGTGCCACCGACGGCTTATCAGCCATCGACACCACCTGGCTGCAGTGGCGCACAGTTAATTGCGGGTGCGGAAACACGCCATGCAGTTTTAGCTGCTCGGTTAATATGGCTTCATCGCCACAGAGAATAAGCTGTAATTCAGGAAATTCGCAGATCGCTGCCAGGGCGGCAGGAATAGTAGTATGGGGGCCGTGATCGCCCCCCATCATGTCTAAAGCAAGTGTCAGCTTAAGCGGCTGCACCCGGTGCACTCAGACTTATTTTACTTTACGGCCTTTGTAGTAACCATCGGCAGTAATGTGGTGACGACGGTGTGTTTCACCGGTAGTAGAATCAACTGACAGCGTTGGGCCAGTTAATGCATCGTGTGAACGACGCATGTCGCGGCGTGCACGTGATTTTTTGTTTTGCTGAACAGCCATGGTATTTCTCCTAAACTCACTTTTTCTTTAATTCTGCCAGTACAGCGAAAGGATTGGGTTTTTCCGGTTCCGGGCCAATATCACCAAAGCTCATCGAGGCCGCACTAACGGCGCAAACCGCTTCGTCGTGCATCGGGAACAGAGGCAAAGCCAGAATCAGCTCATCTTCCACTAACTGTCGTAAATTTATCTCGCCGTGTTCGTCTTTTTCGATCACGTCGTAGCGCTCGGGAATTAACTCCAAAGCAGCGTCATCATCCGGTTTAACCGGAGTGTATGCAAAATTGCAGTCTAGCGACAGTGTCATGGCATCACCACAACGCTCGCAGGTTACACTCACTTCGCAACTGGCGCTACCCTGTATTACAGTCAGGCCTTGCTGGTCAGTACCGCATTCAACTCGTACCGCTACCTCACCCTGCTTATCCAGCAGACTTTCGGTTAATCGGGTTAAATTTACCAGCGGTATCACGCCCTCGTAATCAGAGCGTTTTTGCGCGGCTTTAACCGGATCTATAGTAACGGGCATTTTTACTTTTTGCATAAGGCGCGCATCATATAGAAGCCACCCTTTGCTGTCAAAGGGATCTGGCAGTTTTTTCCGGTTTTTCTCGCGCTATTTTAGCATTCTGTTTAAAGTAGCCACAATTGAATTAACCGGGTGCTTTTATTTATGTCTGACGCGACCTTGCCAGCGCTTTATCTGGCCTCTACTTCTGTTTATCGCCAGCAACTGCTAAGCAAGCTAACCAGACACTTCAAGGCAATTAAACCGCAGGTAGACGAAACACCATTGGCCGGCGAAACGGCTACTGAGCTGGTCAGCCGTCTGGCCTTGGCTAAAGCCCAGGCAGTGGCAGCAGGTTTAAACGCTGGTTTAGTCATTGGTTCTGACCAGGTTGCGGTATTTGACAATGCTATAATCGGCAAACCGCATACCGTCGCAAACGCCTGCGCGCAGCTTACACGCTTTAGCGGCCAAAGGGTCACTTTTCTTACCGGTCTGGCACTGGTTAATGCACTTAGCGGTAACAGCCAACTGGTCGTTGAGCCTTTTCATGTGCAGTTTCGGAACCTGTCAGAGGCCGAGATTAGCGCTTATGTTAAAAAAGAGCAGCCGCTGGATTGCGCCGGCAGTTTTAAAAGTGAGGGGCTGGGTATCAGCTTATTCAGTAAACTCAGCGGTGACGACCCGAATAGCTTAATTGGCCTGCCGCTGATCCGGCTAAACCAGATGCTATTAAATGAAGGGGTTAACGTGTTGCTGCGTTAAATAACCTGCAGCAACTCCGGCAAGCTATCAATAATCGCTTTGGGTTCAAACTGGCTTAACACCTCGCGGCCGTGCACACCATGAGTTACCCCAACTCGAGGCATGGCTATCGCTTGTGCCATTTTCATATCATGGCTGGTGTCACCCACCATAATGGCCTGCTGTGCTGGCACATCCAGCTGTTGCAGAATTTGCTGCAGCATATCCGGGTGCGGCTTTGATTGCGCCTCATCGGCACAGCGGCTGGTGTCAAAATATTTAGCCAAACCGGTTTCATCAAACATGCGGTTTAAGCCGCGCCGCTGCTTGCCCGTTGCAACAGCCAGTTTAATATTGCTGTCTTTTAGCTGGCTTAGCACCTGTTCTACCCCGGAAAATAAGGGTGTTGGTGTCGTATCGTGCAGCATATATTGCTCACGGTAGTGATGAAACATCAACTGACGTTTATCGTTGCTGATACCCGGAAATAAAATGTCAAAAGCCGGGTCCAGGCTCAGGCCAATGATCTGTTTTGCTGCATGCTCGGTCGGTACGTCAAGCATAGCGATGCCGGCAGCCGCACGTAACGAGGACACGATACGGCCAACTGAATCCATAACCGTGCCGTCCCAATCGAACACCACTAACGCGACTTTTTCTACTGCTGTTTGTTGCATTACTTTCTCGTTAATTTGCTAAGTGCTTGCTCCAGCGCCTCATCCAGCGGCGCTTCGACCCGCAGGGTCGTTTCAGTCATCGGGTGTGTAAAGCTTAAGGTTTTAGCATGTAAAAATAACCGGTTCAGGCCAAGCTGCTGCATTTGTGCAGTAAACACGTTATCGCCGTATTTGTCATCACACGCAATAGGATGACCTTTGCAAGCGGTATGTACGCGAATTTGATGAGTGCGGCCCGTTACCGGAAAGGCTTCCACCAAAGTGCCCTGCTGATAACGCTGTAAGATGCGAAAGCGGGTTTCCGACGGTTTACCGTCCTGCTCATCTACCCGCACGACCCGCTCGCCGGACTGCAAGGTGTTTTTTTTCAGCGGCTCGGTTACTTTACGTACTTTATTGTCCCAGTCACCTGCCACCAGTGCCCAGTATTTTTTCTCCACCGTTTTGTTGCGCAACTGCTCATGCAAATGGGTTAACACCGAGCGCTTTTTGGCAATCAGCAGACAGCCTGAGGTATCGCGGTCTAACCGGTGTACCAATTCTAAATGTTTGGCCAGTGGCCTGAGTGCCCGCAGTGCTTCGATAACACCAAACTGTAAACCGCTACCACCATGAACCGCCATGCCAGAGGGTTTATTCAGTACAATCAAATCGTTATCTTCAAATAAAATATGCTGCTCTAAATTTTTCACCATCGACAACTTAACCGACACTGGTTCCGCCTGCGTCGCTACCGTAATCGGTGGTATGCGCACCACATCGTCCTGCTGCAGTTTGTACTCGGGTTTGATGCGTTTTTTGTTCACTCGCACCTCACCTTTACGCAAAACCCGATAAATAACACTTTTTGGCACACCTTTAAGCCGTGCAAGCAAAAAATTGTCTATGCGCTGACCAATAAAATCAGGTTCTATTTCAACTATTTGTACAGGTAACTTGATTTCATCCGTCATGGGTTTGCAATGCTCTGCTAATATTAGATTTCAGTTGCTATTGGCTGCATGTTAGTGGGATAATCCACTCGCTAATTCTGCCAAAACTGGCAATTAGGGCGCTCAAAGTAACGTAAGAGAATTTGTGCGGCAGCGTTTGGGGGACTGATCATACCGAAATCGTGGTGAAAACCAACGTTTTTTATACCCCCGGCGTAAACCAAACGCCATTTGCCTGAGATAATGTTGCGTAATCTGTTATCAACAGCGGCAAAACATGAGTTCCGGTTAACCAGAGCATATAAAGATATTGCTATAACGCAGCGCCGTAAGGCGGTGTGTTTCAGATCCAAAAACGAAAACAGCATAAACTGTAGCGCCACCACAAAAGCCCTTACAGTGACAATTTGGTTTCTTCAGACATTCCAGTCGTGAGACTGCACCCACTAGTGTTTGATAACGTCTGAACACGCAGATGCCCAGAGGGCTGCGTTGTGGCTGCAAAATTGCGAGTCACTAACGATGAAAAGAATGTTAATTAACGCCACGCAGGAAGAGGAAATCCGCGTTGCGCTGGTCGATGGCCAGAAACTGTATGACCTGGACATAGAAAGCCCGGGCCACGAGCAAAAAAAAGCCAATATTTACAAAGGTAAAATCACCCGGGTTGAACCCAGCTTAGAAGCTGCCTTTGTTGACTACGGCGCAGAACGCCACGGTTTTTTACCCTTAAAAGAAATTTCCCGCGAATACTTCCCCTCTGGTTACAGTTTTGATGGCCGTCCCAACATTAAAGAAGTGGTGAAAGAAGGCCAGGAAGTCATTATTCAGATTGATAAAGAAGAACGTGGCCAAAAAGGCGCAGCCTTAACCACCTTTATCAGCCTGGCCGGCTCTTACCTGGTATTGATGCCAAACAACCCGCGCGCCGGTGGTATTTCACGCCGTATTGAAGGCGATGAGCGTCAGGAACTGAAAGATTCATTAGGTCAGCTGCAAATGCCTGACGGCATGGGCTTAATCGTTCGCACCGCCGGTGTGGGAAAATCTTTCGAAGAGCTGGATTACGATTTAAAAGCGCTGTTAAAGCACTGGTCTGCCATCACTGAAGAAGCGCAAAAGCGCCCTTCTCCGTTTTTGATCCATCAGGAAAGTAACGTGGTATTTCGTGCAATCCGCGATTACCTGCGTCGTGATGTTGGCGAGATCCTGATCGATAACCCGCGCATCTTTGAAGAAGCCAAAGTGTATATTCAACAGTTCCGGCCCGACTTTGCTCATCGCGTGAAGCTGTATCAAGGTGAAGTGCCACTGTTTATGCACTTTCAGATTGAAACTCAGATTGAATCAGCCTTTCGCCGCGAAGTGCGCCTGCCCTCAGGCGGCTCTATTGTCATCGATAGCACTGAGGCGTTAACCGCCATTGATATCAACTCGTCTAAAGCTACCAAAGGCGGTGACATTGAAGAAACGGCGTTTAACACTAACTTAGAAGCGGCCGATGAAATTGCCCGTCAGTTACGCCTGCGTGACTTAGGTGGTTTGATTGTTATCGACTTTATCGATATGACGCCGGTACGCCACCAACGCGAAGTCGAAAACCGCTTAAAAGATGCGGTGAAGCATGACCGAGCCCGCGTACAGATTGGACGCATTTCGCGTTTTGGTTTGTTGGAAATGTCACGCCAGCGCCTGCGTCCGTCATTGGGCGAGTCAGCCACCCACGTGTGCCCACGCTGTCATGGCCGCGGCACGATTCGTAGCACCGAGTCATCCGCGCTGTCTATTCTGCGCTTAATTGAAGAAGAGTCGATTAAAGACAACACCAGTCAAATTCATGCACAGGTGCCGGTATCGGTTGCGACCTACCTGATGAACGAAAAGCGTGATGCGGTGCGCCGGATTGAAAAACGCCATGGTATCCGCGTTTTTGTTATTCCAAACGAGCATATGGAAACGCCAAACCATGAAGTGATCCGCATCCGTATTGATGAAGAAATCGATGATGTTAGCTACAACCTGGTAAAAGCGCCGGAAGCAACCAGCAACCTATACCAGCCAGCGTCTGATGCTGTACGCGAAAAACCGGCTATTTCAGCCATTAATATTGCCGACAGCGCTACAGCGCGCCCTGTTGCAAATGCCGAAGTTGCCGAAAAAACGACTCCTGGTTTATTTGCAGCTATCAGCAACTGGTTTGGCAAACTGTTTGCACCAGCTCAAGCTGCCGCAGATGACATTAAAGCGAAGCCAACACAGCGTAACAACAGCCGCAATAATGGCCGCGATGGCGCTCGAGACGTTGCGCGTGATGGCAATCGTAACGGCGGACGTGACAGTGCCCGTGACAATGACCGCGATAACCGTCGCCGTAATAAATCACGTCGTCGCAATGATTCAGACGATAAACCGGCTAACACCGTGGCAAAAGATGATGCCCAGCAAAAAACAGAGCGTCAGGCCAAAGCGCCACAAGAGCAGCGCCCTGCACGCAAAGAGCATGAAGCAAGAAAACCGCAGGACAAGCCTGCAATTACAGCGCCGGAAAAAGAGGATGACGATACGCCACAACGCGTAGCAGAGCGTCGTCAGCGCCGTAATATGCGTAAATCAGTACGGATGGAAAAAACCGCCACTACTGAGAATCAGCCTTTTGTGGAGCAAACACCAGAGCAAGCTCCTGAGCAAACAGTAGCCACGCAAGACGTAATGACAGCCGTAGTAACAGCGGCTGTTGTGGCTGATGCAAGCAACGAAGCTGCTGTTACAGAGCCTGTGGTGGTAACTGCAACAACTGACGACAGCAGCACCGCCGCTGAAGACGCTGTTGATACGACGAGCGAGAGCACTGAGGCACGTAGTCGTAACCGCCGCTCACCACGTCACTTGCGTGCCGCAGGTCAAAAGCGCAAAAAAGAGCAAGAGCAAACTGAAGTAACTCAGGCTGATGCAAACGCAGAGCCAGTGATGCCAGCAGACAGCGATATTGCATCTGACGTTGCGACTGACAGCAGTGTTACAGCATCTGTGCAGAGCGAGCCAGTGGCACAAAACACCGCCACTGCAGATGACACTGCCGAGCAGCCAGAGACAGCAGAGCAAACAGAGACAGCTACAGCGGATGACGCCGATAAGCCGAAAAGCCGCAGCCGGCGTAAACCGGCGAAAAAAGCGGATGCTGCAGCAGTGGCAGAAGCGCAGAAGGAGGAAACACAGCCAGAAGTAGCACCAGAGGCACAAGACTCACCTGCTGCATCTGCTGAGGTAGCAACTGCACAACTAGCCACCGCGGCCCCTGTAACCAGTGCAGAAGCGACTAACGAAACGCCTGCACCTGCGGCAGCGGTAAAGGCTGAGCCACAAGTTGCAGTAAGCGCTGCACCCGCTAAAAGCCGCTATGCGCAAATGGTGGTGGCCACGATGACTAAGCCTGAGCTGGCTGACACTGCTGATCAGGTAGCCACAGAGCAGCCTGCCGTAATGCCAGCTGAAGCGCGGCCCAGCGTAGCAAGCTCGCAGCGCCCTGCTGGTTCTGCCTTTGCCCGCCAGGCGGCTAGCGCGCCAATGACTAAACCCAAATCAGATGAATAAGCGCTTGCACTAGCACTGTTCAAATAACGAAGGGGCGCATATTGCGCCCCTTCTTTTATGGATCAGTTTTACGTATTGGTTATGTCATAAAAAAAAGCAGTAAAAAGGGGCGCAATTATGCGCCCCCACAATTAACTCTGTTTAATACTTAGAAATCGTACTTGGCACTAAACTGGATGCGGTTCATATCGCCATCGGCACCGGTTTCAACCTCGCGGTTAGCAAATTTATACTCCACACCTACCATCAGCTTTTTAGTAGCTTGATACAGCAGGTTTGCACTATAGCTGTGGGTACTTTTTGTCACACCGACACCGGTCAATGCAGTATCGTTATCAACCATAAGCGTTGAGTAAAGGAAAGTTGAGCGCCACTGATCGTTCCACAAATGACGATAAGCCACTGAGAATGCTGTTGAGTCGATAGTTTCAAGGTTGCCATTGGCGTCCAATACAGCACCGTTTACGGTGTTTAAGCCAACATAACGACCAAGACCTTTACCGGTGTTCAAGGTAACACGGATATCGTCTTTATTGGCCAAATCAATTTTGGTGCTGACCGATAAACCGTACGATGTCACTTCATCATCAAAGGTACCGTCATCAATAGCGATCTGACGCATTAAACCGGCAATTTTTACCACACCCCAATCCGTTTTCAGGTTGTAGCTGGCGGTAAAATCGGGTGTAGCATTATCATCTGTGGTAATACGGGCACCGCCGCCAAAAGGTGTAATGGTCGATTCAGGGTTTTCTACTGCAAAGGAGAAATTGCCCTGGGTATAACGTACCTGCGCTTGACGGATAAACACTGCTGCATCAGGATTGCCAACAAAGTCTAACGTGTCTGGCAGTGACGCCAGATCCATAAAGTTTGACCAGGTCTGACCCAGCGTCCAGTTTTTATACTTAATAAAGGCATGGCGCATTACCGGGCTATAGCCGTTGGTTGTGCGCTCGTCGTTGCCATTATTGCTGGTCATGAAGTCAAATTCTAAATGACCTGTAATTTTGTTACCATCTTCCAGCTCTGTCGCTGTCGAGAAGAAGAAACGTGTCTGACGCGCATGCATATCAAAGCGGGTGGTACTGTCTCCGCCAATCGGCGTCAGCGAAGGTACATAAAAATCGCGCCCCAGGGCGGCAATTTCACCGTCAGAGTCGCTAACCATTGCATCAAGCTTAACGTAACCACCAAAGGTCACATTGGTGCCGCCAATGTCAAAGCCAGCAGCTTGGACGCTACCTGCCCCCAACGCTACACAGGCTGCGAGGTAAGATACTGTTGTTATTTTTCTCATTTGCCGTCTCTCCATCTTCGTTCTTGTAATGGTAATTTTGCCAGTCAACTTTGGTGCACCGGCGACAATCCCGCAATTAGCCTTTAGTCGCAGTTAAACTGCCTCTAAAGGGTTAATTCAGGCGGCACAGAGTGGTGTTCGCCACCCGGCAAAAAGTTGGCTAGACTAAGGTCTAATTTCAAATAAGACGCGGCTTCTATAGAAAGATCACAGTAATTTTAAGAAGCTCTCACAGGGGAAGTTATGTCAAATCCAACAGTATTTCCGGTACCGGCCAGTGCAGCTAAACGCTCTCTGCTGACCAACGACAATTATCTTACTATGTACCAACAATCTGTTGATGCACCTGAAGCCTTCTGGGCTGAGCATGGTAAACGCCTGCACTGGTTCTCGCCTTTCACAAAAGTAAAACAAACCAGCTTTATGCCAGGCAAGGTGAGTATTAACTGGTTTAGTGATGGTGTGTTAAATGCCAGCTATAACTGTCTTGACCGTCATCTACCGGATCGCGCGAACCAGGTGGCATATTATTGGGAAGGTGACTCGCCAGAAGTGCAAAAGTCAGTGACCTACAGTGAGCTACATCAGCAGGTGTGCAAACTGGCAAATGGTATGAAAGCACTGGGCGTCAAAAAAGGTGATCGGGTTACGATTTACTTACCGATGATACCTGAAGCTGTTGTAGCGTTATTAGCGTGCGCCCGTATTGGCGCAGTGCACTCAGTCGTTTTTGCAGGTTTTTCTCCAGATGCTTTGGGTAGCCGTATTGTTGATTGTGACTCTAAGCTGGTTATAACGGCCGATCAGGCGCTGCGAGGCAGTCGGATAACCAATCTTAAAGATAATACTGACATGGCATTAGCGCATTTAGGCGCTGACTCGCCGGTGCAAAATGTTATCGTTGTGAAGCACGTCGGCAAAAACGTCGATATGCAGGCTGGCAAAGATGGTCGTGATGTGTGGTATCACGACCTGTTAAGCCAACAAAGCAGCGACTGTCCGGCAGAACCGATGAATGCCGAAGATCCGCTGTTTATCCTCTATACTTCCGGCTCCACCGGCAAACCAAAAGGCGTACTGCACACAACCGGCGGCTACATGGTGTATGCCTCCATGACGCATCAGTATGTGTTTGACTATCATGATGGTGATGTCTACTGGTGTGCAGCTGATATCGGCTGGGTCACCGGACACAGCTATATCGTGTATGGCCCACTGGCTAACGGCGCCACCAGTGTAATGTTTGAGGGCGTGCCTAACTACCCTAGCGTTAAGCGCATGGCTCAAATTGTTGATAAATATAAAGTAAATATACTTTACACTGCCCCTACAGCCATTAGGGCGTTAATGGCGCACGGTGATGCGCCGGTAGAGGGTTGCTCACTGTCTTCACTGCAGACATTGGGCAGCGTAGGCGAGCCGATTAACCCAGAGGCCTGGAACTGGTATCACGAGAAATTTGGTAAAGGTAACTGCCCGATAGTAGATACCTGGTGGCAAACAGAGACAGGCGGCATTTTAATTACACCTCTACCAGGCTGTACTGACCTCAAACCAGGCTCGGCCACCCGGCCGTTTTTTGGTGTAAAACCGGCGATCGTCGATAACGAAGGCAAAGAATTATACGGAGAATGTGAAGGTAACCTGGTTATTAAAGATAGTTGGCCTGGTCAAATGCGCACTGTGTATGGTGACCATGAACGCTTTGAGCAAACCTACTTTAGTACCTATCCTGGCTTGTACTTTACCGGTGATGGCGCCAAACGTGATGTTGATGGCTATTATTGGTTAACTGGCCGGGTAGATGATGTATTAAATATCTCTGGCCATCGCCTTGGTACCGCAGAAATTGAAAGCTGCCTGGTGGCGCATGATGCTGTGGCCGAAGCTGCTGTGGTAGGTTACCCGCACGATATTAAGGGCCAGGGGATCTATGTGTATGTAACGCCACGGGTTGGCATAGAGCCAAGCAGTGAGCTGACTAAGGCACTACGCGACTGGGTACGCGAAGAGATATCCCCTATTGCGACACCGGATCTGATCCAGTGGGCGCCAACCGGCCTACCAAAAACCCGCTCCGGCAAAATTATGCGGCGTATTTTACGTAAAATTGCCGCCAATGAGCATGACCAGTTAGGAGACATCTCTACCCTGGCAGATCCTTCCGTAGTGGAGACCCTGGTGAATAATAGATTGAACCGTAAATAAGCAACAACTGCAGTGCATGCTTGACAGTATGCTGTGCTAACCTCAGTATAAAAGGCCGCTTAAGCGGCCTTTTACTTACAAAGATCCTAATAATGACAATAAGAATAACAATCCGGCCTGGAGGATAAGATGGCAAAACTGATCGTCGCTGATGACCATCCGCTGTTTCGCAATGCCTTGATCAATGCCATCAGCAGCACTTTTGCCACTAAAGCCACCATTGAAACGGATAGCTTCGACAGCACTTGTGCAGCGCTGGAACAACACCCCGACACAGATTTATTGTTACTGGACTTACATATGCCGGGTAACTGTGGCTTTCTTGGCTTAATTCAGCTGCGTAAAAGCTTTCCTACCTTGCCAATAGTGGTCATCTCTGCCAGCGAGGAGCTGGATGTGATCCGCCGTGTTATGGCGTTTGGCGCCTCAGCTTATGTGCCAAAATCGGCAAATCCCGCGGATATAAGTGCGGCGTTAAATGCCGTAATGGCAGGTGAGCTTTGGGTGCCTGCCAACCTGAAAAAGCAGGTACTAGAGCAACAAAGTACCGAAGCTGAGGATGATTTGGATCTTGCTGCTAAAGTGGCCCAGCTTACCGCGCAGCAGTACAAAGTATTGTACTACCTTACTGAGGGCTGGCTGAATAAACAGATCGCCTACGATTTACATATCTCAGAAGCCACGGTGAAAGCACATATTACTGCCATTTTCCGCAAACTGGGCGTAACGAATCGCACTCAGGTAGTGATCCAGGCACAGCGCTTAACGCTGGAGCCGCCAGTAAACAAAGCGATGGCGCAGCAATAACTTTTATTCAGTGCCTGACAGCAGTGGGCAGACAGACTATTCCGCCCCGCTGCTGCGTTTTAGCATTTTTAGGTGGTTTAAACTGGCCCTCAATGCAGCTGGTTTAATGGGCTTGGCTAAAAACAGTAAACCGTGCTGTTTAGCTTTCATCGCCAACCCCGCCTCGGGTGAAGCCGACACTAAAATACCGTTGACGTAGCCCCAGGCCAATTTAATTTTGTCATATAACTGCAGCCCGTTTAGCTGCTGTCCCAGCTGGTAATCAATTAGCAGGGCGTCCGGCGCCGGATGATTGCGCGCATACTCTAACAAGCTGTCTTCATCATAAAAACAGGCTACGTCGGTAATTTGCCACTGCGCTAACAGCACCCTCAACGCCTCCAGGTTAGCGGCATCATCATCAACACAAACCACAGATAGTCCCAGCACCGGCCGCTGCAGAGTGCCACTGGGCAGCGGCAGGCTTTCACGCACGGCTGCGCTGGCAAGCGGCAAGCGAATACTGAACATACTGCCTTTACCCGGCCACGATAACACATTAAGCTTATGGCCCAGCAGCCTTGCCATCCGGTTAACCACGCCAAGCCCCAGCCCTACCCCTTGCTGCCCCTTAGCGGTGGCATCAATACGGTAAAAGTCTTCAAAAATACGCTGCAAATCTACTTCGGCGATACCCGGACCTGTATCCCAAACCTGGATTACCAAATCAGCACCGCGTTTGCGACAGCCCAATAAAATGCTGCCTTGCTTAGTGTATTTGATGGCGTTTGATAGCATATTTTGCAAAATACGCCTTAAGTAAGTCGGGTCACTCTGCACCTGATAATCAGCCGCGCGCACACTAAGTGACAGGCCTTTTTGTTGCGCCAGCAAACTAAACTCGTCAGCCAGTTGCGATAGCAGCTCCTTCAGCGGTACCGGCTGTACATCAGGCGTCAGCTTACCATCGTCCAGTTTGGCAATTTCCAATAAGGTAGAAATAAGCTCTTCAGAGGCTTTAAGAGAGTTGTCCAACTGACCGATAATATGTTGTTGCTGCTGGCGCTCGGTACTGCCGGCCAACGCTGCGGTAAACAGGCGCGCCGCGTTGAGCGGCTGCAGAATATCGTGACTGGCCAGGGCCAGAAAGCGCGTTTTTGAGGCATTGGCTACCTCGGCCTCGGCTTTGGCTTGCAGCAACTGCTGCTCGGTTTCGCGCCGGCGCCGCACTTCGGCCAGCAATTCGTGGTTAATCTCTGAAATCGTGTGCGTGCGCTCGGCCACCCTGTCCTCTAAATGCTGCTTGGCCTCGGCCAGTGCCTGCACGGCTTTTACATGCTCAGATATGTCGGTAAAACTGGTAACAAAACCACCGCCCGGTATTGGATTACCGCGCATTTCGATCACTTTACCATCGGGTCTCACGCGCTGAAAAACATGCGGTGTACCTTTTTGCATGTGGGCAATGCGCTTTTCAACGTGCTCGTCTGCACTGCCCGGCCCACACAAACCGCGCTCTGCATTAAAGCGAACTATGTCCGCAATCGGCCGCCCAACCCGCACCATGGCTTCCGGGTAGTCAAACATGTCAAGGTAAGCACGGTTCCACGCCACCAGTTTTAGCTCGCGATCTACCACGCTAACGCCCTGACTTAAATGCTCTAAGGTAGAAAACAGAATTTTGCGTGAGAATTGTATAGCCTGGGTGGTATCGTCAAACAGTGTGACCACATCTTCAAAAGCCAGCTGCCGCCCTTCTAGCACTGCATTAACCATAGCAGATGCAGAAGATGCGCCGATAACCCCTGCCAGCTCGCGCTCTACGTGCTCTACCAGACCGATACTGGGGTAGTCGTCCAGCTGCAAAGGTTGCTGCTGGCGTCGGCCGTATTCCTGCAAACATTCCGCCGCGCGGTTAGCACCGACAAAACGCTCCAGCAGAATTCTCAAATCGGTATTGCGGATGCGGATCCGCCTTGCCGGTGTATCCTGATGGTTAACAGGTAAGTTTGGCTTTACAAAGGCAACAGCTTGCAGGCGATCCTGCAAGGTGCCACGGGTTAACATAGAGCCGACCACATAAAACAGTAAATTAAAGCCAAGAGAAAACAGCACTCCATGGCTTAAACTGTCCAGCTCAATACCAAACAGTGCGGTAGGCACCAGCACCTGCCAGCCGAACAAACCTGTTTGCATAATGTTGCTGTCTATCGCACCGGTGCTCACCAGTTGCGGTAACATCAAGGTATAAAACCACAAGACAAAACCTACCGCTAAGCCCAGATAGACACCAAAGGCATTACCACGACGCCAGTACAAACCGCCAATCACTGCAGGCGCCAACTGGATCACCAGCGCGAACGCCAGTAGCCCTGTCTCTGCCAGCTCGTAATTACGGGCAAATACCCGGTAATATAAATACGACAGCGCCATTACCACGATAATCATGCTGCGGCGCACCAGGATAATCAGTAAGCTGTAATCATGGCCCAAACCCTGGCGTTTACTGCGCCGCAGCAAGCCTGGCATAATGACATCGTTACTGATCATAGTAGACAGCGCCAGGGTGGAAATAATAATCATCGACGTTGCTGCCGAGAATCCGCCGATAAACACCAACACACTTAAGGTGTCCCAACCTGATTGCGCCGGAATCAACAATACAAAACTGTCAGCCGCATTCAGCGCCTGTGGAAACAGTTGCATACCGCCAATAGCAATAGGCACCACCACCACGGTAACCAAAACCAGATATAGCGAAAACCAGCGTCTGGCATAACGTAAATGATGGTGCGACACATTTTCGACAAAGGCGACATGAAACTGACGAGGTAATAGAAATACCGCCGTAGTTGCTAACAAAGTTTTGGTAATAAATTCAATTAAACCAAACTCACTGGCTTCATGCAGCGCCATAGCATGGTCGCTAAAACGGCTAAGCACATTGCTGCTGTCACCCAGCACAAACACATACACCGCCAATCCTAAGGTTAACAGGGCGAACAGCTTGACGACCGATTCAAACGCAATCGCCACCATCACACCACGGCTTTGTTCGGTTAAATGTAGCTTACGAGTGCCGAATAAAATGGCAAAAAACGCCATAGCAACCGCACTCAAAAAGGCGCTGTCCTGCCACCAACGGTTGGCATCGTCAGTAAAATCACCGCCAAGCAGCACATGGTACGAGCTGGACACGGCTTTTAACTGCAACGCGATATAAGGCACTACCACCACCAGACAGATCAGTGATGCCACTAAAGCCACGTTCTTGCGCTTACCATAACGGGATGAGATGAAGTCAGCGACCGACGTGACGTTTTGCTTTTTGGTCACATACAGCAACTTAAACAAGAAGGGTTGAGCAAAAATAAACAGTAGTATGGGCCCCAGGTAAATGGGAATGTAATCCCAGCCCTGAGTGACTGCCGTACCTACCGCACCGTAATAAGTCCAGGATGTGCAATACACCGCCAGAGCCAGGCTATAGATCAGCCCCCCATACTTTCGTATTAGTCTATCGTCAGCATGGCGTTCACCCCAGTTGGCGATAACGAACAGCCCACCTACATACAACAATGCCAGTATGGCAACTACCCAAGCAGCCAAGGCGCTCTCCCGTTTTTGTTTTGTCTTACTTTGGGCTTAATGGTCTGGCCCTGTCAAATATCAGACCAGACTCTTCGACTAAAGTCGGGCTTTCACTTGTGTTAACTGCTGCTAGATTAACTTTGCAAGATAAAAATAACAAAGGAAAGGAGTGTATTTATGACAGAGCACGATCGCAATGCGGCGGCTTATTGGTCAGCGAATCTTCGTCTGATCATAGGTTGCCTAATCGTCTGGGCACTGGTTTCGTACGGCGGGGGGATATTATTCAGACCTTTGCTTGCCGGCATCAGTATCGGCGGTACCGACCTTGGCTTCTGGTTTGCACAACAGGGGTCTATTCTAACCTTTATCGCGCTGATCTTCTTCTATGCCTGGAGAATGAACAAGCTCGACAAAGAATTTGACCTGCACGAGGAGTAATAGCGTCATGAGTCAATTTGCAATCAACTTGATTTTCGTGGGTGGCTCCTTCGCGCTCTACATCGCAATTGCGATCTGGGCTCGTGCCGGTTCAACCAAAGACTTCTACGTAGCCGGTGGTGGTGTTAACCCGGTAATGAACGGTATGGCAACAGCCGCTGACTGGATGTCAGCCGCATCGTTTATTTCGATGGCGGGTTTAATTGCCGCTGGTGGTTATGCCAACTCGACGTTCTTGATGGGCTGGACCGGTGGTTATGTGCTACTGGCTATGCTACTGGCGCCCTATCTGCGTAAGTTCGGTAAGTTTACCGTACCAGAGTTTATCGGTGATCGCTTCTACAGCAAAAACGCCCGTTTTGTCGCTGTTGCCTGTTTAATTATTGCGTCAGTGACCTATGTTATCGGCCAGATGACAGGTGCAGGCGTGGCCTTCTCACGCTTTTTGGAAGTAGAAAGTAATACCGGCCTGATGATCGCCGGTGTAGTGGTATTTTTGTATGCCGTTATGGGTGGTATGAAAGGTATAACCTACACCCAGGTCGCACAGTATGTAGTACTGATTATCGCTTACACCATTCCTGCTGTGTTTATTTCATTGCAACTAACCGGTAACGCTATCCCACCACTGGGTTTATTCTCTGAGCACACCGCTTCGGGTATGCCTTTACTGCAAAAGCTGGATTTAGTGGTACGCGATTTGGGGTTTGTGGATTACACCGCTGATGTCTCGAACAAACTGAATATGGTGCTGTTTACCTTATCACTGATGATAGGTACTGCAGGCTTGCCACACGTTATTATCCGTTTCTTCACCGTACCTAAAGTATCAGATGCACGCTGGTCAGCTGGCTGGGCGCTGGTATTTATTGCGCTGCTGTATTTAACTGCACCAGCTGTCGCTTCAATGGCACGCCTGAACCTGTTAACTACGATTTATCCTGATGGCCCTACTGCCGATGCAATTGAGTACGCAGAACGTCCAGACTGGATTAAAAACTGGGAACAAACAGGTTTGATCAAATTTGAAGATAAAAACAGTGACGGTCGCATTCAGTTATATAGCGATTCAGCTGCCTTCAAAGAAACCGCACAGGCCCGTGGTTGGAATGGCAACGAGTTAACCGTGAATAACGACATTCTGGTATTGGCTAACCCTGAAATTGCCAACTTACCTGGCTGGGTTATTGGCTTAATCGCTGCCGGTGGTTTAGCTGCGGCGCTGTCAACCGCTGCGGGCTTATTACTGGCCATTTCATCTGCTGTTAGTCATGACTTAATTAAAGGGTCAATCAATCCTAACATCAGTGAAAAGGGTGAGCTGTTAGCCGCACGGATCTCTATGGCGGTTGCGATAGTGGTGGCGACCTGGCTTGGTATGAATCCGCCCGGTTTCGCGGCGCAGGTAGTAGCGTTGGCATTTGGTATTGCCGCAGCATCTATTTTCCCGGCGCTGATGATGGGTATTTTCTCTAAACGCGTAAACAACAAAGGTGCTATCGCCGGCATGCTAGCGGGCCTATTGTCTACCGTGATTTACATCTTCCTGTATCTGGGCTGGTTCTTTATCCCGGGAACCAATACCTTTGAAAACGTGCAAGCAAATTGGCTGGCCGGTATATCGCCGCTGTCGTTTGGTGCCGTCGGTGCAGTGATTAACTTCATCGTTGCCTTCGCGGTATCTTCTGTAACAGAGGAACCACCGAAGCACATACAGGATCTGGTCGAAAGTGTTCGCTACCCCAAAGGTGCTGGTGCTGCGACTGGCCATTAAAGGCTAAGCCTTGCCATAACACTGTGTGCAAGGCCACAATGACGATACGGGCTTTCATGGTGAAAGCCCGTCTTTTTCAGGAAAAACACTATGATTTGGGAATTGATTGCAACAGTTTGTGCTGGCCTTGGTGCTGCAGGTATTGCGCTGGTACTGCGTAAACTCAGCGCGAATAAGGCACCGCGTTGGTTAATACCGGTATTTGCCGGTGCGGCCATGCTGGGCTTTCAAATTCACAGTGAGTACACCTGGTTTGAGCATCACCGCAGCCGGCTACCACAAGGCGTGATGGTGGTAAAAACCATTGAACAAACCGCCATTTGGCGTCCCTGGAGTTACCTGTATCCGCAAACTTTACGCTTTATCGCTGCTGATATTGGCAATGCCTCTGCTAATCAGCAAGACCAGACATTAAAACTGGTCGACTTATACTTTTTTGAACGACGCGCCGCAGCGCGCCGCGTACCGCAGGTGGTTACCTGCACCCACCAGGCACTAGCCGATTTTACCGCTGAGCTAACCCTACCCTCAGCAGAGAGTGCGCTGAGTAAAGATTGGCGCCCGCTGGCAGCTAATGATCCACTGTTACTGGCACTGTGCGGCAATAAAACCAGCTGACAATAAGCGGAGACCACTATGGAAGTAGCTGATGTTGTTAATTTTCTTGCTGAGACAACCCCCTTTAATCAGCTAGATAGCGCGGCGCTCAGCCAGTTGGCGGCTAACATCAGCGTGTATTATCATCAGCGTCAGGACGAGGTGGATATCAGCAGTGAGCGACTGTTGATTGTCCGTACCGGCATTTTTACGCTGTACAGCGATCAGCAGCAATTACTCACTAAACTGCAAAGTGGCGACTTCTACGGTTACCAACAGTTGTTAACGGGCCTAACTGATGACGATACCCTACTTTGTGAAGAGGATGGCCTAGTCTACTGGCTAAAGGCTGATGCCTTTCACCATTGCCGCTATCAATATAAAAACGTTGATATTTTTTTCCAGCGACTTTTTAGCCGCCGCTTACACCAATATCGTGAACAACAGCAAGGTAGCCGTTTTACGTTGAAAATCAGCGATATCGTGCAGCAGCGTAAAATTGCTATCCGGCCAGAGCAAAACGTACAGGACGCTGCCCGATTAATGTCAGAGCAGCGTGTATCCTCTTTATTAGTGGAAGAGCAGGATAAACTGGTGGGCATCATTACCGACCGCGATCTGCGTAATCGGGTATTGGCACACGCCCTGCCCGCCAGCACCCAGATAAGCCAGGTTATGACACGTCAGCCACAACATATTGACCGTCATGCTTATTTGTATGAGGCAGTACAACTGATGAGTCAGCACAATATTCATCACTTACCGGTGATGGAGCAAGGTGTATGCTGTGCAATGCTTACTGCCACCGATATTATCCGCAGCCAGCAAGATCATCCGGTGTATTTGATTGGCGAAATTCATCGCCAAACCAGTGTTGACGGTTTAGAGCGCTGCAGTCAGCAGATCAATGTACTGGCATTAACCTTAAGTAAGCAGCAAGTGCCTTCCTATGAGGCTGGCCATATTATTACCACTATTACAGATGCCATTACACAACGGCTAATCTTTCTGGCGCAGCAACAGCTGGGCGAGCCGCCTTGTGTGTTCAGTTGGCTGGCGTTTGGCTCGCAGGCGAGGATGGATCAGAGTTTAAATGCCGATCAGGACAATGCACTATTACTGGAAAAAGAGCCTGTAGGGGACGTTGGAGACTACTTTGCCGCATTTGCCGACTTCGTCTGCCAGGGCCTGGCTCGCTGCGGCGTTAGCCTGTGCCCCGGCAATATTATGGCATCTAACCCCGAGCTTCGGCTTAGTCTGAAAGGTTGGTCTGGCCGCTTTGCCCGCTGGATTGCAACCCCAACACCAGAAGCCCTGTTAAAAGCCAGTATTTTCTTTGACTTGCGGGTAATAGATGGCAGTAAAGGCTTATTCAACGCCCTGCAAGAAGATATTTACCAACGCACAGCACAGGCGCCACTATTTTTATATCATCTGGCACAGGCCGCGCTCCAACGCACTGCACCGCTGGGCTTTTTCAAAAACTTTATATTAGAACAAGATGGCAAACACAAAAAAGGTTTAGATCTGAAAAAGCGCGGTATCAGCCTAATTACCGATCTGGCCCGCGTCTATGCGTTATCTGTTGGCCTGCATGAGATCAACACCCGCAAACGGCTGCAACAGCTTGCGGCACAAAATGTATTAGACAGCAAAGACAGCCAAAATTTATTGGATGCGTTTGACTTACTGGCCCAACTGCGTTGGGAGAAGCATCAGCACGATCTGCAACAGGGGCATGATGTCACCAATTTGCTGGATCCAATGGACATCTCCGGCCTGGCCCGCCATCAGCTTAAAGACAGTTTTGCCGTTATTAATGAAGCGCAAAGCAGTTTAAAGCATCGCTTTTGCCGGGACATGTAAATGTTAGGCTGGCTGTTCAACAAGAATAGCGCACTCAGCGCTGTAGTAGATCGCTTTGCTAAAACGCCGTTACCTGCCGCCAATACCAGCGTTAAACAAGCCTCTTTTCTGGTGCTGGATTTAGAACTTACCGGGTTAAACCCAAAAAAAGATCATATTGTCAGCATTGGCTGGGTACCTATCCGCCAGCAGGAAATCATCCTATCGGAAGCTAAACACTTTTTAATTGCCAGCCCGGTCAGCGTTGGCCAAAGCGCCGTGTATCACGGCTTGCACGATCACCAGCTAAAACAAGGCGACGAATTAGCTGCAGTGCTCACCACCTTATTAAGCCAGTATGCGGGTTATGTGTTTGTTGCTCATCACAGTGGTTTAGATGAGCAGTTTTTACGCACAGCCTGTCAGCGCTGCTTTGGTAAAATGCCGCGGTTTAAATTTATCGATACCATGAAGATGGAGTGGCAGCGCTTGCTTCGCCAAGGCAAAGTGGTCAAGCATGACGCGTTAAAACTGCCAAGCTGCTTAAAACGCCACGGCCTGCCCGATATGGCTAATCACCATGCGTTAGAAGATGCCTATAGCAGCGCACTGCTACTCCTTAGCCAACTTAAATTGGGCGGCAATACTATGACACTCAGCGACCTATATTTGCTGTCACGCTAAAGTTATTGCTCGGTTACAGCTTTAATAACACGGCATGGGTTACCTGCAGCCACTACATCGGCCGGAATATCCTTTGTGACCACACTGCCGGCAGCAATAACACTGCCCTTGCCTATCGTCACGCCAGGCAAGATTACTGCGCCACCTCCAACCCAGACATCGTCTTCAATCACAACCGGCAATGCCTGCTCGATTAACGTATTGCGCTTTTTGGCATCTAACGGATGATTTACGGTATAAATTTGTACCGCCGGGCCAAAAAATACATTGTTACCAATACGTACTTCAGCCACATCCAACACCACGCAATTAAAGTTAAAAAACACTTTAGCGCCGGTTTTAATGTTGTAGCCATAGTCACAATAAAACGGTGGTTCAACGTAAAAATGCTTGCCGGTATTGGGCAGCCACTGCTTTAACAGCGCACTGCGTGCTGGCGCATCATCCGGCGCACTCTGGTTATAAAGGTGCTGTAATTTACGCGCCGCCATGCGCTCTGCACTAAGCTGTTTATCCAGTGGGTTATACCACTGACCGCTTAGCATTTTTTGCTTTTCAGTGCTCATTTCGCTCCCAAATAAAGATAAAAAAAGGCGCCGAAGCGCCTTTTTTAACCTGCCAATATTACTTGGCGCGGCTACGGTACTCGTCAGTACGGGTATCGATTTCGATTTTGTCGCCTTCTTCAACGAAAGCAGGCACCATCAGTTCAAAACCAGTTTCAATTTTTGCTGGTTTCATTACTTTACCTGAGGTATCGCCACGGGCGGCTGGTTCAGTGTAAGTTACAGTACGAACTACGATAGTGGGCAGGTCAACAGAGATTGGCCGCTCGCCGTAGAACACTACTGAACATTCCATGCCGTCTACTAAGTACTTTAATGCACCTTCCATAGACTCAGCTTCGATTTCGTACTGGTTATATTCCTGATCCATAAAGACATACATCGGATCAGCGAAGTAAGAGTACGTGACTTCTTTGGTTTCCAGCATTACTTGCTCGAATTTGTCATCAGCACGGTAAACCGTTTCCATACCCTGACCGTTCAGCAGGTTTTTCATTTTCATTTTTACAACGGCAGCGTTACGGCCAGATTTGTTAAATTCTGCCTTTTGGATCACCATTGCATCGTTGCCAACCATAATCACCTGGCCAGCACGCAGTTCTTGAGCTGTCTTCATCATGACTGAAATATCTTCTCGTTAGGAAAAATTGCGTCGCATTATAAATTTTTTTTCAACAAAGTGCACGAGGTTGCTGGCAAGATCTCCATTCGCCGTTAATTGCGCGCGCCAATTCAGGTTATAGTCAGCAATTTGCGGGTATTTTGCAGCGAACTGCTGCCAACTTTCAGCTAAAGGCGTGTCAGCATTCCAGGCCAGCCAGAAGCTTTTTACTGTTTCGGCCAGATCGGCTGGCATTGCATTACAATAGCGCTGCATAAACGCATTGAGCTTTTCCAAATGTGCCTGCTCTGCCTGACGATAAATTTGCCAGATAAACGCCTTAGCCGCCCAGTGTGCACGGATCACTGAATCTTCACCTCGCACAAAGTTAATATCACAGGCCGCCAGGAGTTTGTCGTAATCGTCCTGCGGCATAAATGGCAGGATCACCAGCGTTAACGCGCCTATACTCAACCTGCGCTGTGCTCCAAGCTCTGGATACAAACGAGTCAGTTGCTGCGCCAGCGCCCCCTCCGGCACCAGGCACAGTAAAGGTGCACTGTGTGCTTGCCAGCAGGCCAGCAAACTTTCAAGCTGTGGATGGTCGTATGCAAATAACGAGATTTTTTGCTGATACCTACTGTTGTTATCAATGCCTAAACTGGTCCAGAACTGCTGCAGCGCCTGGGTGTCGGTAGCAAAATCCGCTAAACGCTGTTGCAAACCCGCTTCTTGTAGCAGGCCGCCAGCGGCAGCGGTAAAACCCGGGAAGAAAAAGTATTTATTCAGCGGCAGATGTGGCTGCGGTGATGGCAGCGCATGGCAGCTTTCAATCCAGTCTTCAGCTGATAAGTATTCCAAATTTAACCACAGTGGCATCGTGCTTTGTGCCGCCATTGTTTGCTGATATGGCATGGGTATGGTGCAGGCTAAGGCTTCTATTACCACATCAGCGATCTGCTCTGCAGCCCAATCCGTTTGTTCAGACCATAGCCTTATTGTCACGCCACTAAGCAGCTGCGCTGTCTGGTTGATATCAAGCTCGGGGCAAATCTTCTTGAAACTGACCAAGTCGTCTACCCAGAGCCTGACGTCAATATTGTGCTCGGCAGCTAACTGCCGGCTGAGCCGCCAGCAAATACCTATATCGCCAAAGTTATCGATTACCGCGCAGAAAATATCCCAGCGCACTGCAGCTTGTGCCATAGCATCCACATTAGCTGAAAAACAAGGCGGCTATTATACCTTTAAGCGTGCGCAGACCAAGATAAACTGTGGCAAGTAGCAGCAACGTAATAAACGCTGCTAACAGGTAATACAACAAATACAGCAGCTTACATTTGAACTTATGCCATAAACCGCTATCTGCGCTGGCCTGCGGCAGTGGCTGGCTGAACAACGCAGCCCATAACCATAGCAACATAGCGCAAAGCGCCAGTACCACAGTACTTAACTGCCAGCGCCGGCTAAGCTCATTGTCCGTGAACACCAAGCAAACAAAAGCAGTCATCGCCATTACCGCCACTAATACAAACAAACTGCGCAGCGGATAAAGCTTGATAGCCCAGCGCTGATAAAACGCCAACATCAGCCATGCTCCAGCACGGTTAACGTTGGCGGATACAGCGCCATGATGCCACTTTGGCCTTGCATATCGCCTATTAGCCAAATTTGTTCAAACGGGTGTTGTTTTGGCATATGTAATTGGCGGTAATGCTTTAGAATGTCGCGCCGGGTCCAAAGCGGATTGGCATTGCGGATCACCAGCCAAACGCGATCGGTGTGATAGGTTTTTTCTGCTTTGTTGCAAATAAGCCGGTTAAGGCCGGTCAGCAGACGGTGCTGTGCTGGCGTGCGCAGTAGCGCCATTAACTCTTTATGGGTATTTTCACCCAGCTCACGCCCGAGAATATGCATGGCCTCTACTTCACTGCCGTACAGATGGGCGATTTCTAAATCCAGCTTTTGATCATCGTAATAACAGGACACGTCGGGGCGCGCCGGCTCGTTATGCCAGATATGGCGCATTTTAATACCAAAACGCTGCTCATAAAGCCGCATAAACAGCCGCGCGGCTTCATGTTCCAGCTTTACTTTTTCTTCATTGCCGTTCATTGCTAGCAGGTTGCTGCTTTAACGCCTCATAACCACCATGGTTAGTTAGCCTGGTGTACCCCAATTGCTGCAGAGTTTCAATGGCAATACCGGCGCGTCGGCCAGAGCCACAATACAGCGCGATATTGGCATCCTTAGCCAACTGTAATTCACCAATACGCGCCGCTATCTCGGTGTGTGGGATATTTATCGCGCCATCAACATGTCCTGCCGCGAACTCATCAGCACTGCGTACATCCAGCCAAACCGTGTTTGTTGGCGTGCTGGCACAAGCCGATAACCATAGAACAACTGCAATGACGAATACCCGCATAACAGGCTCCTTGATAAAATTATTTACACCACAGCTGGCGTAAAATAATAACGCCAGATCTCGACTAACACCGGTACTACGGACAACACTAAAATAATAGCCATAGTGATGTTAAACAAGCGTTGAAACAGTGCTTTGGTCAGCACTTTACGCAGCACAGCGCCAAATACCAGCCAGGCACCAACACAGGGAAAGGCCACCAGTAAAAAGGCAGCGGTAATAATGCTAACTTCAACCCAGTAAACACCACCTACGGTGGTGAAAGCTGCAATGGCGCCACTGGCCATCACCCAGGCTTTACCGTTAATCCACTGAAACAGTGCAGCCTGTATAAAGCTAAAGGGTTTGCTTTTACCCTGCTCTATTGTTTTGGGCTCTGCGCTGGCAATGCGCCAAGCCAGCCAAAGTAAATAGGCCACGCCCAATACTTTAATCAGTTGATGCAAATGCGGGTAACGCTCAAACACTACGCCAAACCCCAGGCCAACCAGCAACACCATTAATGGAAAACCCAGGCAAATACCTAACCAATGCGGTACGCTGGCCCTGATACCATAGTTTACCCCGGACGACATAATCATCACATTATTTGGCCCCGGCGTAATGGTAGTAGAAAAAGCAAAAAACAGCACCGCAAGCAACAAATCCATGCTAAACCTATATCTTAATTGGACATTTGCTACTGATAATACCAGACTTGATGGGCTTTAATAGTGGTTTGTCCGCGCTAAGTGCCGGTTGATAACACCGGTTAAAACAACAATAACAAGGAGAACATGATGAATAAAATTATTGGCTTAGCCATATTGGTGGCCGGTGTGGTGCTTTTGTATTTCGGCTATACCGAGTATAACTCCACCGCGTCACAGGTCACTGAAATGGTTACAGGTAATCCAACCGATAATGCTATCTGGTTTTTAGTCGGTGGTGCTGTGGCGGCTATTATCGGTCTGGGGTTATTACTGAAAAAATAACGCCTAAGCCTGACAACAGAAAAGGCCGCAGTGCGGCCTTTTCTGTTGCAGACAAAAGGTTACTACTCTTCTTCTTTACCCCAGCCATCACGCAAGCCTACAGTGCGGTTAAACACCAGCTTGTCTGCACTTGAATCACGGTTATCGGCACAGTAATAGCCTTCACGCTCAAACTGATAAGCGTGCTCGGCTACAGCCTGCTGCAAAGATGGCTCGACCAGGCCCTGCTTCACCACCAGCGATTCGGGATTTACTACCGTCAAAAAGTCATCTGCTGCTGCCGGGTTGGCTACGCTGAACAAACGGTCATACACGCGAAACTCGGCCGGTACAGCGTGAGTGGCTTCCACCCAGTGAATCACGCCACGCACCTTGCGGCCATCGGCTGGGTTTTCACCCAAGGTTTCCGGCAGGTAGCTGCATTTCAGCTCGATAATATTGCCATCGCTGTCTTTTACCGCTTCATCAGCGTGAATCACGTAGGCATTACGTAACCGTACATCGCCGCCTAACACCAGACGCTTGTACTTTTTATTTGCTTCTTCACGAAAATCAGCGCGATCAATATACACCACAGCACCAAACGGCAGTTTACGGCTGCCCATGCTGTCGTCTTTTGGATGATTTGGCGACTCCACCCACTCGATACCATCCGCCGGGTAGTTGGTAATCGTCACTTTTAACGGATCCAGCACTGCCATAGCGCGGGGTGCTTTGGCATCTAAATCCTCACGGATACAGGCCTCTAACGCACTCATTTCAATCACGTTATCTTGCTTGGTAACACCAATGCGCTTGGCAAACTCGCGAATAGCCGCGGGGGTATAACCACGACGACGCAGGCCAGCGATGGTTGGCATACGTGGGTCATCCCAGCCAGATACCACGTTTTGCTCTACCAGGGTTTGCAGCTTACGCTTACTCATTACCGCATATTCCAGATTTAAGCGGGAAAACTCAATCTGCTGCGGGTGACAGTTAATGGTGATATTGTCCAGGATCCAGTCGTACAAGCGGCGGTTATCCTGAAACTCCAGCGTACACAGCGAATGGGTAATGCCTTCAAGCGCATCTGAAATACAGTGAGTAAAGTCGTACATTGGGTAGATGCACCACTTGTCACCGGTTTGGTGATGATGGGCAAACTTAACCCGGTAAATCACCGGATCGCGCATGCACATAAAGCTGGATGCCATATCAATTTTAGCGCGCAGAGAGCACTCGCCTTCTTTAAAACCGCCGGCGCGCATTTTTTCAAACAGCGCCAGGTTTTCTGCCGGGCTGGTGTCGCGCGTTGGACTGGCTTTACCGGGCTGGGTTAAATTGCCACGGTACTCGCGCATTTGTTCATTATTTAAAAAACAGACATACGCCAGGCCTTTATTTATCAGCTCAACGGCGTAGCTGTACAGCTGTTCAAAATAATCAGACGAGTAACGTACTGCGCCATCCCACTGAAAGCCCAGCCAATTAACGTCGCGCTGAATCGACTCAACAAACTCAACGTTTTCCTTTTCCGGGTTGGTGTCGTCAAAACGCAGGTTGCACTTACCCTGATAATCCTGCGCAATACCAAAGTTAAGGCAAATAGATTTTGCATGGCCGATATGCAAATAGCCATTTGGCTCGGGTGGGAAACGGGTTTGCACATTGCTGTGCTTGCCAGAAGCTAAATCAGTATCAATGATCTGCCGGATAAAATTCGTGGGGCGATGTTCTGCGTCCGCCATAAAATGCACTGTCCTTTTGTTACGGGATCTCAGTTAAGATGCGGCATTATAGCAGCAGAAATGCCGCTGACTACTGACAAGCACTGCCATTTAGCGAGAAATTAGCGCCAGTTGACAGCTAAAACTGGTATGAAATGGCAAAACGCATTGTGCGGTCTATGGTGTCGTTGTCCAGCGCAAACACCATGGCCGCTTCCCACTTTAATTGCCGCGTGGGGCTAAACTTATGCACGCCCATAAACCCCGGGCCAGCACCTTTGTAATTTTCACCGGAGTAAATCTCTATTGAAGGCTGCAATGCCGGCAGATACCGATAGCGATATTGCAACCTGAACTCAGTTTCCAGCTCATTTTTAATACGGCTGCCCCATTCATACACCAACAAGGTGTTAAGTGTTAGACTGGTGTGCTCAAATTCTTTTTCCATTAACAGGCCAGTGGTAATTTCATTGCTGTCGCTTTGCTGTTGGTGCTCATACTCAAACAACAAGCCCCAATCCCAGCTGTACTGCCCCTGCTCGCTAAGCATATGACGCAGCTCAACCTCATAACTGGCCACCGTGTAATCGTCTGGCATAACCCGCTCTGCAAGCAAATAAAACGCCAGGGCTGAACGCTCTGAAATGGCAAAGCCATAACCTAGCTTCTGTGCCAACGTATTGTTATCCGGATGCTGTGACTGGCGTTGATATAATGCGCGGTACTCGAAATCGCGCTCTAAGGCGCCAACATAAGGATGATATACCTTATCCACTACCCGACCATCGGCCAGTACGGCAAAACTTATCATCTGTAATGCGATAATAGCCAGCCAGCCTAAACGTTTCATTTTAATTGCCTCCGCCACAGCGCCAACACCAAGACCAAAACTCCCGCCCAGGCGGCAAGTTGTACAACGTCAGGCGTGGCTTCATAACCAAACCAGGCATGAAAAAACACCCCCAGCTCAGATTGCTCGGCCAGTAAGGTACTGCTATCCCACACACTATCCTGCTGCGTGATGAGATCGGTTTGGCTGAGCAAATTTATCACTTCACTGCCCTGCCTGGCCGCAACCAGCGCCAGCATCATACCAAGCCACCAGCGTGACGCTCGGCCAAGCTCTGCCAGTAACTGATAGGCCAAAACGGCTATGCTGCTGCAAATACCAAGCGCCAGCACAGCCCCTAGCCAAAGGCTTTCTGTTGCGCCAGCAATACCGACACTGCTCAGGCTAAATAACAGCAGATTAATAGCGCAAATCAGCATTTGCAGTGACAGCGCTGCAAATATCGCAACAGTGCGATAGCGCCAATGAATTGTTTGCAATAACAGACTCAGTAGTAACAGCGACAACAGCAATACAAACAACAGCTCCAGGCCATTACCGTCGGCTAAGCGGGTGATATTGCTAAGCACAGGCGTAATCAGCAGCATAAGGACGACAGCAACACACCCTGCCTTGACCAGTAAACGGGTTTTCGACTCTGTAATGTGCTGCAGTAATACTGGCAGCAAAATAAACAGTGGTAATAAATCACGGGTAAACACCAGCACGGTATTAATTAACATGCGGCGTCTCCGGCTTTTGTTGCAGCTGTTGCTGATAATCACGCCACTTCGCTTCAGGCACTGCGATTAACAGCCCCTTGGCGCTGTCAGGATGAAAATCGCCAAAAAACGGGTACTCGCCCGGTCGTAAGGGGCCCAGATAAATCACCGCTTCTGCCTGGCCCAACACCACTTTTTCCCGGTTTAAATTAAAGCTTTCAAACTCTTCAGGTGTTGGGTCATGATTAATTAGCCGAATTTTAATCTTCGTCTCAGCAGGAACCACTAACCTGGACGGACTAAATAAATGATCCTTTAACGTGAGGGTAAACTCTTGCCGTGCGCTTAGGGCAAAACTCCATAACAATAACAAGCCAAGAGGGAAGCGGCTTAAACGCATAATGGCAGCTCCACGGTTACCTTAAGGCCGGTAGCGAACTCAGACCTGCCAAGACGGATAGTACCGCCATGCAATTGCACCAGCTCTCTCACGATGGATAAGCCTAGCCCTGACCCCGGTGCGCCTGACTGATGCCTGTCGCCTCCGACGCGGTAAAAACGGTTAAATACCTGCAGATACTCCTGCTCTGGTATGCCGGGACCGGAGTCGGCTACCTCAAGCACAGCCTTGTTATCAGTTTTACCTAGCATCAGCTTAATTTGTCCGCCTGGCGGCGTGTATTTAATAGCATTGCCTAACAGGTTAGCCACCAGCAAGCGCAAGGCAAACTCATCTGCTTTTACCTCAAGGTGCTCCACCCCCTCTATGCTGATCTGCTGCTGACGGCTTTCCAACTGGCTAAAGTGTTCTGCCACGACAGCGCGGCACAAGGCCGCCCAGTCCAGTGGTTTGGTATTGGCCTGAAAATTATCCGGATGGGTGCGATTTAACAGCATAATTTGCTCTATCAGCTGGCGCATGCGTTCAACACCGTCCTGCAGTGCTTGCATAGCGGTATCGTCTTGCGCTACACCCTGCCGCTGTGCCTCGGTAATGGCATTATGTAAGGTTATTTGCAGCACACTAAGTGGTGTACGAAGCTCGTGTGCAACATCTGATGCGAAGCGCTTTTCACGTTCAAAGGCTGCTGACAGCCGCTCGAACAGTGTATTGGTGGCGCTGAGCACGGGTTGTAACTCTAGCGGCACCTGCGACAGCCTAATCGGTGTAAGTTCACTGGCTTTACGTGATGTCAGCTCAGCAGATAACGATTTTAATGGCTGTAACGCCCGGCTGACAACCAACCAAATCAACAGCGCTTGCAGTGGTAAACTCAGTACCACAGGGTATAACGACGCAGTGATGACCTCATCGGCTAACGCCAGTCGCTGTTGTAATGGCTGCGCCACCATAATACGCCAGTCGGCGCTGCGCTGTTCAACATAAACACGCCAGCGCTTGCCCTGAAAGTTTTGTTCGGAAAACCCTACCGGGGCGTTAAGGGGCGTTGCGGGTGCCAGTGCGTTACTAAAAATCAGCTGCTGCTGGCGAAATAATTGCACCGCCAGACCGCTATCCGTCGCGCCCTCATCTGCAGGCTGATAATGCTGTAAAATACTGGCCGCCACCAGCTGTAAATCTTGGTCAAACAGCTCTGTAGCGCGCACAGCACTTAAGCGGTAACTTTGCAGCGCCGCCAAAAAGCTGGTTAACACCAAAAGTGCAATTAACACAGAAATAAGGTAGCGGCGTAAAGATGTCATGATCTGGCAATACTGTAGCCAACACCGCGTACCGTGCGGATAAAATCCGCTGGCAGCTTTTTACGCAGGTTTGAAATATGCACCTCCAGCGCGTTACTGGCTACCTCTTCCCCCCAGCTATACAAGCTCGCTTCCAATTGTTCACGGGTTTTTACGCGGCCGGCCGACTCCATCAGCTCCTTTAACAGCACGTATTCACGCCGCGATAAGCCTGTTTGCTCACCATTAATATTCAGCTGCATGGCGCTGGTATCGAGCTCTACCCCGGCAATACGTACCAGATGAGTCGCAGCAGTGCCTAAACGGCGCTCTATCACGCGCAAACGGGCAAACAATTCAGCTGCCGCAAAGGGTTTAACCAGGTAATCGTCAGCGCCCAGATCCAGCCCGCTTATCCTGTCATCCAAACTATCCCGCGCGGTTAAAATAAGTACCGGCAAACGTGGCCACTTTTGCCGCAGCTGTTTTAATACACTGAGTCCATCCATGTCAGGTAAGCCTAAATCGAGGATAAGACAATCGCAATCACCACTTCTTACCACACTGAGCGCCTGTTCACCGCTACTTACCGCGTTTACAGCGAAGCCCTGCACCGTTAATGCCTGATGCAAACCGTCGCGAAGTGCCACATCATCCTCTACCAGCAATATCCGCATAGCACCTCACGTGTGCGTAGTTACGCTACTTTATTTTCTTTTTCAGCTTTTGCTCAAGCGCCGCAATTTCCTGCTTTCGACCACTGTCGGCCAGTGGTCGGTCTGGCCGTGCCGGGGCCTGTTTCGCTAGTTCAAGATAGCGCATAGCCGCTTTATAGTCGCGTTCTTCAGTTAAAAATTCTGCATAAAAATAATTTGGATCAATACCTTGCGGGTTTATTTCCAACGCTTTGGTTAATAATTGTTTGGCTTTTTTGTCACTGCCAAAGCCTACAGGCCAGCCGGGCACTTTGTAATACAACACACCCAGGCTGGTATAGGCCGAGCCTTGCAGTGCATCGGGTTGTATACTTAGCGCCTGCTCTAAGTCCGCTTTTGAACGTTTGGTTAAATCAAGTGCCCCCAAGCCGCCCTTAGCACCGGCATAACTTGAAGCGATGATGCCGCGCCAAATATAGGCCTCGGCTTTATCAGTGTTGCTGTTAACTACCTGATCTGCCTGTTGCAATAACTGTTCAAATGCCTGTTCGCGTTTATCTTCATCTAGCTGATAGTTAATTTCGGCCCAGCGTTGTTGCAAGGGTTTAATATCGGTCATGACATCTGCACTGGCCATACCCTGCAAAAAAAGCAGCGGTAACACTAAAAACGTAATCTTTTTCATGACATTACTCCTGGTTTAAAAGGTTAGCCTGCATACTTTCGTCAAGCGTTAGCCGTAGTAAAAAACTGCTTAATTTGCTTTAATTTGGCGCCAAGCGCTCTGTCTACCAAAGCCGGAAATAACCCGTTTAGCCGGATAAATACGTTTTCTGCCGCCCCCAGATAGCAGCGCGCTGAACCCCGCTCTAACTGACGCAGCATGGCTTTCGCTACCTGCTCTGGGCTATCCACACCCTGCCCCAGTGCTTTATTCATGGCATCGACTGCCGGTGAATTAATCGCTGTCTTGGTTGCCCGCGGTGCCAGATAAAGCACCTTAACGTCACTGTTATGCAGCTCACGCCTAAGCGCCTCGGTATAGCCGCGCAAACCAAACTTACTGGCGCAATAGCCGGTAAAGCCGGCATAACCGATGCTGCCAAAGGTTGAACCCACCATCAGTACCGAACCGCGTCTTTGTTGAATAAGTGGCAATAGCAACTGTGTCAACTGCATAGGTGCAAGCAAATTAGTCTGAATAAGCGCAGCATAATCCTGCTGCTGCTCAGCAGAAAACTGGCTGATGCCGGCGTTATTAATCAGCACATCGAGCCCACCCAGCGTGGTGCAATACTGATATAACGCTTGAAGGGCAGCGTGATCGGTTAAATCGGCGGCAAAGGTACGTATTTTGTCAGGTGCAGTAGCATGCAGTTCAGTTAAAGCACTGGCATCGCGCCCGGTAATGACGACTTCTGCACCGGCACGTGTTAATTCCCCTAGCATTGCCCGGCCAATGCCGCCGGTAGCACCAGTTAACAATACGCGCTTATGTTGCAGCGTGTTCATGCGGCTTGCTCCATACGTTGTAAACCATGTGGCTGTTCCAGCGAGCGGAAAATATCGCCGTACAGGCGATAAAAACGTTTGGCCGCATGAATAATAATGGCCTGGTCTTTCTCATCAGTTATCTGGTTCATCAGGTTTTCATAAAATTTAATGTGTTCCTGATCCAAGGCGCCATGCGAGTTCAGATAAGTGAAGGCTTTGCGACGCAATTTAAGTTTTGTGGCGATTTGGCTGGCAGCCTGCTCGGCCAGGTTAATGGACGTGCCTTCAAGCACCAGCACCATGCCAAAGAACGCCAGCGGACTCGTGCGGTTGACCGCATCATAAGCGTAAGACACCATCATTTCGGTGGCAAACGCCGGTGTGCTGTTACGTGCCTGCTCTTTGTCAAAGCCACAGGCAGCAATATCATTCAGCACCCATTCCTGATGACCCAATTCCTCTTCGATATATTCTGCTACCGCTTCGCGCAGCCATTCTTTATCTTCAGTTAAGCGCGCACCCACTGCCATCAACAGCGGCACTGTGTGTTTTACATGGTGGTAAGCCTGTTGTAAAAAAGCCACATAGTGATCCAGCGTAAAATCACCGTCAAAACAGCGTTTAATTATCGGTGCAGACAGCAGGTATTGCCGCGCTTCGGTAGTGGCTTCAAGCAGTACGGGATAAAAATTCATGCGATGCTCCTGTTACAGGTGTGTCAAAGTCAGAAAAAAGTTGATTGATTATCGCAACATACTTTTGCTTAATAGCATCGCGCCGCAGCCTGCCGTTATCTGTTAGCGTGTTATCGCTGACAGAAAATGGCTGTCCGATCCGCTGATAACGTGTAATTTGTGCGTAATCCGGTAACTGTTGATTAATGCGGGTAATACAATTAGTAATGGCGATATCACTGACTGCCGGCATGGCAAAGATAAGCGCGGCACAACTCGGCTGCGCATCACCGAGCAGCATAGCCTGGGTAATGATGCCACTGTCAGTCAGCAGGCTCTCTACCCACTCTGGTGAAATATTGCGGCCGAAACTGTTAATGAGCATGTTTTTACGCCGGCCTAAAATACGTAGCTCGCCCTGACAGGTGAATTCGGCCAGATCGCCCGTGTATAATTTGTCCGTTGCAGAGCCAGGCTGGCCCAGGTAACCTAAAAACGGCGTATTTACCACAAGCTCACCGTCAATGATCTCAACGTCCCGGCAACTCAGTGGTAAACCCACTGTATCAGTTGCAGTCCTGGCCGAGTTATCAGACAAGGCGACTACTGAGGCGCATTCACTTAAACCATAGCCCTGATACACCGGTAAATTAGCTTTAGCTGCTTGCTGTAGCAAAGTGGGCGAAACATAGGCTCCGCCAACGGCAATAAACTGCAGGCTCTGCGGCGCCATCCAGCCTTTTGCTGTCGCCTGCAGTAAAAACTTCAGCAGCTCTGGGACTAAAATCAGACTTTTTGGCTGAGTCTGGCTGATTAGCTGCAGTAGCGCCTGCGGGTCCACCAACCTGCTGCCAACAAAGCCACGTAAGCGATCAGGCGCAACAATCACCTCACCACTGGCAAGCAACGGGGCGTATACGCCGGCGATATTCTCTAATAAGGTAGGTAGGGGTAGTAAACATAAATGCCGCGGTGGGCCGTCGCATAAATGTTCAACCCGGGCTTTCAGTGCCAATGCGACGTCTAGTTGAGCTTGCAGCGACAAACAAACACCCTTTGGCGCACCGGTAGAACCTGAGGTAAAGGTAATTTTTTGTGTACCTGTAGGCACAACGACGCTTGATTGCCCCAAACGCCGATAAATCAGTAAACCATCTAATTCTTCCTGCAAGCTGCAGGCGGGATCTGACAGCGGGCTATCAGTTATCCAGATATCAGGTTGTAGACTAGAAATCACACTTTGCTGCTGTGCTTCACTCAAATAAGTCGGCAAAGGGGTCAGCACCCGTTCTGCCGCTAAGCAGGCTAAATCGATTATTATCCAGCTGAGACTGCTATCAGCGCTAATGACAACCCTTTTCGCACCATAAGCTAGCAGCACGGTTTGCCACCGGTTGATTTTTTCTGCAATGCCATCAGCATCCAGCGTCACGCCGCTGCCAATATCCGTTAAAGTAGCACCAGGTGCCAACGCTATCTGCATCACACTGACTCCTGTAAACTGTCAACTAGGGCATGCAACTGCGGCCAATGCCGAAAAATCAGCCGCTGTAAGCGTGTATCAGCATTGATCCTTTGGGCTACCTGCTCCACAGACAAAGCGCAAACCTGTGGCTGGGTCTGGTAATAACTGCCCCAATCCTGTGCTTTATCGCCGAGCAGTGCCGGATCAGCAGGTGCTAACACCCTTAGCGACACACCGTGGCGACGTAACATGTGACTAAGATCTGCTGTTGCAGCAAAAACGAGTTGGCGAATATTGAGCTGATATAACGCCTGCACTGTCAGCACAAAAAGTGGCATTAATGCTAAAGGGTTAGCGGCGTATAAATGGCCTATTTCAGCAATGTCTTCACGCCGGCAATTAATGGCGTGTTGCTTAAGCATCTGCTCGGCTTTAAGGTGTAAGTATTGTTCGGTAAATAAGGTGTGCTGACGGGCAAAGCGAATACCCAGCGCCGCCTGAAGTGCACCGAAGTGCTGCACGCCGGCAAGATAAGGCATAAATTGCGTTACTTTTGCCTGATAGTGGCGAGAAAATCCGTTTGTAATAAACTGCTCTAGCGCGGGCCTGCTCGGATGTTCAACATCGGCCAGCATTAATAAGGCCGTGTTAGGATCACGCGCAGGCTGAAGCAGTGGGCTTACAGCGATTTGACTGTTGGTGCTAAGCAAATGGGCACTGTGCATAACGGACTCCTGTATTACCGTTAGCAACAGTGTGTAGTACCAACCTTAAAGTAATCTTAAGGTTGTTAAATTAATTTCTGCCTTATGGGGCCGATAACAACTGTTCGACACTGGCGATACATTGCTCCATTCGCTGGTAATAATCTGCAGCATCTATCACCACAAAGCGTTCGGTAGCAAAACCGTAGTGCTGATAAAGCGCCATCAGTTTATCAAAACTTAGTGCTCTCACTTCTGGCTCACCCAACTCCCTCATGCCATCAGCTACCCAGGGCACCGTTGGCTTTAGCGCTATCACTAAATCGTATTTACCAGGGTCGATAAAGCTCTCTACCCGACTGGCCACTTCGCCTAAAAACACCTGGCTAAAGAACGCCGTCACCACAGCATCGGTGTCAAAAAAACACACTTTATTGGCGCTACGAAGCGCCTGTAAATCCTGCTCATACTGAAGGTGCGCAATACGGTTAAAATCTTCCAAATCAAATAAATCACCGTTACCCCCGACGACGTCATGCTGATAATCCCGGCCCAGCTCTTCTGACCAGGAGCTGCAATAGACCTTGGCCAGTTTACGGGTTAAGGTGGTTTTACCGCAGGACTCTGGCCCGGTAATAAGCACCTTACGGGCAAAAAATGGCCTGGCAGAGCCAGCAATATAGTCCCAATGTTTATACGGGTGTTCACGAATTTCCGTGCCACTAATTGGCCATTGCGTGCGCTGCGGATCTAATACCTGATATTGAATGCCCGGAAAAAATTGCTTATGGCCATCACGGTAGCTCTCTTCCCCGCCAAAAATCACACTAAAGGCTGTTGGCACAGTGTGTTTAAGTTGACGGGCATAGTCACCCCAGCCTTGCGGAAACGGCGCTGACGCATCATCGTTTTGTAGCAGCACGTCAATACCCAAGCCCTGTAACTCTTGTGATAACCAGCGCTGACGCAGCACACCGCTAATATAAGGCAAGCCGGCCTGACGGCACAGTTCGCCATCTTCTACCGTACGCTCACTTATCACCACATAGAGTTTGTCACACAGCGCATGGGCGCGCAGTATGGCGGTAATATGGCCGCGATGCGGTGGTAAAAACTTACCCGGAAAAACACCTGTTTTCATAGCTCGTTATCCAGCCCATTTCGCTGCGTTGTTGTAGCGCATTAAAGCTTAATTTCGCCACAGCGAGAAGCTTATAAGACTATTTTTAATGTGTTTTGAAAACAAAAAACCCGCTAAATCAGCGGGTTTTTTACGTTAGCTACCACTATTACCAGCCAGTAACTTCTTTTAATGCTTTACCGATGTCAGCTAAGCTCTTAACAGTCTTAACGCCAGCGTCTTCCAGTGCAGCGAATTTTTCATCAGCTGTACCTTTACCGCCAGAGATAATGGCACCAGCGTGGCCCATACGCTTACCAGCAGGTGCAGTAACACCAGCAATGTAAGATACTACAGGCTTAGTCACGTTAGCTTTGATGTAAGCTGCCGCTTCTTCTTCTGCAGAACCACCGATTTCACCGATCATGACGATGGCTTCAGTTTGTGGATCTTCCTGGAATAACTTCAGGATGTCGATGAAGTTAGAACCCGGGATTGGGTCACCACCGATACCAACACAGGTAGACTGGCCGAAACCGTAATCAGTAGTTTGTTTTACCGCTTCATACGTCAGAGTACCTGAACGAGACACGATACCTACTTTACCTGGCTTGTGAATGTGGCCTGGCATGATACCAATCTTACATTCGCCCGGAGTGATAACGCCTGGGCAGTTAGGGCCAATTAAGCGTACGCCTAATTCGTCACACTTAACTTTAGCATCCAGCATATCGAGTGTAGGAATACCTTCAGTGATACAAACGATAAGTTTAATACCGCCGTTAGCCGCTTCCAGGATAGAGTCTTTACAGAAAGGCGCTGGTACGTAGATCACAGAGGCTTCTGCACCCGTTGCTTCTACCGCTTCTTTCACAGTGTTAAACACTGGCAGACCTAAATGCGTTTGACCGCCTTTACCTGGCGTTACACCGCCAACCATCTTAGTACCGTAAGCAATAGCTTGCTCAGAGTGGAAAGTACCCTGTGCACCAGTGAAGCCCTGACAAATTACTTTGGTATCTTTATTAATTAAAACGCTCATTGCTTACCCCTTATGCCTTAGCCGCTGCTGCAACAACTTGTTTGGCAGCGCCAGTCAGGTCTGTGTCAGCGATAATGTTCAGGCCACTTTCTTGCAGCACTTTCGCACCCAGTTCTGCGTTGTTACCTTGCAGGCGAACAACTACTGGTACTTTAACGCCAACTTCTTTCACTGCGCCGATCACACCTTCAGCGATCATGTCACAACGCACGATACCACCGAAAATGTTGATGAATACGGCTTTAACAGCGTCATCAGACAGGATAATTTTGAATGCTTCAACCACGCGCTCTTTGGTCGCGCCGCCACCAACATCCAGGAAGTTAGCTGGTTGGCCACCGTGCAGCTTAACGATGTCCATAGTACCCATTGCCAGGCCAGCACCGTTAACCATACAACCGATGTCGCCACCTAAAGCAACATAGTTCAGCTCCCACGAAGCAGCGTGCGCTTCACGTGGATCTTCCTGTGATGGATCCTGCATTTCTTTCAATTCAGGGTGACGGTATAACGCGTTACCATCGATAACCAGTTTCGCATCTAAACAGTGCAGATCGCCAGCAGGCGTGATAACCAGCGGGTTAACTTCTAACAATGCCAGATCTTTTTCCTGGAATAATTTAGCCAGGCCCATGAAAATTTTCACGAACTGGTTTACTTGCTTGCCTTCCAGGCCCAGTTTGAACGCTAACTCACGGCCTTGGTATGGCTGAGCGCCTACTAATGGGTCGATTGCCGCTTTCAGAATTTTTTCCGGGGTTTCGTGGGCTACGGTTTCGATTTCCACACCACCTTCAGTAGAGGCCATAAACACGATACGACGTGAAGAACGGTCTACAACAGCACCTAAGTAAAGTTCTTTTGCGATATCTGTACAGGTTTCAACCAGAATACGGCTTACCGGCTGACCTTTTTCGTCTGTCTGGTAAGTCACTAGGTTTTTGCCCAGCCATTTTTCTGCGAACGCGCGGATTTCATCTTTGCTCTTAACCAGCTTTACACCGCCCGCTTTACCACGGCCACCGGCGTGAACCTGAGCTTTGACAACAAACATGTCGCCGCCGATTTTATCTGCAGCTGCTACCGCTTCTTCAACTGTAGCTGCGGCAATGCCTTTAGATACAGGCAAACCATATTGGGCAAACAGTTGCTTACCCTGATACTCGTGCAAATTCATGGCTATTTTCCGTTCATTTGAATATGGAGACTGCCCTTTTGGTGCAGCCTGACTTTTGATCGGCGCATATTATAGTGCCAACCGCTCAGATAAAAAATGCTGTTGTCCTAAAACAACAGCATTTTTACTTACTTTTTTTGGATAATTAGATATCCAGCAGAATACGGGTTGGATCTTCCAACAATTCTTTAATGGTAACCAGGAAGCCTACAGACTCTTTACCGTCGATAATACGGTGATCGTATGACAGTGCCAGATACATCATTGGCAGAATTTCCATCTTGCCATCCACTACCATTACACGGTCCTGAATTTTGTGCATTCCCAAAATTGCTGACTGTGGTGGGTTGATGATTGGCGTAGACATCAGTGAACCAAACACACCACCGTTAGTGATAGTGAAGTTACCGCCGGTTAAGTCATCCATCGCCAGCTTACCGTCACGACCTTTAATCGCTAAGTCTTTAATGGCTTTTTCGATTTCAGCCAGGTTCATCTTGTCGCAGTCACGCAGTACCGGTGTTACCAGACCACGCGGCGTAGATACTGCAATGCTGACATCGAAGAAGTTGTGATAAACGATATCATCGCCATCGATAGCGGCGTTTACTTCAGGGAAACGCTTCAGCGCTTCTGTTACCGCTTTAACATAGAACGACATAAAACCTAAACGGATGCCGTGACGTTTCTCAAATACGTCTTGGTACTGCTTGCGCAGATCCATAATGGGCTTCATATTCACTTCGTTAAAGGTTGTTAACATCGCCGTTGAGTTTTTCGCGTCTAACAGACGGTTAGCGATGGTCTTACGCAGACGTGTCATAGGTACACGTTTCTGGCTACGATCACCGGCTACCGCAGCAACAGGAGCAGCTGCTGGTGCTGCGGCTTTGGCTGGTGCGCCGGCAACAAACTTCTCAACGTCTTCTTTGGTCACGCGGCCATTTTTGCCAGTGCCTTTAATTTTGCTGGCATCTAAGCCTTTTTCTGCAATCATACGACGTACTGACGGGCTTAAGGCATCGTCGCTGCTATCATCGGCCTTGGCTTCAGAAGTTGCAGCTTTACTGTCGTCCTGCTTCGCCGGTGCATCGTCTTTTTTCGCCGCCGGTGCGCCACCGGCTTCCATCTTACCGATCACCTGCTCTGCAGTGACAGTAGCGCCGGTATCATGAATGATTTCGCCCATTACGCCATCGGCCTGCGCAACCACTTCAAGTACCACTTTGTCGGTTTCAATATCAACTAATACCTGATCACGTGTCACGGCTTCACCGGTTTTTACGTGCCAGGTGGCGATGGTTGCATCTGCAACAGATTCTGGAAGTACGGGTACTTTAATTTCCACTTTTTCACCTTTTAGCGGTTGGTCTTATTTGGTAAACCAGCCCGCAGCGCGGGCCGGACAATCAATTTAGCTACTTATTTCAGCGTCAGGGCGTCGTTAACCAGTGCCTGCTGCTGCTTGTTATGCACCGACAGATAACCCACTGCTGGCGACGAAGACGCTTCGCGACCGGCATAAGTTAAATAACCAGCTTTTGGAATAGCAGCACGGAAATGATGCTGGCTGCAGTACCATGCACCCTGGTTTTGTGGCTCTTCCTGACACCAGACAAAGTCGGTCACATGCTGATACTGGCTTAATACTTCAGCCATCTCGTCGTGCGGGAACGGATAAAGCTGTTCAACACGGACAATAGCCACATCGTTTTGCTCGCGCTTACGACGCTCTTCCAGCAGTTCGTAGTACACCTTACCGCTACAGAACACCACACGCTTGACGTTTTCTGGCTTGATATCGTCAATCTCACCAATTACGTTATGGAATTTACCTGATGCCAGTTCATCCAGCGTTGACGTCGCTAACGGGTGACGCAACAGTGACTTAGGCGACATGACGATTAACGGCCGGCGCATTGGCCGCACCATTTGCCGGCGCAGCATGTTAAATACTTGTGCAGGCGTCGTCGGTACACACACCTGCATGTTGTGGTCAGCACACAGTTGCAGGAAGCGCTCTAAGCGGGCGGAAGAGTGCTCTGGGCCCTGACCTTCATAGCCATGCGGCAGCAACAGGGTTAAACCACACAGGCGGCCCCATTTCTGCTCGCCAGAACTTAAAAATTGGTCAATCACTACCTGAGCACCGTTGGCGAAATCACCAAACTGGCCTTCCCAAATGACCATGGCACGCGGCTCTGCCGTAGCATAGCCGTATTCAAACGCCAGTACTGCCTCTTCTGATAAGGCAGAGTCATATACCTGGAATGGCGCCTGCTCTGCACTGATATGTTCAAGCGGCGTATAGGTGCTGGCGTCAGTCTGGTTGTGTAGTACGGCATGACGGTGAAAGAAAGTACCACGGCCTGAGTCCTGACCAACGATACGGATACGGTGACCTTCGGCAACGGTGGCTGCATAAGCCAGAATTTCGGCAAAGCCCCAGTCGATCTTTTTCTCGCCTGCCAGCATAAGGGCGCGGTCTTCATACACCCGTCCAACTTGTCGTTGCAACGTATGGCTTGATGGAATAGCGGTGGCTTTTTTACCCAGTTCTACCAGCTTGTCTACCGACAGACTGGCATCATAAGTGGCATCCCAGTCGTGACCTAAAAACGGTGTCCAGTCAACAGAACTTTCTGTCATCGGCCGCCACTCTTCGACCACGCAGTCGCCTTTATCCAGCGCATTACGATACTGCTCGGCCAGCTCAGTGATTTGGCTGTCGCTAAACAAGCCTTCAGCCACCAGCTTTTTGGCGTAAATGTCGCGCGGTGTTGGATGTTTTTTGATTTTCTGGTACATCAGCGGCTGAGTCGCATTCGGCTCATCGGCTTCGTTGTGGCCGTTACGGCGGTAACATACCAGGTCAATTACCACGTCGCGTTTAAAGGTGTTACGGTAATCCACCGCCAGCTGGGCAACAAATACCACGGCTTCTGGATCATCACCGTTGACATGGAAAATAGGCGCCTGCACCATCTTGGCAATATCAGTACAGTATTCAGTCGAGCGGGTATCTTCCGGATTCGAGGTGGTAAAACCTACCTGGTTGTTAATAACGATACGGATAGAGCCGCCCACTTTAAAGGCGCGTGTTTGTGAAATATTAAAGGTTTCCGCTACCACACCCTGACCAGCAAAAGCAGAGTCACCGTGTATAGTAATGGGCAGAGCTAAAGAGCCGTCTGTACAGCCACGACGGTCTAACCGGGCACGTACAGAGCCCATAACTACCGGGTTAACAATTTCAAGGTGTGACGGGTTAAACGCCAGCGCTAAATGCACGTTGCCACCTGAGGTAGCGAAATCTGACGAGAAACCCATATGATATTTCACGTCACCGGCACCAACCACTTCATAACGGCCGGCAAATTCATCTACCAGTTTCGACGGGTTTTTACCTAACACGTTAATTAACGTGTTTAAGCGTCCGCGGTGCGCCATACCGATAACACAGTCTTTCGCGCCCTGCTCGCCAGCGCGATGAATCATCGCCTTAAGCATCGGAATAAGCGCATCACCACCTTCTAAACCAAAGCGCTTGGCGCCCGGGAATTTAGCAGCCAAATATTTCTCTAAACCATCAGCGGCCACTAAACCATTTAAAATGCGGGCCTTAGCGTCTTTATCGTATGAAGGTGCCGACTGAATCGACTCTAAGCGCTGCTGGATCCAACGTTTTTCATCGGTAGAGACGATATGCATATACTCAGCACCGATAGAACCACAGTAGGTTTTTTCCAGTGCTTTGTGTAAATCACCCAGTTTCATGGTTTCTTTGCCGATGGCAAATGATCCAACATTAAACTCAGTATCGTAATCACTTTCTGACAGGTCGTGATAAGACAACTCTAAATCGCGTACACGTGACTGCTTCCATAAACCCAGCGGGTCAAGATTGGCCTGCTGATGGCCACGGAAACGGTAAGAGTTAATTAGCTGTAATACTTTAACCTGACGGCTGTCAGAGGCCGAACCGGAATTTACCACCACCACTTCGCGGTGTTTGTTACGGGCTAATTCGGCAAATTGCTGTCTGACGTCTGAATGACGGGTTTCTAGGTCAACGCCATCAAGCTTGGGCAATTTGGCGAAAAACTCACGCCATTCGTCACCGACGCTGGTAGGTTCAGCTAAGTAGGATTCATAGAGCTCATCAACGTAGGCCATGTTGCCGCCGCCCAAATGGGACGACTCTAACCACGCCTTCATTACACCTTCGTGCATTTAGTTTCCCTTAATTTCCGCGCACCTGGAAAAAGTAGCAAAAAAACGGCCTGGTTGCACCCAACCAGGCAGTTTTTCATGCACATACCAAAAAAGGGCGCATTACAGCGCCCGGTTTAACAACATAGATTTAATCTCACCAATAGCTTTGGTGGGGTTTAACCCTTTTGGACATACGTTAACGCAGTTCATAATGCCGTGGCAGCGAAATACGCTAAATGCATCGTCCAGATCGTTTAACCGCTGCTCGGTGGCCGTGTCACGGCTATCTGCCAGGAAGCGGTATGCATGTAACAAACCCGCCGGGCCGATAAACTTGTCCGGGTTCCACCAGAACGACGGACAAGACGTTGAGCAACAAGCGCACAAGATACACTCGTACAGGCCGTCCAGCTTAGCGCGCTCTTCAGGCGACTGCAAAAACTCACCGGCTGGTGGTAACTTGCTGTCGTTAATTAAGTACGGCTTAACCTTCTCGTACTGCGTATAGAACTGACTCATATCAACCACCAGGTCACGCACTACCGGCAAGCCCGGCAGTGGCCGCACCACAATTTTACCGCCTTTTAAACCGGCAGCCGATAAGGGTGTAATACAGGCCAGGCCGTTTTTACCGTTAATGTTTAAACCATCAGAGCCACATACACCTTCACGGCAGCTGCGGCGGAACGATAAGGTTGGATCCTGCTCTTTTAACTTCAGTAGCGCATCCAGCACCATCATGTCCCGGCCTTCCGGGTTATCCAGCGTGTAATCCTGCATGCGCGGCGCTTTGTCGACATCAGGGTTATAACGATAGATGGAAAATACTAACTTCTGCATCGCTGTCTGCCCTCTTAATACTTACGCGCTTTCGGTGGGAAAGCTTCACGGAATTTAGGCTCTAAATTCACTTTACGCTTAAACATCGACTCAGTGTCCGGCGTATAAACGCTGTGGCACAGCCAGTTCTCATCATCGCGCTCAGGGAAGTCAAAACGGGCATGCGCTCCACGACTCTCTGTACGGAAGTTAGCTGCAACAGCGGTAGAGAATGCGGTTTCCATCAGGTTATCCAGCTCCAGACATTCAATACGCTGGGTATTAAAATCTGAGCTCTTATCATCCAGACGGGCATACTTTAAGCGTTCACGGATCTCTTTTAACTGGGCTAAGCCATCTGCCATCGCCTGACCTTCACGGAATACCGAGAAGTTAAGCTGCATGCAGTTTTGCAGATCTTTCTTAATCTGTACCGGGTCTTCGCCCTGGCCTGGCTTGCTGTCTTCCCAGCGACGGGTACGCGCTAAAGCGGCGTCCAGATCTGACTGGCTGGCAGCACGGCCTTCTGAGGTAGCAGCCAGCGCTTCACCTAAATGTAAACCGGTCGCGCGGCCAAATACTACCAAGTCTAACAGTGAGTTACCACCCAGGCGGTTAGCACCATGTACTGACACACAAGCAATTTCACCACAGGCAAATAAGCCCGGCACTACCGCTTCTGAACCGTCCGCTTTAGGCGAAATAACCTGACCATGCACGTTAGTTGGAATACCACCCATCATATAGTGACAGGTTGGAATAACCGGAATAGGCTCTTTTACCGGGTCAACGTGAGCAAAGGTACGTGACAGTTCACAGATACCCGGCAGACGGCTTTCAAGTACTTCTTCACCTAAGTGATCCAGTTTCAGTTTAATGTGCACGCCCCATGGGCCATCGCAACCGCGGCCTTCACGGATTTCCGTCATCATGGCGCGGGCAACAACGTCACGGCCGGCTAAGTCTTTAGCGTTTGGCGCGTAACGCTCCATAAAGCGCTCGCCGTCTTTATTCAGTAAGTAACCGCCTTCACCGCGGCAGCCTTCGGTAACCAGGGTACCGGCACCGGCAATACCGGTTGGGTGGAATTGCCACATTTCCATATCTTGCAGTGGCACACCTGCACGCAGCGCCATACCAACACCGTCACCGGTGTTAATGTGCGCGTTTGTGGTAGAGGCATAAATACGGCCTGCACCACCGGTAGCTAATACTGTCGCTTTAGCTTTGAAATAAACAATTTCGCCGGTTTCGATATCAATAGCGGTACAACCTACTACAGCACCATCTTGGTTTTTCACCAGATCCAGCGCGTACCACTCAGAGAATACCTGAGTTTTATTTTTTACGTTTTGCTGATACAGCAAGTGCAGCAAAGCATGACCGGTACGGTCAGCCGCGGCTGCAGTACGGGCGGCTTGCTCGCCACCGAAATTTTTCGACTGGCCACCAAACGGACGCTGATAAACACGGCCGTTTTCAAAACGTGAAAACGGTAAACCCATATTTTCCAGCTCAGTAATGGCTTCAGGGCCGGTTTTACACATGTATTCGATAGCGTCCTGGTCACCGATATAATCGGAGCCTTTAACGGTATCGAACATATGCCATTCCCAGTTATCTTCATGGCTGTTGCCAAGCGCAACAGTAATACCACCCTGGGCAGATACCGTATGAGAACGGGTTGGAAACACTTTAGATAATAAGGCGCAGCTTAAACCAGACTGCGTAATTTGCAGTGCAGCACGCATGCCGGCACCACCAGCACCAATAACAATGGCGTCAAATTCTCTTACTGGAATAGTCACTTAAGCACCCCACAAAACAAACAGGCCAACGGCAACATAGGCAAACGCCAGCGCATACAGGAAGAATTGCAATACGGCACGTAGTGCAGCTGATTTAATATAATCAGTCAGCACCTGCCATAAACCGATGCGGGTGTGCACGGCAATAGACACTAAAGCTAACAAGGTAAATACTTTAACCAGCGTATTGGCAAACAGCGCTTGCCAAACCTCAAAGGTAACTTCCGGCGTAATAATGAAGAAACCTAAAATAAACACACTGTATAGCGCCAGCACTATGGCTGTTGCCCGCAGTGAAACATAATCCTGCACACCATCGCGTTTCAGGCTTGCCTGATTTAGAACCATAACCATACTCCTGCTAATACTGCTAATACTACCCACAGTGCGATCGCCAGTTTGGCGCTTAAATTACCGGATTTCAGCTCTTCCCAGTGCCCCATGTCCATAATCAGGTGACGGATACCGCCCACCAGATGGTAAATAAGTACTGTGATAGTGCCCCAGGCAATGAATTTCGCCAAATGTGATGTCATCAGCGCTTTCACATAGTCAAAGCTTTGCTGGTCCTGTAACGAGTAGGCCCAGGCCCAGATAACGAATATCAGTGCGAAAAACAATGCTACGCCGGTAACCCGATGCAGGATTGACGCTATGGCAGGTGCCGGAAACGATATGGTAGAGAGGTCGAGATTTACTGGTCTTTGTTTTTTCACAGTGCTTGCCCATCGATGCCCATAATCGAGCTCTTGTTGTCATTGTCGTTGTCATTGCTGTATAAACAGTCAACACCCAACACTTTTACACCCTATCGCTCAAGCTGGATCAGTGCGGCCAGATAAGCAAAAAGTGCTTGCTGGGTGAACTGTTTAAAAACCGCAATAGTATATATTTCACGTCACGCTATTACAATTTTTGTTTGGTTTTGGCTGAAAAAATCCGTAAGCGCAAAATTACACAGTTTGCAACTTACGGCAATAATACTAGAGTCGAATACTTATTAAGCACAAACGCATTAAAATTGACTTTATAGGGTCGTTTGTAGGTAGAATAGCGGCCACTTTGCTAAATTCCTTTAACCCGATACTACAACAACAGGAGAAATCCAATGGCAGATAAAAAGGCCGTCGTGCAGGTCGATGGGAAATCGTTCGAGTTGCCAATATACTCTGGCACCGCCGGCACTGACGTAATTGATGTTCGCGCCTTGGGTCAGCATGGTTACTTCACTTTCGATCCGGGTTTTATGTCTACCGGTTCATGTGAGTCTAAAATTACCTACATCGATGGCGATAACGGCGTGCTGTTGCACCGTGGCTACCCTATCGAGCAGCTGGCAGAACATTCCGACTACCTGGAGCTGTGCTACCTGTTATTAGAAGGTGAATTACCGCAGGCTGAGCAATACAATCAGTTTAAGAACACTATTACCCGTCATACCATGGTGCACGAGAAAATCGCTGCCTTCTTCCAGGGTTTCCGCGTTGACGCTCACCCAATGGCAATGTTGTGTGGTGTAGTCGGTGCCATGTCGTCGTTCTATCACTCAGATTTAGATATTAACGATCCGATGCAGCGTAAGCGCAGTGCGCACCGCTTAATAGCCAAACTGCCTACCTTGGCAGCGATGGCTTATAAGTACACTGTTGGTCAGCCGTTTGTTTATCCGCGTAACGACTTAAGCTACGCTGAAAACTTCCTGCATATGATGTTCTCAGTGCCAGCAGAAGAATACAAAGTCAGCCCGATCCTGGCTAAAGCCATGGACCGCATCTTCATGCTGCACGCTGATCACGAGCAAAACGCATCAACCTCTACCGTGCGCTTAGCCGGTTCATCTGGAGCAAACCCTTATGCCTGTATTGCGGCCGGTGTTGCCTCACTGTGGGGCCCGGCACATGGTGGTGCCAACGAAGCTTGTCTGAAGATGTTACAACAGATTGGTAAAGTTGAGCGCATTCCGGAGTTTGTTGCCCGTGCTAAAGATAAGAACGACAGCTTCCGTTTAATGGGCTTTGGCCACCGCGTATACAAAAACTTTGACCCACGTGCCAAGGTAATGCGTGAGACCTGCCATGAAGTGCTTAAAGAGCTGAACATTAAAGACCCATTGCTGGATGTGGCGATGGAGCTGGAGCGTATTGCGCTGTCAGACCCCTACTTCATCGAGAAGAAACTGTACCCGAATGTTGATTTCTACTCTGGCATTATCTTAAAAGCCATTGGTATTCCAACCAGTATGTTCACGGTAATTTTTGCCATGTCACGTACTGTGGGCTGGATTTCACACTGGGATGAAATGTTAAGCGAGAAGGGCCACAAAATCGGCCGTCCACGTCAGCTATACACTGGCTATACCTCGCGTGACTTTACACCGCTGAACAAACGTTAAGCCCTGCGCTAATAACGTCATTCTAAAAAAGCGGCTCTGGCCGCTTTTTTGTTGTCTGTTTACGGTTCTGTGCGAACCAACATATTTGCGCCGCTAGCTAAAAGCAGGCAAAATCGCGCCACCAGGCCCAAATCGTTGCGCTTTTACCATGTTCGATGTTAGCTCGTTTCGCCGTCAGTTCGCTTTTTTCCGTCATCATTCAGACTGGGTGTATCTGGACAATGCGGCCACTATGCACAAGCCCGACGCGGTAACAGAGGCCATTAGCAGGTTTTATCAGCAAGACAACAGCAATGTGCATCGTGGTGCGCATAGCTTAAGCCAGCAGGCAACAGCACAATTTGAGCAGGCAAGACACACCATTGCCCGATACATCAATGCACAGTATGACCATGAAGTTATCTTTACCAGTGGTGCCACTGCCGGCTTAAATCAGCTGGCATTTGGCCTGATGCCTACCGTGCTTAAACCCGGCGACCGTATTTTACTTACTCAACTGGAGCATCACGCCAATATCGTGCCCTGGCAACTGCATTGCCAGCGCCATGGCGTCATTATTGATGTCGTGCCGTTAAACAATGAGCGACAACTTGACCTTAATGCTTACCAGCAATTGTTGGCGCTTAAGCCCAAACTGGTCAGCTTCAGCCATATCTCTAATGTGCTGGGGCATATTCAACCGGTGCAACAGATGGTCGCGCTGGCTAAAGCTGCCGGCGCTATTACGGTTGTTGATGGTGCTCAGGGCGTGGTGTATCAGCAGCCCGATATGCAACAGCTAGGCTGCGATTTTTACGTGTTTTCCGGTCACAAACTCTATGGCCCGACCGGCATTGGCGTGATGTATGGGAAAACACATTGGCTGGAGCAGCTCACACCGCTTTATGGCGGCGGTGAAATGATTGACAGCGTCAGTTTTGTTAACACAACCTTTAACAATTTACCTTTTCGATTAGAAGCAGGCACACCCAACATAGCCGGCGTTATCGGCCTAGCAGCCGCCATCAATTGGTTACAGCAATATAACAACACGCAAATAATTGAGCATAAATCGCTGTTATTAAACGCCTTCTTTCAAGGCGCGCGCCAGATCAAAGGCGTAGCAATTTTATCGATGCCTGTGCATAATGCCGGCATAGTGGCATTAAATGTTGACGGCGAACACCCCTCTGATGTGGCAGATCTTTTAAATCAGCAAAAGGTGGCGGTGCGTGCAGGCCAGCACTGTGCCATGCCATTGTTTGATTATCTGGCACTAAGCGGTGCGGTACGAGTTGCCTTCGCCGCCTATAACACGCTGGACGACGTAAACCAGTGCCTGCTCGCCTTGGAGCAAGCCGTGGAGATTTTAACTGCATGAACCTAGAACAACTATTAGCAGATACGGATATCGCGTTACAAGCGATACAGCAGCAGGCCTTGCCTGACATTAAACAAGCAAAAGACTGGCAAACCAAGTACCGTATTCTGATGCAGCTGGGTAAACAGTTGCCACCGCTGCCAGAGAAAATGAAGCAGCAGGAGTTACTGGTAAAAGGCTGTGAAAGTCGGGCCTGGCTGCTGCACTATCACGATAAAAAGCAGGATAAGCACTTTTTTGTGCTGGACAGCGACGCCCGCATTGTTAAAGGCTTAATGGCGATTATGCTGTGTCTGGTCAATGGCATGAGCAGCAGCGCGTTGGCAAAGTTCAACTTAAGCCAACAGTTTGATGAGCTAAACTTAAAACCCTATTTAAGCCAGTCACGTGGCAATGGTTTAACCGCTATGGCAGCACGCATTAAGAGCTGCAGCAGCGCTAAGTAGCCAGTTTCTTTAACACCCTGGACACCGCCGCCAGGCCAAAGCTGGCGGTAACCACCGTAACAGCACCAAAACCACCGCTGCAATCGAGCCGCATACTTGTTACCTCGCCTTCAGCGTTAAGCTGTGGCGTTTTTTGCTGACAAACACTGCCATCCGGCTGCGGATAGACCAGCTGCTCGGTGGAATACACACATTCAATGCCAAAACGCCGTTTCGGGTTACGGCTGTAGTGATAATCACGGCGTAAACTGTTGCGCACTTTAGCGAGCAAAGGATCATTTATGGTTTGAGTTAAATCAGCAATCTGAATTTGCGTCGGATCGGTCTGGCCGCCGGCACCGCCGGTACTGATCAGTTTAATTTTATTGCGTTTGCAGTGCGCCAGCAGCGCCACTTTGGCTTTAATAGAATCTATCGCATCCACCACATAATCCAGCTGCGGGGTAATCAGTGTTTGCAAGTTGTCACTGCTGATAAAATCTTCCACCTGATGCACCACACAATCCGGGTTTACAGCCAGAATACGCTGCGCCATTACCGCCACTTTGTCCTTGCCTATGGTGTCGCTTAATGCGTGCAATTGCCGATTGACGTTGCTAATACAAACATCATCCAAATCGATCAGCGTAATTTCGCCGATACCTGAACGGGCCAGTGCTTCGGCTGCCCAGCTACCTACCCCGCCAATACCGACCACACAGACATGGGCACGGCGAAACTTTTCCAGCGCTGCTGTTCCGTACAAACGGCCAATACCGGCAAAACGTAACTGATAATCGGACATGATTAATTACTCAACTTCTGAGGTAAGGTGAAGGTTGGCCAAGTTAATAGCCAGGGCTTGGCCCAATCTTGCGGCAGGCCGCTGGCAAGCAGCTGCTGAAATTGTATGCCCTGCTGGGGCAAACACACATAGCTGTAGCACTGGCCAGACAAATTAAACCGCAGCGCATAAGCATGCAGATAAACCCTATCGGCAGCACTACCCTGATACTGGCTATCACCCAAAATAGCCGCGCCCTGGCTTTTCAGCGCTACCCGGATCTGGTGGGTTTTACCGCTGTAGGGTTTCACCAAAAAGGCGCGAAATGGCAAATCGGTATAGCCCTGGCTAATAAAGTACGTAACCGCAGGGTTCTGCTGGCTATCGAGTAGCTTCCAACTGCCGCGCCGTGCTACTGCCATATCGCCTTTTACCCAACCCTGTTTTTTTACAGGTTTGCCTTGAGCTAATGCCAGGTAATACTTTTCAACCCGATGCGCGCTGAACAGCGCGGTTAGCTCAGCGGCCACCACCGCGTTTCGTGCCAATACAATAATACCCGAGGTGACCTTATCCAGCCTGTGCACCGGATAAAGCGAATAACCCAGCTGCTGAGCGGCCTGAACCACCAGGCCGGCGCCATCATCGGAGTGAAAGCTGACACCGGCGGCTTTGTCCAGCACGACAAAACCGGCTTGTTCATCCAGTATGGTAAACGCCGGCGTCATTTAGCTAAGTGTGGCGGCATAGCGGCGGGCATGCGCCAGATCTTCCGGGGTATCAACTCCCACTGGCGGGGTTTGCAGCGCCGTATCAACATGAATCGCCTCGCCCTGCCACAACACGCGCAGCTGCTCCAGGCTTTCAATTTGCTCGAGGGTTGACGCTGGCCAGCTGACATATTGCTGAATAAAACCGGCACGGTAAGCGTAAATACCGATATGGCGGCGGTAATGCTGTGCCAGTTGCTGCTGGAACTTGCCGTCACGGTCAAAGGGGATCACGCTGCGGCTAAAATATAGCGCATAACCGTCTTTATCGCTGACTACTTTAACGATATTCGGGTTACTGATTTCACTGCTATCACTTAGCGGCACTGCCAGCGTGGCCATACGGGCTTTTTGCTGCGCCGCCAGGTTTTGCGCCACCTGACGGATAATCAGCGGCGGAATAAACGGCTCATCGCCCTGCACATTTACGACTACCGTTTCAGCCGGCAGCGCCAGCTTGCTGATCACCTCGGCCAGACGCTCGGTACCGGAATTATGCTCGGGCCTTGTCATACACACTTCACCGCCAAAAGCATCCACCACTGCCGCTACCCGCTCATCATCAGTTGCTACAACAATGCGGCTGGCTCCGCTTTGCAGCGCCTGCTGATAAACACGCTCGACCATACTTTTGCCGCCAATGTCGGCCAGGGGTTTGCCCGGTAACCGGCTGCTGGCATAGCGCGCCGGAATAACCACTAAGAACGCCATTGCTCTACCTCTTCCAGGCTCAGTTCGCGCGCTTCGTCTACCAGCAACACCGGGATATTGTCACGAATGGGATAAGCGAGGCGGTCAAAGCGGCAAATAAGTTGCTGCTGCGCCTGGTCATAATCAAGTTTGCCTTTACACAGTGGGCAGGCCAGAATTTCGGTTAATGCAAGTTTAAGCGCCATAGCTGCTCCGCAGACGGGTTATTAGGGTAATAAGTTTAGCTTCAAGCGGTTGTTCCAGCCTGGCTTGTACGCCAAGGCTAAACCAATCGGTGCCGGCAAAGGGGCGACACTTTACCGCATCTTTTTCGGTCATCAGTATCGGGCCGGTAATACCGGTGAAATCCGCCGGAGTGAACTGATGATGATCAGCAAAATAACGTTCGCTGCTAATGGCAAAGCCGGCTTGCTGTACAGTGCGGGAAAAGCGTGCCGGGTTACCAATAGCGGCTACCAAAGATACAGCACAGGGCGCAAGTTCAGCATCACCGTGCAAGGCTTTTGCCTTACCAGGCTCAAGCTGCATCAGGCCATCAGCCTGCGGTAGCATTTGGCTATTTGCCACCACCATATCAGCCGTTTTTAACCGCCAAGGGCCTTCGCGCAAAGGGCCGGCTGGCAAAAGCTGGCCGTTACCCAAACCGCGGCTGCCATCGAGCAGAATAATCTCCAGATCCCGTGCCAGACGGTAATGCTGCAAGCCATCGTCGCTGATAATAATGTCGCAAGGCGTTTGCGCCAGTAAAAAACGCGCTGCCGAGACTCTGTCTGGGCACACCACCACAGGGCAACCGCTTTGTTGATGCAGCATTAATGGCTCATCACCCACTTCGGAGGCATTAGAGTTGGCAGCTACCAGGCGTGGTACTTTAATGTCGGCGCCATAGCCGCGGCTAATAATGCCCGGTGTAAAGCCCTGTTGTTGCAGAAATTTGCACAGTGCCAGCGTAAAAGGCGTTTTACCGGTGCCGCCAACGCTGATATTGCCCACCACGATAACCGGCACCGGCAGCTTGTTTGCTTTTAACACGCCCACGCGAAACAGTAAGCGGCGCAGCGCACTGATACATGCAAACAGCACACTTAGCGGCAACAGCAGATAATAGACGCCATAGCCCTTGCTGCCCTGATACCAGATCCGCTCAATAAAGTGGCTGCTCTGGCTCACTGCTGCTCGCCAAATTGCAGTTTATACAATTGGGCATAGGCGCCATTTTTTGCCAGTAAACTGGCATGGTCGCCCTGCTCAACAATACAGCCCTGGTCCATCACAATAATGTTGTCGGCGTTTTCAATGGTGGACAACCGGTGCGCGATGACAATGCTGGTGCGGCCCTGCAGCAACGTATTCAGTGCCGCCTGAATTTTACGCTCTGACTCGGTATCCAGCGCTGAGGTGGCTTCATCGAGAATTAATATCGGCGCTTCGCGCAGTAAGGCCCTGGCAATAGCAATGCGCTGGCGCTGACCGCCGGATAAACTGACACCGTTTTCACCCACTATGGTATCAAGACCCTGTGGCAGCTTTTCGGCAAATTCCAGCACATGGGCTTTTTCAGCCACCTCCATCAGCTGCGCTTTAGTGACACTGTGTGTCATACCATAGCAAATATTGTTCGCTATGCTGTCATTAAACAGCGTGACGTGCTGGGATACCACAGCGATTTGCGCTCGTAGCTGCGCCAGCTGGTAGTCATTGATATCATGGCCATCCAGTAGGATATGGCCGTCCGTTACCGGGTAAAAACGCGGGATCAGGCTGGAAATAGTGGTCTTTCCGCTGCCGGAACGCCCTACCAGCGCTACCGTTTGTCCGGGTTTTACACTGAAGCTGATATTCGATAACACCTGCTGCTCATGGCCAGGATAGCGAAAGCTCACCTGTTCAAAACGAATATCGCCGCTGGACCGTTCTAACGCTAAGGTGCCGCTGTCCTGCTCGGGTTGCTGGTCTAATACCTGAAAAATACTCGACGCTGCAGCAATACCGCGCTGAAAATCGCTGTTTACTGTAGTCAGCTGCTTTAACGGTTTTAACAGCACCACCATAGAGGTGACTATGGCGGAGAAGCTGCCGGCACTGAGCTGGTTTAACATCTCTGGTGAGCTGGCCATGTAAATAACAAAAGCCAGGGCAAAAGAGGCGATCAACTGAATAATGCCAGAGCTTATCGCCTGCGCTGCATCCATTTTTATACCCTGGGTACGGGTATTATTATTTACCGCCGCAAAACGCTGATCTTCTAATGCCTGCCCACCAAAGGCCAAAATTACTTTATGGCCGTTCAGCATTTGCTCTGACGAGGTAGTTACCCCCCCCATGGCTTGCTGAATGCGACGGCTAAGCTGGCGAAAGCGTTTAGACACAAAACTTACGATCAGTGCTATGACTGGGGCTATCAGAAAGAAAATCAGCGACAGCTGCCAGCTGTGATAAAACATCACCGCGATCAAACCAATAACAAAAGCCCCTTCACGTACCAGCACGATAAGTGCCTTGGTTAATGACTGCTTAACCTGCTCAGCGTCGTAGGTAATTTTTGAGATTAACTCACCGGTAGAGTGCTGATCGTGAAAACTAACCGGCAACCGCAAAATATGGCTGAATAACTGCTGGCGAATATCTTTTACAATATGACCCCCGACCCAGCTGATACAGTAGGTAGCAATAAAATGGCTAGCCCCGCGCAGTACAAACATCAAGATAACCACCAGCGGTGCGTATTTTAGAAACTCGGTGTCTTTATCCTGAATACCATGGTCAATAAACGGCTGGATCATCGAGATGAAGGCCGCATCAACCAGGGCATAACCAATCATGCCAACAATGGCAACGATAAAACCAGCCCGATAAGGTTTGGCGTATTGTAACAAGCGCTTATACACAGCGACCGGGTTGCTAACCTGTGATGTCAAAATAAAATCCTGCTGACAGAGATGCCGGTTATTCTAGCGTGTTGCGGCCAAGGTTTCAGCATTTCCAACCGGCTTTTGTAGCCAATAGGGTATTCTTTGTGCGCGATACTGCTCAAGTTGCAGCATGGGCTCAGTGATCGTTAAGCGAATAGCACCGCTTTGCGCGGTATTCACCAGCGGTATACCAAGCTGCATTAAGCGCTGGCGCACCGGGTTCGCCGGATGCTGATGCCGGTTATACAAACTGGCACTGTTCAGCGCCCAGATCGGGGCAAGCTGATGCAAAAAGGCGTAATCGCTGGAGCTGTTACTGCCATGATGGGACAACACCAGCACTTCAGCTCTGAGTGTCGGGTAACGCGCCAGCAGTTGCCGCTCTATTGAAACACCTATATCGCCCGGCAGCAAAAAGCGCCACTGATACAGCTCTATCAGCAGCACACAGGAGCTATCATTCTTACTGCTGTGCGGCCCACCAGTGTCCAGCATAGTCAGTTTAGCCATGCCGTATTGGCGGGGTAACTGCTGGCACGTTGCAGTTATTTCATTGTGCTGGATATCGCTAAACACTTGCAGGTTGGGATAGTGACGCTTAAGCAGCGCCCAATCGCCGGTATGATCGCTGTCATCGTGGCTTAAAATCAGGTAGTCGAGCTGTGTTACGCCCTGACTACGCAAATAAGGCAGCACCTGCGCCGCTGTCGCACTATGGCTGGCATAACGCGGCCCGGCGTCATATAACAAGCCACGTTCATTATGCTGCAGCAATACTGCCAGGCCCTGTCCGACATCAATCAGATGCAGTTGCCAGGGCGCCTGGCGGCTAAACACCAACAGCAGTGGCAGCGCGCTCAGAAGCGCCAGACTGAAAAGCCAGCGTTTTCGCTGTAAATACAAGGCTGATAATAACAACGCCAGTACCACCACGACTGTAATGGGTAAGTCTGGCACGGCCCACCAGGCCGGCATATTGGCACACCAGTTCAGATACCATAGCAAGGGCGAGAACACGCTATCGCAGGCCTGCCACAACCACTGTCGGCCGGGCATGGCGATAAGCTCTGCCAGTAAACACAACAGTAACAACGGAATGGCAAGCAAACTACACCAGGGCACAAACAACAGGTTAGATACCAATGACAAGGTGGCACTGCCGCCAAACATCAACAAACTTAACAGCGCCATAAACACCGTCAGGTTGAAATGAAAGCGCAATAAAATCCACAGCCGTTGCCGCCAGGTACTAGCGTAATTGGGTTGCAACCAGAGTAAAAAGAAAATAACCGCTACCGCCAACATGGATAACCAGAAGCTTTTACTCAGCGCCCAAAAAGGCTGCGCCAGTAACAACACAGCACACAGCAGCAGCCAGTAGTGGCTATAACTTAACCTACGCCTAAGCAGTAAACTTAGCACCAACAGTGCCAGGGCTGCTGCCGCCCGCACCGTGGGAATGGCAAAGCCGGCTAACCAGGCATATAACAAAGCGACCGCCAGCGCCCCCAGCAGTGCCAGTGGCCGCTGCCAGCGTAAAAGTGAAAGTGGTAACGGTAACAGCCTGAATATTAATAAACCCCAGCCAAACACCAGGCCAATATGCAAACCGGAAATAGCCACCAAATGCGCCAGACCAGACTGCTGCAACCCCAGCCAGAGCTGATCAGTAAATTGTCGCTCGCCAAGCGTCAGCGCCAGCAGCAAGGGCGCCGAAGACAACTCTTGGGTAGCCGCTGTAACCCGTGCCAAAATACGTTGGCGTAAGCCGGAATATTCACCTAACAGCTTGGGCTCTGAAGCATCTATTACACTGCCCTGCGCCAGCACGCCGCTAACCAGAGCCATCGCTTCGCGGTTTGGCCCACCAGGGTTAGCCACTCCGGTAACCGGCCTAAGCCTGGCGCTCAGCTGCCAGTACTGGCCGCTCTTCAGTAGCGGTGGCGGATAGCTCCAGTTTAAATTCAGCTGATAGCCTTGCCCTGCGCCTTTGACCAACTGAAATTTAAATTGGCTATACTCAGCATACTGCTGCACAGTACCGACGATGAAACCCGTAACAGGCGCTTGCTGGCTGAACAGAAGTTGCTGCGATTGCAGATAGCTGTGGTACTGCCATCCCCAGCTGATGAGAAATGCCGCTATACCGGCTAAAAACGCGCACCGACGCCACAACAACATGAAAAAGGCGGCCAGCAGCAAAAATACTGTGAAAAAAGGTGGCACTATTGGCAAAAATAATGACAATAGGCAGCCAGCGAGCACACCGAAACAAAAAGATTTCATGTTTGTTTTTTGTGAATAGGTTGTAATGCCAAAGAACATTATTAAGAAATATCTACCATCACCGGAGAAAATCAAGCAGCAGAAGCTGTTAAAGATCTTCGGCTCGTTATTGCATGATGGTAATTTGTGGCATTTAAACCGCCGCTCGGCGCGCGGTGCTTTTGCTGTCGGGCTGTTTTTTGCCTGGATGCCGATACCCTTTCAGATGGTGGTATCTGCGGCTGTAGCCATCCCCCTTAGGGTAAACCTGCCATTGTCTGTGGCGCTGGTGTGGATAACCAACCCGCTTACCATGCCGATCCTATTTTATATTGCTTATCTGGTCGGCACTGTTACTTTGCGTGAGCCTATCGAACCTTTTGCCTTTGAAGCCAGCTGGGCCTGGTTACAGCACAGTATCGCCACTATCGGTAAGCCTTTTCTGACCGGTTGTTTTTTAATGGGGATCTGCTCGGCAATCGTCGGCTATTTTGTGATTGACTGGCTATGGCGTATTTCGGTCAGAAAATCGCAGCTACTGCGCGCATTAAAACGCAGACATCATAAAGCGCCTGACGACAAGCAGTAGCGCTGACTTTAAGAACAACAAACACTAGCGCTGTCCCAAGATACGCGCCGGTTGCACCTTACTGGCGCGCCAGGCCGGATACAGCGTTGACAGCAAACTCATAAGCAGTGCTACCGCAAGCGTAAAAGCCACATCCTGCCAGCGTAATAACGACGGTACAAAATCGATAAAATAGATACTGGGGTCAAGCAATGAGTGCCCCAGCAGTTGAGTAACGGCGGCAAACAATGGCTCAATATAGCTGGCCAGCAACACGCCGACGATAGCACCAATCACACTGCCAATAAGACCATTAAGCCAACCTAACCACATAAAGGTGGCAATGATACTGGCTGGCGAAATGCCCATCGTCAGTAAAATGGCGATATCACCCTCTTTTTCCCGCACCGCCATTACCAGCGTGGCGACGATGTTAAAACAAGCCACCGCGATCACCAGTGCCAGCACTAAATATAAGATGCCGCGCACCATTTGAATATCCTGATAAACATGGCCCTGGCTGCGAAACCAGTCGAGCAAATAGACATAATCCTCTGAAACACGGCCAAGTTCACGCGCTAACTGCGGCGCAGCAAAAATATCATCAATACGAAATGCAAAGCCCTGAATGCTGTCAGGGGAAAAATCCAGCAGGCGCGCCAGCGTGGGCAAGTTTAGCCAAATCTGACTGTAATCGAGCTGACCGCCAACGGCGACTATAGCGCTGACGGTTAAACTGCTGCTGGCGTGGCTGGCCAGGCGACCATCGTCGGTCAGTTTGGGTAACATCAGCTGCACCTGTTCGCCAACACTAACACCCAGCGCATCAGCAATACCCTGGCCTAATACCACGTCATTGTCATTCAGGCTGTGCAAACTACCGGCACTGACATAATTGGCAAAATCACTCAGCTGACGCTCAGCGTCCAGTACTATACCGCGCACTTCTGCTGCTTTCACCTGATTGGCAAATCGCAGCATGCCATTGGTTTTGATATAAGGCGCCACTGCCTCAACACCCGTTACGCGGCTAAAGGCTTGTTGCTTGCGCGGCCAGTCGCTAATGCGCTGCTGCACGGCTTCAAGTTCAATATGCGGAATAACCGACAACAAGCGCTGCTTTAATGCCAGCTCAAAGCCGTTCATTACCGACAGCGCCAGGATCAACACCGCAACACCTAATGCGATACCGCAGGTAGAGCTGGCAGAAATAAAACGGATAAAGCCGCTGCTATGGCGGGTATTGCGATAACGTTTTGCCAGCTGCCAGGCCAGATTAGCCATGGGCGCGCTCCAGGTGGCCGTCGCGCATCAGCTGATAGCTATCGAGCTTGGAGGCCAGCGCTAAATCATGCGTTACCACGATAAAACTGGTGCCTAAATCACGGTTTAAACTGCGCAGTAACTGATAGACAGTCTCGGCAGTATGCTGATCCAGGTTGCCGGTGGGTTCATCTGCCAGCACCAGCGCCGGCTCACCTACCAAGGCTCTGGCGATGGCGACCCGCTGGCGTTCACCACCGCTAAGCTCAGCCGGCCTGTGCGTTAAGCGGTGTGACAGCGCTACGCGCTCCAGCATCTGCGCTGCGCGCTTTTTTGCTTCAGTAGCATTAAGGCCACGGATCAACAGCGGCATCGCCACGTTTTCTACCGCGCTAAAATCCATAAGCAAATGGTGAAACTGATAAATAAAGCCCAGTTGCTCGTTACGTAAGCAGGCTTTTTCGGCTCCAGTTAAACGGGCGACGTCTTCACCCAGCAACAACAGCTTACCGCTGTCGGCCTGATCCAGCGTGCCCAAAATATGCAGTAGGGTACTTTTACCCGAGCCCGAGCTGCCCACCAGCGCCAGCATCTGGCCACTATCAACGTCTAAATCAACGCCATGTAATACCTGTGTGACCTGCTGGCCATCTCGGTAACTTTTACACAGCTTACTTGCCTGAAGAACCTTATTCATCACGTAAAATTTCCGCCGGATTAATACTTACCGCCCGTCTGGCCGGATACCATACCGCCAGCAAGGTTAAACCAATGGCGCTTAATAAAATTAACGCTAACTGCGAGAATCTGATGTCAACCGGCAGCGCTACACCCGGTGCCAGTTGCAAGCCAAACAGCGCCATAATAGGGTTAAGCTGCCAGCACAATAAAATACCGGCCAGTACACCACCTAAAGCGCCGAGCACGCCGTTCACTAAGCCCTGAACCGCAAACACATTAAACAGCTGGCGGTCATTCATACCCAGGGTTTTTAAAATGGCAATTTCGGCTTGTTTGTCGGTCACCATCATCACCAACGCCGAGACGATATTAAAGGCTGCAACCGCGACAATAAGCAGTAGCATCAACCACATCATCGCCTTTTCCATCGCGACGGCCGAAAACAGCTTGCCATGGCTTTGCCGCCAGTCTTCTACGGTTAAATTGCTATCTGTCGCCAACTTCGCCGCGATAGCCGGTGCAGCAAAAGGCTCGGCTAAACTTACCCGCCACTGTGAATGCTCGTGCTGGCTGCCCAGCAACCGCGTTAAATCGGCCAGGTTTGTCAGCGCAATCAGCTTATCTACGTCTGAGCCGGTTTCTAAAATACCGGCGACGACAAATAAACGCTGGCGTGGCACCCAGCCCATTGGGGTGTAGCTGCCGGCTTGCGGCAACATAAAGCGCACCTGATCACCTACCGACACTTCTAACTGCTCAGCCAAACCACGGCCTAAAATGACGGCATAGCGCTGGCGGGAAAACGTCGTCCAATCGCCCAACAGCAAAGCTTGTTGCATAAATACTGGTAAAGCATCGGTTTGCACGCCCTGCAACAGCACACCGGTTAGCTGACGGGGCGATTGCACCAAGGCCTCGGCTTGTAAAAACGGCGTGATTTGCTGTACCTGCTGCTGGGCAAGTATAGGCGCCTGCCAACTGTTGTAAGAAGCGGGCGCGGTAACCACGATATGCGGGATCACGCCCAGAATGCGCTTTTTCAGTTCGCCTTCAAAGCCATTCATCACCGAGCTGACAATGGTCAAAGCCATTACGCCAAGAAAAATACCGGCCAGTGAAAACAGCGTGATAAAAGAGATAAAGGCATTACCTTTGCGGCTTTGGCTATAGCGAAGGCCGATAGTTAAACTGACTGGCAACGGCATCCTAATATTCAGGACAAGGCCTGCTTTAGATGATAAAGTGACGCCGATCATAGAGATAATTGTCAGTGGTGACAAGCAACTTACGAAGGTCAAGCATGAGTGAGTTAACACTTGAGCAGTTAGCAGATGCCTATCAGGATTATTTCAGTGTTGAGCATAATATCAGCCTGAATATACGCCCCATTCCAGGCCCTTTGCCAGATGAAGCGGCCCTGCTAAACGCCATACCGCCGCCTTTTCTGCTGGCAAGCGAGGCGAACAGCTTAAACAGCTCAGCGCTGCGCTCACTGAACCGGCTGGGCGAGCTGGCCGAAGAGCTGGCCAATTATCTGCAGCAGCAAGCAAAAAAGATCGATCTATTACTGCACTACGTATTGCGCCAGCAAGATAGTGACATGCACCGATACGCCAGCCTGAGCTACGGCGGTAGCGGCTGCAGTTATTTGGCAGACAGCCCGCTAGAGTTATTACAGGTTGTTGAAATTAAATTGTTTTTAGACAACAACGACGGTGCAGTGTTTTGCTACGGTCAGGTATTGTCCTGCCAACCGCAGCAGGATAAATGGCAGGTTACACTGGTATTTTCCCGTATTCGTGAGGAAGATCGCGAGCTGATAGTCCGCGCCAGCCTGCACCAGCAATCACGTTTACTAAAACAAAACGCCCAGCGACGCCAGCAGCAAACGCCCGGTTAGCAGCAGGCCTCTTAGTATTAAGGTTAATCGTTTTACATGGATCTGATTGTCAATTTACCGCAGATTAAACAGCCCGCCGATCAGCTGCACTGGGGCAACCTGCAAGGTGCGGCACTGCCGCTGGCTATCACACAGCTTTTAACACAACAACCCGGTGTGTATTTATTGCTGGTGCCCGACACCCCAAGCGCCCTGCGTCTGGAGCAGGAGCTTGGCGTTTTTAATAAGCACAGCAACTGCCCGCTGCTTAGCCTGCCAGATTGGGAAACCCTGCCCTATGATGTGTTCTCGCCGCATCAGGACATTATTTCGCAGCGGTTAAAAACCCTGCACCAACTCCCGACACTAAAACAAGGCCTGGTGGTCGTGCCGGTTAGCACCTTGCTGCTACGGTTGTGTCACCCGGATTATTTAGCTCAGTACAGCTTTTTAATTGCCAAAGGGCAACAGGTCGATTTAGCCGCACTAAAGCGCAGATTGGTTGAGGTGGGTTACCGCGCAGTTGAGCAAGTGATGGAGCATGGTGAATTTTCTGTCCGCGGCTCTATCGTCGATTTATACCCGATGGGTGCCAATACACCCTATCGCATCGATTTTTTCGACGATGAAGTCGACGGCATTCGCACCTTTGACCCAGACAACCAGCGCAGCCTTGCCCAAGTGGATGCCATTGAGCTGTTACCGGCGCATGAGTTCCCTACCGACAATGCCGCCATAGAGCGCTTTCGCCTGGCTTACCGGGCACGCTTTAACGCCCGCACTGAAAAAGAATCCTTGTACCAGCAAGTAAGCCAGGGCGTGCTGCCGGCAGGTATCGAATATTACTTACCGCTTTTTACCGAAAAAACAGCCAGTTTATTTGATTACCTGCCCACACATTGCCGCTGCCTGTTGCTGGGCGATATTCAGCACAGCGCAGACAAATTCTGGCATGAGCTGAAACGCCGTTATGATGACAGAGCCATCGATTTACTGCGGCCTATTCTGCCGCCGGCAGAGCTGTATTTGTCGGTAGACCAGTTATTTGCCGGCATCAAAGGGTACAGCCGCATCCGTTTAAGCCAGGCCGAACTTAGCCCTAAAGCCGGCCAGGGTAATCTGGCTTTGGCCACGCTGCCAGATCTGAGCGTAAACCATCAGCTAAGTAACCCGCTACAGGCGCTGCAGCAGTTTATTCTGCAGTTAAAACAGCAGCGCGGCCGGGCCGTGTTTTTTGTTGAAAGTGAAGGCCGGCGCGAAAGCTTACTACAGCTATTACACAAAGCCGGCATGCATATCAGCCAATTTGCGGATATCACCGCCTTTGAGCAAAGCGACGCCGATGTGGGCATAGTGATAGGCGCGCTGGAACAAGGCGCCTGGTTACTTGAGCCTGCTCCGCTTGCGCTTATCAGTGAAAATGAGCTGTTTGGACAAAAAATCAGCCAGCGCCGGCGACGCAAACGTAGCCAACAGATTTCCAGCGACACCGTGATCCGCAACCTGGCCGAGCTGAATATCGGCCAGCCGGTAGTGCATTTACAGCACGGTATTGGCCGTTATCAGGGCCTGCAGCTACTGGATGCAGGTGGCATCAGTGCCGAATTTGTTACCATTGAATACGCCGGCAGCAGTAAACTTTATGTGCCGGTAAGTTCGTTACATTTGCTTAGCCGCTACAGCGGAAGTGATGCCGAACATGCCCCGCTGCATAAACTCGGTAACGACACCTGGGAGAAATCACGGCGCAAAGCGGCAGAAAAAGTACGCGATGTGGCGGCTGAGCTGCTCGATGTTTACGCCCAGCGCGCTGCGCATCAGGGCTATGCCTTTAAGCTGGACGAGGAGCAATACCTGGCCTTCGCCGACAGCTTCCCGTTTGAAGAAACGGCCGATCAGCAAGATGCCATTGATGCCGTGCTGCGTGATATGCAAAGCCCGCAGCCGATGGATCGGCTGGTGTGTGGGGATGTTGGCTTTGGTAAAACCGAAGTGGCGATGCGCGCTGCCTTTGTCGCGGTAAACGATGGCAAACAGGTCGCCATTCTGGTACCTACTACGCTGTTAGCGCAGCAACATTATGAAAACTTTAAAGATCGTTTTGCCAACTGGCCGGTACGGGTTGAAGTGTTATCGCGCTTTGTCAGTACCAAAGCACAAAAAACCATTTTAGACGATGCGCAAAATGGCAAAGTCGATATTTTGATTGGCACCCACAAGCTGTTGCAGGACGACATTCGCTTAAAAGACTTAGGCCTGCTGATTGTTGATGAAGAGCACCGCTTTGGCGTGCGTCAAAAAGAAAAAATTAAAGCGCTGCGGGCTAATATCGACATTTTAACGCTCACCGCCACACCGATTCCGCGCACGCTTAATATGTCGATGTCAGGCATGCGCGACTTATCCATTATTGCCACCCCACCAGCACGGCGGCTGGCGGTAAAAACCTTTGTGCGCGAGTACGAGGTTGGGCTTATCCGCGAAGCGGTCATGCGCGAAATTTTGCGCGGCGGACAGGTGTACTTTTTACACAATGACGTCGCCACTATTGAGAAAACCGCTGCAGATTTAGCCGAGCTGCTGCCTGAGGCAATTATCGGCATAGCGCACGGTCAAATGCGTGAGCGCGAGCTTGAGCAGATCATGGCAGATTTTTATCATCAGCGTTTTAATGTGCTGCTATGCTCCACCATTATCGAAACCGGTATCGACGTACCAACGGCTAACACCATTATTATTAACCGCGCCGATAATTTTGGCCTGGCGCAGTTGCATCAGCTGCGTGGCCGGGTTGGCCGCTCGCACCATCAGGCATATGCTTATTTATTAACACCACCACCGAAGCGACTGACCAAAGATGCAGAAAAACGGCTTGAAGCTATTGCCAGTCTGGAAGATTTAGGTGCAGGGTTTGCTCTGGCCACGCACGATTTAGAAATACGTGGTGCCGGTGAGCTTTTGGGCGATGAGCAAAGCGGCCAAATAGAATCGGTCGGCTTTAGCCTGTATATGGACATGCTGGAGCAGGCAGTACAAGCGCTGAAAAACGGTCGTGAGCCGAGCCTGGATGCAATGCTAAGCCAGCAAACCGAAATTGAACTGCGCATACCGGCGCTGTTGCCCGACAGCTATATACCAGATGTTAACCTGCGACTGTCTTGTTATAAAAAGCTGGCATCGGCCAGAACTGTTGAAGAGCTGGACGAAGTACAGGTAGAGCTTATTGATCGGTTTGGCTTATTGCCCGACGCTGCGAAAAACCTGGTGGCAATCACCGAGTTTAAATTACAGGCTGAACAACTCGGTATTAAAAGGATTGAAGCCAACAGCAAAGGCGGTATGGTAGAATTTGGCGATAAAACAGCGGTGTCACCCGCGTATATCATTGAGCTTATTCAAAAACAATCGCGGGTATTTAAATTGGAAGGTGGCCAGAAGCTGCGCTTTGCCATTGCCTCTAACGATGGCAGCGAAAGACTGAGCCTGATAGCCAATATGCTTACCGACTTTGCAAAACATAAGGTAGCAACATGAGAACAGCAATCTTTGGCGCTTTGCGCTGCCGGGCCATACTAGCGCTGGGGTTAACCTCGCTTTTTAGCAACGCGCTAAGCGCTCAGGAACAACGTTGGTTTGAAGTAGAAATGCTGATCTTCAGCCAAACGCCACCTGCAGCGCTACAAGAGCAGTTCACCGGGCAGGTTACACCGGTTAAACCAGGCCGGGCTTATGATCTGCTTACGCCATTATTGCAAGCAGATATCAGCGCGCTGTTAACAGACTTACCACTGTGCCAACAGCCTGCTGTCGAGCCGTTCAGTGTAATGTTACAGCATAGCTTAGGCTTACCGCGCACTATGCCACGCTCATTGTGTGTTATTGAGGCGCAGCCTCAGCCCTGGCAACTAAGCCATGTTATGCAGCAGCGCATCCTTAATACCACACTGCCCTATCCACAGCAGTTACCGTCTGTGATTAGCGGCAAAGGCGAGCACCAGAACGCCCCTTATTTAGCCGACGCCTCAGCCCTGCAATTTAGCGACATCGCAAGCAAAATAAGACGGCTGCCGGGTAACCAGATTTTACTGCACACGGCCTGGCGTCAGGCACCGGTAACCGAGCGACGCGCCATTGCCAGCCGCTGGTTTGCCGGTACCAATTACAGCAAGCAATTTGATTACTGGGGGCAACCACTACAAACAGCAGCCCAGCCAGAACTTGAAAGCACTATTGACATAGCATCACCGGTGATGGTGGCCGATGACAGCAATCAAGATGACATGCTTGGCAATATCGAACTGCTGCTGCAGCAGTTGCAAGCCAATAGCCAGTTGCCGGCGACGCAAAACAGCCCGCTTGACAGTATCAGTGCAGACACTGTACTCACCGCGAACCAGTTACCGGATCAGGTGTGGCAGCTAGATGGCTTATTTAAACTGCATCTGGATCACTATCTGTTTGTTAACACCGAATTTAACCTGCGCCAACCGGGTCAGGATCAACTGAACACCATTTATGTGCGGCAAAGCCGTCGGGTGATCAGCGGTGAGGTGCATTATCTCGATCATCCATACCTGGGCATAGTACTGCAAATTCGCCGTTATGAGCCGCCACAACCCGATATTGAGGCAGAAAGTGAGCAACAAGTGCTAACAGAGTAATAAAATTATCACAAAGGCATTGCCAAAATGACGACAACTGCCTAAGCTTGCCGCGTTATTACATTTTTAAACAAAACTGTACGGGTAAACAGGATGTTATTTCTCTATATTTCCCTACAGTAATTTTATTTCGCAGAGCATTATGGACGATTTAACCCCAATACCGGAGTTTACTCCGAAGCAGTATTTACTGTTATTGGCGTTGTTAGTGGTTGCCAGCAGCTGCAACCCGCTACTCAGTTGGTTGTTGCCATCACTGGCAGACAGTGTCTGGATTACGCTGTTACCGCCGCTACTGGGTTTGTTTCAGTTATTATTGTTATTCCGCAACCTGGGTATCATCCGCTTACCTGGCGTAGCCTGCTATTCTGCCCTGTTAGCACCCTTATCGGTGTTAAGCATTTACCAGTTTGTGCTGCACTAACATCCAGATGGTGTTTTAGGCTATCATAGCGACCAATTTGCAGTGGCTCTGTGTTTGGTTTGAAGCCGCTGCGTACTTTTTGCTTGGTTATAGTTATAGGTAGTAACGGATGTCGATTAACTGGTTCCCGGGCCATATGCACAAAGCCCGTAAAGAAATTGCCGAAGTCATGCCGCAGGTCGATATTATTATCGAAATGCTGGATGCGCGCATTCCGTTTTCCAGCGAGAACCCGCTGGTGCCGCAACTACGCCGGGGCACGCCCTGTATCAAGGTGTTAAATAAAGCCGATCTGGCCGACCCTGCATTAACCGCGCGCTGGGTCGCCCATTTTGACAGCCAGTCTGGCATTAAAGCCATACCGATAAGCCAGCAAAACCCGGAGCAGATCCGCGCCCTGCTGCAACTATGTAATGACATGCTGCCCGAGCGCAACTTAGACATACGTGGGGCTCGCGCCATGATTATGGGCATTCCTAACGTGGGTAAATCAACCCTAATTAACACCCTGGCCGGGCGTACTATTGCCAAAACCGGTAATGAAGCTGGTGTCACTAAGATGCAGCAGCGTATTAAGCTCGATAACAACGTCATTTTAACCGACACACCCGGCTTTTTATGGCCAAAACTCAGCCCGCCAACCTGCGGCTATCGCTTAGCAGTCACCGGCGCCATTAAAGATACTGTGTTCGACTACGCGGATATAGCGATGTTCGCTGCCGACTACCTGCTTAAAGCCTACCCGGACGCAGTAATGCAGCGCTTTGGCTTAACCGAGCTGCCAGAAAACGATTTAGCCCTGATGGATGCCATCGGCCAAAAACGTGGCGCCATGCGTAAAGGCGGCATAGTAGATTTAGAAAAGGTTGGCAGCATCTTAATTACCGAGCTACGCGCCGGTAATTTGGGCCCTATCACCCTTGAAACACCGGAAATGGTCAGCCAGGAACAAATAGACGCCAAGGCCGAAGAAGCAGCAAAAGCGAAAGAAAAGGCCGAGCGCGAAGCCGAGCGTAAGCGCAAAGCCGCGCGCAAATACCGCTAACACGCCCGATAGCAAGCTGGCGGGTATTTTGTAACCTGATGCGGGTTGCCGTAACAGTGCCAGAGCGCTAGTATAAACCGCCCTGTATTGGAGAAATAACGTTGCGCCGAACCTCAGGCCTGATATTACTGCTAGTCATCATGCTAAACCATGCGGTGTTAGCCTGTGACGCTATGGTAATACATCTGCCTGAACATGATCACAGCTACACCAGCGTGTCGCACTGTAATTCTGCCAATACCGATACTGAAATCCAACACAGTGTTACCGATACGGAAGACGGCCATGGCCACCCTCAACATGCCCATGTCAGTTGTCATATTGCTTATCAGAATTTGCACCATGCCACTGCGGTGAATTGCACCGCTGTTGCGCCCCCTACCCCAGGGGCTAACTGCATTCACTACCAACCTCCTGTACCTCCACCAAACGCCTGAACCTGTTTAATTCACCGTTTTATTGTTGAAATTAATTCAGGAGCATACCTATGCGTATGAGATTTGTTGCGCCTGTGACTGCCGTCATAGTGTGCATGGCATCTGTTTTTGTAATACCACAGGTGCTGGCTGGCGAGGCGTTAAGCCTGGCCAAAGCGCTGGAGAAAACGCTTAAACAAGGACCCGCATTACAAGATTACCCCTATCAGTTGCGTATAAATGAAGCACAGCAGCTGCAGGCAGCGCTAACCCCTAACCCGGAACTTGCCGTTAGTCTGGAAAACATTGCCGGCAGCGGCGGTAATCAGGGGCTTAAAAATGCTGAACTGACGCTCACCCTGAGCCAGTTAATAGAAATGGGCAATAAGCGAAACTTGCGGTTGCAAAAAAGCCAGTGGCAACAGACGCTGGTGCAGCAACAGTTTGAAGTCAGCCGGTTGGATGCACTGGCAAATACTACCCGCAGCTATATCCGCCAGGTTGAATTACAACACCTGCGCCAGCTCTTGCTTCAGCGCTTAGTACGGGAAGAGCACATACTGATGCTAGCCAAACAACGGGCAGCCGCCAGCAATCTGAGTGACGCTGATGTTAACCAGATAGAACTGCGGCTTATACGCAGCAAACTGGAGCTGAGCGCCCTGGATAATGCACTGGAGCTTGGCCGCTCGCAGCTAGCGGCGCATTGGGCTCAGCCGGCTGATTTTACCCGGGTGCAAGGCGCGTTTTTAGAATTGCCGTTGTTACCCTCGCTGCATGAGTTACAAAGCCGTCTTGAGCAATCACCTCTGCTGGCGAGGTTTGTCACTCAACAGCGACTGCATGAAGCAGAGCTTAGTCTAGCAAAGGCACAGCAATCCGCCGACATCACCGTCAGTGCCGGTTTACGCCGCATAGAAAGTGTGAATGACAATGCCATAGTGCTGGGTTTTTCCATGCCCTGGCAACGACAGGATCCCAGCGCCGCAGCCCAATTAGCGGCAAAAGCGGAAATGGCGTTAAGCCAACTGCAGCAACAGCAGACCCACACCGCTTTACGCCTGCTGGTACAGCAAATTTATCTGGAATTGGCGCAGCTGCGTGAATACGTCAAGGTACTACAAAGCACGCTTATTCCTAAAGCACTGCAGCTACAGCACCTCAGTGAACAAGGCTATCAGCAAGGTCAGCTCGACTTATTTGCTTTGCTTTCTGCCGAGCAGGAGCTGAGCCAGGCCGAAATAGACCTGGTAAGCGCGCAAAGTCGCTTTCACCTGCAACTACTTGAACTTGAACGCTTAACCGGCCAGGCCCTTACGGTATCAGGCCCGGTGAGCCTGTCTTTTGTGGAGTAATATTATGTTGATGTTTTCCCGCTTTTTAATCTTAAGTCTGTTTCTGACTACACTACCACTGGTGACCTTTGCCGGGCCGGGCCATCACCATGATGCGGAGCAACACGATGACAAGCATAGCGATAACGTTATCGAGCTAAATGATAGAATGATACGCCTTAATGGCCTGAAAACCGAGGTGGCAGGCACACGGCAGCTGACGCAGAAAGTCCATTTGTTTGGTGTGATAGCAGTAGATCCTGCCCGGCAATATCAGGTGCAATCACCTTATGCGGCAAAGGTACAGCAGGTACTTGTCACGCTGGGTCAACACGTCTCACAAGACCAACCACTGCTTAAACTGATTAATACCAACACCTTACAGGCCTTCACCTTAAAAGCGCCTGCTAGTGGCGTTATTACCAAATGGCAGGTCAATCTGGGCCAGGTGGTTGGCAATGAGAGCCTGCTGGAAATTGTCGATTTCAACCAAGTATTTGTTGAGTTGTCAGCCTTTCCCACAGATTTGCGCCAACTTAAGTTAGGTCAACAAGTGACGGTTTTTAACCTGCATCATCCTGAGTGTACACAAAGTACACTGAGCTTTATTGCGCCGGCAATGACAGAAGGACATATAGCCCGCGCCAGAGCGGTGATTGATAACCGTAACGGCCTGTGGCGCCCCGGTATGCATGTAAAGGCCGATATTCTCGTAGCGCAGCGAGACGTGGCTATTGCCGTGCGTAAAAGTGCAATCCAGTCAGTTCATGACAAAGCGGTCGTGTTTGCCCGAGTTGGAAACACCTTTGAGGTGCGAATACCTGAATTTGGCATCGAGGATGATGAGTATATCGAAGTCTTGTCTGGCTTAATGCCAGGTAGCGAATATGCGACTGACAACAGCTATCTGCTAAAAGCAGACATTGAGAAAGCCGGCGCCAGCCATGATCATTAGGAGCGTCTGCCATGATTGATGTGATTATAAAATTTGCCTTGTCCCGCCGTTATCTGGTGTTAGGCCTCACCCTCTTGATGGCGGTTATTGGCTTTTGGCATGCAAAGCAGCTGCCGATGGATGCGGTGCCAGACATTACTAACGTACAAGTGCAGGTAAACACCGAAGCCCCCGGTTATTCGCCACTGGAAACTGAGCAGCGGCTAACGTTGCTGATTGAAAATGCCATGGCTGGCTTGCCGCAGCTGGAATATACCCGCTCTTTGTCGCGCTATGCCATGTCACAGGTAACGGTGGTGTTTGCCGATGGCACTGATATTTACTGGGCCAGACAACAAGTGACCGAACGACTGCAAAGCATACGCTCACAGCTGCCAGCAGACACTGAGCCTACGCTTGGGCCCATTACCACCGGCCTGGGTGAAATTTTAATGTACTCTGTTACTGCCACGCCTGAGGCGCGTAAGGCAGACGGTACACCCTATAGCCCGGAAGACTTACGCACTTTGCAGGATTACACCATTAAACCGCAGCTGGTGAAGGTACGCGGCGTAACCGAGGTAAACTCGATTGGTGGTTATGTGCGCCAGTATCAGGTGGCCCCCGATGTTGGCAAGCTGCTGGCGTTTAAGCTCACGCTGGACGATTTGGCTACTGCCCTTAGTCGCAATAACAGTAATGTCGGTGCCGGCTACATAGAACGTTATGGCGCTCAGTGGCTGGTGCGCTCTCCCGGGCAACTTACCGGCATAGACGATATTGCCAATCTTGTAATAGCCAAGCGCGATGACGCGCCGGTAAGGGTACGCGATGTCGCCGCCGTTTTTATTGGCAAGGAGCTGCGCACCGGCGCCGCGTTACAAAATGGCGAAGAAACGGTGCTGGGTACCGTCTTTATGTTAATGGGTGAAAATAGCCGGACGGTTTCTGAGCGGGTAGCCGATCGACTGGCGCAGATAAACCAGACGCTGCCTGAAGGCGTGCAAGCCATAGCGGTGTATAACCGCAGCACCCTGGTTGATAAAACCATTGAAACCGTGCAAAAAAACCTGTTTGAAGGTGCAGTGCTGGTCATTGTGGTGCTGTTTATCTTTTTGGGTAATGTCCGCGCCGCGTTAATTACTGCGCTGGTGATCCCGTTAAGTATGCTGTTTGCCATCAGCGGGATGGCGGTTAACCGTGTCAGTGGCAACCTGATGAGTCTTGGCGCCATAGATTTTGGCCTGATGGTCGATGGCGCTGTGATTGTGGTAGAAAACTGCCTACGACGTTTAGGCTTAGCGCAGCATCAGCACCAACGCCTACTCAGTAGTGCTGAGCGACTTGAAGTGGTCTATCATGCCACCCGTGAAGTATTCACCCCAGCGGTATTTGGTGTGCTGATTATAATGCTGGTGTTTATGCCCATTTTTGCTTTATCTGGTGTCGAGGGCAAAATGTTTCACCCGATGGCATTTACCGTGATTGCTGCCTTGCTCGGCGCGCTTATTCTGGCAGTAACCTCTGTGCCGGCTGCTATTGCGCTACTGGTGCGCGGCAAGGTGAACGAGCAGGATGGCCGCCTGCTGACAGCGCTGAAAACCGGTTACCAGGCTGTGCTTAATCTCAGCTTACATTTTAGTGGTACCGCCGCTTTGCTGGCACTTATGTTGGTTGGCTTGGGTGGTTATGCCGCTTTGAAAATGGGCAGCGAGTTTATGCCACAACTTGATGAAGGCGATGTCGCGCTGCATGCGCTGCGTATACCGGGTACCAGCCTTGAGCAAGCCGTGAAAATGCAGCAGGTACTGGAGCAGGAAATTATCACCCTGCCTCAGGTCGCACGGGTTTTCTCAAAGATTGGCACGGCTGAAATAGCAACAGACCCCATGCCCCCCAGCGTGGCGGACACCTTTGTCATGCTTAAACCTCAGGCACTATGGCCAGATCCGTCATTAGGTAAGGCCGAGTTTATCGAATTACTGCGGCAAAAGGTGGCTGCTGTGCCCGGCAATAACTACGAGTTCACCCAACCGATTGAGATGCGCTTTAACGAGCTTATCGCCGGTGTCAGAACTGACGTAGCTGTGCGCATTTATGGTGATGATCTGCAGACACTTAAAACACTTGGCGAACAGGCCAGTGCGATATTAGCCGCCGTGCCCGGTGCGGTAGATGTGCGTATGGAGCAGGCAACCGGCTTACCGCTGCTGTCAGTTGAGCCAGAGCGGGAACATCTTGCCTTGCTGGGTATTGACGTTGCCACCGTACAACACACCTTGCAAACCGCCGTAGGCGGTCTGGTGCTGGGGCAGATTTTCGAAGGTGATAAGCGTTTCCCCTTGCTGATAAGGCTTGATGAGTCACAGCGCACTGATTTGGCCGCACTGGCGCGTTTGCCGGTAGCCTTACCCACAGATGCCAGCAGTGAAATGACCTATGTGCCACTGGGCGAAGTAGCGCATCTGGTGCAAACCACAGGCCCGAATCAGATCAACCGCGAAAGTGGTAAACGCAATATGGTGGTAACCGCCAATGTAGCAGACCGCGACCTGGGCAGCTTTATTGCTGATGCGCAGCAGGCGCTCAATAGTCAGTTAATCCTGCCTGCGGGATACTGGTTGGGCTATGGCGGTACCTTTGAGCAACTGCAGTCAGCAACAGCACGGTTACAGTGGCTGGTACCGTTAACGCTGCTGCTTATCTTTGGCTTATTGTTCAGTGCACTTAATTCAGCGAAGCAGGCACTTATCGTGTTTAGTGGTGTACCACTGGCGCTAACTGGCGGCGTGGCAGCTTTACTGCTGCGTGATATGCCACTGTCGATTTCTGCAGCCGTCGGCTTTATCGCTTTATCAGGTATTGCCGTGCTAAACGGCGTTGTCATGATGGCGATGATTCAGCAGCTGAAAGAGCAAGGCATGGCGCAAATCGACGCGATAAAACAAGGCGCGATACAGCGGTTGCGGCCGGTATTAATGACGGCGTTAGTAGCCAGCCTGGGCTTCGTACCCATGGCCTTTAACACCGGCACCGGCGCCGAAATTCAGCGGCCGCTGGCCACTGTGGTCATTGGCGGCATTATCACGTCTACCTTGCTGACTTTAGTGATCTTACCGGCACTGTGTAAACTGATACACAAAAAAGCAGCGGTGTAAGGTGCAACACAGCACAACTGCCATTATCTGCTCAGAAATGGCAGTTGTTGCTGATATTCTATCAGCAGCACTTGTTGCTCCTCATCCAGTGTTTCATGAGCCAACTGTTGCACATTAGCAATACTACATAAAGCAGCATAACGCTGCTTTAATGTTAAAACCAGCTATGGAGCAAACTTACTCAATACCATTAACGCTCTAACACGATGCGATATCGTGCTTGGCCACTTTTTAAGTGGGTAATAGCCTCGTTTACCTGAGCGAATTTAAAAGTTTCTACCACAGGCTTAATATTATGCTGCACGGCAAACTCCAACATTTTGGCAATAGTCGCCGGGCTGCCCACTGGCGAGCCGGAAACAGAGCGCTGCGCCATAATAAGGCCAAACACGCCAATATTTAGCGGCTCCAGCGTGGCACCAACAAAATGCAGCCGGCCTTTGGGTTTGAGCGTCGACAGGTATAAGTTCCAGTCCAGCGTCACATTCACCGTTGAGATAATTAAATCAAAACGCCCGGCCGCCTGTTCAATATCGCCACTGCTGCGCGAATTAATGCAATGATGCGCGCCAAGACTTTTTGCTTCCAAAGCCTTGCTTTCACTGGAGGTAAACGCAGTGACTTCACAGCCCCAGGCGCGTAAAAACTGCAGCGCGATATGGCCCAGGCCGCCAATACCTATTACCGCCACTTTATCGGTGGGTTTAATATCAAACTGCACCAGCGGGTTAAATACTGTGATACCACCGCAAAACAGCGGGCCGGCGATTTTGGCATCCATCCCCTCTGGCAGTGGCACCACGCTTGCCGCCTTGGCACGCACTTTATCGGCAAAGCCGCCGTGACGCCCAACAATGGTGCCTTCAGCCTTATTACATAAGTTATGATCGCCACTGCCGCAGCTGGCACAGGTTTGACAGTAACCAGCATGCCAGCCTAATCCCACCAGCTGGCCTTTTTGTAAATGTGTTACGCCCTCGCCCAGCGCGCTGATACGCCCGACCACTTCGTGGCCCGCCACCAGTGGATAAGCCGACATGCCCCACTCATTATCGAGCATCGAAATATCTGAATGACAAATGCCGCAATAATCAACGTCTATTTCTACTTCACTGCGGCCCAGCGCGCCGGCATTATACTGCCAGGGCACCAGCTTGCCGCCGGCCTCCAGCGCTGCGTATGCGTTAATCATAAACTCTCCTTTAATGTTACTGTTTGCTTGTTCTGATAAGCATTACAACGATAAGTATTAACCAGATCTTATGTTAGTGCGGCAAATATGCCGATGCGGCTAAAATTTAACCAGTGCTACCTGTTTCTTGCCACGCTTTCAGGTATAATCCGCCGACTTTTTTTAGGCCAAGCCGACGTTAAGAGACACTATGACAGTACAAACCTTTGATCCCAGCCAGACCACAACCTTAGACACTGCCGGCAAAACCTTAAGCCAACAGGCTAAAGCCGCCAGCGGCAAGGGTAATACTATCGGCTTTGTCAGCTTAGGCTGTCCGAAAAATCTGGTCGACTCAGAGCGTATTCTGACCCAGCTGAAAAGCGAGGGTTACAACATAGTACCCACTTATGATGACGCCGAGCTGGTTATCGTAAACACCTGCGGCTTTATCGACAGCGCCGTGCAGGAATCTTTAGAAACCATCGGTGAAGCCTTAGCGGAAAACGGCAAAGTGATTGTGACCGGCTGCTTGGGCGCACGCGAAGATGAAATCCGTCAGGTACACCCAAATGTACTGGGTATTACCGGCCCGCATTCTTACGAAAACGTGTTAAAGCAAGTGCATGAGTTTGTGCCTAAGCCTAAATATGACCCCTTTACCATGCTGGTACCGGATCACGGTGTGAAGTTAACACCGAAGCATTATGCCTATTTAAAAATATCGGAAGGCTGTAACCACCGCTGCACCTTCTGCATTATTCCCTCAATGCGTGGCGATTTAGTTAGCCGGCCGGTGGGTGAAGTGTTAGATGAAGCACAGCGGTTAAAAAATGCCGGCGTAAAAGAATTGCTGATTATCTCACAGGACACCAGCGCCTATGGCGTTGATGTGAAACACCGCACTGGTTTTTGGAACGGCTCACCGGTAAAAACCTCTATGCAGTCCTTATGCGAAGCCTTAGGTGACATGGGTATTTGGGTGCGCCTGCACTATGTTTACCCCTACCCACATGTGGACGACATTATTCCATTGATGGCACAGGGCAAAGTACTGCCGTATCTGGACATTCCGTTTCAACACGCCAGCCCGCGTATTTTAAAGCTGATGAAGCGCCCCGGCCAGGCTGAGCGCGTGTTAGAGCGCATCAAAAAATGGCGTGAGATCTGCCCTGAGCTGACTATCCGCTCTACCTTTATTGTCGGCTTCCCGGGGGAGACCGAAGAAGACTTCCAGATGCTGCTCGACTGGCTAAAAGAAGCCCAGCTTGATCGCGTTGGCTGCTTTAAATACAGCCCGGTAGAAGGCGCTAAAGCCAATGATCTGCCCGATCCGGTACCGGCCGAAGTGATGGAAGAGCGTTATCACCGTTTTATGCAAACCCAGCAGGCTATCAGCAGTGCCAGGCTGCAGGCCAAAATTGGCAAAACCATAAAAGTGCTGATTGACGAAGTGGACGACGAAGGCGCTATTGGCCGCAGCTTCGCCGACGCGCCGGAAATTGACGGCGCTGTGTACTTAAACGGCCTAACCAGCGTAAAACCAGGCGATATTATCGACGCCGTGGTGGAAGAAGCTGATGAATATGATTTATGGGCGTCAATAGCGGAGTAACGGCCTAACACCCGGCCTGTGCCAGTCGCTGCTGTACCTGGGCTAATTCGTCCTGGTATAGCGGCAGGTAGAGCCGGGCGGGTTCATCTATGCCCTGCCCCTGCGCGCAGCTGCGCTCCAGCTGCTGCGTCAAATCAAGTGCTTGCGCCATTTGGCCACTGTGTTGTTGCAGTGCTTGTTTAATGGTGTAACTGACATGCAAGCGGCGTAAAAAGGCGCTGCTGTCTATGCCAAATAACCTGTCGGTACCTGAGATAATACCGGCCAGAAAATACTGTTGCTGCGCCTCTGCGCTAAACTGCCAATGCCCGGCAATACGCGCCATAGTGTGCGCCCGTGCCAGCACCATAATCGCTGCCGCCGGGTTAGTACCTGACAGTACGGCATAACTTAACAGCCACTTGCGAGCCAATGTCAGGCCAAGCCGGGTAACCACTTCTTTTACCGAGTTTACCGCCCGGGTTTTACGGTACAGCGGGCTGTTGGCCAGCTTGAGTAAACCCATGACGATTGCCGGCTCGTCAGCCAGCAGGGCCGCAAGCTTATTGATATCCGGCTCATCGACAAATAAACAACCGATGATCTCTGCCAGCTTGAGTGCACTGGGCTCTAGTGTTTTGCCATCAACCGTGAGCTTATCAGGCAAAAAATAGCCCTGAAACCACTGGCAGCCCAGCGTTTTAACCAAAGTGAACTGCGCCTCTGTTTCCACCTTGGTAGCAAGCCAGATCAGGCCATCGCGGCCATACTGTGCCTGATGGCGCTGCAGGTCTTCCAGGCCGGTATGCGCCATATCAATCCGCACTATGCTGGCCAGTGCCAGCAGATCGGCACTTAAGCCCTCTTCAGGCGCATCATCCAGTAAAACACTAAAACCCAGCGCTTTGTAATGGCTAAGCGCGGCGCGAAGGGCGGCGCTATCTTCAACCTTACCGGCAATAGCCAGGATTACTTTACTGGCCGGTAGCGGCGCCAATGACCGCCGGGCTAACACTAATGACAGGCTGACACTGAGCAGCAACCGGCAGTTATAGCCAGTAAGATAATCCGCCAGTTGCTGACACTGCTGTTGCAGTAACGCAGACTCACTGCTATCCAGAACCACAGGCCTGACAAAGCCGTGGCTATGTTGCACAAGCTCCAGCGCAACGCGTTTTTTGCCGGCATCAAACAGTGGCTGCACAACCAGCTGAGATAGCGCCAGGCTGTGCGTTTCAGATAACGCAGGGGGTATTAGGCTACTCAAAACAACTCCTTTACAACAAATGCTTAATGGCGGCAGTTAACCCATCCAACGTTAGCGGGAACATACGCTTTTGCATTAACTGCGCAATAATGCCAATCGAGTAGTAATGTTCCCACCACTGCTCTGGCTGAGGGTTTAACCATACGGCTTTGGGGTATTGCGTGAGCAAACGCTGCAACCAGACTTTACCCGGCTGTTCATTAAAGTGCTCTACACTGCCACCGGGATATTCTATCTCGTACGGGCCCATAGTGGCGTCGCCGACGAAGATCAGCTTATAGTCACTGCCATAGGTATGAATAATGTCGTCGGTTTTAATCTGCTCGGTGTAGCGGCGTTTATTATCACGCCAGACGCCCTCATATACACAGTTATGAAAGTAGAAAAACTCCAGGTGCTTAAACTCGGTTTTTACCGCAGCAAACAGTTTTTGGCACTGCTCGATATGGTCGTCCATCGAGCCGCCGACATCGAAAAACACCAGCAATTTAATCGCATTGTGCCGCTCGCGCATAAAGCGCAAGTCCAGCCAGCCGGCTTGCTCAGAAGTGGCCTGAATAGTGCCGTGTAAATCCAGCTCAGTTTCAGCACCGCTGCGGGCGAATTTACGCAGCTGCTTTAATGCCAGTTTAATGCTGCGGTTGTTAAGCTCGCTGTCGCTGTCTAAATCTTTAAACTCGCGTTTATCCCACACCTTTACCGCGCGCCGTGCGCCACTGCCCTGCTGGCCAATCCGCACGCCCTCGGGGTTATAGCCATGAGCGCCAAAAGGCGAGGTACCGCCGGTGCCAATCCATTTATTGCCGCCACTGTGCTTTTTTTGTTGCTCAGCCAGGCGCTCACGCAGGGTTTCCAGCAGTTTATCCAGCCCACCTAAGGCTTGCAGTTTGGCCTTATCTTCGTCACTTAGCTTACGCAGTACCTCTGGCACTAACCACTCTGGCGGTATGCTGGCGGCGATGTCTATTTCGGCGACACCTTCAAAGTAATCAGCAAAAGCCCGGTCGAATTTATCGTATTGGGTTTCATCTTTAACCAAACACAACCGGGACAGCTGATAAAAAGCCTCGGTATCGGCAAAGATCACCTGATGTTTCAGCGCATTAAGTAAGTCCAGCAGTTCGGTAATACTGGTTTTTAAGCCGTATTTGCGCAGGGTAAAAAAGAAGTCGATTAGCATAAAACGTGCTCATATACCTGGGTGAGACTGGAAACTCGTTTTGGTCGGCGCAGAGTGTCTGAGCGCAGGCGCCAGCCGCTGCGACAAATTCGTCTGGAACGAATTTGAACAGCTCTCGCTGACCGAAGGTACAGGGCAGGATTGCCCTGTATAGTTGCTGCGACGAGCCAAAAGGAGTATTGCAGTCGAGCCAGGAGGCAACACAGAACCCGCTTTATCAATTTAACCTTTGCCACTATCTGCCCTGTCTTTTCGCCAAAAACGCCAATTTCTCTACCAGTGCAACATCCTGCTCGTTTTTAAGTAAAGCGCCGAACATCGGCATCAGGCCGCCTTTTTGCTGCTTGTCGGTTAACACTTCGGCAGGTATATCTTCAGCCAGTAACAGTTTCAGCCAGTCCAGCAGCTCAGAGGTTGACGGCTTTTTCTTTAACCCAGGCAATTCACGCAGCTCAAAAAACACCTGCAGTGCCGTGCTTAACAGCTGCTGCTGAATATGCGGAAAATGCACCGCCACTATAGCGCGCAAAGTATCGGCGTCCGGAAAACGGATATAGTGGAAAAAGCAGCGGCGTAAAAACGCATCTGGCAGCTCTTTTTCGTTGTTTGAGGTAATAATGACGATTGGCCGCTCAGTAGCGCTGACCTGCTCACCGGTTTCATGTACGTAAAACGCCATCCGGTCCAGCTCGTGCAGTAAGTCATTCGGAAATTCAATATCGGCTTTGTCCATTTCGTCTATCAGCAGCACTGGCCGTTTGGCCGCAGTAAACGCCTGCCATAATTTGCCGGGCCGGATGTAGTTGTTAATATCCTGCACCTTGTCGCTACCCAGCTGACTGTCGCGCAAGCGCGATACCGCATCATACTCGTACAGGCCATGCTGTGCCTTAGTGGTCGACTTAATATGCCATTGGATCAGCTCGGTCTCTAAACTCTGCGCCAGCTCCTCAGCCAGCCGGGTTTTACCGGTGCCCGGCTCGCCTTTTATCAGCAGCGGTTTTTCTAATGTCACGGCGGCATTCACTGCCAGCGCCAGCTCATCTGACACTATATAGTTGTCGGTACTTTCAAAGGCCATCACTACCCTCTATGCTTAGTGTTAACGCCACGCACTCTTGTGGTGAAACGTAATATCTTATAGCCAAAAGCTACTTTAATTTTTGCTGCGCCAGCGTATTCTTATAACCAATTTATCGTAAACGGAGTTTTTTTATGGCAAACGTCTATGCAGACAACTCATTGTCTATCGGCCGCACCCCGCTGGTCAAATTAAACCGGACTATTGAAGGCGGTGCCAATGTGTACGCCAAAATTGAAGCCCGTAACCCAAGCTTTAGCGTAAAATGCCGTTTAGGCGCGGCCCTGATTTGGGACGCCGAGAAAAAAGGCCTGCTAACTAAAGATGTAGAGCTGGTTGAGCCGACCTCAGGCAACACCGGTATTGCACTGGCCTTTGTTGCTGCCAGCCGTGGTTATAAATTAACGTTAACCATGCCAGCCACCATGAGCCTGGAGCGACGTAAGCTGTTAAAAGCGCTAGGCGCCAATCTGGTGCTGACCGAAGGGCCAAAAGGCATGAAAGGCGCTATTGAAAAAGCTAAAGAAATTCAGGCATCAAACCCGTCGAAGTACCTTATTTTAGGCCAGTTTGAAAACCCGGCTAACCCGCAAATTCACTTTGATACCACAGGCCCGGAAATTTTTAATGACTTAGACGGCAAAGTGGATATTTTCGTTGCTGGTGTCGGCACCGGCGGCACCATTACCGGCGTTAGCCGTTATTTAAAGCTGGAGAAAAAACTGCCGCTGTTAAGCGTTGCGGTAGAGCCGGCCGAGTCGCCGGTCATTACCCAGGCCAAAGCTGGCGAAGAGCTAAAACCCGGCCCGCATAAAATTCAGGGTATCGGTGCTGGTTTTATTCCGGGCAACCTGGACTTGGAGCTGGTAGACAGTGTTGAACGGGTAACCAGCGACGAAGCGATAGCAGCGGCGCACCGTTTAATGCGTGAAGAAGGTATTTTGGCTGGTATTTCTTCAGGTGCTGCATTAGTGGCTGCTCAGCGTCTGGCGGCCAAGCCAGAGAACGCCGGGAAAAACATCGTGGTTATTCTGGCCAGCGCAGCAGAGCGTTACTTAACCAGCCCGCTGTTTGCCGATGTATTCACTGAGCAAGAGTTACAAGCTTAATCAGTAACTTATGCTAACGAATGGGCAGCTTTGGCTGCCCTTTTTTCTGCCTTGGAATAAACCAGCTGAACTTTACAGCCCGTGAAAAAAGCGCCACACTGAGCCGGTACTCACAACGGGATCACTATTATGACGTTACGCTGGCTATTGCCGTTATTGCTGTTATTAACCGCCTGTACTGAAGAGCCAAAAGTAAACGCTCAATGGGGAACACCGGAATATATCGCTACACAGTTTTTTCATGCCCTATACAACGAAAAAGATCTGGAACAGGCCAAAGCACTCAGCACTGCTGAATATGCGGCATTGATGGACTCTTATGGTAGCGTGCGCCAGGTTGGCCGCACCCTGATGAACATGTCGTTTGATTCGGTCGATATCAGAGTAAACCGTAGTGGTGGTAATTTACGCGAACAGTACGAAGATGTTGCTGCCATCGATATCCTACTTACCGGACCACACGACGGTAAGCAGGTTGATGAACTGCGCACGGTTGAGCTGGTGCGCTCGGGCAACCGCTGGGTAGTAAAAACCGTACAGGTAGATAAATTTAGTAGCAGCGCCCGCTAACGCTTAAAAAACGCCGCTATCCTGGCCTGAGACTCACTACCATGTAACAAGCGCTGAAACTGCACCAGCTCGGCCGCAATTGTCTCAATGGTGTGTGCTATCTGTGTGCGCTTGAGTAAAGCTTTACTGCTTTGCACGGCATCAGCAGGCAAGGTGGCTAACTGCTCAGCCTTTTGCCGCGCCAGCGCCATCAACTGTGCCGGGCTTACCACCTGATTTACCATGCCCATCGACAACGCCGCAACGGCATCAAAGGCCTCACCCAGCAGCAAGTATTGTGCAGCCCGCTGATAACCAGCGACATTGGGCAACAGCACGCTGGATGCTGCCTCCGGGCACAGCCCAAGCTGGGTAAACGGCAACTGAAAACGGGCATTATCGGCCGCGTACACTAAATCGCAGTGCAACAATGCTGTGGTACCAATGCCAATAGCCAGGCCCGCCACGGCAGCCACTAAAGGCTTAGTAAATTTGGCCAGCGCATATAAAAACTGCACTGTGGGGTGCTGGGCATTAAGCTCGCCGGCGCCAAGAAAATCCTGTAAGTCGTTACCAGCGCTAAAACAGCTATCAGTGCCGGTTAACAGCACCACTTTGACACTCTCATCCTGCTGTGCCTGCTGTAACGCCAAAGTTAACTCACGGTACATTTGCTGGCTTAGCGCATTCTTTTTTTCCGGCCGGTTGATGCTAATGTGCATCACGCCCTGTGCGATGTCTGTCGATATGTGCGATGTCATAATAATTTCGTTTCAGTCCTGTTATTGGCCGGCGACGCTGCCTTCACGGCGCGGATCGGCGCCGCCTTGCAAACCAGCGGGCGTTAGCATAATGGCATGCAGGCCGCTATTCAAATCCTGCAACTGCACTTTGTAGCCCATATCTTCCAGAATAGCCTGCTGCTTTGCCAGCGCAGTGCCTTTTTCCAACGCAAGATAATCGTTGCGGTGGGTTAGCCGCGGCAAGTTTAGTGCTTGTTGCACGTCTAACTGCCAATCCAGCACAGCGACAATACTTTGCGCCACATAATTAATAATACGGCTACCGCCGGGTGAACCTATAACCAGCAGCAGTTTGCCGTCTTTGTCAAACACCATCATCGGCGCCATCGATGAGCGCGGCCTTTTACCGCCTTCAACCCGGTTAGCCACCAGGTGGCCATTGTGCGCCGGGCTTAAGCTAAAGTCGGTCAGTTGGTTATTTAAAATAAAGCCGCCGACCATCAGGCCAGAGCCAAATACATTCTCAATGCTGGTGGTCATACTCACCGCATTGCCGTCGCTATCGACAATAGAAAAATGGCTGGTGTTGCTAAACTCTGGCGAAATAGCACTTTGTAGTGGCGGTGCGCCTGCTGGCAAGCCAGCCTCTGCAGTTGCACTGTCTTTACTGGCATTAATAAGCGCAGCACGGCTGGCTAAATAGTCACTGGCCAGCATGCCCTCAACCGGTACCGGTACAAAATCCGGATCAGCCAGATAACGCTCGCGATCGGCAAACGCCAGTTTGGCAGCCTGCGCCAGCAAGTGCGTGGCCTGCACGCTGTCTGGCGCCACTTCGCTTAAGTCAAACTGGGCCAGAATGCCAAGTATTTGCAGCACCGCTACCCCACCAGAGCTGGGCGGCGCCATACCACACACTTTATACAGCCGGTAAGGTATACATAAAGGCTGACGTTCTATCGCCTTGTAACGGGCTAAATCATCTACACTGAGTTTGCCCGGGTTTACCGGCGCCGTTTGTACCCGTTCGCTAATGGCTTTTGCCAACTCGCCCTTATAAAACGCTGCCGGGCCCTTGGCGGCAATGGCTTTAAGGGTGGCGGCGTAAGCCGGGTTTTTCAACAGGCTGCCCTCTGCTACCGGCTTACCCTGTGGAAAAAAATACGCTTTGCTGTCATAAAACTCAGAAATACCTTTATTCCAGCCCATCGCCAATTGGCGCGCGGTGCGGCTGGACACGGTAAAGCCCTGCTCTGCCGCGGTAATGGTATCGGTGAATAAGTCCGCCCAGGGTAACTTACCGTGCTGCTGATGGGCGTCGTACAGCATAGCAATTACGCCTGGCACGCCCACCGACTTACCGCCAACATAAGCATCGCGCCAGGACATCGTCACACCGTCAGGCTGAAATAACGCTGGCGTCGCCGCTTTAGGCGCGGTTTCACGGCCATCAAAACTACTGAGTTTTTGCTGTTTGGCCTGCCAGTGCAGCATAAAAGCCCCACCGCCAATACCCGAGCTTTGCGGCTCGACCAGGCCTAACATCAGTTGCACAGCAATGGCTGCGTCTACCGCACTACCGCCTTTAGCCAATACTGCGCGCCCTGCTTCGGTGGCCATCGGGTGTGCCGCCGACACCATATAGTGTTTTGCACTAACCAGTTGCTGCTGATACCTGCCGGTAGCCGCTTCCGGCTCACGGGTTTCCTGCTGTGCAAGCAGCGGAAAAACCAACAGACTACTGATCACAGCAGCGACTGACCAACGACCTAAAGATACCACAGACATGCGATTTTGTTCCGACAACAGCAGATAGCTACACCCTACCGAGTTAAACCGGCAAATTCAATATTTGCCGCTGCAGCTAACCGCCGGCTAGTCACCTTCTGCCGACCAGTCTTGTTTTTAACACCGCTACTACAGCACTAATTATGCTTGACCTTGAGTTAAAGATGGCTTTGTATAGCGGCAATTTTGATTTATTTGGATATTGCAGTGCGGTTTACTCTGGCGCTTAACACTACAATTTATGCTGCGCTAGCGCTGAGTATGATAGTGCTGGCGCTGGTACCAGAGCATTGGCAACTTACATTGCAATATCAGCGCAGCGCGCTTGAGCAGGGCCAGTTATGGCGCGCGCTAAGCGGCCACCTGCTGCATGCTAATCATTGGCATTTACTGCTCAATCTGGCTGGCTTACTGCTTGCCTTCTTACTGCATGGCCGCTACTTCTCAGCACGCCAGTTACTTCTACAATGGTTTGCGTTTTCACTGGCGATCAGCGTCCTGCTGTATCTGTTTTCCACCAACATTTACAGTTATGTCGGTTTATCCGGCGTGCTGCATGCCATGTTAACGCTGGGTGCAATAAAAGATGTGCAACAGGCCGAGCGCAGCGGCTATCTGCTGCTGACGGGCCTTATCGCCAAAGTGGCTTATGAGCAGTGGCAAGGCCCGGATGCCGAAATTGCCAGTCTGATTGGCGCCGATGTAGCAATAGATGCGCACTTATACGGCGTCATAACCGGCGTGTTACTGGCACTTCTGCTTTATATCAAAAATCAGGCTCAACGCTAAAATTCAGCATAGCGCCCGTTAACGGATGCACAAAGCGGATATTGGCAGCATGCAGCAATAAACGCGGGCTGTTGCCAGCAATATCGGCCGTAGCGTATAAGCTATCGCCTACTATAGCGTGGCCCAGCGCCTGCATATGTAACCTTAGCTGATGTGAGCGCCCTGTCACCGGCTCTAACTGTACCCGGCTTTGCTTTGTCGCACTGTCATACTGCAACACCTTATAACGCGTCAGCGCCGGCTTGCCCGTTTGCCGGCACACTTTATACAAAGGCCGGTTATCTTGATCTGCCGCCAGCGGCAAATCAATTTCCCCTGCGGCTGGCGACAACTGTCCATCGACCAGCGCGATATAGTGTTTGTGTACGGTGCGCGCCTGAAACTGCTTGCTGATATCGGATAACACCCTTTTGGTCAGCGGTAACACGACCAAACCTGAGGTGTCATAATCCAGCCGGTGCACTACCTGAGCACCCGGAAATTCACGCTGTACCCGGGTTATCAGACAGTCCTGATTTTGCGGGTGGCGCCCCGGTACGGTTAACAACCTGGCCGGTTTATTCACTACCAACAATACATCATCGGCATACACCACCTGGTATGGCTCAGTGGTCGCCGGTAATACCGCCAGATCGTTCAGGTTTGCTGTCATGCTGCACTCCGCTGTTAAATCGGCCGTTATTATGCCGTAAAAGCGCTTCGTCCGCGGCATAAATTCGGCTAAGCTAAACGCATTTTCACGCCGGGCCCCTGTATGACCTCTGAGTTTAACTATCATCCGCCAACCGAGCCCTGGCTCGATATTCTGTATCAGGACAAAGATCTTATTGTGCTGAATAAACCCAGCGGTTTACTGACCAACCCCGGTCGCGGCGCGCATTTAGCCGACAGCCTGTTAAGCCGGGTACAGCAGCAATTCCCGCTGGCGCAGTTGGTACACCGGCTGGATCTGGCTACCTCTGGCGTGGTGGTGATGGCACTTCGCCGAAAAGCCGAAACAGCGTTAAAACAGCAATTTGCCGACCGTGTCGTGAAAAAACGCTATCTGGCGCTGGTGTGGGGAGCAGTGACACCGACAGAAGGCGTTATTGAGCTGCCGCTCATGGCCGACAGCGCTAACCCGCCAAAGCAAAAAGTCTGTTTTGAAAAAGGAAAACCGGCCACTACCCACTACCGGGTACTGCAACAACTTGCAGACCGCGCCCTGGTCGAGCTTAAGCCCGTTACCGGCCGCTCGCATCAGCTGCGTATGCATATGCTGCATTTGGGCCACCCCATTTTAGGCGATGCCTTTTATGCCCATTCTGAGGCGCTAAACGCCGCACCCAGACTGATGCTGCATGCCGCTACACTGCAGGTGTTACAGCCTTTTCATGGCACACCGCTAACCTTTACTGCCGATACCGATTTTGTCACCGCCACCGGCCAGTTAACCTAGGCATAAAAAAACGCCTCAGCTGAGGCGTTTTTATCTGTTACAGGTTCTGCTCAAACAATTTATAGATCCGGCGGTACTCATCAAGCCAGCTGCTGGGCTGGCGGAAACCATGCGGCTCTACCGGATAAATTGCCGTTTCAAAATTGATATTTTCCTGCTCAATTAAGCGCTGCACCAAACGCACCACATCCTGAAAGAACACGTTATCGTCTACCATAGGCGCGTTAATCAGCAGCGGCTTTTTCAGGCCCTGGGTAAAGTAAATTGGCGAGCTGCGCTGATAAGCGATTGGATCTATCGCCGGTGTATTTAAAATATTTGAAGTATACGGGTGGTTGTAGTAGGCCCAGTCACTCACCGGACGCAGTGCCGCACCGGCCTGGAATAAATCGGGCTGGGTAAACAGCGCCATAAAGGTCATAAAACCACCGTAAGAGCCACCGTAAGTACCAATACGGTTACGATCGACATTGGCATTTTCTACCAGCCAGTTAACGCCGTCGGCGAGATCTTCAATTTCCGGTGTGCCCATACGGCGGTAAATGGCAGTACGCCAGTCGCGGCCATAACCTTTTGATGCCCGGTAATCCATATCCATTACCACGTAACCTTGCTGAGTTAACAGGTTATGAAAGAAAAACTCACGGAAATACCCCGACCAACCCAGATCGCTGTTTTGCAGATAGCCCGCACCGTGGTTAAAAATGACCGCCCGGCGTTTTTCGCCCTGTTGATAATTATCCGGGTAATACACCTTGGCAAACACCGGCTGCTCACCGTGGCTGGAGGGCACAGCCACAATTTGCGGTGCTTTAAACGGCATTTGTTTAAACTGTGCTGACACCGTATGCGTCAGCCGCGTAACGGCTGCACCGGGTTTAGCTTCGGCAACATATAGCTCATTAGGTAACAGGTTGGTGGAGAAATTCAGCAGCAGCTTTTGCTCATCCGGCGATAAGGTAAAGCTGGTGCTACCGCCCAGTTTCGTCAGCTGCTCTACTTCAGCGCTGGCAAGTGCCACACGGTAAATTTCGTAATTGCCGGGGTGGCTTTGGTTAGCCTGAAAATAAATGTAGCTATCATCTTGTGTCAACACCGGGTTTGCCACTTCAAAAGTGCCGCTGGTCAGCTTTTTCGCTTTGCCTTTTAGCGGTTTAACATACAGATGGGCGTAACCGGTTTCTTCTGATAAGTAATACAGCGTTTCACTGTTATTTAACCAGCCAAAATCATTAAAGGCATAGTTAACCCAGGCGTTGTCGTGCAGACGATGCTGTGGCACCAGCTTTTTACTGGCAAAATCCAGCGTCGCTATCCAGCGGTCTTTGTTATCCAGCGCTTTTAGCATCAGCGCTACCTGCTGGCCATTGCTGTGCCAGCGCATCGCGCTCTGGCTCCAGTACCAGTCGGTCATTAAGCCAATATCGCGGATCACCTTTTCGCTTTTGTATTTTTCGCCTCGGGCTTTAGCATTTTCCGCTTTTACCTCGGCCAATACATCTTCGTTATAACCTGGCAGGCTGCTGTAGCTTAGCTCACTGCTGCTGCCGTCCTGCAGGTTTAACAGCAGCAAACGCTGTGGCGCTGGCACCACGTCATTAACGCGGCCCCGCACCGGCTCTGCAGCAATGTCGCCATTGGCGGTAATGTAGTTTGGCATAATGTCGTTGTCATTACGCTTGCTGGCTTTACGTACCGACACCAGCAGGTAATCGGCCTTGGGCGACAAACTGGCGCCTACAACCTGCATGCCTTTACCCAGGTAAAAAGCGCCCGGTGCTATGCTGTTATTCTGTTGTTTTAATTGCTGTTTCGCCTGATAGCGCTGCTCAGCAGCCTGCTGCTCCTTGGCGATAAAGGCAATCAGCTTATGTTGCTCCTGCGCCAGATAACCAGCAGGGGCAGCGGGCGCTTTCGGGCTATCTTCGGTTTTCAGGCTGACCAGCTCAGTGCGCTGGCCGCTCAGTAGATCATGGGCGTAATAACTCCAGCCTTCGCGGTACGCCAGACGGCCATCGAGCAGAAACTGCAGGTCACTTTGTGCTGCATTATCACGGGTTAACTGGGTTATGGCGCCATTTGGTAGCAAACGCACAAACACATCACCTTCAAACAGCCAGGCTTGCAGGCTGCGATCGCGGTTATAAATAGCATCATCACTGCCTAGCGTATGCAGCTGTGCTAACGGCACCAGATCGCCATTACCCTGTGCATTCAGTGGCCGGGCATACCAGTCTCGTAGCTCACTGCCCTCACGCTTTTGCTGATAGAACACCTGGCTGCTATCTGCGCTCCAGTAGGCGGCTTCGGGCTGACGACCTATCCAATCCGGATCGGCCATAATTTGCTCCATCGTAAGCACCAGGCTGGTGTCAGCGGTATGTATTGCCGGTACACTCACCGGTGTTGTCTGATAGCTTAAGGGTTCGGCTTTTTTCGCCGCCAGCGGGCTGCTTAATAGCGCGCTGCACAGCGTAAGCGCCAGTAAAGTAGAGTGATGTTGTGTCATAAACCTGTTCTTATCATGATAAAAGACGCCCTGTTATACAAAGAGCGCCCGCTTTGTGCAACCGCCATAGCGGCGAATGCGGCTGAACGCGGACATGATAAGATTAAGCGAAAAAAAACCGGCCCAAACCGGGCCGGCAGAAAACAGCGTGAATATCAGATATTCGAACAGCTGTGGAGAAGTAACTGTTAACGCTAGGCGGCGATTTTAGCGCTAAGTTCAGCTAAACGCGCCCTGGCTGCGCTCAGCGCCGCTTCTTGTGCGTCCGCGCCCATATTCAGGCCCTCAGCGTAGATAAAATGCACATCTTTTAAGCCGACAAAGTTTAAAAACGTGTGTAAAAAAGGCGTTTGGCTATCCAGCGCCGTGCCCTGATAAACACCACCGCGGGTAGCAAATACCACCACTGGCTTATCTTCCAGCAAGCCCACCGGGCCTTGTTCAGTGTATTTAAAGGTAACGCCAGCGCGAGCCACCCGGTCCAGCAGGGCTTTTAATTGTGATGGCACGCCAAAGTTATACATCGGCGCCCCCAGTAAAATCACATCAGCTGCTTTAATGCGTTCGATTAAGCTGTCAGAAATCGCCGCCAGCTGCTGCTGTTCACTGCTGCGCTGCTCAGTTGGCGTCATCCAGGCAGCAATTTCCGCCATCTCCAAATGACCCACCGGATCCGTGTTTAAATCCAGCGTGTCGAGCTTAAAGCTACCCTCTGGCAGCTGCGCTAAAAATTGCTGCGCCAACTGAACTGATTGGCCTTTATCACCGTTAATAGAGCTGTTGATCAGTAAGATTTGTTTCATAGTGCGTCTCCGGTTAGGTATAGCGGCATAATACAACAACTAAATAGGACGAAAAGCAGAATAAAACGCACATACCTTTCTATTTTTTAAAAACAAAAAAAACAAACCAGCGGCATCAGCCGGGCGTAAAAGGCACAGAGCAATCAAAACGTCGGTAAGCGACCTAACCGGGAACAGCAAAGATGTTGAAGTCAGTCAGCGTACCAAGGCATGATAGGGTCCCTCAAGCCATTACGGACACTAACGATCCTATGTCAGGGCAAGAAAACGCCACCGCTAGCCAGTGGGAAGATGCACTTACTTTTGTTGCGTTGCAGCGCGATAAAGCGGCTTACGCCGAATTGTTCAGTTACTTCGCGCCCAGGCTGAAAGCCTTTGGGATGAAAATGTTTGGCAACGAACAACAAGCACTGGAGATGGTGCAAGACACCATGCTCAATGTGTGGAAAAAAGCCGCCCTGTTCGATGCTTCCCGCGGCTGTGCGTCTACCTGGATCTTTACCATAGCGCGTAATGTACGTTTTGACATGTTACGCAAAAAGCAAAGTCGCAAAGATGATATCAGTGCAGACGATTTATGGTTAAACGGCGAGTATCCGGAGCCACAGGCCGATGATGACGCGGCACAGTGGGATAACCAGTTACTCAGTGAAAAATTAGCGCCGCACTTTGCGCAATTACCGCCTGCCCAGCGGGAGGTGATGGAAAAAGTGTATTTACAGGAAAAGTCACATCAGGAAGTATCAGACGAGCTAGGTATTCCGCTTGGTACGGTAAAGTCCCGGATCCGCTTAGCGCTGGACAGATTAAGAGAGGCATTAGATGGCGCACGCAATTAAGTTTCATCCCGGCATGGCGTTGCTGGAACAATACGCCGAAGGTACCTTAAGTGCCGACGTGGCACTGGCGGTTGCCGCGCATATTGATTTGTGCCCCCACTGTCAGCGGTTAAGCCAGGATATCACTACCGATTTAGCTGGCCAGCTGGCACAGCAAAGCGTAAAAAAAGACCCTGACGATTGGAGCCAGATGCTAGCCGACATTATGGCGCAGCCTGCACTGGCCAAAGCGGAGTTACAGCAAGAGCAAAGCAACGCACAACGCGCCGCTTATGAGCCTATTTTGGTCAATCAGCGCGAGTTTTTAGTGCCACGTGCGCTGCAGCGACTGGCGAGCAACCATGGTAAATGGTTAACGCTGGGCGGTATTGCCACGGCCAAGTTGCCGGCCGGTGGTGAGCATCATGTTTCGCTGTTGTATATCGACAAAGATACTGAAGTACCGCAGCACACCCACTTGGGCCTGGAAATGACGCTGGTGTTATCAGGCAAAATTGCCGATGAAAACGGCGAGTATTGTGCAGGTGACTTACTGATAAACTCTCCGGACGATACGCATACACCGCGCACGCTGGCGAACGAAGATTGCCTGTGTTTATCGGTATTAAGCGCGCCACTGCAGTTTAAAAAGGGCTTAACGCGGTTATTAAACCCGCTGCAGCAGTTTTTCTACTAACCTTTTCTCTCTAAGCTGGCAGGAAGTACCTGACGCCGCATGCGATAACACGCTGCGGCGCTTTTTTTGCGCTTATTTCAGCTAATTATTGCAACAGCGCCATGCCACCTTTGAGGTTATACACTTTATTAAAGCCAAACCTCCCCAACACTTTGCACGCTACCAGGCTGCGATTCCCCGAGCGGCACACCAATAACAGCGGCTGCTGCGGCTTAAGCTGGCCTTTTATTAAAGCATCAGCCAGTTTAGACAGCGGAATTTCCAGTACCGGGTAAGCTTGGGTTAAATAGCCGGCCAGCGCGCCAGCGCTTTGCTCATGCGGCTCACGCACATCAACCAACACCAACTCAGGTTGCTGCTGCATAAACACATTTAACTGCTCTGAGGCAATGACATCAGTCGCGTCAGAGAAGCTGACTTCAACCAAACCACACAGATGCTGACTTTGCTGTTGTAAACTCAGCGCCTGTTGCTGCAATTGTTGTTGCCAGTCACCGCCGCTGTTGTCTAACAGTTCCTGCAGCAACGGCTGCTCAGCAATGGCCAGGTTAAAACAGGTAAAAAAGCGCTGCGCATAGTCATGGCTTGATAGCAGCAAGGTGTCAGGCGCCACTTTAGCGGCTAATAACCTGATGCTATCGGCCAGCGCACTGATGTCGCCACCGGGTAAATCGGTACGGCCTACGCCGCCTGGCAGCATAACATCACCGCAAAACACTGCTGCTAGTTGCTTATTCAACGTCAGCAATAGGCTTACAGCTTCAGGTGTATGGCCCGGCGTTGGCAGGCGGCTTAAGCTAAACCGGCCAAATTCCAGTGTGCTGCAGCCCTGTGGCCAGCCCAAAACGTCACAAGCGACAGCAGAGCAAGGCTCGCCCAATAAGGTCAGTAGCTCCTGACGGGCAGACTGATGGTCACGGTGTACATGCGTATCCAAAATCGCTACAACGCTAAGCCCCTGCCCCTGAATAATATTGGCAATACGCAGCGCTAGCGGTAGTACAGGTTCTATCACCACGGCGCGGCGTGTGTCCGGGCAAATCAGTAAATAACTGCATAAAGCGTCATGTTTTAATTGCACCAAGCCGTGTGCGTGCAGCTCCAGCGTTGGGGTGGCATCGGTTAACACCAGGCAGTGTTGGCACACCACTTTGCTAAGATTTGCAATCGCAGCGCAGGCGCGATCACACTCCGCCTGGGTCATGGCCGGGCCAAATGATAGACGGATAGCCCCCTGCGAGCGCCAGCTTTCCAGCCCCATGGCATCGAGCACAAAGCTGCTGGGTATTTTAGAGCTACAGGCCGAGCCTGAGCTAACACGGATACCGGCAGCATCAAACAAATCCATAATATCTTTGCTGTAAAAACCCGGTACGGAAAAATTAATGGTGGTAGGCACAACATAAGGTGCATCACTGTTTAGCTCCAGCGCTGGAAATACCTGCTTTAACGCCTTAATTAGCTGTGCCCGGTACTGCCACAGCACCGGTTCGGCGACAAAGGCAGAGCCGCTATTTTTGGCCAGCTCTGCAAACACCGCATGCAGCGCAGCAATGCCCGGCAGGTTCTCGGTGCCCGAGCGTAAGCCACTTTCCTGGCCGCCACCGGCAATAAATGGCTGATAAGGCGCGCCTTTGCGCACATATAAAAAGCCGATGCCTTTGGGCGCATAGAGTTTATGCCCGCTAAAAGGTGCATAGTCGATACTGGTTTGCGCGATATTCAGCGCCATTTTACCCAGCGCCTGTACACAATCTACCAGCCAGTACACGCCTGGGTTGACCGTCCGGATAAGCTGCTCCAGTGCGGCTAAATCTTGTTTTACCCCGGTTTCATTATTAGCGGCCATGGTGCAAATTATGGCGGCGGCCGGTAAATGCTGGCGCATAAAGGCCTCGTCTAACAGGCCATCTCGGTTAACCGGGATTGCCATCACACTGGCATGCAGGCCCAATACCTTGTTCCAGTGCTTTAAACTCTCCGGCACCGCTTTATGCTCGGTCGCGCCGTAAAGCAGCAAGGTGTTAGGCCCGGTCAGGCCACGCTCACGGGCCGCTAATAACGCCGATACTACTGCAGCCTGAATGCCCTCAGTGGCACCTGAGGTAAATAAAATATCGCCACTGCTGGCACCAATCAGCTGACGGGCTAATGCACGGGTGCTTTCCAGCTCCGCTTTGGCTTTAATACCTGCAGCGTGGCTGCTACTGGGGTTACCAAAGCCATATTGCATCACATGCATTGCCGCCTGTGCTGCCTGCGGTAACACCGGCGTGGTGGCGTTGTTATCCAGATAAATTTCCTGTTTCGCGCTTAGCATGGCTCACCCAGTTATAACCAAAAATTATATATTATTCCGGCTAATGATAACGGCTAACGAATTCTGCCTCAAGCACCCACTGACGCAGAAAAAAACAAACCGCCCGAAGGCGGTTTGTGTTGGTGTTATTCAACCAGATCTTTGGGGATCTGCGGCCGTAATTCCGACCAGACCAAACCACTTTCTTTACCGTATTTACGCACGGCAAACACCACTTCATCAAATTTACCGTTTTCAGCGTATAGCTTTATCTGATGATAGTACTTACGTGCCAGTTCGCGTGCTTTGGGGTGTGAAAAATAAAAGCGGGCAATTTTGTTATACAGGCCACGGAAGCCATTTAAAATCAGCACATAGATGCGGTTAGACGAATGCAGTGCCAGCTCATGGTTCAGGTTATAGTCAAACTCAGCAAAGGCTTCGGCGGTATCGTCCAGTGCTTCAGCACCGGCAAAAATGTCCACTACCTGTGCCGCGTGGTTTTTAATGGCGCCACGAATATAAATAGCACTGATGTTGGTGCGGGCAGATAACAGCTCGTCCACCAGTTCCGGCATGCGCTCTTCATCCAGCCGTGCCAGGGTTTCCAGAATATTTAAACCAGACGTCTCCCAAAAGTTATTCACTTTGGTTGGCTTGCCGTGCTGTATAGTCAGCCAGCCATCGCGCGCTAAACGCTGTAATACTTCGCGCAAAGTGGTACGGGTCACGCCAATCAGCTCAGATAACTCGCGCTCTGCCGGCAGAATACTGCCAGGCGCAAATTTCCCGTTCCAGATCGAGTCAACAATGTACTCTTCAGCAAACCCGGCCGGGCTTTGCGCTTTAATCAGATTAGTCATGCGGATCTGTCCGTCTTCTTGTTTACAAAATTGCACTGATTGTACCAGAGCGCCAACAGTTAACAAGCCACCGCCCCAAAATAGCCCAGTGATTGTACATTAAGGCTAAATGCCGTAGATTAACCACAGCAGTAAAAAAATCCCGTGTAGAAGGATAAAAAATGCTTCAAAAAATCAAACGGTTATCTATGCAGCGCTGGGGCTGGGGCCTGACGGTGTTATCCTGTTCAGCCTTGCTGGCGATGGCACTGTACTTTCAATATGGCCTGAATTTGCAGCCCTGTATTAAGTGTATTTATGTGCGTGCCGCTTTTACCGGTATCTTACTGGCCGGCATGATTGGCCTGCTCTCACCAAAAACAGCCTTGCTCAGGTTAGTTGCGCTGGCAGGCATATTAGCCAGTGGCGTATTTGGCATAATGCAGGCCTATGAATTACTTGAAATTGAGCAACTACTGGCCGAAGGCGGCTTTTTTAGCTGCGCCCTGTTTGCCGAGTTCCCCGGCTGGCTGGCGCTGGATAAATGGTTACCGGCGGTGTTTGAGCCTACCGGCAGCTGCGGTGATACCAGCTGGCAGTTGTTAGGCAAAAGCATGGCATTCTGGAGTGCCTTTGCGCTGTGGGGCTATACCGCAACTGCGGCCGTGTTGCTATTAGCACAGGCGGCGCGCATTAGTAATAACCCCTATCGCGGTTAAAAGGCGTGGTTAGAAGCTGCGGTTAAAGCGAATAGTTAAGCTGTTCACATAAAAAACACCGGTTAAAAACCGGTGTTTTTCGTATAAGCTCAGGTTTATACCCTTGTTACTGGTTTAAAAACGGGTAATCGGTATAGCCCTCTGCGCCATTGCCATAAAACAGCTCTGGCTTAGCCTCATTTAACGGCGCATTGTGCTTAAAGCGCGCGACCAAATCCGGGTTGGCAATATAAGGCACACCAAACGCCACCGCATCCGCCACGCCATCAGCCAGTGCTTTAGTCGCAGATTGCTGGCTAAACTGTTCATTGACAATATAAACACCGCCAAACTGGCGTTTTAATTGTGGCCCCAAGCTGTCATCAGCTTGTGCTTCGCGGGCACAAATAAAGGCAATACCACGCTTACCCAGCTCGGTGGCAACATAGCCAAAGGTATCAGCACGTTGAGAGTCGCCAACATCGTGCGCATCGGCGCGTGGTGCTAAATGCATGCCTACCCGGCCGGCACCCCATACCGAGATCACGGCATCGGTGACTTCCAGCAGTAAACGGGCACGGTTTTCAATGCTGCCGCCGTAGTTATCAGTGCGCTTATTGCTGCTGTCCTGCAGGAATTGGTCAAGCAAATAACCGTTAGCACCGTGTATTTCCACACCGTCAAAACCGGCCAGTTTGGCGTTCTCTGCCCCCTTACGATACGCCTCAACAATACCGGCAATCTCGTCAGTTTCCAGCGCACGCGGGGTAACATAAGGCTTTTTCGGCCGCATTAAACTAACATGGCCGTTTGGCGCAATAGCGCTTGGCGCCACCGGCAGCTCGCCGTTTAAATAATGTGGGTCTGAAATACGACCAACATGCCACAGCTGCAGCATAATTTTGCCGCCAGCCTGATGCACCGCATCAGTAATTTTGCGCCAGCCGGCAACTTGCTCGTCTGACCAAATGCCCGGTGTATCGGGGTAACCGACGCCCATCGGCGTTACTGAAGTGGCTTCTGTTAAAATTAGGCCGGCACTGGCGCGCTGCACATAGTATTCACGCATTAAATCGTTCGGCACCCTGCCCTCGCTGGCGCGGCAACGGGTTAGTGGCGCCATAATAATACGGTTAGCAAGTTGAATATCGCCTACCTGAATAGGATCGAATAACGTTGGCATAGTCAGTCCTGTGGTTAACATTAACTTTTACTGCACAGCAGCATGGTGGTGTTCGCAGCTAACGCTGCGGCTGCAACCTATATATGTACCAATCAGTACAATAGCAAGTGCCGGCAAAAAATAATTGCGCTTAACGGCAAAAGCTGGCCTGATTACGCTCAAATTTTTTGTTTTGTATCGCCTTATGCAGCGCTATCAGTTAGATAAAGACAGCAGTAAGCATTGGCTTACGGCCACAGAGACAGAGCAGATCATCGCGTTAATTGCCGCCAGCTTTAACGGCGTCGACAGCCGTGACTATTTTAACCGTTACTTTGCTAACCCACAGCATTACCAACGCCGATTAAGGCTGTTTTATCAGGACGCCGTATTACAAGGCTACTGTTTACTGACCTTTCGTAAAGTGGCCAGCAACAGCATCATAATGGGCGCCTCGGCAGCCTTTACACCGGGTTATCGCGGCAACAACAGTACCTTTGGTTTTTCGTTTTTCGCCGCCGTTAGCACCTGGCTGCGCCAGCCAAAACATAAGGTGTATTACCTCGACACCATGCTAAGCCCGGCCATGTACCGGGCAATTGGCAAAAAAGTCGCCTTTATTTACCCCAACCCCGGCATGAGCAGCGCCGACATCACCCGCTACCACGCCCTGGTACCCGATGCCGAACCCAGCACCTGGCACGGGCTTAACTGCCTAAAAACCGTCGGCCGCGCCACCAATTACAGCAAAGACGACATAGCGCGGTTAAAAGCCAGCAACAAAGCCGAAATAGCTTTTTACTGCCAGCTAAACCCTAACTTTGATAACGGCACAGCACTAATGGTGTTAATACCAGTAAACCTAAAGCAACTGCTGTATACCGGCGTGAAGTGGTTAAAGGGCTTGGTTAAGCGCTAAGGCATAACGCTGGTGTTGTCAGAGTTATTTGCAATATCATGACTTCAACAAACCAATGTGCCCGTTACTACTTCTTTTCCATTAAAAAATTGGTCAGCACTACCCCACGCACTTCTTTTTGCTGCTGTTTTATTACCACAAAACCATAATGCTGAAAAAACGGCTTTGCGGTAATACTTACGTTGGCATAAAAGCGCTTTATACCCTGGCGCTTACCGGCTTTCAGCAGATGCTGCATTAAGGCTTTACCCACACCTTTGCCCTGATACGCCTGGTGGCAAAAGAAAAAGTCGATATAGCCATCACTTTGCACATCGGCAAAGCCGACGATGGTGTCGTTATGCAGCGCGACAAAAGGCTCGCTTTGCATTATGCGCATGGCCCAGGCGTTTTCATCGTACTGCGCCGGGGCCCAGGCATTAAGCTGCGCTTCATCATAATCACGCTGGTTAACGTTATGCACAGTCTGATAAAACAGCTCCCGCAGTAGCGGCTCTTCACCGGGTTGATAGGGACGAATGTGGTACATAATGTCGCCTCAGCTAAGAAATCGTCGCAGCATAACAGACTTATCTTTATAAAATCTTTATATCGCCTGCAGTAATCTTTAGAAAAGCTTAACAGCAGCCTGGAGTGGCCGGCGTTAGGCTATGCGGCACCGGAATTAACACAGCCGTTCCCATGTCGACCTATTCTTATTCGTTTGCTGATAGCCAGACTAAAACCAAACACTTTTTTTACCGGGTTATCGGTTACCTGTTACTCAGCCTTAGCCTGGCGCAGCTGTTAACCAGCGCGGTTAGCTTTGGCTATGGCGAACGGGCTTTCTGGAATTTCTTGTTAGCGGCTGTTATTACCGCTAGCACTGGCCTGTATCTAGTAATGCGCTCCGGTGGTGCAGTACAGCTAAAAAAGCGCTATTTATTTTTACTTACCACGCTATGCTGGTTGAGTATCTGCATGTTTGCCGCCTTGCCACTTTATTTGAGCATACCGGATCTCAGCATTACCGATGCCTGGTTTGAAACCGTCTCCGCTATTACCACTACCGGTTCTACCGTATTAAGTGGCCTGGATACGATGCCCAAAGGGGTATTATTTTGGCGCGCGCTTCTGCAGTGGATTGGTGGTATCGGTATTATCGTCATGGCCATTGCAATCTTACCGGCGCTAAAAATTGGCGGTATGAAGCTATTTAAAACCGAAAGCTCAGATATCTCAGAAAAGATTTTGCCGCGCAGCAGCAGCTTGTCGACCTATATCTTATTGGTGTATCTGGCCATTAGCACGGCAGCGGCACTCAGTTATGCCATCGGTGGCATGTCGTGGTTTGATGCCATTACCCATGCCATGACATCGGCGGCTACTGGCGGCTTTGCCAATTACGATGCCTCTTTTGGCCATTTTAATGACAAACCCTGGCTGCTTTGGCTGGCAAGCCTGTGGATGATGCTGGCGGCACTGCCTTTTGTGTTGTTTGTCGGTATGGCAAAAGGCGATAAATGGGCACTGCTGCGCGACCCGCAGGTAAAGGCGTTTTTGGCCATAGTCGCTACCGTCACCTTACTTTTAACCCTGTATCAGATGTGGCACCACGACAGGCCTTTGTTAGATGGTCTGACCCACAGTTTATTTAATGTAGTGTCGGTTATTACCACTTGTGGTTATGCCTCTGAAGATTACTCAGTCTGGGGCAGCATGGCGGTGGTGCTGTTTTTTTACTTAACCTTTAGCGGTGGTTGCTCTGGCTCGACCTCGGGCGGGCTGAAAATATTCCGCACCCAGCTGGCCGGTTATTTACTGCTAAAACAGTTAAATTTGCTTATTCACCCCAATGCTATCTGGACGCAAAAATACGGCAGTAAAAAAGTCGATGATGCGCTGCTTGGCGCTGTACTGGCCTTTGCCTTTATTTATTTTGCCACTATAGCGGCACTGGCACTGGTGTTATCAATGTTTGAGCTGGACTTTGTTACTGCCCTTACCGGAGCTGCGACCGCTGTGAGTAATGTTGGCCCTGGGCTGGGTGATATTATCGGCCCGGCGGGTAACTTTGCCAGCTTGCCGGATGGCGCGAAATGGAGTTTAACCCTGGGTATGCTGTTGGGACGACTGGAAATTTTAACTATGTTATTGTTATTTACCCCGATGTATTGGCGCTACTGAGCAAACCCTGTAATGAGATTACGCCATCACAAACACCTTAGTCTTTGGCAGCTGTTGCTATTGTCTGTCGCTGTGCCTGCGCTGTTAGCACTGCTATTACTGCCAGCAAGGGCAATGGCAACCACCACCGATGTGGCAATGTTGCAGCTGCTATGGGTTACCGTGGTGGCGCAATATGCCGGCCAGCGCTGGGCTATCATTAGCACCATTTGCAGTGTATTGCTGCTGAATTTGCTGTTTGTTAAGCCCTACTACACCCTGTTGGTGCATCAGGGCGATTATATTATTACCTTTGTTGTCATGCTGTTGCTGGGCATTTTTATTGCGCGCCTGTCCGGCCGCTTGCGTTTGGAGCTGGCGCGGGCGAAAAAGTATATGCGCCAGCGCCAGCTGTTAAACAACAAAACCCGGCAAGCAAAACTTCAGGCCGAGCTCGAGTACAGTCGGGCGATGATGCTGCGATCATTGTCACATGACTTACGCACTCCGCTGGCCACCATTATGGGCGCTTCCAGCATGTTGGCTGATAAAGATTTGTGCCTTAATGAAACGCAGATCCGCGAGCAAGCCAACAATATTTATCAGCAAAGCAGTCTTCTTAGCCAACATTTCGATAAAGTGATGGAGTTAAGCCGGGTGCAGCAGATGCAAAACTCAATGAAAATTGAGCCGGTTGCAGTATCTGATATTATTTCAGCCGCCATCGCCAGGCGCGCTGCCGTGTTGGCTCAGCTTAACCTCAGCATAGCGCTTGCTACCCCTTACTGCACTGCCGATGCCACCTTGTTGGAAATCGCACTAGCCAATATGCTGGAAAACGCAGTAAAACACGGTGCCGCGCCGGTCGCTATAGCGTTTTCACAACAAGATAAGCTGTTTACGTTAAGTATGACCAATGCCCTAGGTAGCAGCATGACGCAGCGCGATAGCGGCACCGGCCTTGGCACAGCGATATGCCGGGCGGTAATGCACCTGCATAGCGGCCAATTTACTACTGAGATAAATAGCGCATCAGCGCAGTTTACAGCCCGGCTAAGCTGGCCTGACAGCAGCACAAAAGGAGCGCCACTTGGCTGAAACCATATTGGTGCTGGAAGACGATCCGGCAATGCAAAGCTTTCTCACCACACTACTTTGCAGCAAACAATATCAAACCCACAGCTTTGCACATGGCATAGCTGCGCTACAGCTGTTAACTGAGCAAACGGTCGATCTGGTTTTACTCGATTTGGGTTTGACCGACATGGACGGTCAACACTGGCTGCGGCAATTACGCAGTTGGAGTGATACACCTGTGATTGTGATTTCTGCCCGCCAGAGTGAGCAAGATAAAGTACAGGCGCTGGATAATGGCGCCAATGATTATGTTACCAAGCCGTTTAGCGCAGCAGAGCTGTTAGCCCGCATCAGGGCCAACTTGCGTCAGACAAACGTGCAGCAGCAGGTATTTTGTTTTGGCACTGTGCGGTTAGATCCGGTGCAACGCAAAGTCAGTCGCGACGGTGCTGACGTACATCTAACCAAAACCGAATATGATATTTTACTGCTGCTACTGCGCCACGCCGATAAGGTACTCACGCATAACCAGATTTTAAGCCAGGTTTGGGGCGATGCTTATACCGGCAGGCCGGAATATGTCCGTGTGCATATGGCGCAACTGCGACAAAAACTTGAAGATACCCCCGCCGCGCCGGTGTATCTGAAAACCGAACCTGGTGTTGGTTACCGGTTGAAACTACAGCCATAAAAAAACCCCGCAGCGCAGGGTTTTCGCATTTAACCAGCCAGCTATTACAGAATAGCCAACAGCTCAACGTCGAAAATCAGTGCGCTAAAAGGCGCAATCGCATTACCCGCGCCGCGCTCGCCGTAGGCCAGGTTGTGCGGGATATATAAACGCAGTTTGCTGCCTGGTGACATCAGTTGCAGGGCTTCAGTCCAGCCGGCGATAACGCCAGATACCGGGAATTCGGCCGGCTCACCACGCTGATAAGAGCTGTCAAACACAGTACCGTCGATTAGGGTACCGTGATAATGCGTACGCACGGTTGAATTGTGCGTTGGTTTTTCGCCTTCTGCGGCAACCAGTACTTCGTACTGTAAACCTGAAGCGGTTACGGTGATTTCAGGGCGCTTGGCGTTTTCAGCCAGGAAGGCTTCGCCGGCTTGCGCTAATAATTCGGCCTTTTCAGCTTGCTCTGCCTGCATGCGCTCACTGATCACAGTAAAAGCCGCACGAATTTGCTCGTCGCTGACTTCCGGAGCCTGTTCAGTGAAGGCGGCGATGACGCCAGCGGCAACGGCGTCGATATCTAAGCCGTCAAACGGGTTGTCGGCCAGTTGCTGGCCCATTTGTAAACCAATACCATAGCTGGCGTGCTGTTCAAGCGTTGTATATTTTGACATGAGTTCCACTTATGCTGGAAAAGCCTTACGGCTTTGGGTTAAAAGTGCGCCTATACTAGCGCATAAGCGCGCGAATGTCTTGCCGGCTAGGATTGGCGGCTTGGTCTTACAGCCTAACTGGCTAAGATATTGCGTTAATCGGCTAGCTGCTGGATTCTCTGCCAGATAGCAGCCACATGCTGCTGGTCCTGCTCGCTTAGCTCACCATTAGTGATAGCTTGCTCAAGCGTATCATTTACCTGCTTTACTACATCGGCAGCAGCAAAAGACTCGTCCGCCACCTGCAAGGTGCCTACCGCCAAATCAAAATGGCCGCGCAGGTAGCCTGAGGCAAATAATTCATCATCAGTTGCCACCGGCACCAGATCGTCAAACAGCTGGGCAACGGCGTCAATAAAGCGCTCAGGCATCGTTAGTGTTGTCATGTTATAGCTCATCCTCGTAGCCTAAACGGTAAATGACATAGTCGTTGTAGCCGGTTAATACATTCATTAAACCGGTAAGTTGCTGGTCAAGCTCGGCATCACCGGTATCGGCCAGCAGAGGCCGGCCATCTAATTGCTGCAACTTGGTTTTGCTGGCAATCAGTAAAATATTGTCGCGGCCAATGGCGCGAATAACTGCCGGCGACAACTGCTGATTACCGCGGCCAAATACATGGCCCTGGCCACCAATTAAGGTAATAATCAGTTTACTCGGGTAGCCCTGCACCAACTCAAGTAACTGGCTGGCGCTGACATCTTTGGCGATAAGCTGGCCATTTTCCACCACATCAACACCCAGCAAGGTGTTATCCAGACCCAGCTCGGCCATTACCGCCGCCACGGTAGAGCCAGAGCCCATCACATAACGCACATCGTCTTCGAGCAGGCTGACGACATAGGCCGCTAAATCGGCCAACACCAGCTCTTCACTCTCGCGCCCGCCCATTTTTACACTTTGCACATAGCGTAGCTGCGCCGGTATACGCATTTCACCGTAGCGGCGCGCTTTAACCACACCCTGGCGAAATGCCTGCTCGTCGATATCCATTACCGGTGCTTCGCTAAGCGACACCAGCTCACCAGCAATGAGCTTGGCGACCAGTTTACCGGCGGCTTGGGGCGAGATGGCATACACGCCGGAGTGAATTTTTACCCCGGCCGGAATACCCAGCACTGTGGTGTTCTCGCCCACCACGGCACAGATATTACGCGCTGTGCCATCGCCACCGGCAAACAGCAGCAAATCCACACCCTGCTCTGCCATCAGCCTGGCAGCTGTTTCAGTATCCTCAGCGGTCGATGGCCACTGCGGTGGGCTATACAGCAGCTGATAGTTAAGGTTAAGCGCCTGACAAAGCTGCTCGCCCATATCGCCGGCTACGGTCAGCACTTCGAACTTGTCCGCTAAGGCGGCAAGCTCGTTAAGTGCTGTACTGGCGCGGTTCATCGCCTGTGGGGTGGCGCCCAGCGCCAGTGCCTGATCAGCCTGACCGTCGGAGCCTTTTAAGCCAACACTGCCACCAAGTCCCGCCAACGGGTTAATAATAAGCCCCAGCCGAAACCGATTCGCCATACTGCAATACCCTAAGCCAGTTAAAAACGGCGGCTATTGTAGCCTTAGCACGCCCTGCTGGCAAAGTGGCTACCGCCAACAGAATTTTAGCGGCGAAAATTGCGTAACTGCTGCAGCTCAGCTTTACTGATTAACAGCAGCCGACGCTGGCGATGTGCACATGAGGTGTAGCAATGTTATTGAATTCCCTAAGATTTAAACTAACGGCCGGCATAGCAGTGCTCACCGCCATCAGTATTGGCAGTATGACGCTGATTGGCTGGTACTCGATGCAAAGCTCCAGCCAATCGGCGGTGGATAATGTGCGCCAATCGCTGGGGCAAACTGCTCAAGCCATGTTAAGTGCCGAGGCCCGGCTGACTGCGCTTGAAACTGCAGCGCTGTTGAACCGCAATTATGATGTGGCTAAAAATCTGGCCAGCATTATGGCCAACACTGCCCATGGCAGCGGCCTGACACCTTACAGCCGGGAACAAGTACAAGCGCTGGCGGGCCATATCTTAGCGGCAAACGCCGGTATATCTTCTGTTTATACCCAATACGAGCCCAATGGCTACGACAACCGCGATGCCGGGTTTGATGCCAGCAGTGCACATAGTTCAAAAGAAGGCACGCTGGAGGTGTATTGGATCAGAGAAAACACCGGCTTAAAATTTATTCAAACCGAAGATCCGGGCATTAAATATCTGGATAAGCGTAATGAGCTGGGTTTGCGGGAGGCTGAATGGTACCTGTGTAGCCGTGACACGTTAAAACCCTGCCTGATGGAACCCTATATTTTTGAAATTGAACCTGGCAACAGTGCACTGCTTACGTCTTTAGTGTATCCGGTGGTGACCCAGGGCCAATTTCGTGGCGTTGCCGGTGTCGATATGAATCTGCCGGTACTGCAGCAAGGTTTAATGCGCCAGGCGGCCGATTTATATGACGGCAAAGCCCAACTGTATCTGCTGACAGGCCGCGGTATGCTGTTAGCCAGTAACCGCTTTGCCGATCAGTTAGGCCAGGCACTGCCACAACTGGATGCTGCACTGTACCAGCAGCTGCAGCAGGCCAGCAGCGGCGTATTTGAATATAACGGCCAGCTGGTAATAAAAAGCCCAATTAAGATAGAAGCGTCCGGCTCAGAGTGGTTTAGCGTTATCGCCGTGCCGAAAACGCTGGCGTTGCAGGCGGCCGAGCAACTGGCCAACCAATTAGCCGAGGATGGCCAAAGCACTGCGCTAACCATGGTCGGCTTTGGCGTTATTCTGCTGCTGGCCATAATGGCGCTGCTGGCACTGTGGCTTAACGCGGCTACCCGACCTATTGCCAGCATGAGCAAAGTGATGCACCAACTGGCTGGCGCCGAGGGCGATTTAACGGTGAAATTGGCCGCCGATAGCCACAGCGAACTGAATTTAATGGCCGAGGGTTTTAATGCTTTTGCCACTAAATTGCGCGAGATGATCCGTGCGTTAAAAGCCGGCTCAGACGAGCTGCAACAACAAAGCCGGCAACTGGTGAACACTATTGATAAAACCAGCCAGTCAACCTCAGTGCAGGCCAGCGAAATTCAAAACGTAGTGACCGCCATGCATCAAATGAGCGCCACTGCTAATGAAGTGGCCACGCTGGCCAGTAGCACCGCCAGCGGCGCCCAAGAGTCTATAACGGCCTTAAATGAAGCCACCCGCCTGCTACAAAATACCGTGGATGAATTTAAAGGCGTGGCGCGCGATTTTGACAGCAGCAGCCAAAAAGTCGCGGCCGTGGCCAGTAGCAGCCAGGAAATTAACCAGATCACTGAAGTGATTCAGGCTATTGCCGAGCAAACCAACTTGCTGGCATTAAACGCTGCCATAGAGGCTGCGCGTGCCGGCGATCAAGGCCGGGGTTTTGCCGTAGTGGCCGATGAAGTGCGCTCGCTGGCCGCCCGTACCCATAGCTCTACCGATCAGATCAAAACGCTAATTGATGCCCTGCAGCGCCAGGTAAAAGACACGGTAGCGCAAATCAGTATCAGCACGGCCAGCGTCGATAAAACAGTGACCGAGGCCGAAGTGGCCTATGACAAGCTGTCGCAGGCGACTTCCGGCATGGCGGCCATTTCTGACAATGCGTTTCAGGTGGCCGCTGCCGCCGAGCAGCAAAATCAGGTTAGCGAAGAGATAAACCGCAATATTACCGCTATTGGCGATGCAACCCGCGAGCTGGAACAACTGGCACAGCATAACCTGAGTATCAGCAGTGCTATTGATAAGGTAACCGAACGCATTGATAGCCAACTTAGCAAATTACGCTGCGACTAGGCGCGGAGGCCCTGATGAAAACTTATTTAATACCGCTGCTACTGCTAAGCAACAGTGCACTGGCTGACAGCAGCTGGAGTTTTACCCTAACCGGCGCCAGCAACTATTTATTTAATGGCGTTAGCCAAACTGATAAAAACCCGGCACTGCAACCCGGGCTGAATTGGGATGCCGGTAATGGCTTTTATGCCGGCAGCTGGGCGTCAAATGTCGATTTTGGCGAGGGCACCAAACTGGAATGGGATGCCTACATCGGCTATTACACTGAGCTGGACAATGGCCTGGCCGTTGACGCCGGTTTTGCCCAGTACACTTATCATGGTATGAGCCAGAGCAAGGAGCTGAATTTTCCGGAAATTTACCTGAAGTTCGGCCACTCTGGCTATAACCTAAACCTGTGGTACAGCTATGATTACTTCGGCTTTGGCGGCGGCCATTATGTGATTATGCTGACCAAAACCCTGGAGTTGAGTGATAACTGGTCACTGCTGCTGGGGGTTGACCGCTCGACCTCGACTGACACAGCGAAATACAGCTGGGAAGGTGATAGCAGTTTTATGCACTGGCAGGCAATGCTTAAAACCCAGTATCAGGGGCTGGATATCGCTATTGGCTATCATGATACCAGCCTTGACGAGCGCTGGGGCGATGCGGCCATTTTATTGACGGTCAGCAAGACGTGGTCTTGGTAGATGACAAAAATGAATGCAGTAAAAATAGTCAGTGTTATGAGTTATATGATTTGCCTACTTGTTAACACAGTACTGGCAACAACGACAACAAGCAGTGACAATCTACAGGATGTAAGAGCAACAAAGCGCGTGGCAACTGTCCGTCTGGCAACATTGGAGTGGCCGCCGTATAGCAGCGCGAAGATTGAGAATGGCGGCGAAATTGTGCATAAAGTCGTCACAATATTTCGGCATATGGGATACGTTGCTAAAGTTGATGTTTTACCCTGGTCACGCGCTGTAAGAAGCACTTATGGCGACCGACCAAAATATCAGGCGTATTTCCCAGAGTATCCGCTTTCAGACACGCAATTTAGGTTATCTGATGCTGTAGGTATTAGCGAGGTTGGCTTGGTGCAACGTAAAGATCGCACACTAAAGCTCGATAGTGCCCTCTCATTGCAAAAATATCGCCTCGGTGTGGTACAAGATTATGTCAACACCCAAGAAATTGACGCGTTGATTGCAAATAAACAAATTAAGCCAATTGTTGCTATCAGTGACAGGCAGAATCTTGTACGGGTATTAAATGGTGATATCGATGTCGCCGTGATTGATAAAAGAGTCATGCGTCACCTTATTGTCCACGACAAAGAATTAAACGAGCACCACACCGGAAATTTGATTTTCAATAACGCCTTGTCTGAACACATCACGTTGCATGTCGCATTCAACCGCTACCTGACGGATGACGGCTTTATTGATCAATTCAATCAAGCTTTAGCTGAGTTAGAGACTATGAATACTATGTCTGATGAAGCCTTGTTCTGATAGTTACATCGTCTTAGTTGGTATTGATAGAGCCAGAATCGTTGCGATTAAAGCCAGCGCCGCGGCCAAATAAAACGTCAGGCTGGCGCCGGCACCGTCTTGCCACAATAGACCTGACGCATAAGCGCCAACAGCGCCACCGCCGCCAAATATCACACCGGCATACAGCGCCTGGCCGCGGCTGCGCATATGTTTGGGGAAAAACTGCTGGATAAACTGCATAGCGCAGCTATGGGCAATAGCAAAGCTGCCGGCATGCAGCAACATACTGAAACTGAGCCACCACAGGTTATCGGCCAATTCGGCCAGTAACAGCCAGCGCAGTACGGTGACACCGTAGCAAATACCCAGCAGCTTAGCGTAACTGCGGTTACGCATCAGGCTACCGGCAAAGTAAAACGCCACAATTTCGGCAGCAATCGCAATAGCAATAAACAAACCGGTCTGGCTGCCGCTGTAGCCTAAATCACGGCTGTACAGGGTAAAAAAGCCATAAAATGGCGCAAAGCTCATTTGCAGTAATAAGGCCGCCGCCATAAAGCGCAGCAGTACGCTGTTTTTTAACAGCTGGCTAAAACGCACACTGTGCTCTGACGTTGCCGTGGCCAACGTCACTTTAGGAAGCATAAACAGGGTGAGCACCAGCAACAGTAAAAACAGTAACGCCGACAGTGGCAAAAACTCGCTGCCATAGCGCTCAAACAGCCAGCCACCGAGCATTACCAACACAATATACCCCACACTGCCCGCGGTGCGGATACGGCTGTATTCACGGGTATCGTCGTTAAGGTAATTAAGCGTGGTTAGCTCCAGCTGCGGCAAAATAGCCGTCCAGAAAAAGCTAAACAGGGCAAAACCGGCCAGCAAGGGCCAAAAACCAAGATCAGCAAAACTGCTCAGCCAACCCAGTGTGGCCAGTACAGCACCGGTTTGCATTACACTGAGGGGCCTTGCGGTTTTATCCGCGACCCAGGCCCAGGTATTAGGGCCGACAATGCGGCTGGCAGTCACTATCGCCAGCAATAAACCGATATCGGCCGAGCTTAACCCGCGGCCATCAAGAAACAGGCCCAGATAAGGCACAAAGATGCCCAGCACACCAAAATAAGTAAAATAGGCCAGCACTAAGGCTGGCCTGGCAGAGAGCAGCGCCATAGTCTTTGGCTTAGCCCCGGCTCTGGCGGGCAATATCCGGTGTTGTCACCTTAACATCACTATTTTGCGCGCGGTGGCGCAGATAATGGTCCATCAGCACTATCGCCAGCATCGCTTCGGCGATAGGTACAGCCCGAATGCCAACACAGGGGTCGTGCCGGCCTTTGGTGACAATATCAATCACCTCGCCGTGAATGTTGATACTCTTACCCGGAATGCTGATGCTGGAGGTAGGCTTAAGCGCCATACTGACCAGCAAATCCTGCCCGGAAGAAATGCCCCCTAACACGCCACCGGCATGATTGGCACTAAAGCCCTGCGGCGTTAGCTCGTCACGATGGGTGGAGCCGCGCTGCTCTACCACCGCAAAGCCATCGCCTATTTCTACTGCTTTTACTGCGTTAATGCTCATCATGGCATGGGCAATATCGGCATCTAAGCGGTCAAACACTGGCTCACCCCAACCTACCGGCACATTGCTGGCCACCACATTGACACGGGCACCGACAGAGTCGCCGTCCTTTTTCAGCTGGCGCATATACTCATCTAAGGCTTCCAGCTTGGACGGATCCGGGCAAAAAAACGGGTTATTGTGCACTTCATCCCAGTTTATGCTGTCTATTTTCACCGGCCCCAGCTGCGCTAAATAACCGCGAATTTCAATACCGCATTGCTCACGCAGGTATTTTTTCGCAATAGCGCCTGCAGCCACCCGGATAGCGGTTTCGCGCGCCGATGAGCGGCCACCGCCGCGGTAGTCACGAATGCCGAACTTATGCCAGTAGGTATAATCGGCGTGACCCGGGCGAAACTGCTCTTTGATGTTGGCGTAGTCCTGCGAGCGCTGATCGGTGTTTTCAATCAGCAAACCAATGCTGGCACCGGTAGTGGTATCTTCAAACACACCTGAGAGGATCTTCACCGCATCCTCTTCGCGCCGCGCCGTGGTGTAACGTGATGTACCGGGCTTGCGCCGATCTAAATCATGCTGTAAATCTTCGCTGGTTAGCTGCATACCCGGTGGACAACCATCGACAATTCCGCCTATTGCCGGGCCGTGGCTTTCGCCAAAGGTAGTGACCTTAAATAATTGCCCTATGCTGTTACCGGCCATTGCTTCTCCTTACCGCTGTTTTTATTACCACTTTAATTACGACGACGTGTTACCAGTTTTCTTGTTCAAACAGGTGCTGACAGCGCAGCAGTTCTGCTTTGCTAATGGCAAATACACCCAAGCCGCCGTGGCTAAATTCCAGCCAGTCAAAGCCGACATCCGGGTAATCCTGTTGCAGTTGCACCATACTGTTACCCACTTCGCATACCAGCACACCGCCCTCGGTTAAATGGGCGGCAGCATCGCGTAAAATTCGCCGGGTCAGTGCCAGACCATCTTCGCCCGATGCCAGGCCCAGTTCGGGCTCATGACGGTATTCGTCTGGTAAATCGGCCATGTCTTCGGCATCGACATAAGGCGGGTTAGTGACAATTAAATCGTACTGGGCGCCACTTAGCTCAGTGTAACCATCTGACAAAATAGGAAAGACCCGCTGCTCCAGGCCATGCTGCTCAATATTCAGCTGTGCCACATCTAAGGCATCGGGGCTGATATCCACCGCATCGACCAGTGCCTCGTCAAAGGCATAAGCACAGGCAATGGCAATACAGCCCGAGCCGGTGCACAGATCGAGAATATGCTTTACCGTTTTGCCCTTCAGTAAGCGGCTGAATTTATCGTTAATCAGCTCAGCAATAGGTGAGCGCGGTACCAGCACCCGCTCGTCGACATAAAAGGGTAAACCAGCAAAATAAGCCTGATGGGTTAAATAGGCCGCCGGCATACGCTGTTCAATACGCTGTTGTAACAGCGCAATATACTGCTCGCGCTCGCTGCGGGTTAACCGCACATGCAACAGCTTATCATCGGTCAGTGGTGGCAAGTGCAGCACATAAGCCAGTAGGTTTGCCGCTTCATCCCAGGGGTTATCAGTGCCGTGCCCCAGATAGACATCAGCCTGATGCATTTTGCTGACGGCAAAACGCAGCCAGTCGTGCACGGTATAAAGTTCAGCAACCGCATCGTCAATCAGTTGCGGGGTAAACAGCATCTCGCCAGTATCAGACATGATAAATGTAAGCTCTTTTTGTAAAAACCGGTTAGTTTGAGTAGACTTGCGCCATGCAAAAGAAAGCCCCTGCCAGCACTGGCATCAGTATTGAAGACAGCCAGCTGTTTCGCCAGTCGATAACAGGCGCTAAGCCCATAGCGCAGGACAAGATACCGCCTGTTGCCGCCCCCCGCAAGCAAAAAAGACGTACAGACGTCTCAAGCCAAAACTCTGCTGAAAATTTGTTCTGGTTTTCTGACGAGTTTGAAGGTTTTGTTGCCGACGGTGCCAGTTTAAGCTGGGTACAGCCGGGCGAAGATCCGCATTTGGCTGGTCGCTTACGCCGCGGTGAATGCCAGCCGCAAGTGGTGCTGGATTTACATGGCATGACAACCTTACAGGCCAAAACAGAGCTGGCCGGTTTGTTGGCCTATTGTCAGCAACAGCAGTTTAACTGTGCGTGTGTGGTGCATGGTAAGGGCTTGGGTATTTTGGCGCAAAAAGTACCGAACTGGCTGATTCAGCACCCCAATGTGCGCGCTTTTCACACTGCGCCGAAAAGCTGGGGTAAACATGGCGCCCTGTTACTGCTGCTAAAAACCGATCAGCCGCCGGATGAACACTGGCGCTGATTGTGCCAGTATTGAGTCAGGCTTACACACTTAACAGCGCCAATTCTTGTGGCGATAACCGCTCGAGTAAACGCCCGCCCTGCTCTGGCCGATAATCGATACAGGCCAGCTGCGCGGTGCTGAAAATGGGCGCCTGACCGGGCTGGCTAAAGGCCTCGACCAAAAAACTGACCAGGGGCATATGCGATACCAGCAGCACCCGCGCATCCGGCTTATCAGCTAAGCGGGCATCTAAATAGCTTTTAAATAACGCAGCATCACCATCCGGAACCAGTTCAGGGATAATCTCTAACTGGCTAAACGGTGCTTGCTTGGCTAACATTAGCTCTGCAGTTTGGCGGGTACGGGTATAAGGACTGGCCCAGATCCAGTCAAAAGCAGCATAATGCTGTTGCAACCACAGCGCCATCTGGTTCACTTCGTGCTGGCCTCTTACGGTAAGCTGACGCTGACTGTCCTGTACGGACACAGGCTCTGCCTCACCGTGACGCATAATAACGAGATTTACCATGTACTTGACACCATACTGCTTCGGGGTCGAGCTTAACTTGCCAACGGCAGATAAGCCTACGCCGGGTAAAAATTGTGCGCTATGATAATGAAAGTTGTCGCCAAGAGTAACTGCCAATAACGCATAACGTATAAGCTGTTTATTACTTATCGCTATGATAAGGCCGTTGTCTGCCCTGATAGCCTGCTTAAGAAGGTAGCCAGATTGGAATATAACCACATTTTGCAAAGCCCGAACGATCCACGCCATTATCAGTATCTGACGCTGGATAATGGCCTGGCCGTGTTACTGGTGCAGCAAACTGATGCCGAAAAAAGCGCGGCGGCGCTGACCGTGAACGTTGGCCATTTTGATGATCCGGCCGACCGCGAGGGGCTGGCACACTTTCTAGAACATATGTTGTTTCTTGGCTCGGTAAAATTTCCCGGCGCCGGCGATTATCAGCAGTTCATCAATCATCATGGCGGTAGCCACAACGCCTGGACCGGCACTGAGCACAGCAGCTTTTTCTTTGATATCGACAGCAGCAGCTTTGCTCAGGCGCTGGAGCGTTTTGCCGATATGTTTGTGCAGCCACTGTTTAGCGCTGATTATGTTGAAAAAGAACGCCACGCTATAGAAGCGGAGTTTTCGCTGAAACTAAAAGACGATGGCCGGCGGATTTATCAGGTACATAAAGAAACCATTAACCCGGCGCACCCTTTTGCCAAGTTTTCCGTTGGCAATTTAACCACGCTTGCCGACACCGTCGATGCCAGCCTGCAACATGCCCTGCGCACCTTTTTTCAGCAGCAATACAGTGCCCGCCGTATGACACTGGCGTTGGTGTCGCCGCTGAACCTGAGCGCGCAGGCAACATTGGTACGGCAATATTTCAGCGCTATCCCCTCTCAGCTGCCGCCAAAACCACCGCTTAGCGTGCCGCTGTATTTGCCCGAACACCAGGCCATTCAGCTGAATATTCAGCCGCACCGGCACAGCCAGAAACTGGTGGTAAGCTTTGCCATGCCCGATATTCAGCGCTGGTACCGGCATAAACTGATTAGCTTTATTGCCCATTTACTCGGCGATGAGGGTCCTGGCTCGTTACTCAGCTATCTGAAACAACAGGGGCTGGTCAATCAACTCAGCGCCGGTGGTGGTATAGATGGCAGCAATTACAAAGATTTTACTGTCGCCTTTGAGCTTACCGATGCGGGGCTAACCGCGCGCGATCACATTCTTCAGGCCTTGTTTAGTGCCATTGCCAACTTACGTGAGCAGCCTTTTCCAGCGCAGCTATTTGCCGAGCGGCAGAAACTGCTGCACTGGGCCTATTTGTACCAGGAGCCAGCCACAGCGCAGCAAACGGCTAACCATTTGTCGGTCAGTATGCAGCATTATCCGGTAGAAGATATTATTTTTGGTGATTACCGGATGGAGCCGCCAACAGCCGCGCTATACCAGCAGGTACTTAGCTACTTTAACAGCACAAACATGCGCCTGATGCTAATAGCGCCTGATGTTGCCACCAATCGGGAAGCGCGCTGGTATCAGACACCTTATAGCGTGGAGCCTTTGCCTGCCGCCCTGCTGCAGCAGTTGCAGCAGTGTCAGCCACTGCCTGACATCCGCCTGCCTGAGCCAAACCCGTACCTTAAAGGCGATATTACACTGCTGGATAGCAGCGCTCACATGGATAAACCAGGATCCTGGTATCAGGATCCGCATTTAAGCCTGTGGTACAAAGCTGATACTGACTTTAATAGCCCCAAAGGGCATGTATTTGTGCAGCTAAGTCTGCCAAACAGCATAGGCAGCTGTCAGCAACTGGCTGCAACCCGGCTATGGGTTGAGCTATTTCTGGATAATATTAACCAGCAGTTTTACGCCGCGACCACCATAGGGCTGGTGTATCACGTGCACGTGCAACGCCAGGGTATCAGTATTCATACTACCGGCCTGACCAATAACCAGCTGCGCCTGCTCAGCGACATGCTACAAGCGCTGTTACAGCAAGATTTTGCCCCACAGCGTTTTGAAGAGCTTAAACGCCAACTGAGCCGGCACTGGCGCAACAGTAGCAAAAACAAACCAGTGGCAAGGCTGTTCAGCCAATTATCGGCGCTACTACAACCGTTAAACCCCGAAATTGACCAATTAGCCGATGCGCTCGACCAGCTCGATTTTGCGACCTTTTGTCAGTTTGACACACGCTTGTTTCAACAGGTGCATATCGAAAGCCTGTTGCTCGGCAATTGGACGAGCGAGCAAGCCACGCAGCTACAACACCTGCTACAACAGTGGCAGCAACAACTGACAAGCCTGGGCCAGCGCCCTGCAAATCCGGTATGCCGGCCGCAAGGCTTAGGTCCGGTATGGTTACAGCAAGAGGTAGAGCATAATGATCACGCGCTGGTCATTTACCTGCCGGCGCAACACACCAACCCGCTGCAGATGGCGCTGTTTATGCTGGCCAACCATTTACTCTCACCGGAGTATTTTCATCAGTTGCGTACCGAACAGCAGCTGGGTTATCTGGTGGGTACCGGTTACGTGCCCATTAACACCCTACCTGGCATTGCCTTTTATATTCAATCGCCTAAAGCTGACTGCGACGCCTTGTATCAGGCTACGGTGATGTTCTTCCGCGGCTTTCTGGCTGATACCATCAACCTGACCGAGGACGAATTTGCTGAAGCCAGACAAGGTTTGTTAGCTCAGCTTTATGAACGGGACAACAGCCTCGGTGCCAGAGCAAAACGGTTGTGGCTGGCATTGGGACAACATGACACCGGGTTTAACCTGACCGAAAACATCATAGCGGCACTAAGTACACTGCAGCTTGAACAGTTTATTGCCTTTTTACAGCAGTTATTACTGCCCAGCTACGATGCCATATTTCTTGCCACCGACAGTAGACCAAAGCATAGCCATTTGCGCTTTGTCAATAGCGAGGACATTAAGCAGCAACTGCTGGTAAGCCAAAATGCTTTTGACAGCTCAACTAAAGTTATATAACGTGGTGGCCGGTCTTGTTAACACGCTGCCATAAGTGTCACTAAAACTAAAAATAATTATAATAATCAGCGCGTTTTTGCTGGCTATTTTGCCTTTTAGCCTGTTCGCTATAGGCTGGCACACCCTACAGCCCTACACCTTAAGCGCCGTGCTGCTATGCTCCTTTGCTGCGTTATTGCTGGCACATCTGAGTATTGTCAGAATGCGCCGTTATCAGCTGAAACTGGAGCACAGTGAAGAGCGGCTAAGGTTATCTCTTTGGGGCAGTGGTGATGAGCTGTGGGACTGGAACATTGAAAGCGGCGAGCTGTACCGCTCCAGCTCCTGGTTACACCCAGTGGTACTGCAGCCGAAAACGGCCGATGTACCGCCAAATAAAGCACAAATTCACCCGCAGGATATCGAGCGCGTTGACCAGTTACTCCAGGATCACCTTAGCGGAAAAACCGCGCATTTCGAAGCCACTTACCGCATAAAAACCAGTGACAACAACTGGACCTGGGTGCTTGATCGTGGCAAGGCCGTATCATTTTCCGCGAACGGTAAACCCAGCCGTATGACAGGCACCTTAAAAAACATTCATCAACTAAAACAAACCGAAGAGCAGCTACAGCTGTTTGCCCGCTGTCTGCAAACCATTTCTGATGCGGTGGTGATCTGTGACACCCAATTCACCATTTTAGAGGTTAACCCCGCCTTTACCCGCATTACCGGTAAAAGCCGCGAACAATGTTTACAGCAGCGCTTTGAGCTAACACTTTACCCCAGCCGCTTGATGCATGACATTCGCCAGGCACTGGCAGAGCAAGGCAGCTGGCACGACGAAATAGAAGAGCAGCGTCAGAATGGCGAGATATATCAGGCTGAGCTGACCTTCGACCAGATTAAAGATGAGCAGGGCCAGGTAACGCAATATGTTGCGGTGTTCTCCGACATTACCGAGCGTAAGCTGCGTGAAGCGCAGCTGAGCCGGCTTGCTAACAGCGACACGCTTACGGGTCTGCCAAACAGGGCCGTGTTTATGCAGCGCCTGGGCGACTTGGTTAAAACCGGTACTGAGCATGCGTTACTGGTGTTTGATTTGGACAACTTTAAAAAAATTAATGACTCGCTGGGCCACGAACTGGGCGATAATTTGCTGTGCAAACTGGCACAGCGCCTGAGCAGTTATACCCAATATGCCAGCCGGCTATATCGTTTAGGCGGCGATGAATTTGCGCTGCTGTTGGACAACACCAACGATGTGCTGCATATCACTTCGGTAGCTAAAGAGTTACTTAGCCTGATAAACCAGCCGATTATGCTTGAACAACAGGAACTAGCGATTACCAGCAGCGTGGGTATAGTGTTGTTTCCGGATGACGGTGCCGATCCACAGGCACTGCTGCGTAACGCCGACACGGCCATGTATCATGCCAAGAGCCAGGGTGCCAACCGCTATTTGTTTTTCAATGATTCAATGAACAAGCAGGCAGTGAAACGGCTGCAGTTGGAAAACCTTATCCGCCACGGCTTAAAAGAAGATTATTTTGCCGTGTACTATCAGCCGAAGATGAATATTGTCAGCGGCCAGTTAGCCGGCGTTGAAGCACTCGTGCGCTTTATTACCCCTAAAGGCGGCGTGATAAGCCCGGCCAGTTTTATTCCTGTGGCGGAAGAGACCGGCCAAATTATCGAAATTGGTGAAGTGGTACTGCGCAAAGCCTGCCAGGCAGTTAAAAGCTGGATTGATCAAGGCCTGTTTCATGGCCGGGTGGCGGTGAACCTGTCATCACGCCAGTTTAGCCTGCCGTTTTTGTGTGAGCAGATAGACGATATTTTGCAGCAAACTGAGCTACCCTCCTACCATTTAGAGCTGGAAATTACCGAAGGTACCGTTATGCAATCGCCACCACAGGCGATAGAAACCATGAAAAAACTGCGCGCCCGTGGCATTCACCTGGCGATGGACGATTTTGGTACCGGCTATTCGTCGCTGGCGTATTTAAAACAGTTTCCGCTTAACACGCTGAAAATTGACAAAGCCTTTATTGACGATATGAAAAGTGCCCGCGGCCGTAATATGGTCGATACCATTATGACCATAGCGCACAATTTGAGCTTATCCGTGGTGGCTGAAGGGGTTGAGCAGCGTGAGCAGCTGCAACAGCTGAGTAAACTGCGCTGTGATGTGATCCAGGGTTACTACTACAGCAAGCCTCTGTCAGCGCAGGAGCTGACTCAGTTTTTACAGCAGCAAAAGCAGCGCAGCAAACCCACGTTGGTCAGTCTTAACTAGACCACCGTTATACTACAACTGCTGTGCTGTAGCGCAGGCAGAAAAAAGCCCCAGTAACGGGGCTTAGCAACTAGTCAGCGTCGGTTTCGACATACGAGAAGTCATCACTGCCATCAGCAATACGCTTCTTACCAAATACGGTATGAAACTTACGTTTCTCCGCCAGTCGCTGTTTATACTTGAGCCAGGTTTTCTCGTACACGGTGGAAGCTTCCGCTTCACCTTTGCACACCTGCACAAAGCGAGTTTCTTCATCATTCACCGGGGCACGACTACCCTGCTCCAGCTCCTGCATTGCCACCCCATGTTTCTCCAGCATGTTACCTTCTGCCAGAGTAAAGCGCCCGGACCGCGTAAAACCCTTGGGGAAATTACGGTCATCGAAAAAGCGACGGTTAGCGACAAAACTTTGCTGCATCACTTTTTTCCTCTAATCTCGTTGAATATCAAGCCAGCCTGTTTAAACTGTGCGGAGTATGGTTAACAAAATTACTGTCGTAAAACAAATATTTTTTATCGTGACCATAAAAATACTAAAGGATTCAATTTGGATACCGAACTGCTTAAAACCTTTCTTGAAGTTCAGCGTACAAGGCATTTTGGTAAAGCGGCCGAAAATCTCTACCTTACTCAGTCTGCGGTCAGTTTCCGCATTCGCCAGCTAGAGCAGCAACTTGGTGTTAACTTATTTAGCCGATATCGCAACAATATTCAGCTGACGGCTGCCGGTGAGCGTTTGTTGCCGCATGCCGAGGCGATGTTATTAGCCCTGCAGCGTGCCCGGCAGGATGTTGCGGTCAGCGCCGAGCAGGCCTTACAACTGTCTGTCGCGGCTACCGCCAATATTTGGGATGCGTTTTTACTGCAAGGTTTTATTAACGCGCAGCAAGCATTGCCTGGTGTGTCCTGGCGCGCCGAATCGCTGGGCAAAGATCAGTTAGCCCGTCAGGTAATGGAGCGCTACGTCGATTTAGCCATCTTATTTGATGCGCCAAAAATAGATGATATGCAAATAGACAAGCTTGGCGATATTCGACTACTGCCGGTGACCAGTTTTAGCGGCAAAACCGCGCTGGAGGCTATGCAGCAACAGTATATTCTGGTTGATTGGGGCACAGCCTTTGATATGCAGCACGCGCGCTGCTTTAGCGACCTACCGCCGCCACAGTTGCGTACCGGCAGTGCTCGTATTGCACTGGAGCTTATTCAGCAATGTGGCGGTTCGGCGTACTTGCCTGATACTATGGTGAAAGAGTTATTGGCCAGCCAGCGCTTGCAGTTAATGACGGATGCGCCGGTAATGAGCCGGGAGGTGTTTGCGGTGTCGCTGCCAAAATCGGCGCAGCGTCAGCAGTTAAATGACATGATTACCCAGCTTAGCCAAATGCTTAAGGCGGCGCATAACTAAACCTTGCTACCGGTGCCTGCTCAGGGACGGAACAGCACCGCAGCACGGCCATGCGCTTTGTGTAACGTCAGCCGTTTATGGCTGCTAAACAGCGGCAACACCAGAGGGCCGGTAAACACCGCCGCCAACGCCCATTTCACTGCAGTCATACCGCTGCGCAGTGCGGCAATATAGACACCAATTGCAGTAACTAACCAAATCAGCGGTAATACGACCACGTGTTATCCTCTTTACAACGCATATAAAACATCAGGCCGGTTATTATACCGGCCTGACAAGCAGATTACTGTTAACCTTTGGTTGTATTTTCACCAACCAGGGTTAACACCGTTACGGATAAAACCGCTGCTGTTGTTCCGCCATTTGCAGTAACAGGTTGGCAGGTGCAAAACGGCTGCCAAAGCGGCTTTCCAGATTGCGAAGCTGTGCGACCAGCTTATCGGCACCCAGTTGGTCGATATAACGGAAAGGCCCCCCCAAAAACGGTGGGAAACCAATACCGAAGATAGCTCCAATGTCACCATCACGGGCACTGGCAATAATACCCTCTTCCAGGCAGCGCACGGCTTCGTTTAACATTTGCACCACGCAGCGGCTGCTGATTTCATCGCTGTTTAACCGTGGTGCCGGGGTTACGCCCAGCACGTTATACACGCTGTCATCCACCTGCTTTTTGCCTTTTTTCGCTGTCTTGCCATAAAGGTAAAAGCCTTTTTCGGTTTTCTTGCCCTTACGGCCATCTGCCAACAGCTTGTCAAAGGCAGCTGGGGCGGCAAAGCGCTCGCCCAGCTCCTGGGTTAAAATGGGTGAAATTTTAGCCCCCACATCAATCCCCACTTCATCCAGTAAGGTAACAGGGCCCACCGGGAAGCCAAACTTGACCAGGGCTTTGTCAATTTTTTCCACCGGTTCGCCTTCCAGCAACACGTTAGCCGCTTCATTCATGTAAAGCGCCAAAATCCGGTTGACGTAAAAACCCGCGCCATCTTTAACCACTATCGGTGTTTTACCCTGTTTACGGGCAAAGGCCACTGTGGTTGCGATGGTTTGCGCTGAAGTGCCTTCATGGGCAATCACCTCCACCAGCGGCATTTTATCTACAGGTGAGAAATAATGCAGGCCAATCACGTTCTCTGGCCGCTGCGCTTTGGCGGCGATTTGCTTAATCGGTAATGAGCTGGTGTTGCTGGCAAAAATAGTATTTTCGCTACAGTGCTGCTCGATATCAGCGACCATCTGCTGCTTGAGCGCTAAATCTTCAAACACCGCCTCCACCACGATATCAGCATCATGAAAGCCACTGTAATCGGTGGTACCGGTAATAAGCAGCAATTGTTTTTGCATTTCTGCTTTGCTGATAAAGCGGCGTTTAAACTTTTTCTCCAGCAACGAGTAGCTGTATTTCAGCGCGTTACTAATGCCCTGCTCGTTGATATCTTTAATGCGCACGGCGATGCCTGCTTTTGTCGCAGTAACATTCGCAATACCGCCGCCCATCAGGCCGCCACCTAATACCGCCGCTTTACGCACCTTATTAGGTTTGGTCTCACCGGCACCGGTTTCCTTTTTCATTTGGGTAGTGGCAAAAAACAGGCTACGCAGTGCAGCCGACTCTTTTGTCATACAAAGCTCACCAAAGGCTTTCGCTTCAGCTGCAAGGCCCGCCTGTATGCCGCTGTCTACCCCGGTTTTAATCACATCGAGAATTTTCAGTGGTGCCGGGTAATTGCCTTGGGTTTTGCTCAGCGTTTGTTTGCGCGCCTGGCTAAACAGAATATTGCGGCCAAACGGCGTGCGTTCCAGCACCTTACCTACCAGATTGAGTTTTATCGGGTCGCGCTTAGGCTTGCCTTTCAGTGCCAGCTTAACCGCCGCTTCGAGTAAAATACTTTTTGGTACCACATCATCAACTAAGCCGGCTTTTTTCGCCTGTTTGGCGCGCAGTTGCTTGCCGGTTAATATCATATCCAGCGCTTTTTGCAGGCCAACCAGCTTAGGCAAACGCTGCGTGCCACCACTGCCTGGCAGTAAGCCAAGCTGTACCTCGGGCAAGCCCAGTACGGTTTTATTATCTGAGGTAGCAATACGGGCATGACATGCCATGGCTAACTCTAAACCACCGCCTAAACAAGGGCCATGAATAGCTGCGACTAACGGAATAGGCAGCTGCTCCAGCTGGTCGAACATTTGCTGGCCCATACGGCCAATGGCCTGCGCCTCTTCTGCCGTTTTGCAGCCATCGAGCATACTGATGTCAGCACCGGCAATAAAAGAGTCTGGCTTGCCGCTAATAAACACCAGACCTTTCAGCTGGTTGTTGGCCTTTATCTCGCTTAACAGCTGGCTGATTTCATCAGCGAAGGCAGCTTTTAACACATTCATCGACTCGCCGGCGATGTCCATGGTGATAACACCAACATTGTCGTCACGGATTTGCAGGCTGAAACTATTCGTTGTTGTCATTATTCGGTCTCCAGGATCATCGCTGCGCCTAAGCCACCGGCAGCACAGGCGGTAGTCAGGCCAACACCACCTCCACGACGTTTTAATTCATTCAGCGTTTGTACAATTAAGCGTGTACCGGTAGCGGCAAACGGGTGGCCATAAGCCAAAGAGCCGCCCTGTACGTTAAATTTGCTCATATCAATGTCGCCAATAGCACTTGCGCGGCCCAGTTTTTCTTCGGCAAACTTTTTGCTGGCAAACATTTTTACGTTGGCCAGGGTTTGCGCCGCAAAAGCTTCGTGCATTTCAATCAGGGTCAGATCGTTTAGCGTCATGCCCGCACGATCCAGTGCGATTGGGGTGGCATAAGACGGCCCCATCAACATATCGTCATAGACATCAATAGCGGCAAAAGCGTAACTGCGAATATAGCCTAACACTTCATAACCCAGTGCCTTAGCACGGCTTTCCGTCATCATCAGTACGGCTGAGGCGCCATCGGTCAGTGGTGTCGCGTTAGCTGCAGTCACCGAGCCGTGCACGCGGTCAAATACCGGTTTTAATTTAGCGTACGACTCAAGCTTTGAATCCTGACGAATATTGTTATCGATATCCAGATAGCGGGAGTAAGGCTCGACATGCGCGGTCATGACTTCCTGTTTCATTACGCCGCTTTGCCAGGCCTGGGTGGCCAACGTGTGCGAGCGATGCGCCAACGCGTCCTGATCGGCACGGCTGATGCTGTGGGTTTTTGCCATTTGTTCGGCGGTATCGCCCATCGACAAACCGGTGCTGTACTCTGCCACTGCCGGCGGTACCGGCAATAAATCTTTTAGCCCCAGCCGGCGGAATATTGCCAGTTTCTGGCCAAAAGTACGGGCCTTGTTTAAATCCACCAAGGCGCGGGCCAGTTTTTTGCTTACGCCAATCGGCAACACTGAGCTGGAGTCGGCACCACCGGCAATACCAATTTGGGTAATACCGGCCATCATGGATTCAGCCACACTGACCACAGACTGAAAACTGGTAGCACAGGCGCGGGTAACACTGTACGCATCGGTATGTACGTTCATCCCGGTACCCAGCACAATTTCGCGGGCAATATTCGGCGCTTCTGGCATTTGCACAACCTGGCCATATACCACTTGCTCAACTAATTTTGGCTCCAGCTCACTGCGGATAAGCAGTTCATTGACCACCAACTTGCCCAAATCCAGCGCTGATACGCCATGAAACTCAGTAGCCTGCTTGGCAAAAGGCGTACGCAATCCGGAAACAATGGCGATGCGATCACCGCTGCGGGTAGTAAGATTAATTGGCGAGCTCATAGCGTTCCTCTTATTTAAATTACAGGTCTGACCTGTATCAGTGCGCCCGATTGTAACGACAGTCGTTGAAAATTAAAACACTTGTTTTAATGCAAACGGAACCATATTTAGGTTATAACGTCTTAGCCTAGCCCGTTTTAGTGGCGAATGGCGATAAAACAATCAATAAATCCAATTAATTAAGACTGATAAGATTATGGTAAACGCGTTTTCTGCTTTAAAAGCCTATCTCGACAGCCAGGTGTTAGGCCAGGCTGCACTGACCGAAGGTATTTTGCTGGCGCTGCTGGCTAACGGTCACTTGTTAGTAGAAGGCCCTCCGGGGCTGGCGAAGACCCGTGCGGTAAACGCGTTAGCCCAGGGTGTGGAAGGCCGTTTTCATCGTATTCAGTTTACGCCCGATTTACTGCCAGCCGATTTAACCGGCACCGACATTTACCGGCCCGAGACCGGCCAGTTTGAGTTTCAAAGCGGGCCACTGTTTCATCATATTATTCTGGCGGATGAAATAAACCGGGCGCCGGCCAAGGTGCAATCGGCGCTGCTTGAAGCGATGGCAGAAAAACAAGTGACGGTAGGGCGCCATACCTACCCGCTGCCTGAGCTGTTTTTGGTGATGGCAACACAAAACCCGTTAGAGCAGGAAGGCACTTACCCACTGCCCGAAGCCCAGTTAGACCGGTTTTTATTGCATTTAAAGGTCGATTACCCCAGCGCTGAAACCGAACTGCAAATTCTCAGATTAACCCGTGGCGAAGCCTTAAGCGATGCAAAAGTCGACGTGACACCGATTAGCCAAAGCGATATTTTTGCGGCGCGCAAAGCCATTCTGGCGCTGCATATGGCCCCCAGCGTGGAGCAGTACATTGTGCAGCTTATTATGGCGACCCGTAACGCCAAAGCTTACAGCGACAAGCTGGCCAGCTGGATTGGTTACGGCGCCAGCCCGCGCGCCACCATAGCAGTAGAGCGCTGTGCCAGAGCCAAAGCCTGGCTGGACGGCCGTGATTTTGTTACACCGGATGATGTGCAGGCGGTGTTTCATAATGCGCTGCGCCACCGCTTAATTTTAACCTACGCCGCCGAAGCTGAAGGCATCAGCACTGATGATGTGCTGGCCGAGATTCTGCGCCTGGTACCTGCTGCCTGATATGAGCCAGGGCTTTAGCGCCAGTGAGTGGCTGGCACAAAACGGCAGCAATGGTATAAGCCCGGGGCTTAGCGAACTATTGTGGTATCAGCGCTACACCAAGGTGCTGGACTTAACCCCCACTATGGCTATACACAGCAAACTGGCCGGTACTTACCTGGCAAAAAGTAAAGGCCGGGGTATGGAGTTTGATGAAGTGCGCCATTACCAAAGCGGTGATGACGTGCGAACCATCGACTGGCGCGTTACCGCGCGTAGCGGCAAGGTGCACACCAAACTGTTTCGCGAAGAAAAAGAGCGGCCGGTGTTTATTCTAACCGATCTGGGCAGCAGTATGCGTTTTGGTTCGGCACTGCTGTTTAAGTCGGTGCAGGCAGCGCATTTAGCCGCGCTCATTGCCTGGCATGTAAAACAGCGCGGTGACAAACTGGGTGGCCTGGTGTTTAGCCAGCAACAACATCTGGAACTTAAACCTCAAAGCCGCAGCCACGGCGTGCTGCGTTATTTCCATGCGCTCACCAGTGTGCATCAGGCTAGCGATTCGCAGCGCGGCCTGAGTTTAACCGAAGCGCTAAGCCAGTTACGCCGCTTGGTACGCCCGGGTAGTCTGGTTTATATCCTGTCTGACTTTAGTGATTTTGATGAGCATGGTCTGCGTCATATTCGCGCGATACGCCAGCACAACGAAGTGACCTGTTGCTGTGTTACCGATCCGCTGGATCTGGCCTTACCGGCCAATGGCCATGGCAGTGCCGCGGTCAGCGATGGCAGCCGTACAGGTTATATTGAACTGGGTAGCCGCAGCCTGCAGCAGCGCTATGCCCGGCAACAAAGTGACAGCTTGCAGCAAAAACAGCAATTAGTCAGTCAGCTCGGTTGCAAATGGCTGAGTGTCAGCGCGGCAGAGCCGGTGCTTAATCAACTCGCCCGCACCGTGAAGGAGCGCGGACTATGACAACACCGCAGCCGCAAATCACCGCATCCTTAGCGCAGCTTGCTGATATCAGTGAACCGCTGCAACCCGCTACGTTTGCTTTTACACCGGCGATGGCTGGGTTACTGCTGATGTTACTGGGCGCTGCGATATTCTTCCTGTTAAAAGCCTATCTGCACTGGCGCCGCTTTGCCGCCAAACGCCAGGCGCTGCGTGTACTGGAAGCATTATCTACTGAGCAGGATGCACCGGCGCGAATTAACCAACTGATTAAACAGGTGCTGCAACACTATCAAAGTACTCACCCGGCGCTCAGCTACAATAGCCGCGACTGGCAACACTGGCTGTCTGAGCAGCACAGCTTGCCGCTGCCGGATTTAACCACGCTGTTGTATGGCAATACGCCTGATAGCAAAGTAGACAGCGCCGCGCGCGAGCAATTTTATCAGTTCGCCCGTGGTTGGCTTAAGGCCTATAAGGGTAAAGCCGCTATCAACAGCTGGCCGGAGGGCACGCATGCTGGAGTTTAGTTATCCCTGGCTTGGTTTGCTGGCACTAGCGCCGTTGTTACTGAGGTTAAAACGCCAGGCTCCGTCTGACAGCGCCCTAACCTTACCTGCCCTGGCAAAACTGGCGCAGCAAACTGAGCAGCAGCCAGGACGACAATTCAGCCTGTCATCGCTGCTGGCGCTGCTGATTTGGTTGCTGTTAGTGTTAAGTGCCACCCAACCACGCTGGCTGGGCGAGCCGGTTAATCTGCCGCAGCAAGGCCGCGATCTGATGCTGGCACTGGATTTATCCGGCTCGATGGAAATTGCCGATATGCAGTACCAGGGCCAGAGTATAAACCGGCTGGATGCGGTGAAGCTGGTGGTCAGTGATTTTATTAAGCGCCGTCAGGGCGACCGTATTGGCCTGATCCTGTTTGCCGATGCAGCCTATCAGCAAACTCCACTGACTTTCGACTTGGTCACCGTACAAAAAATGCTGGATGACAGTGTACTGCGCTTAGTCGGCACCCGCACTGCAATAGGCGAAGCTATTGGCCTGGCCGTAAAGCGGCTTAACACCTATGACAGCTCTAATAAGGTATTGATTCTACTTAGTGACGGCGCCAATACTGCCGGTAATATTCAGCCGCTTGAAGCGCTGCAACTTGCCAAAGCGGCCGGCGTGAAAATACATACTGTCGGTGTAGGCGCTGAGCAAATGCTGCAACAAAGCGTGTTTGGCCGGCGCATGGTAAACCCGTCACAGGATCTGGACGAGCGTCTGCTAACCCAACTGGCCGAAGATACCGGCGGCCGCTATTTCCGTGCCCGCGATTTAAACGAATTAAACCAAATTTATCAGCTGATTGATCAGTTAGAGCCGATTGAGCGCGATGCCCTTAGCTACCGGCCGCAGCGCAGCTTGTTACACTGGCCGCTGGGTTTGGCTCTGCTACTGTCGTTTGTGCTGGCAGCATCTAACATTCACTGGCGCGGAGTGCGAATTAATGCTGACTGACTTTCATTTTCTTCGCCCCTGGTGGCTACTGGCGCTGGTGCCGGTGGCACTGTTATTAGTGCTACTGTTTCTGCATCGTAAGGCTAATAGCCCCTGGCACCAGCTTATTGCCAGTCATCTGCAACCGGTCTTATTAGGCGCTCGTTTACTACGGAAAAAACAGCCACTGGCGCTACCACTGTTGGCACTGTGCTGGCTGTTAACCACGCTGGCACTGGCAGGTCCCACCTGGCAGAAGTTACCGCAGCCGGCGTTTGCGCTAAAAAAAGCCACTGTACTGGTAATGGATATGTCGATGTCGATGCGTGCGACCGACATGGCGCCAAACCGGCTGACGCAGCAGCGTTTTGCCGCACTGGATTTTACCGAGCAGTTAAAAGAAGGCGAGCTGGCCCTACTCAGCTTTGCCGGCGATGCTTTTGTTATATCGCCGCTAACGCCGGATCATAACAATATCCGCCTGTTGATACCGGACTTAAAGCCCGAAATTATGCCCGCACAAGGCTCAAACCTGCTGGCGGCATTACAGCAAGCCGATAACCTGCTGCGTCAGGCCGGCTACCCAAGGGGCGATGTCGTCGTCTTTACCGATGGCTTTGACAACAACAGCCTGCGCGAGATGCAGGATAAACTGAACAACTGGCCGCACCGCTTATCTATCCTCGGGTTTGGCAGCAGCGACGGTGCTCCGGTACAACTGGAAAACGGTGAGCTGCTAAAATCTGCCACCGGCGCTGTGGTATTACCCCGTCTACCCAAAGCACAATTAGCCCAACTAGCGCGCCAGAGTGGCGGTGTCTATCTGGATGCGCACAACAACCCCAACGCTGTCGCCAGCCTGATTGCACAGCCAGCGCTCACTGCACTCAATGAAGCCGACGCCAGCCGGCAAATTCAGGGCGATCAGTGGCAGGATAATGCTGTGTATCTGGTGTGGCTGCTACTGCCGCTGGTGCTGCTACAACGTAAGTTCGGCCAGCTGCTTGGCCTTGGATTGGTGCTAATGCTGCCCTATCAGGCTGACGCTATTGAATGGCGCGATCTTTGGCAAAGTAAGCAACAACAGGCGCGGCAGGACTATGCCAACGGTGAGTTTGACAGCGCCCGGCAGAAATTCAGCCAACCATTATGGCAAGGTAATGCGGCCTATCGCAGTGGCGATTATGCCGGCGCCGAGCAGGATTTTCGCCGCGCTGTTGAAGCTGCGCCCAATCAGCACAGCTGGCACAACCTGGGCAACAGCCTGGCGCAGCAGGGCCGTTATCAGGATGCGCTCAATGCCTATAACCAGGCGCTGCAACATACACCAGACTTTACCCCGGCACAAAAAAATGCCGAATTAATGCAGCAGCTGCTGCAACAACAGCAGCAACAAAAGCAGCAACAAAAGCAGCAGCAAAATCAGCAAAGCAAAGATCAGCAAAACAGCGAGCAGCAGAACAACCCGCAGCAAGAGGGTGAACAACAGCAGTCCGACAGTCAATCCGAGCAAGGCGATAACCAGCAAGCAAGCGATAATGACGCATCCGCACAGCCAGAGGATGCGCAGCAGCAAAGTGAAGCGCAGGACACGCCGCAAGAGGAAGAACCCCAATCTGCCATTGCTGAAGAGCAGCAAGCTGAACAAACAGAGGCGGAACAGCAGGCCATTCGTGAAGCCTGGCCAAATGCCACACCTGAAGAGCAGCAGCAGTTGGATAACCTGCTGCGCAAAGTGCAGGATGACCCGGCACTGCTACTACGCAATAAAATGTATCTTGAATATTTAAAACGCCAGCAACAACGTTTGCCTGTGGGAGTTGATGAACAATGGTAAAAGCTGCTGTGTTTTTTACAGTTCTACTGGCGAGTTTGCCGGTTTTCGCCTTAAGCCAGTTAAGCGCACAATTAGATAAAAACCCGGCGCTGCGGGGTGAATCGGTCACCCTGCAGGTTACAGCCGATGCGCGCCTGCCTGCAGATGCCATTAATTTTCGTGTGCTCGAAGCGGACTTTACCGTGATGCTGCCTTCTGTTAGTACCTCTTCGCAGGTGATTAATGGCCAGGCCAGCCAAAGTACACGTTGGAACGTGGTGCTATTACCCAAAAAAACCGGGCGCCTGAATATACCGGCATTCAGTGTGCAGGGGCTGTCAACTGAACCGATGACGCTCGAAGTGCTGGATGAAGCCCCGACCAACAGAGGACAGAACCAGGAGCTGTTTTTACAAGCCAGTATCGACCAGCAAAAACTGTACGTGCAGCAACTGACGTATTATCAGGTCACTATTTACTTTAACGGCGACTTACAGCGCGGCTCACTGTCGGAGCCGCAATTAGAGGGCGCCAGTATCAGCCAGGTGGGGCAGGATGTTGAGGGCACAGAGCTGGTAAACGGTATACGCTATCGCACCATTACCCGCCGTTATGCCATTACCCCACAGCGTAGCGGCAACTTTAGCATTAGCCCGCCCACCTTTAACGGCGAAATGGTTGACCGCGATAGCGCCCGCTATAACTACTTTGCCCGCACGAAAACCGTGGTAGCGCAAGGCCAGCCGCTTGATATTAGCGTCAATGCCATACCCGCTAACTTTCCTGGCAGCTGGCTGGTAGCAGGCCTGGTGACATTAACAGAAGAATGGACACCAGAGCTAAGTGAGCTAAAACAAGGCGAACCAGTTACCCGCACTATTACGCTTTCAGCCGTTGATGTGGCCGAGAACCAATTGCCAGAGCTTAATCAGCAGTTCCCTGACGGCTTACGCTTGTATCAGGAACAACCGCAAAGCAAAAGCGCTGAGCGCAATGGCCGCTTAGTGGCGCAAAAAATCTTTACCAGCGCGGTGGTGGCCAATAAAGCCGGCGAGCTGGAGCTCCCCGAAGTGCGCCTGCCCTGGTGGAACAGCCAAACCAATCAGCTGGATTATGCCACGCTACCGGCCCGCACCCTGAAAGTCGCTGGTGCGCCGCAGGCTTCGGTCCCAGCGCCTGCCAGCCCGGCAACGATTGCTGCCGGTAATAAGGCTGTAGCCTCAGTTAGCACTGGCATCAATGCCACCTCGCCCTGGGCATGGAATTATCTTAGCAGTCTACTGTCAGCGCTATGGCTATGCAGCAGCGTGCTGCTGCTTTTATTGTGGCAGCGTAGCAAACACAATGAACCTGCAGCCACTGCACCTAGCAGGGTGCGGTTTAATGCCAGTAAGCTGCAACAGGCCTGTCAGCAAAATGATGCTCGTGCAGCCAAAGCGGAGCTACTGCGCTTTGCTCATCAACAGCTCGATCAACGTTTATCGGCGTTAACGCCGCTTAGCCAACTTATTCACGATACTGCGCTCAGACATGAGATCTTGCAGTTAAATCAGGCGCTGTATGGCGAGACGCCAGAAGCTTGGCAAGGGCAAGCCTTGTGGCAATGCTGGCAGCAATACCGAAGAAACCAACCGGAGGATGCACCTGCGAGCACGTTAAAACCGCTCTACCCCAACTAAAACGCAAGCCTGCCAACACCTAGCGTTGTAGCTGGCTATCCCCTACTAAAGACGAACCAGCGCGAAGCACTGGTATCAACTGCTGCAAATTGTTAGCATAAAGCTGTTTTGTAACCTGATGTCACATCAGGTATTTTTTTATCCTGTGTTTTGCTTAGGACAGGCTTAAGCAAAGCACAGAGACATCTGCTAAAGGAGAAACAGGTTTGGAAACAGGTACCATTATCTCGCTGGCTGTGTATTTTCTCGTTATGTTGGCTATTGGTCTTTACGGCTATAAAACCTCTACTGACGATGTATCTGGTTATATGCTGGGCGGACGTAAACTAGGCCCGGGCGTTACTGCTCTGTCGGCCGGCGCATCTGATATGAGCGGCTGGATGTTATTAGGTGTGCCAGGCGCTATGTATTTGTCAGGTCTTAGCAGTGCCTGGATAGCTGTTGGCTTGCTGATTGGCGCTTATGTCAACTATCTGATTGTCGCTCCCAGGCTACGGGTATACACCGAAGTAGCTCATGATGCGATTACCATTCCGGATTACTTTGAAAAACGCTTTGCAGATAAAACACGATTGCTACGGGTGGTATCGTCAATTGTTATTGTGATTTTCTTCACGCTTTATACCTCCTCTGGCGTGGTCGGTGGCGGCAAGTTGTTCGAAAGCTCGTTTGGCTTAAGTTACGAATTGGGCTTGTATGTTACCGCCGGTGTGGTGGTAGCTTATACCCTGTTTGGCGGCTTTATGGCGGTAAGCATCACCGACTTTGTGCAGGGGTGCATTATGTTTGTTGCCCTGGTGTTGGTGCCAGTGGTAGCCATTGATCATCTGGGTGGCTTAGGTTCAGTATTTGAGCAGGTTAAAGCCATAGACAGCAACTTTATCGATCCCTTCACCGACGCTAACACTGCACAAGCCATGTCAGTTCTGGGCATTATCTCGTTGTTATCCTGGGGTTTTGGCTACTTTGGCCAGCCACATATTATCGTGCGCTTTATGGCAATTCGCTCAGTGGCAGATATTAAAACTGCACGCCGTATCGGTATGAGCTGGATGTTAATTACCATTATTGGTGCGGTGATGACCGGCCTGGTGGGCATTGCCTACGTGGAAAACACCAAAATGACACTGAACGATGCCGAAACCATCTTTATTGTCTTTTCACAGTTTTTATTTCACCCACTGATCTCCGGCTTTTTACTGGCGGCCATTTTAGCCGCCATCATGAGCACCATCTCATCTCAGCTGCTGGTGACCTCAAGCTCACTGACCGAAGACTTCTATAAAGCCTTCGTTAAGCGCAATGCCAGCCAAAAAGAGCTGGTATTGGTCGGGCGCATAGCGGTATTAGTGGTGGCAATGGTAGCTATTGCACTGGCCTACGACAGAAACAGCACCATCTTATCGTTAGTCAGCAACGCTTGGGCCGGTTTTGGTGCCGCTTTTGGCCCGCTGATTGTGCTGAGCCTGTACTGGAAGCGGATGACGTTTGCCGGCGCCTTAAGTGGTATCATCAGTGGTGCGGCAACAGTGTTATTTTGGATCTATGCGCCCGTGCTGGACAATGGCCAGAGTTTAAGCTCGCTGGTGTATGAGATTGTCCCTGGCGTCATTGTCAGTACCCTTTGCATCCTTGTGGTGAGCAAGCTGAGCAAAGCGCCGGCAGAAGATGTTACGGCATTGTTTGACGACATGCAGCAGCAGCTTAAACAAAGCTGACTGCTCGTACCTGCGTAAAATTAGCCGGGGCGCATAAAAAACTATGTGCCCCGCCGCAATAACTTTGCTAAATTACGGTTTTAGTGTGCCTTTTTGAGATAGATGATTTATGTATTTCTACGCTGCGCGCCAACCCATTCTGGATCGTAACAAAGAACTTTATGCCTACGAGTTACTGTTTCGTGACGGCCTGGAAAATGCCTTCCCGGATATTGACGGCGATGAAGCAACTTCACGAATGGTAGAGGGCAGCCAGCTTAGCTTTGGTCTGGAAGACTTTCTGGGCGACAAGCCTGGTTTTATCAATTTCACTTTAGACACGCTGACCAAAAAATATCCCTCTATGCTGCCAAAAGAGCAGGTAGTCGTAGAAATACTGGAAACTATACAGCCCGGCAAACGTTTGCTGGCAGAGTGTCAGGCGCTAAAAGAAAAAGGTTATGTCATAGCGCTGGATGATTATATTCATCAGCCGGTTTGGCGCCATTTTTACCCTTTTGTCGATATTATTAAAATTGATTTTCGCTCTACCTCTACTGACACCATTAACCAGATAAAAGCGGCGATCGCCGATTTTAGTCATATCAAACTGTTAGCTGAGAAGGTTGAAACTAATGAAGAGTTTCAGCTGGCAATGGATTTAGGCTTTAGCTATTTTCAGGGTTACTTTTTCTCTAAACCCGAGATGATGCAATCAAAAGCCCTGTCTCCGGCACAGATGACACTGGCAGAGCTGTTATACGAAACGTCTAAATCAGACATGGATCTGAATAAAATTACGCAGGTATTTCAGCGCGACGTGCATTTATCTTATAAGCTGTTGCGCTACAGTAACTCAGCCATTTTTAAACGCCGCACCGAAATAGAAACCATTAAACAAGCGTTAATTGTGCTTGGTCAGGCTGAGCTGAAGAAGTTTCTATCGCTGCTGTTTACTGCACAAATCAGTAGTGACAAACCGGCTGAGCTTATGCGCATGTCAATGACCCGCGCCCGCTTTGCTGAAGGCCTGGCACAGCTGCATGGTAAAGTTGATACCGACAAAGCCTTTCTTACCGGATTAATGTCGTTGATGGACGCGATTTTAGATGAGCCTATCGACAGCGTTATGAGTAAGCTGCCGCTGGCTAAAGAAATTAAAGAAGCCCTGGTAGAGAAAAAAGGCGCTTTGGCAGATTACATCAAGTTAATTCAGTTTTACGAGACCGCCCAGTGGCAAGAGGCCTCAACGGCCATTAATACGCTGCAATTAGCCAATGATAAAGTACCTGATGCTTATCATACCGCTGTGCAATGGGCTAACGAGCAAATGAAAGCCCTGGGTGACTAACCCAGGGCCAACGCCTAATTAAAACTCAGATATGGGCTGATTTTCGCTGCCAACTTCTCGCCAATGCCTTTTACCTGGGTCAGCTGTGCCTCGTCTTTAATCGGGCCATTGGCCGCAATATAATCCAAAACGGCCTGCGCTTTTTTCTGTCCTAAGCCCGGTATGGCGTCCAGTTGCTCTAACGACGCACTGTTAATCGATATTTTCTGTGCCGCATGAGCTTGGGCACTGGCCTTGGTTATTTTATCTGGCGATGTTTCAGCAGCACAAAGATTGGCCGTTAAACTCAGCAACGTCATGCCAACGGCAAAATAAAATGGTTTCATGGTCTTTCATCCTTAAGTAGCTTCCGGTCCCTGACGACACTCTGTACTGCAAGCTGCAATTTTGGGTTGGCGCGATAACCAAAATGCAAGTCACACTATCAGTGTTCGGAAGTTTTACTGCCAACCCAATAAAAGTAGCAACCAAATTTACTTTTGCAATATTTTTGCAACTTTTGACACATTTTAAATGCAATTAATATTCAGCGTTAATTAAGACACTACCCCCTACTCTTACTGCCAATAGCAAGATGCCGTGCCCTACCGCGCTATGTAGTAGCCGATGTAAAGCATTGCTGCTGCTAAAATTGTCCGGTAAAGTACCGCTTGTAACGATGGAGATAACCATGTTTGGCACCCGAGTATTACTGCTAACAGCTGTACTTGTTCTCACTGCCCCTTGTTTTGCAAATACCATGCATGATAGCAAGCAGCTAAGCCGTGAACAGGCTGCGGCTCTGGCCCAGCAGCAATATCCCGGACGTATTGTTAAGGTAAAAGCCGAGCGGGAATTTTACCGTATAAGACTGGTTCAACCTGACGGCCGGGTCATTACTGTTTTGGTCGATGGCAAGACTGGCCGTATCAAAAAGGATGGAAATTAATGCGTCTACTGGTTGTGGAAGATGAACATCTGCTGGCGCAGCAGATAAAAGAACAGTTACAACAGCAGCAGTTCAGTGTTGATGTTGCAAGCGATGGTGATGATGGCTGGTTTAAATTATCAGAGTACCCCTATGATTTAGCCATTATCGATATTGGCTTGCCAAAAATGGATGGCTTGACACTGATTAGAAAAGCCCGGCAGCAAGCCTTAAAAACGCCGATTATTGTGTTAACTGCGCGCGGTAGCTGGCAAGAGAAGGTAGAAGGCCTGGACGCAGGCGCCGATGATTATTTAACTAAACCTTTTCACACTGAAGAGCTCCTGGCCCGTTGTAATGCCCTGATCCGCCGTGCAGCTGGCCAACCAGAGCCAACCCTGGCCGCCGGCCCTATTTCGCTAAATAGTCGCACACAACAGGTATGGCTGCATGATGAAGAAGTCAGTCTGACAGCATATGAGTACAAGGTGCTGGAATACTTTATGTTGAACCCAACTAAAGTGATTTCCAAAACTGAGCTGACCGAACATATTTATGATCAGGACTTTGATCTGGATAGCAATGTGATAGAGGTATTTGTCCTGCGGCTGAGAAAGAAATTGGACCCGGAGGGTGACATTAAGCCTATCGAAACGCTGCGCGGACGCGGTTATCGTTTTACCCTGACCGTCGCCTGATATGTCCTTATCGCTAAAGCTGCGGCAACTTTTGGTCAGTATATTTTTACTGCTGTTCCTGTTGCCCAGCTCCTTCGTGGCTATTGATAGAGCCTTTTTTACTCAACTTGTTACCAACACTGAGCAAAAGCTGGAAGTGCATCTGTATTCGGTGCTTTCAGAGCTTAGTGTGTCGCAGGACAAAGTAGAACTGCTCAATAACGCACTGGCACCCGATTTCTACCGACCGGATTCTGGCTTAAGTGCCTATATTACCGATCAGCAAAATTTGGTTTGGCAAAGTGACTCCTCACTAAACCAGCAATTTAGCCCTCCTGGGCAAGATCTGCCGCCGGGCGAACATCTGTTCAGGCCGCTTAGCCAAACCGGCGGTGAGTTCTGGGTATTATCGTTGTCATTGCTATTCGATGCCGAAGAATACACCCGGCCGCTCACCCTGCATATTGTCCAAACAAATGAGCGCCTGATGGCGCCGCAGTTGGCGTTTCGCGCCACCTTGCTGCAATGGTTTATTGGTATAGGCCTGGTATTACTACTGATTATGTTACTGGCGTACTACTGGACCACCAAACCACTGTCACGGCTGGACCATGAAATCCGCCGGGTAGAAAATGGCAGTCAGGAACAATTAACCGGCCGTTATCCTGCTGAGCTTTGTATTATTAAAGAAGACCTGAACCTCCTGCTCGCCAATCAGAATCGGCAAAAGCAGCGCTATCGCAATCATTTAAGTGACCTGGCACACGCGTTAAAAACGCCGGTAGCTGTGCTTAATACCTCAGCACTTAGCCAACAGCCTGAGTTAAAAGAGCAGCTTGATCGCATTACCTCGATGATTGAGCACCAGTTAAAACGCGCGGCCAGCTCGGGTCAGGATATCTGGAAAAAACAAATTGAGATCAGGCCAGTAGCAGACAAATTGATCGCGGCGCTGAATAAAATTTACCGTCACAAAGATCTGCGCATTTCATTACACTGCCCCACCAACGCCGTGTTTCGTGGCGATGAGACGGACCTGATGGAAATACTGGGTAATTTATTGGATAACGCCTGTAAAGCCTGTCACCATCAGGTACAGCTGACAGTGCAAACCGAGCATCAGCATTTACTTCTTACTATTGAAGATGATGGCCCCGGTGTACCGGCTGAAAAACGTCAGCAGCTGTTTGAGCGCGGTGCCAGGTTAGACACCTATAAAGATGGGCATGGCGTTGGTCTGGCGATTGTTGCTGAATTGGTACAGTCGTACTCCGGCAAACTCAATCTGGACGACAGTGAACTCGGTGGTGCCCGTTTTAAATTGTCGCTCTGAGCAACGAGGACCATTGATCCTGCCCCCGGCAAGCGGCGTATTATCTAGCTGTAAATTAACTAAATTGGAATCTGCTTTATGCAATTGGAAAACCCCGCCATTATCAGAATAAAAAACCTGCGCCTGCGTACCTTTATTGGTATTAAAGAAGATGAAATTAATAACAAGCAAGATGTGGTGATAAACGCCAGGATCCACTACAGCGCAGCTGACGCGGCGAATACCGATGATATGGATAAAGCATTGAACTACCGTACTATCACCAAGAAAATCATCGCCCTGGTAGAGCATCAGCGCTTTTCGTTACTGGAAAAACTTACTGCTGAGGTACTGGCTATTGCCAGTGAGCATCCCAGTGTGCGTTATGCCGAAGTCGAAATAGATAAACCGCATGCGCTGCGCTTTGCCGATTCAGTCTCATTGACACTGTCGGTAAACAAATAACTTCTATACTGAGTTAGGCGTCTGACAGCAAACGGTAATCACAATGAATATTTTGCTCACCGGCGGTACCGGTCTGATAGGGTCAGCATTAGTAAAACGCTGGCTTAATCAACATCAGCTTTGGGTGCTAAGCCGCGATTGCGCTAAAGCGGCAAAACTACTCGGCCAGCATGTTAAGGTGATAAGCAGCCTTAACGAGGTAGATTTTAACCAACTTGATGCAGTAATTAATCTGGCAGGCGAACCTATTGCCGATAAACGCTGGACTGAGCGCCAAAAACAGCGGCTTTGTGATAGCCGCTGGCAGTTAACCGAACAGCTGGTGCAGGCCATTAACGCTGCTGATACACCTCCTTCAGTGCTGATCAGCGGCTCAGCTATTGGCATCTATGGCCGGCAGGACGCCAGTTTAATCAATGAAGATTTCACGCATTATCACAGTGAGTTTACCCATTTGCTTTGTCAGCGTTGGGAGCACATTGCCCTTAAGGCGCAAAATGATAAAACGCGCGTTTGCCTGCTTCGCACCGGCATAGTGCTCTCTGCCAAAGGTGGCGCCCTGGCTAAGATGTTGCCGGCGTTTAAACTGGGGCTGGGCGGCCGGATCGGTAGTGGTGAGCAGTATATGTCGTGGATCCATTTAGGCGATATGTTGCGATTAATAGAGTTTTTACTACTGCACCCTACGCTAACAGGCCCCTTCAATGCTACGGCGCCTACGCCGGTGACTAATACAGAATTTAGCCAGACACTGGCTAAGGTGTTGCACCGTCCTGCAGTGTTTCCTGTACCGGCCTTTGTACTAACGTTGTTATTGGGTGAAATGGCCGACTTACTGTTAACCGGCCAGCGGATATTACCAGCAAATTTGCTCAAAGCCGGCTTTGAGTTTCAGTTTACAACGCTTGAACCTGCTCTACGGGATTTGCAGGGCTAGGCTCTGCATTCCTCATCTTTTTAACTAGCCTTGCAAAACCCGGCGCATGAGCTGCGCGCCCGGAATGCTTAATAAACGCCGCAGCTGCCACCAACCCAGTAAGGTTACCATGCTGATACCCAGCGTCGGCCCCATCCACCACAGGCTGTAATGTGGTGTAAAGGGCAATTCAAACACCCGTTGTTGCACCAACAGCAACATTAGCTCTGCCAAAATGGTGGCAAAACCGCCCGCCATCGCGCCCAGCAACGCAAACTCCAACAACAAGGCATTACGCAGCAGCGCATAGCGCGCGCCCAGCGTGCGCAAGATTGCCAGCTCTTGCTCGCGCTGCTCCAGCGTTGCCTGCACCTGAGCCACCAACACCAGCGCAGCAGCCAGACAAATGATCAGCAAAATAAAACTCAGCGCTACCGTTACCTGATCGATAATGTCGTTTACCTGCGCGATGATATTATCTACGCTAATCACACTGACCGTCGGCAGCAAGCGCGCCAGTTGGTTCAATAAGGCATTTCGCTCTGGCGACAGATAAAACGCTGTGATAAAGGTGGCCGGGAATTCCGCCAGCAGGTCCGGGCTTAAAATCATGTAAAAGTTGGGCTGCAGGCTATTCCAATCTACTTTACGTATGCTGCTCACTACTGCACTTACCTGCTGCCCGCCAATCGAAAACGCCAAGCTGTCGCCCAGTTTAAGCTCCAGTCGCTCAGCTATCTCTTCTTCTACCGACACTTGCGCAGTCGCGCCTTCAGCAAACCAATCACCCTGTAAAATGTGATTATTTTTTGGCAGCGCCGACAGCCAGGTTAAATTAAGCTCACGCCCCACACCGACCCGCTGCTGGCTGCGATCTTCTTTCGTGGCCTCTTGCTGTAACTGTTCATCGTTAATCGACATCAGGCGCCCGCGCACGACCGGATAATATTGATCCAGCTGCAGCTGCTGCTCATCGGCAAAGTTATTAAGCACGGTGCGCTGCTGCTGATTAATATTCACCAAAAATTGGTTAGGGGCGCCTTGTGGAATTTGCCGCTGCCATTGGCCGATAAGCTCAGCGCGCAAGAAGTACAGCAATAATGCCAGAAAAATGGCCAGGCTAAAGGTAATCAGCTGAAAGCTGTTAGCCCACAAGCGCCGGCGTAAATTGGCAATAGCGAGTTTAGGCGCACTGGCCTGCCCCGCGGCAGCAGGTTTTACTAGTCGGACAATCACTGCTGCTGTTGCTATTAACAACGCAGCGAAGCCAGCACACAGTAAAAATAGCCCGATACTCAGTACCAGCTCGCCACTGAATAACCACATCAGTGCCCAGATAGCGACAGCACCGGTTAGCCATTGCAGTTTATCCAGCACAAATTGCGCTGCAGGCTGTTTTAATACCTCTATCGCCGCCGTATTTGATAAGCGCCACATTGGCCGTGCGGCAAACAGCAGTGCACAGATAACACAGGTTAACGTGCCCAGCCACAGTGGCCGGATACTGAACTGGGCCCGGTAGTCCGGCATATACAGATTAATACCCCACTGCACGGCAGCAATCGCCAGTTGTCCGGCAACTAGGCCACACAGCAGGCTAAACAGCACCACTAACAGTAAATGGCTGCCGTAGATCAGTCTGATTTGCGCTGTTGTCGCGCCCAGTGCTTTGATGACGGCAACTGCCTGCGTATGGCGCTGACTGTAGCGGCTGGCTGCAACCGCAGCAGCACACGCGGCCAGTACAATTCCCAGCAAGCCCGCTAACAATAAAAACCGCTCTGCCCGCTCCAAAGCGCCGCCAATGGCTGACTCACGGTCCATTTTTTGCCAGCGCTGATGCACTGTCAGTTTATCGTTAACCTCAGCCTCAAACTGCGCCAGGCTGGCGGTATCGCCGGCAAACAGATAGCGATAACCAATGCGACTACCGGGTTGCACTATCTCAGTGGCCGGCACATCATCCAGGTGCATAATCACCCGCGGCGAGCCACCAAATACGCTGAGCGGCGCATCTGGCTCATTAACAATAACCCCACCCACCTGTAATTTGGCCAGGCCAAGCTCCACCTCATCGCCTACTTCAACGCCCAGCAGGTCGAATAGACGCGCCTCAAAAAATACCTGCCCAGGCTTTAACTCAGCAGTTTCGCCAGCTGTTACCAACTCTGAGCGGTAGAGCACTAAATCTCCACGCAGCGGGTAACTGCTACTGACGGCTTTAATGGTCGCCAGCTGCATGGCATCACCCGCAAACAGCATAGAGTCAAACTGCATTTGTCTGGCTGTACTAAGCTGGTGTTGCTGCTCGGCAAGCTCAAACAATTGCTCATCAAACGGCTGGCTGGAGCGCAGCACTTTATCGGCGGCGTTAAACTGGGCACTGCGCTGCAACAGGGCGCTTTTAACCCCTTCGGTGATGCCACTTAAACTGACCACAGAACCAACCGCCAAAAATAACGCAAAAGCGATTACCCACAGCTCACCTCGGCTAAGCTCACGCCAGAACAAGCGCCATGCAATACTAGCCCACATCTGCTAAATCCTGTGTTGTTGTGTCGATAAAACGGCCGGCCTGCATCCGGTATTGGCGCTGACAACGACGGGCCAGTTCATCATTATGGGTCACCAATACTAAGGTTGTGCCCTGCTCGGCATTTAGCCGAAAAAGTAAATCTTCTATTTTCTGCCCGGTCGCCGCATCCAGGTTGGCAGAGGGCTCATCAGCAAATAGCACTGCCGGACGGGTAATAAAGGCGCGCGCTATAGCAACCCGCTGCTGCTCCCCACCGGATAACTGTGCCGGATAAAAATCGGCCCGCTCTGACAAACCAACTTGTGCCAGTAACGTCATTGCCCGCTCGCGCGCGTCTTTCACGCCAGCAAGCTCAGCTGGTAGCGTAATGTTTTCAAGTGCTGTCAAGCTGGGCAATAACAAAAACGACTGAAACACAAAACCGACATGCTCAGCACGGATGGCCGCGCGTTCATCTTCTGATAACCGGTGCAGCGCTTGCCCTGCCAGGTGCACTTCCCCCCTGCTGGGGACATCGAGCCCAGCCAGTAAGCTGAGCAGCGTTGATTTACCCGAGCCTGAGGCGCCAACAATAGCTACCGTCTCACCACGATTGATCGTCAGGCTAATATCGTGCAGGATAGTTAAGGAACCTTCGGTCAGTTTGACACTCTTAGCCAACCGAACCGCGTTGATATGAACTTCAGGTGTATTCATTATGCGTATTATCTTCTTGTTGTTAATCGTGTTATTCAACCAGTCTGCCTTAGCGCAAAAAATGCTGATCCTGGGCGACAGTTTAAGTGCAGCCTATGGCATGCAGCAGCACGAAGGCTGGCCTCATCTGCTGCAGCAACGTACCGACTGGCAGTTAGTTAATGCCAGTATCAGCGGTGAAACCACCGCCGGCGGCTTGGCCCGTTTACCCCAACTGTTAAAACAACACCAGCCAGACGCTGTATTAATTGAACTGGGAGGCAATGACGGTCTGCGCGGCTTTGCCATCGACACCATTAAATCAAATTTAAGCCAAATCATTACCTTAGTGCAGCAGCATAATGCCATGCCAGTACTAATGCAAATACGCATACCGCCGAACTATGGACCACGTTATGGACAACAATTCAGCGCAATCTATCCGGCGCTGGCGGAAAAATTTGCCATAACGTTATGGCCATTTTTTATGGACGAGATAGCGGTCAACAGTGACCTGATGATGCAAGATGGCATTCATCCCAACACCAGGGCGCAACCGCAGATCAGTGTGTTTGTAGAGAAACTGTTGGATGAATTGCCAACGCCATAAGCGACGTGCTCAGGGATGAGCCGAAAAGTGTTGAGTGTTGAGTGTTGAGTGTTGAGTGTTGAGTGTTGAGTGTTGAGTGTTGAGTGTTGAGTGTTGAGTGTTGAGTGTTG
>NZ_JBDPJM010000027.1:0-445 GCF_039871805.1 Rheinheimera fenheensis
AAATGTTTTGTGTCGTACAGTGTGCTTTGCTACACAATCCTTCCGCTTGAGTTCGGAAGTATGCTTAGCTTGTTTTTACTACTATCAGCTTGCCAAATTGTTAAAGAGCAGTTTGAGATTAAACTCAAATATAAACACTTTACGCTAAGCGCTTATATTTGAATTTTTAGAGCAGGTTTCTTAAACCAGAAGTGGTGGAGTTAAGCGGGATCGAACCGCTGACCTCCTGCGTGCAAGGCAGGCGCTCTCCCAGCTGAGCTATAACCCCAATCTGGTTGGTCTGAGTAGACTCGAACTACCGACCTCACCCTTATCAGGGGTGCGCTCTAACCACCTGAGCTACAGACCAATTTTATCGCGATTTCTCACGTAAAACCGTTTGCTCTATCTCATGCAATCAATCATCTGGGTGAACACTTACAACGTCATTTAGCTATAGGTAAGG
>NZ_JBDPJM010000008.1:0-146741 GCF_039871805.1 Rheinheimera fenheensis
ATTGGCTATGTCAGCCCGGCTGAGTTTGAGCGCAAATGCGCATAACCGAGTGTCTACTTTTTATGGGTAAGAACAGTACTTAGAGGTTCGCAATGAAATATCAGGTTTTACTTCGCGGTGAAAACTTTGAATTAAACTGGGAAGGTAAAATTAAAAATCTTGGTTTTTTCACCACACGATGGGTAAAAGCTGACTCAGTAGAAGAGGCTGAAACTAAAGCCGTTCAACTCATTCAAAATGACAAATGGCTTCAAAGTGCTTTAATCGAAAAATCTGAATATTCTCCAATGGTTTATATGGAAGAAATATCCCAAGCCAAATGGTGGAAGCGTGTAGGTGGTAAAGGATTCACATTCTGGGAAATGGGCAATGAATGAGCACGTACATAACAAACAAATATTATCGCCAGCAAAAAGCGCTGGCTGCGACGTCAACCCGCTGCGCGGCTTTCCGCGCTAAATTTGGGCGTTATATTTTTTGATGTGTAGCACTGTTTATTTATCGCCCAAGGAGAGGGAGTGAAAATATCAAAGCATACTTTTGGCGGCATTTTGTTACTCGGCCTGGGGATATATGGATTAATTTCGGGTAAGACTTTATCTCTTGCTAAATCGGAGTTTATTGCGACACGAACAGATGATTTCGCTGGGTATTGGATAGTAATAGCCCTACTTTTTTACTTTGGTTTTTCAGGGCTAAAGGATGGTTTCAGAAAGAAAAAAGAAACTATATCCTCTTCTGAGCCCTTTAAAGATAACAAAGAGTTTTTGAAATTTAAGCAAATCGAGAAAAGCATAAGCAACACCGCAATGTTTGGTTGTATCCTCGGCTTCTTTTGTTCATTTCCAATTGGCTTCGTTACTCTTTTTGCCATGGGCATTGATGGTGATTCTTGTATAAAGTGTCAGAAAAACGGGGACTGGTGGGGGTTAATATTCTTTGGCTCAATGATTGTACTTCCCGTGCTGTTTTTTAAGGTGTTTCTTAAAATAAAAACGACGTCGTTAGTTAGAAAGGGGCTAGTTACAAAATCAGAGCTAAATCAAATGCAGTTTTTCAAAGATAAATATGATTTTTCAAGCAAATGAAATATAACAAATTGCTTAATTTCGTTCCGGCCACAAACAGCGTGGCCTCCACTGGACTGCCTACGCTACGCTGCGGCAGCCAATTAGCAAAGCGTTATAAACCACAAGGACAGTTCATTTGAATATCAATGCTACTTTGTACGGCCAGTTTGTAATCATTTTCGCGCTAATCATGGGCGCACTATGCTATTACGTAGCTCGTCGTAAAATGCAAAAGCCAGCGGTTGCAGGTTTACTCGGTGCTGTTTTGTCACTTATTCCAATATTTAGCGTAATTTATCTGTTCATACTGCTGTTTAAAAAAGATGTAGGTTCTACATCGGCGGCAGTAAGTGAGTAAGGTGGTTTATAACAAGGCCAGTCACGGCGACGTCTTTTCCGCTGCGGCTTCGCCTTCACTGCAAAGCCGCGCATGCTGGCGGCGTTATGTGCTAAAGCAATGAAGAGTTTACTTTCAGTTATTGGCTTAATCATTTTTTTTGGCATTTTATGCTTTGTACTTTTATTCATTTGGATATTTGCTAACCCAGAGACAAATGTTCGTTTCCAAAGCAGTGACGGGCAATGGCATGACCAAGAGGTATTGTTTAAAGGGCGAGAGTTTGAATCTATTGTGGTTTATTTTGAGCTATACAAACTTAAATGTGATAGGCCAGATGCAAAGCTTCAGCGTGTAACAACCAAGCCGGGTACAAACGAACTTGCTTATTGGTTTGATGATTATGATGATCCCAAGTGGAGAGTCCCACTTGCCGAAAAATTACCTGAGCCACCTTACAACAAAGAAAATTGTCTATATCAATCAGTCAAGCCAGAAATGTTTGAGACAGCAGATATCAATGCAAGGAAGTTCATAGATGGCTTGTAGTGTACATAACAAGCGCCATCAAAAACGGGCCCTCTGGGCGCTCGACTCGCAACACGTTGCTCGCGTTTGTGGCGGGCGTTAGATTTAAGAGATGACACAAGAAGAATTTTTGGAAGCCGCACTTCGGATATATCCTGATTTGCAGCCAGAGTTTGAAGAACTGGAGGATCTGTTTCACCTCCAGATGGACCGGTTACGCTTCAGGATGGAGCGAGACTTCCGAGCTCGTGATGAGAAGAGCGTTAAAGCGACTATGGAATTGGCAGTTAGCTGCCATCGCCAGGGATCAGACTTGATGAAGAATGCGATCGACATTTCATTCGCTGAGGCTGTCTTTGCCGGCCATGCTAAAGAAGAAATTAAATGGGCTTGGGGGTTAACCCCAGGTTTAATTAGGGAGCTTTATGTCAGCTTTTGGGGCAAGGAGCCAATCTAACGAGGCCAAGCAGGCAGGGGGCGCTACACCAGACCCTATTGGCAACGTTAGGCAATACAAAGGAAAGATAATGTACTTAATTGCCGCTTTTGGTTTATTAATGATGTCACTAAGCCTTGCAATGGTGGCAAAGCCTGATGCATTTTCAAACGGCATTATCACGTTCAGTGAAAAATCCTATTTCCACCTATTTGAGATCATCAGTCGAATTGCTGCAGGCATAATTTTCATTGCTTATGCCGAAAACACTCTCTTTCCTATAACAATTTCCTTCATAGGTTATGGGTTAATTCTGGTAGGGTTAGGCTTGGCTCTTACCCCTCCGAAATTACACAAGAAATTTGCAGTATGGTCGGCAAATAAATTCAGAAGCAAGTTCCGGTTAATCGGCATTGCTTCTGTGCCATTGTCCATGTTTTTAATTTACTCGGCTGTTGGAACTGCAAATGCTTAACAAGGCGTCTATGGGCCACCTTTATTGCAAACACAAAGTGATCAAACGTTATAGATAACAACATTCAAGGACGAAAAATGCCCTCTGCTAACAATAAATATCTTCTGGCTGCGGCGATATGTTGCTTTGCCGCTGCGCTGGCGCATCTAGGCTGTATTGTTTTCGGCGGCGATTGGTATCGCTTCTTTGGTGCAGGTGAGCAGATGGCCCGAATGGCAGAGCAGGGGCTTTGGTATCCAACCGTCGTTACGGCTGTTATCGTTTTGCTGCTGTTGGTTTGGGCACTGTATGCTCTGTCGGGCGCAGGCGTAATAAAGCGTTTACCACTGACAAAATTAGCGCTACTGCTGATTAATAGCCTATTTTTACTGCGTGGCGTAGCCTTTGTTGGCTTAATGCCAAGGTTCCCGGAAAACAGCCTGATGTTTTGGTTTGTGAGTTCAGCTATCTGCTTATTAATTGGAGGATTGTTTGCTGTAGGTTTATGGCAGCAGTGGTCAGTGTTAAGTAATAAAAACGCTTAGTGGCGTTATCGGGTGCTTATTTAAAAGCAGAAGATTGCAAAAATGCCAACTTCTGTTTAGATTGAATAGCAACGCTAACCGACAAACAGGACGTAATAATGAAAACACGGCTAAGTGCAATGATTGCTGCGGCGATACTCACTTCAGGCACGGTATGTGCGGCAGCTCAGGCGAACACGCAAGACTATAAACTGGTGACGGTGGCGGGCTACCTGAACTTTTACTTGTTGAACTTAAATGCCTGTCAGGATTTTCACCCGTCGGTGCGGCAAAGCGCCTATGATGCAGAAAAAAATCTGTATCCGTATTTAGATAAACTGTACAGCAAAATGGGCGGTGAAAAGGGCGCAAACCAGCAAATGGTGTCTGACATTGTAATGAAGCGCCGTAACATGCTGAACGCGCAGATTGCTGAGGGTGATTTTACCGTTGAGCATTGCCAGGCAGTGGTGAAAATTTTAACCGAGGATGGTTTAGATAAAACCCTGCTTAGCGCTGTTGAATAAAAGCGAAATTGCTTTTTAGTATTCACCTTTACATGCTTCCAGAAAACGCCAGCTACCCGCTGGCGTTTTTCATTTTGCGGCTGTTGTACATTGTCTGTTACACTTGGCGCCGCTCAGGTGCAGCTTAACGCTGCTGAAAAGGGAAGCAGGTGAAACGCCTGCACTGTACCCGCAACTGTAATACGCGCTGCAAGCAACAGCCACTGGTAGCATACCGGGAAGGCGCTTGTGGGTTATCGCGTTAAGTCAGGAGACCTGCCCGGGCTTAAATAACGTCTCTGTGCGGGAGTTCACAGCAGCGCCAGTGCCCAGGTTTTGCCCCGGCTGGCTGCTGCATGGTCAGGAGTGCTGGTGTGCTGAAGGTATCTGGGTTGTCACTGCAGTTAGGTAGTCAGGTTGTGCTGCAGGATATTGCATTTTCGCTGCCACAGCAGGGCATCTTAGGCGTTATTGGCCCCAACGGCGCCGGTAAAAGCAGCCTGCTTAAGCTTATTTCACGTGCATTGCCGCCCACTTCTGGCCAAGTTCTGTTACGCCAGCGTCCGCTTAACCAATACACTAACCAGCAACTGGCCCGTACCCTGGCGGTGGTAAGCCAGCATCCGCCGCCGTTGTTTGCGTTAACGGTATTTCAGGTAGCTGCGATGGGGCTGTTGCCACATAAAAGCTGGTTTGAAACTACCAATAGCAGCGACCATGCCAGTGTATTGCGGGCGTTAAACAAGGTAGGCCTTGGCAATAAGGCTGATGCGCTAATTGATACCTTATCCGGTGGTGAACTGCAGCGGTTGTATATTGCCCGTGCACTGGTGCAGCAGCCGGCGCTATTGCTGCTGGACGAGCCCACAAATCACCTCGATGTACAATACCAGCATCAGGTGTTGCAGCTTCTGCGTGAGCTGAATATTCCGGTGCTGGTGTGTATCCATGACTTAAACCTGGCGGCGCTATACTGCGATAATTTATTGCTGCTGAATAATGGCCAGCAGGTGGCGTTTGGAACGCCAGAGCAGGTATTACAGCATCAGCAGTTACAGCAGGTGTTTGCGCTGGCATGCCAGGTAAGCCGCCATCCGGCGCTGGATAAATTGCAAATTACCTTTCTACCACCGGGAGCGGCTTAACCATGGTTAAACTTGCCGCCCGTTTTAGCTTGCCGCGTCAGCGCAACTACCCGCTGATGTTACTTATTACCTTGCTGCTGTTAGTGGCCAGCGCCGTGTTCAGTTTAACCTTGGGCAGCGCTGAACTTTCTATCAATGACATCATCTCTGTGCTGTTTGGCACTGCAGGTGCGCCTGCACTGGCCGATACTGTGATCTGGCAGATCCGTTTGCCGCGTTTACTCTGCGCCATCTTGGTGGGGGCCGGGCTGGCGGTGAGCGGCGCTATTTTACAAAATGTCAGCCGTAACCCATTGGCCGATCCTTATCTGTTTGGCTTAATGGCCGGTGCAGGGCTGGGCGCTACCATTGTCAGCGTAGTGCTGCCGCCACAGTTATTCAGCGTGGCGGTGGGCGCTTTTGCCGGCGCCTTATTCGCCGTGGCGCTGGTGTTTGTATTTTGTGCCGGCCAGCACTGGCGCAAAGTAGAGGTAACGTTACTGGCCGGTGTGGCGGTGTCTTTTATGTTAAGTGCGCTTAGCAGCTTTATTTTGTACTTTGCCGAGCCTTTTGCCGCCAACCGGGTGATGTTCTGGTTAATGGGTAGCTTAAGCCGCACCGACTGGCAAAGCGTGTTACTGCTGGCGCCGGTGACCTTGTTGGTGCTGCTATTGGCACTTGCACTGCGCCGGCAGCTGGATGCATTGCTGTTAAGTGATGAAAGTGCCCGTACTCTGGGCGTGAACACCAGCCGTTTGCGCTTGGTGTTACTGCTGGCAACGGCGCTATTAACTGCCTGTATCGTATCGCAGTGTGGCGGTATTGCTTTTGTCGGCCTGATGATACCGCATTTAGTGCGACGGCTATTTGGCGTGACTTCAGTACATTTACTCACGGGATCGGCGCTTTTGGGGGCTCTTTTCCTGATCTGGGTTGATAACCTGGCGCGTACTGTGCTGCCACAACAGGAAATTCCGCTGGGAGTAATTACCTCACTGGTGGGCAGCATCTTCTTTTTAACCCTAATGCGCGCAAAGCAGACATAGCAAGAGGTAACAATGACAGACAGCATAAAGCAGCAGCGGCACCAGGCGCGCCAACAGCGGCTGAAAACACAGGTAGATGCGGCGGTGGCCGCCGCCACCACTGAAAAAGGTCTGCTGCTGGTGATCACCGGCAACGGTAAAGGCAAGTCTACTTCGGGCTTTGGTACGGTAGCGCGGGCGGTGGGGCATGGCCTGAACGCGGCTGTAGTGCAGTTTATCAAGGGCAGCTGGGATTGTGGCGAGCGTAATTTATTGGCGCAGCATGGCGTGCAATTTGCCGTGATGGCCACCGGCTTTACCTGGGATACGCAGGATAAAGCCGCCGATATGGCGGCGGCAGAGCAGGTGTGGCAACAGGCTGAGCAGTTTTTAAACGATGCAGCTATTGATCTGGTGTTGCTGGATGAGCTGACTTATATGATTAGTTACCACTATCTTGAGCTGGAGCGGGTAGAGCGCGCCTTATTAAACCGCCCGGTAGGGCAGCATGTGGTGATTACCGGCCGCGCCTGTCACCGCCGGCTGATTGAACTGGCCGACACCGTAAGTGAAGTGCAAAACATTAAGCATGCTTTTGATAATGGCATTAAAGCGCAGCGGGGCATAGACTGGTGAAATATGCAATGGTGAAGTACACACTGTTGTTACTGGTGCTGCTGTGTGTCGGCGCACAAGCCGATAGTAATGCTGACACTGGCGGGTTTCCTAAGCGAATAATCGCGCTGTCGCCGCATATTACCGAAATGCTGTTTGCTATTGGTGCGGGTGATAAGGTGGTGGCGGTAAGTGACTACAGCGACTACCCGGAGCAGGCGCAGAACCTACCCAGTGTCGCCAGTTATGCCAGTATCAACTTAGAAGCGGTGCTGGCGTTAAAGCCAGATCTTGTTATTGCCTGGCGCAGTGGCAATCCGCCTGCTGAGCTGGCGCGTTTAGAGGCGCTGGGGATCCGTATTGCATACTCTGATCCGCTGACGCTTGACGATATCGCGACCGAACTAATTCAGCTTGGCGAGCTAAGTGGCCAGCCAGTGCAGGCGAAAGCGGCGGCACGGGCCCTTAGCCAGCAGTTAGCTGAGCTTAGGGCGCAGTATCAACACAAAACGCCGCTACCGGTATTTTTTGCCATGGGCACAGCGCCACTGAGTACGGTGGCCAATAATGCCTGGCCACAGCAAATGTTAACGCTGTGCGGCGCACAAAATGTGTTTAGCCAGGTGAAAGGCGATTATCCGCAGGTTGGCATAGAGCAGTTGCTGCTGGCAGCACCAGAGCTGATTATTCAACCGGTAAAACAGGTTGATATGGCTGATTGGCGCTACTGGCAACGCTTTAGCGCGCTGCCAGCGGTTAAAAAGCAGCAATTTTTAGCCATAGAGGCTGACCTTATTTACCGCACTACGCCCCGCACCATCAGCGGGATCCGCCAGCTGTGTCAGGGCATAGATAAGTATCGCTAGGCTGTTAGCTGTTTAAGCTACTCATCAGCTCGTTGGCGCGGCGCATCAGGCGCTCTGCGGTGCGCACCTGATTTGACTGCAGCAACTCGCCGGACATGGCCAGATACTTATCTGCCAGTTTGCGTCTAAGCGCCATATGCAGCGAGAAATCTGCCGGTACCTGAGCATTAAACTGCTGTAACTTATCGTATACCGCATCAACATCATTGGCTTTGGCACTTTGCTGTAATTCCTGCTCCAGTAGCGAAAAGCTGTGCTGATAGAAGAGCTCAGCCGCCTGATAGGGAAACTCGGCTGGCTGGCCATCATTTACTGCCTGCCGATAGGCCGCCATCGCCTCTACGGCGCTGGCAAGCTGTTGGCCCTGGCTGACCAATGCCTGGGTATCGCTATAATTGGCAAACATCAGCTCACCCACCCGGATCAGATGTTTAAGCGCTACTGCATCATTGCTGGCAACGGCCTGGTTAAAGCTGTCGCGGTAAATGGCTGCTTCCTCAGCATTGGGCTGCAGCACATAGCGCTGCTCTATACGGGTTAATTCTGCCGCCAGCTTGTATGGATCGTTGCCCTCTTGCTGTGGCTCGTATTGCCGGTTTAACAGCAGCTGGTTTAACTGGCCGCGCAGCACTTCAAGCGCGGTTTGTTTGCTGCGCGCCATGCTGCTGCTTAAATCGATCAGATAATGCGAGTCAGGGTAAAGTGCCGTAGCCTGCGCCAGGATCTGTTCAATTTCAGGGTAGTTCGGGTAGTTAAAGCTGCGATCGCTTAACAGTAAATCAATTTGCTGCTCAAAATGGCTGATTAAACGCTGCTGTTGGCTGCGCAGCACCGCTTCGCGCTGTAACGCAGGGGTGTCGGCCAGTTGTATAGCCTGTAATAACTCGGCTGCAGAGGCTTCAGATAACTGATGATACAGCGCCTGCTGCGCCGTTAGTTGTGCACTTTGTGCCTCGGCTGCCAGCAGCACCTGCTGTTGTTGCTGATGATATTGCCAGGCGCCAACACCTAACAGCGCAACCGCGGCAGCGGCACCCACCGGGCGCCATAGTGGCCGGCTAAGCTGTTGCATAATACCGCTAATGCTGGTGCTGCGCGCAGCGCCATCAAATACCAGACCGCGTTTTAGCGCCTGCCACTGCAACACATTAACATGAGCCGGTTTAGCCGCTTTTTTCTGCGCAGCAGCGGCTTTATCGGCCGGTAACCTATCAAATGGGTGTTTGCTGCTTAACAGCTCATAGCTCAGGCAGGCAAATGAAAACACATCATCGGCTACGCATGGGCTGTTGCCCGCCAATAACTGAGCGCTGGCATAGGCCGGCGTGTAGCCACTTAGCGGCGCGGTTTGGCTTTGCTGCTCGGCAGCGTATATATCGTGATTCAGTTGCAGCTTTTGCGCCACGCCAAAATCCAGCACTTTAACCTCACCGGCGCGGTTCACCATAATATTGGCGGGTTTAAGATCGGCGTGCACTATGCCTAAGCGATGCGCGTAGTTCAGCGCGTCTGCTATCTGCTGAAGTAGCTTCAAAGCTGACTTTAACGGCAGGCCTTTGGGCTTATAGCGTTTAATGACCTGCTCCAGGCTCTCACCGTCCAGATACTCCATCACAATAAAATACAGGCCGTTGTCGCTATCAACATCGAACACCCGCACGATATTAGGGTGGGCCAGCTGCTGGGTTTTATGCGCCTCTTGCAATAACAGCTGTAAGGCTTCGGTCTGATCGACAAATTGCTGCTGTAACACCTTAATTGCCACGCTGGCGTTACTTACTCCGGCCTGTTGTAAAAAAACATCGGTCGCGCGATAAATATCGCTCATACCGCCAGAGCCAATTTTATGCTCCAGCAAATAGCGCTGTTTAATCAGCATGCCAGGCTCCAGCGTGGTGGCAGCTTTGCTGCTGTCTTTGCTGGCTTTTAGCTTTACGGCAAAACGGGTTTTATCCGCATCCATAGCGGTGTCATTGTTCAGGCTGCTAACACTGGTGCTGTCCTGTGTCGTCATGATGTACTCCTTGCCAAACCCGGTGGGGTGAAAAAATCACTAACTGATGCAAAATGTCAAAATATGCGCAATTATTTCACAAATATACGCCATCGTCACGACTGTATTTAACTTATGTGTTAATTTATCCGCTATTGACGTAACAATAAATTTAACTTAACCTTTGCGGCCGATTTATGGTTAATAAATTGTGTTGCTGACAGCCGGGAGTTTAATGTGGGGCAAAGGGATATGTTACTTGAATTGTCAGTGCTGAGTTACCACCGTTTATCGCCCCGTCAGGTTGCGGTAAAGCGCTTTGATAGCCAGGGCGGCAGCTTAGGCCGCAGTGAACAGGCCGATTGGTATTTGCCTGATCCTGAGCGCGTTGTATCGGGCGTGCATGCCATTATCAGCTATCAACAGGGCCAGTTTCGTATTACCGATCAGTCGACCAATGGCTTATTTGTTAACCGTTCGGTAGAGCCTTTAGGGCAGGGCAACAGCCACAGTTTACATCACGGTGACATTTTGTGTTTGGGCGATTACGAGATCCAGGTGGCGTTGATTGATAGTGTATCAGCTGAGAAAAGCGCCGAGCACAGCCTGATCGCAGAAAACACACAAAAGCCACCGCTTAATCGCCATAGTGACGTAGCAACTGGCTTAACGATTGGTCAGGCTGCTGCAGCAAGTATTACGCCGGCATTTGAACCCCAGCCACTCTTTAATGCGCCTAACACAATGCGTTCAGACGGCGCTTCTGCCAGCCAAGCGTCGGTGGCAAACACTACGGCGTTTGACGCCCAGAGCAATCTAGCGCTGGATAATCTGGATCAGCACTTTCATGCGCCGTCGGCGCTTATTCCTGACGATTGGGAAAGCCCCTGGCAAGAAGAGCCGGCCACACCTTTAGGCCCGGTAAAACAGCCACTTTCTGCCCCCAGCGGCAAAAGCCAACCTGGCAACAGTAGCGACAGTGCCTGTGTGCAGGCCTTTATCCGTGGTCTGGGGCTGTCTGAAGCGAACCAGGCCGCTATGCAAAACGAGCAGTGCTGGCAGCAGCTTGGGCAGGCGCTGCAACAAGCGCTGCAAGGCGTTATTGCAGTGATGCATGAACGCTCTCAGGTGAAAAGTAGCTTTCGCGTTAACCAAACTACCTTTCAGCAGCGGGAAAATAACCCGCTGAAATTTTCGGCCAATCTTGATGATGCTTTTCACAACCTGTTTAACCGCCCGGGCAGCAGCTTTATGCCGGCGAGTCAGGCCATTGCTGAAGCTTTTAGCGATATTAGCCGCCATGAAGCGGCGATTATCGCCGGTGCCCGCGGCGCCATGTCGGGCTTAATGGCAGAGTTGGCACCACAACGATTGGAAGCCGCCGATTTTGGCAGCAACTTGTTTGATAAGTTAAATCCGGCGCAGCGCCAGGCAAGGCTTTGGGCCAGATATAAAGCGCTGCATCAGGAATTGGCTGCCGAAGTTAATGATAAAAACAAACAGGGCGTGAATGATGATTTTATCAGCGCCTACGAAGCTTATCTGCGACAGGGTTAACACGCCGTTTTGGCAATAAAACCATCAGGAGTAGTACAAATGAATAGCTTAAAAGCACTGTTGTTGCTGCTATTAACCATGATTTTTTTAAGCGGTTGTCAGGCGGTCTATGCCACCTTTCCACCGTCAACCCAGTTACATTTTCGGGTAGCGGCTGACATTAACCCCGATGCTGAGGGGCGTCCTTCGCCGGTGATCATTAAAGTGTATGAATTAGCCTCAAAAACAGTGTTTGAAAACCAGGATTTTTTTGCCCTGTACGACAACCCCGAGGCCATTTTACGCACTGATTTACTGAAAAAAGATGAGCTGGTGTTTGAACCCGGTCAGCGCAGCGAATATAAAATGGCGCTGCAACCGGCGACCAAGGCCGTAGCAGTCGTCGCTGCGTACCGTGATATTGAAGGCGCCCGCTGGCGCGCGGTGGTTGATGTAAAACCAACCGGTTATGACGATTTTTATGTCTATGTCGACAAACTGGCGGTGTATATCCGTGAGCATGACTTAGAGCGCAAGCGTTAAGCAGCCTTTGGAGTAACTGCCATGAGTGATTACAGCCGTATAGCCTGGTCAGAAGGCTTGTTTTTACGCCCGCAGCATTTTCAGCAGCAGGAGCGTTATCATGATTATTGCCGCGTGCAGCAAATGGCAATGCAGCTGCCTTACAGCTACGGTATCCGACAGCTGGCGGTTGACCATCAGTGCCTGAAGTTTGGTCAGTTTGCTCTGACAAAGCTAGAGGCGATATTAGCTGATGGCACTGTGCTGCAACTGCCAGAAGTTGAAGCGCTGCCTGAACCGGTACAGATCCCGAAAAGCTGCCGTGATCAGCTGGTGTATCTGTGTCTGGCGATAGATAAACCACATGGTCAGAATATCGCCGAAACGGGCAGCGACCGTATCAGCCGATATGGCTACACTGTGCACAGCGTGGCCGATAACAGCCAGAGTGATGATGCCACTGAGCTGTTGCAACTGGCCAAGCTGCGTTTGCTGTTTAAGCTGGGATCAGAAGACAGAGGCGGTTTTATCAGCTTGCCTGTAGCGCGCATTCGTGAAGTGACCGAGCAGGGTGAAGTAAAGCTACTTAAAAACTTTATTCCGCCGCTGTTGGATATTCAGCAAGACAGCGAGCTGACAGCCTTTGTCAGTGAAGCCCTTGGTATGCTGTGTCAGCGCGCTGATGCCTTAGCCGACCGTTTGGGGAAAGGTCAGGGCACTGCTAATTCGATTGCCGACTTTTTAATGCTGCAGGTGCTTAACCGCTATGAGCCGGTATTACGCCATTTAAAAAGTGGTGTGCTGGAGCATCCGCTTAATCTGTATCGCTTAATGGTGGCGATGCTGGGTGAGCTTTCAACCTTTACCGCCAGACAAAAACGTCCGCCACAGTTTCCGCCTTACCAGCATGAGGAGCTGACCACAGTGTTTGGTAACTTAAGCGTGATCATGAACCAAACCTTGAGTGTGGTACTAGAGCAAACGGCGCAAGCCTTGCCGCTGGAGCAAGCTAAGTTTGGCATCCTGGTGTCACCGCTTACCGACAAGAGCCTGCTGGAATATGCTCAATTTGTGCTGGCGGTCTCGGCTGATTTACCGGCAGATGATATTCGCAAGCACTTGCCGGCACGCTTAAAAATTGGCCCGGTTGAGCATATCCGTGAACTGGTGAATAACCAGTTGCCAGGGATAGCGGTAACCGGTTTACCGGTGGCGCCCCGCCAGGTGCCTTACCACGCTGGCTACCATTATTTTCAGCTCGATAAGGGCAGTATTTACTGGGAGCGGCTGGCAAACAGTGGCGGTTTAGCACTGCATCTGTCCGGTAACTACCCGGGGCTGAAACTGGAGCTTTGGGCGATTAAGGCCTGAGTCGGCTTCGCGCCACAGGACTAACAGGGATGGCAACGCATGTCAGATAAAACAGTAATGAAACCACGGCCCGGTGGCCGCGGCATGGCCAAAGCCGCCGTTATGCCGGCAGCAGCAGGAGATACCGGCAGCAACGATAAAACCCGCATTTCAGCCAATGTACGCCCGGCTGATGCCAGTCAGCGGCTGCAAGTGTTATCGGTCAGTGACAATGTGCTGATAGATGAGGCCGGGGCACTATTTTCCCTGGTGTCGCCTATTCGCAGCACCGCATCGCATGCCGATGTGGCGGGCCTCAAAACCCAGTGCATTCAGCTGATTAATCAGTATGAACAGCAGCTGCGTTATAAAAACGTCAGCACAGAGTTGATTGAAAAAGCCCGCTATTGTATGTGCGCGTTTATTGATGAAACCGTGCTCAACACCAGTTGGGGCGGGAACAGTGACTGGGCTCAGGAAAGCTTGTTGTCTACCTTTCACAATGAAACCTTTGGCGGTGAATACTTTTTTACCCTGCTCGAAGCCGCCATTAATGCCCCGCGCGAGCATTTACTGCTGCTGGAACTGCAGTATCTGTGCCTGTCATTTGGTTTTGTCGGCAAAATGCGCTTAGAAGAGCGCGGCTTTGAAAAACTGGAAGGCTTTCGTGAACGCGCCTTTAAAGCCATTCGCTCGCAGCGCGGTGAGCCGCCGCGTGAGCTGTCGCCGGGCTGGCGCAGTCAGGTGGTTACCGCTAATCAGCTTGAAGCCGAGTTTCCGCTGTGGGTGCTGTGCTCGGTAATAGGTGCTGCACTGTTGGGTTGCTATATGTTGTTGACCTATCAGATCAATGGTTACTCCAACGAGGTGCACCGTCAGTTAAACAATCTGGTTGTACTACAGCAGGATACGCCGCAACCAGCCTCGGCTAAGGCGCATCAGGATGCGATCCGGCTGCAACAACTGCTGCAAACTGAAATCCGCCGTCAACTGCTGGACGTCATCGAACTGCCGGATCGGGTGCGTATTCGGGTTGGCTTAGATCAACTATTCAGCCCCGGTAGCACTGGCATTAATGAGGGTTTTGTGCCGGTAGCTGCCAAAATTGCTCGCGCGCTGGAGGGTACTCAAGGTCGTATTCTAGTGAGCGGTTATACCGACGACTTGCCAATTTTTACCAGTAAGTACCCGTCAAATTGGCACTTATCACTGGCCAGAGCCAATGCCATGGCTGATGCGCTGGCCTCAGGTGCAGACTTGCGTGGCCGCTTATGGCCCGAGGGGCACGGTGATGCTAACCCGATAGCCCCTAATGACAGTGCTGCCAACCGGGCGCTAAACCGCCGCGTCGAAATAGATTTGTTACCCTAATGTGTAAGACAAGGGATATGTTATGAAAGCCAATGCCGTACTGCGATCCGTGTTAGCGGTCGTTAAATCCAGTGTTTTTATTACTGTGCTGGGGCTGCTCGCACTGGCGCTGCTGATCTGGTTTGGCGGCCCGCTGCTGGCCATCGCTGGCCATGAACCCTTAGCCAGCGCCAGCGCCAGGCTGGCGACTCTACTGGTGATTGCAGTGGTGTGGGGTGCCAGCCACTATATCAGGGGGCTGCGTGAAAGCCGCTCGCACCGTCAGGCGGTAGACACCTTACTCAACGGTGATGAACATCAGCAACAGGATGAGCTGGCCAAACGTGATATTGAAGTATTACGCCAGCGTATGCAAAAAGCGCTGGATATCTTAAAACATGCCCGTTTTGGCAAAGCCCGAGATATTTATCAGCTACCCTGGTATATGCTGATTGGCCCGCCAGGCTCAGGTAAAACTACTGCGCTGCATAATTCCGGCCTGGAATTTCCATTAAAAGAGCATATGGGCGCCGATGCGATCAGCGGTATTGGTGGTACCCGCCAATGTGACTGGTGGTTTACCAATCAGGCCGTATTAATAGACACAGCGGGGCGTTACACCACACAGGACAGTCATGCCGGCCAGGATTCCAGTGCCTGGCAGGGCTTTTTGGGCTTACTGCGCAAGCACAGGCCCAGACGGCCAATCAACGGCGTCATCGTGTTTGTCAGCCTGGCTGATTTACTCAATCAAACCCGTACCGAGCGTAATCTGCACGCCCGCGCCATTAAGCAGCGGGTACAGGAGTTACAAAACCAGCTGGGCATGAGCTTTCCGGTGTATGTCATGTTTACCAAGGCTGACCTCATCGCGGGCTTTACCGAGTATTTTGACAACCTGACCGAAGAAGAGCGCGAACAGGTATGGGGTATGACCTTTGACGCTAATCTGGTGGACAGTGAAAAAGGCGTGGTCAGCCAGTTTAACCGTGAGTTTCATGCCATTATCAACCGGCTGACGCAGCGCTTATTTAGCCGGTTGCAGTACGAGCATGATGCACAGAACCGTGCGGCTATTTACGAATTTCCACGCCAGCTTAGGTTGTTACAAAGCGCAGCGGATGATTTCTTAAAAGAAATTTTTGCACCCAATCCGTTTGAAAAAGCCACTATGCTGCGCGGCGTTTACATTGCCAGTGCCACGCAGGAAGGCGTGCCAATTGATAGGGTCATGTCACAGCTGGGCAGCAATTTTGGCCTGGCCGAGCCGCCGCTGCGCCGGCAAACCGGCGAGGGTAAAGGCTATTTTTTAAAGCGTTTTTTTGAAGAAATTGTTATTCCCGAGCGTGAGCTGGCCTCGGTTAACCTGCAGCATAAAAACCGCCACCGGCTTATTCGGCGCGGTGTGTTAGCAGCAACAGCGCTTGGTGCTGCCTGGTTAGTGGTGGGCTGGGCTGGCAGCTACAGCTGGAATAAAGATTTGGTCGATCAGGTGGCAAGTGAAATCAGCAGCTATCAGCAGCTGACTGAAGCAGCAAGAACCGACATTGACGTTGTTGCCCTTAACGACGAGCTGAATATGCTGCGCGACCTGCCGGCAGGTTACGCTGGCGTGCTGCCAACCGATGGGCCGAAGAACTTGGGCCTTTATCAGGGCGATAAACTGGGCCAGGCGGCAAAAACGGCGTATCAGAACGCCTTGTACCAGCGTTTTGTGCCTTACTTGCTGGCCAGTTTGACCGATGAAATGCAGGTTAATGCTGAGCATCGTGACTATTTGTACGAAACGCTGAAAACTTATCTGATGATTTTCCGCCCGGAGCACTTTGAGGCGGAGCAAATTAATGCCTGGTTTGCACTTTACACTGAGCGGCAATATCCCGGTGATGTTAGCCAGAGCTTGCGCTTATCATTGCAAAATCACCTGCACGCCACGTTAGAGTTAGGCGTAAAAGGCGCGCAGCTTGATCAGAATGTTGTCGCCTCTGCCCGAGAGATGTTGCTGACGGTGCCACTGGCTGAGCGTGCTTATCAGCGCATTCGCACTGAGCTGGGTAAAAGCCATATTCCGGATTTTCGTCTGGTCGATGTTCTGGGCAGTGATGGGGTAAAAGTGGTGCAGCGTAAAAGTGGCCAGCCACTGCAGCAGGGCATTTCCGGACTTTATACCTACAAAGGCTTTCATGGTCTGTTTAATGTGGAAAAACGCCGTATTATCCGCAGTTTGATGGAAGATAGCTGGGTATACGGTGAGCTGACAGACAATGGTGATGAAGCCGTTGATGGCACCCTGTCAGAGCAGGTAACACAGAAATACCTGCGTGATTATATTTATCAGTGGCAGGAGCTGCTGGCCGATATCAGTATCCGTCCGGTGACGGATGTTGAGCAGGGTGTCTTTGTAACCAAGGTGCTGGCGGGGCCGGAGCAGCCGGTACAAAGCATTATTCGCGCCGTGCAGCAAAACGTGCGGTTAACGGCGTTGCCAGACTCGGCCGAAATGACGATGGCAGCGGATGTTGCCGGTAAAGTGGCACAAACGCAGTTTTCCGGCCAGACCTCCAGATTACAACGCTTGTTACCGGAGGATATGTCGGCATTAAAGCAGCAGTTACCGGGTAAAGAAGTGGAGCTGGCGTTTTTTGAGGTGCTGAATATCAGTGAAGCGCAGCTGGAGCAAATTGCCCAGACCAGCCGCATGTACCATGACTATCTGGAGCGTTTATATATTCCCGGTGGTATGGCCCGTCAGGCCTATGTTAATCAGTTAAACGGTGAAGGCGGTGATGAGCTGTCTGTGGCACTGCGCCGGCTAAAAAGCGATGTGCCGGCGCCGTTTTCTGATTGGTTGTCAGACTTGTCGGCCGATACCGGCAAATTATTTGCCAAGGGCAGCCGCCAGCATATTAATGAAGCCTGGCAGGGCAAAGTACTCGCCGAATACCGCAGGGCTATTGCCGGGCGCTATCCACTGAACCGGCGTAGCAAGGATGATATTAAACTGCGCGATTTTGAACGCTTCTTTGGTTATGGCGGCACGCTGGACAGCTTTTTTAATGAGTATTTACAGCCTTTTGTAAATACCAGTCGCGCAACCTGGACCTTTAAACGCGATATTGGTCTGGATCACAGTGTGCTGAAAACCTTCCAGCAGGCCAGGCAGATCAGATCGGCATTCTTTGCTGATGGCAGCCAGAAACTGCAGGTCGGTTTTAGTTTAAAACCGGTCTATCTGGACAGGCACATTACCCACCTGCTGCTGGAGCTTGATGGTCAGGAGCTGTCTTACCGTCATGGCCCGACACGCTCACGACAGTTTTTCTGGCCAGGCGATCGCAACAAGTTACAAACCCGACTGGTATTTACACCGGCTAATTCCGGCTTACCGTCGAACATTAGTCAGGAAGGGGAGTGGTCCTGGTTCCGCTTCCTTGATGCGCTGACCGAACAGCGACCGCAAACCCGCACCGATATGACACTGCATCTGGCAGTGCAGGGTAACAAAGCACGGGTAGAGCTGGTGCCTGATACTGTTAACAATCCGTTTTGGAGTAATGCGTTGGAGACCTTCAGTTGTCCGGTCAGTCTGTAAATGTAATTGGCATGTGCGGCAAAATTGCCAGTCGGGGCGATTTTGTTGCACAGAACTTGTCCACCTCCTTTATCGACAGCTGGCAGGAGTGGTTGCAAGCGGTGTTAGCGGTAAGTCGCGAGCAACTGGGCGCGGCCTGGCTTGACACTTACCTGACCAGTCCTGTCTGGCACTTTGCACTGTCTGCCGGTGTCTGCGGTGAAGAGGCTATGTGCGGGACCTTGATGCCCAGTGTCGATCAGGTGGGCCGGCATTTTCCTTTTACCCTGGCCCGGCGCCTGCAAGGTACGCCGGTGTCAGCGCGGCTGAATGACAGCTGGGCGCAGGCGCTGCAAGATCAGATCCTGCAAACGCTGGAAGACGACTTTGTGTTTGAGCCTTGGTTAGCGGCGCTGTTAAGTGCTGAAATCGATTGGCCGGCCCCTGAAATGCTAACCACGCCCGCCATGCCGCCAGCACAGGGGCGTGCGGCCTGGGTGCTAACAGCCAACAGCCCGCTTCAGGCTGAACAGCTGTTGCATCACAGCTACCGGCAACAGTTTGGCCGCTATTGTATCTGGTGGACTGATGGCTCGCCATTAGTTGAACCATGCACCCTGATCACCCAGGGGTTGCCGCAAGTCAGCCAGTTTGGCGCCATGCTTGACGGTCAGTGGCAACGCGGGTATTGGCAGCAAGCGCAAATTCTCAGCAATGGAAGCGAAAGTAAATGAAACAGGTGGTATCTCATGCCCAGACCCATAAAGGCTTGGTGCGCAAAATAAACGAAGACGCCTGCCTGGATCTGGCCGATAGCGGTGTCTGGCTGGTTGCCGATGGCATGGGCGGCCACGCCGCAGGCGACATTGCCAGTCAGTTGGTGGTAGATACCATTAAGGTGGCGGTACAGCGGGCGGCACAGGTATCTGTGCGGCTGTTAACAGAGTCGTTATTACAGGCTAATCAGGAACTGTGCCGTTATAGCGAGCAGCATCTGAATGGCCATACTGCAGGTTCAACCGTTGTGTTGCTGTTACTGGACAAGTGGCATTACCACTTTCTCTGGGCCGGCGACAGCCGCGGCTATTTATTGCGTAACAATGTGCTAAGGCAAATTACCCGTGACCACTCTCAGGTCAATGAAATGGTAGAGCTGGGGCTACTGCGCAGTGAGGAGGCTGAGCACCATGAGCTGGCCAATGTGATCACCCGGGCTGTTGGCGTGGATCCGTATTTGAGTATTGATGTGATTAGCGGCGTCTGGCAGCCCGGCGACGTGTTTCTATTATGCAGTGACGGCCTGAATAAAGAACTGAGTGATGACGAGATTTATCAGTATCTGGCGCACAATAATATTGCTGAAGCTAACCGGGCATTATTACATTCTACCCTGGTGGCAGGGGCGCGTGACAACGTCACCTGTATTTTAGTCAAGGTTGATAACAATACTGAAAATGTAAACGAAAAAGACAAAACCATTCCGGTATTTATTAAAAATTAGAAAATATAAGTTAAATGTTGTCATTAATAAAACATTAAAGTAACATTATTCGCTGTTTCATGTTCCTATTCGGTTGTTGTGATGGATTACAGTGAATTAATTGATTTTGAATTGTTAATTAATGCGATATCTGCTGATTCGCCTAGCGGCATCGATCCGCGCAGCGATATCTCACCTACCTCACAGTATTATCAGCTGAAAGATATTCGCGGTCAGGCCAGAGCGAACGAGCGCTCGTTACTGGCCGAAGATGAGGATTTTCAGGCACTGGCGATAGATTGGCGGCCATTGTCGGAGCAAATTCCCACCTTGTTATGCCAGCAGGTAAAAGATTTAGAATACTGTGCCTGGCTAATTGAAGCCTTATGCCGTACCCACGGTTTTGTTGGCTTAGCAACCGGTTTTAAAACCACCCGTTTGCTGATCGAGCATTTTTGGCCCACGGTTTACCCCTTGCCGGATGAAGATGGCATGGAAGTGCGTATTGCGCCGCTGATTGGTTTGAATGGCTACGAAGGTGATGGCGCCCTGATCACGCCAATTTTAAGCATTCCGCTAACTGAGCTGACAGCACATGGTCAGTTTGCCTGCTGGCAGTATCAGCGTGCGGCAGATATTTCCCGAAAAGACGAGAAACGGCAAAAACAAAAGGCCGATGCCGGTATTGCCAGCCTGGAGCAAATTAAAGACGCCGTGGCAGAAAGCTCAGCCGGTTTTTACCAGCAACTGGTGCAACAAATTGAAACGGCCATGGCCGAGTTTAACCTGCTGTCACACGCTATGGACGCGGCAATGAACGGCGAGCCGCAGCCTACCAGTGCCATCAGTAAGGCGATGCAAAAGTGTTTGGATGCGGTGCGTTATCTGGCATCAGATAAGTTGGCACAGCAGACTGAGCTAAGCGCTGAACCGCAGCACGATGATGACGGCGCCGTAGCAGCAGATCCGGTGCAAAAACAAGTGCAAAGCCGCGAGCAGGTGTTGCTTAGCCTGAAGCAGGCAGCTGAGTTTTTTCGCAAAACTGAGCCGCATTCCCCTATTTCTTACGCCCTCGAGCAGGTCGTGCATTGGAGTGGCCTCAGTTTGCCTGAGCTGCTACAGGAATTAATTGATGATAACAACAGCCGCAACCATTACTTCCGGCTGGCGGGGATCCCGCAACAAAAGTAGTGCTCAGGCACTAACTGAAACACTTAACAGCTGAGTAACAGGAGAAAGTCAATGGAAAGTATTCATAGCAAGTTATCCCGGGTGCGTAAGCCCCGCGTGCATATTACTTATGACGTCGAAACAGAAGGAGCTGCGGTTAAGAAAGAGCTGCCGTTTGTTGTTGGCGTAATGGGTGATTTTGCCGGCCAGAATACAGAGGCGTTAAAGCCGTTAAAAGATCGTCGTTTTGTGCAGATAGACCGCGATAACTTTGATGAAGTGTTAAAGCGGATGAACCCGAAACTGAATTTCAAAGTGGAAAATAAATTAGCCGCTGATGGCAGCGAGTTCAGTGTCGATCTGCAATTTAAGTCGATGCAGGATTTTGAACCAGCGGCCATTGTTAAGCAGGTAGAGCCGTTAGACAAGCTGATGGCAACGCGCAATAAGCTGCGCGATTTGATGACTAAGATTGACCGCTCAGAAGAGCTGGAAAATATCCTGGAGCGCGTGCTGAACAATAACGAAGACTTGCAGAAGCTGGCGCAGGATCTGAGCGTGGAGAGCAAATAACATGAGCACTGAAGCCTTATTAGAACAACATGATAATGCTGCGCTGGCCAGCAGCTCGTTATTAGAGCAAGCCATTGGCGCCACTAAACAAACTGATGCTTCGCGCGCGGAAGAGTTACTGCGTACCCTAACCGAAGAAGCCTTAAGCGGCACGGTAAGCTGGAACAAGAACTTAACGGTAACCTTTAACGAAGCCATTAACCGGCTGGATACGCTGATTTCTGAGCAGTTAGCCGCCATCATGCATGCTCCGGCGTTTCAAAAATTAGAAGGCAGCTGGCGTGGTTTGCACCATTTGGTGACGAACTCTGAAACCAGCGCTTCGCTTAAGATCCGTATGATCAGCATGAGTAAAAAAGAGCTGTATAAGGATTTAAGCAAAGCGGTCGAGTTTGACCAAAGCCAGACTTTCAAGAAAGTTTATGAGTCAGAATTTGGTACCCCAGGCGGTGAGCCATACGGCGCTATTATCGGTGATTACGAGTTCACCAATCACCCGGAAGATATTGAAACCTTAACCTACATGTCTAACGTGGCTGCCGCGGGTTTCTGTCCGTTTATTTCAGCCTCATCGCCGGCGTTATTTGGTTTTGATGACTGGACTGAGCTGTCAAAACCACGCGACTTGGAGAAAATTTTCGAGTCACTGGAATACACCAAATGGCGCTCGTTCCGTGACAGTGACGATTCACGCTTTGTTACCCTGACCATGCCACGGGTATTGGCACGGCTACCTTATGGTGCGGCAACTGCGCCGATTGAAGAGTTTGGCTTTGAAGAGTTTGAGCTTGACCCGCATAAAGGCGTAGCCAAAACCACTAACCATGCTGATTATTGCTGGATGAACGCTGCTTATGTCATGGGCACCAAGTTGACCAATGCCTTTGCTCAATATGGTTTCTGTACCGCTATTCGCGGCGCAGAGGGCGGTGGCAAGGTTGAAGGTTTACCCAGCCATATCTTTATGAGTGACGATGGCGACCCGGATCTGAAGTGCCCAACCGAAATTGGTATTACCGACCGGCGTGAAGCTGAGCTGGGCAAAATGGGCTTTTTACCGCTGTGTCACTACAAAAATACTGATTACGCGGTGTTTTTCGGTGCCCAAACAGCGCAAAAACCGAAGAAATACGACACCCCTGAAGCGACAGCTAATGCGGCAATTTCAGCCCGTCTGCCTTATTTGATGGCGACATCACGCTTTGCCCATTATTTGAAAGTTTTGGCGCGCGACAAGATCGGCAGTTTTATGGAAGCTGAAGATGTTGAAGTTTGGTTAAACCGCTGGATCCTGAACTACGTTAACGCCTCAGAAGGCAGTGGTCAGGAAGTACGGGCGCGTTATCCTCTGGCCGATGCCAAAGTGCAGGTGCGTGAAATACCGGGACGTCCGGGCTCGTACAATGCGGTGGCCTGGTTACGCCCCTGGTTACAGTTAGAAGAGCTGTCTACCTCACTGCGTTTAGTGGCAAAAATCCCTGAGATGGGTGGTTAATAACAACCTGGCGCAGCAGCCGTTATCCCCCGGTTGCTGTGCCTTGGTTGTCGCCCAAACTGAATGAAGTGGACGAGGATGTCATGGCTGACGCGGTAAGTTTCGTATCACAGGATGTGTTTACACAGCCATCTTTTAGTGATGCCATAGCACAAGATGCCAAGCAGCCGGCCTATACCCGGCTGGAGCGTAGTGGTGTGCTGGCGCGCTTTTTACGCGAGCAGGACCCGTTAGCCGCTATTTTGTACTGGCAACAACATGTTGCGGTTGCCAACGTTAACCGGGTTGATCAGGTTAGGGCGTTGTTGTGCCGCGCTATTGCTGATATCGACCAGCTGATTAACCTACAGTTAAACGCCGTTATTCATCACAGTGCGTTTCAGCAGTTGGAAGCCAGCTGGCGTGGCTTGTTGTATCTGGCTGAGCAAACCGAGCGGCATGATCGCGAGCAGAAGATTAAAGTAAAGCTGTTGTCGTTATCCTGGGCTGAGCTGAGTAAAGACATCAACCGCGCCATTGATTTTGATCAAAGTGACTTTTTTAAGCTGATTTATGATAACGAGTTTGACATGCCAGGCGGTGAGCCCTTTGGTGTGTTAATTGGCGATTATCAGATCAGCCACAAAATACGTCCCGGCCAGCTCAGTAACGATTTAGACACCCTAAAAGAAGTGGCCCGTACCGCAGCGGCAGCCTTTGCGCCCTTTATTTGCGCAGCGCACCCGTCGTTGTTCGGTGTCGATCATTTCTCTGAGCTTGGTCAGGTTGCTGACATTGGCAGCCAGTTTAAACAACCTGAATACATAAAATGGCGCTCATTACGGGCGATGGAAGATGCCCGCTTTTTAGGCGTGGTACTGCCGCAGATCCTGATGCGTAGCCCCTACAAAGACGATGGCTCGCGCACGGAAGGTTTTGTATTCCGGGAAACCCTGGCCAACAGTGAGCAGGATTACCTGTGGGGCAATGCCGCCTTTGCCTTTGCCGCTGTGCTGGTCAGAGCCTACAGCGAATCTGGTTGGTTTGCCCAAATTCGCGGTATGAAAGCCGGCCAGCAAAGCTTTGGCCTGGTGTGTGATTTGCCGGTCAGCCGTTATGAGACAGAAAAGTATCAAAACGCCAATAAGCCGTCGGTCAATTTACTGGTGGGCCATCGTTTTGAATCGCAGTTGTCTGACAATGGCTTTGTACCGCTGTCAGCAGTGCCGTACAGCGATTATTTTGCCTTTTATAACAATGCCTCGGTGCAACAGGCCAAAGTGTACGATGACAAGCTGTCAACCGTGAACGCCCGTTTGTCCGCCATGTTGCAATACATCCTCTGTGTTGCCCGTTTTGCGCACTATATCAAGGTGATAGGCCGCGATAAGGTGGGCGGTTATCAGTCTGCCGAGCATTGTGAGCAGGAACTGCAGCGCTGGCTGCACAATTACACTACCGCCTCGACGGATGCGTCAACTGACGTCAGGGCGCGTCACCCGCTGCGCGAAGCGCGCATTCAGGTACGGGAAAAGCGCGGCGAGCCGGGCCGCTATTATTCCATTATTCAACTGCAACCGCATTTTCAGTTAGATCAGATGATTACAACAGTAAAGTTGGTTGCCGAGTTATCACCTAAACAAGCTGCTACAGCGTGAGGTTAACCGTGAAACAATTACAGACTTTTATCAAACAAGGCGAACTGATAAGCGCAACTGAGCGCGCTATTGCCATACTGCGTGACGATCCGGCCAATGCCGATGTGCGGGCCTGTTACATCGAACTGTTGTGTATCCAGGGCGCGTTAGAAAAAGCCGACCAACAGCTGGATATGATGGTGCGCCAGCATCCGGATTTTCTGGTCGGTGCGGTTAACCTGCGCCAGTTGATCCGCGCCGCTTCTGCCCGGCAGGATTTTTACCAAGGCGGCATGACAGCGACCTTGTTTAGCGAGCCTGATCAGATGTTTGAAGCCTTGTTAGCACTACGTCTGGCGCTTAAAGAGCAGGATTATGCTGCTGCGGCCAAAGCGGCTGCGCAAATGGAAGCGGCCCGTCCGGCGGCGTCATTTGACTTAAATGGCAGTGTAGTGAGCGAGCTGCGTGATATTGACGATAGCCTGGGTGGGTATCTGGAGCTATTTGGTACCGATGGCAAATTTTATCTGGCCCGCTTTGACGAAATTGACAGCCTGCAGCTGAAAAAGCCTGAGTCGTTACTGGATACCGTGTGGCGGCGCGCGGAAATTGTCATTAAAGATGGCCCTCAGGGCGAGGTGTTTGTGCCGCTGACTTATGTCGGCAGCAGCCGCATCTCTGAGCGGCTGGGCAAAGATACGGACTGGCAACAACTGCACGAACACTTGTTTACCGGGATTGGCCAGAAAATGTTGTTTGCCGGCGAGCAGGCTCTGCCGCTATCAGAGCTAAAAAGCCTGGCACTGTGTGACGTTGCTGAGCCGGCCTAGCCACAGAGGGAGCAGGGTGTTTGAAGCTACAGGCTAAACAACCGTTACAGCAGTCGATACTGGACCGCTTGATCGACGACGCCCCCGGCCAGCAGGATAGCGGCCGCAGTCGGCGCGGTTTTGATTTAAAAGCCCTGCGCCAGAGTGTACGCCGTGATTTGGAAAACCTGCTTAACAGCCGGGTGCAGTGGCATACCTGGCCAGACAGCTATCAAGAGCTGTCACAAAGCCTGCTGAACTACGGTTTACCGGATTTCTCGGTAATGGTGGTGGACTCGGACGAGGGCCGCTTGCAGCTGTGCCGTGCAGTAGAGCAGAGTATTCGCCGTTTTGAACCGCGCTTTGTTGATGTTGAGGTCAGTGTGCCGGAGCAGGAGCATGGCATGGAGCGGGTATTAAAACTGCGCATACAGGCTTTGCTGTATGCCGATCCGGAGCCGGAGCACATTATGTTTGACTCTGAAGTAGAGCCGGTGCATTTAGGATTGACCATCAGGGATTATCAGGCATGAATGATGAGTTATTGAAGTATTACAATCGTGAGCTGACTTATATCCGCCGCATGGGCGCCGAGTTTGCCGAGCAATACCCAAAAATTGCCGGCCGGCTGAGGATTAGCGAAGAGAACGTTGAAGATCCGCACGTGTCGCGCTTAATCGAAGGTTTTGCGCTGTTAACCGCACAGATCCGGCAAAAACTGGACGACAGCTTTCCTGAACTGACCGATGCGTTGCTTGGTCAGTTGTACCCGGATTATCAGGCGCCGATCCCATCAACCTCGGTGCTTAAATTGAGCAGCCAGAATCTGTCTAACTCTGGTATTGCGATAAAAAAAGGTACTGAGTTTGAAACCCGCGTTGATGGCCTTAAACCCTGTACTTTTCAGTCCTGTTACGATCTTGATCTTTATCCGCTGGAAGTCAGCGCTGCCGAGTTTAAAAACGCGCCTTTTCATGCACCGCGCCCGCCGGTACAGCAAAGTGCCAAAGCGCTGTTAAAACTGACCTTAAGCTGCGAGTTTGATAACACCCGTCTGCATGAGCTGGACATCACCAAATTAAGGTTCTACTTAAATGGCCAGCGCCATCATGTCTATCGCTTGTATGAGCTTCTGCTGAGTAAATTGCTCTGTATTGGCATAGCGTTACCAGGCCAGCCTGACAGCATCAGATTTATCAGCGCCACACAGCTAAAAGCCGTAGGCTTTGCTGATGAGCATCAGGTGATACCTTATAGCCAGCGTAGCTTTGCCGGTTATCGTTTGCTGATAGAGCAGTTTTTATGTCCGGAAAAATTTCTGTTTGTCGAGTTAACCGATTTAGACCCCGCCTGGAGCGGCTTTAAAGATAAAGCCGAGCTGTATTTCTATCTGGCGGAGGGCGCTGATGAGCTGGAGCGGCACATTACTGCCGACAGTATGCTGCTGGGCTGTACGCCGGTAATTAACCTGTTTAGCCAGAAACTGGAGCCGGTGAAACTGGACGCGTCACAGTACGAGTACCGGCTGGTACCGCGTTATCTAGATGCCGATGTATGTGAAGTAGTGCGGATTGAGCAGGTGCAGGCGTTTGACCCGTTCGGCAATGAGTTAACACTAAACCCCTATTATAGCCAGGGCCATCCGGACTACCTGCAACTGCAAGACCTGTTCTGGCACGCCCGGCGGGAGTTTGCTGACTGGGCCGGTGGCTATTCTGAAACCGGCACTGAGGTGTACTTGTCGGTGATTGACCGAAAGTTTCAGGGGAAAGATGCAACCGAGCAGGCAAAAGATTGGGTATTGCAGGTGCAGGCGCTGTGCAGCAACCGCAATTTACCGGCCTACTTACCCTTTGGCGGCGGTGAGCCAAGGTTTTTAATCAGTAAACATGCTGATGTGGTGAGAGAGATCCGCTGCTTGCTGGCGCCGACGGCCAGTGTGCGCCCGGCCTTGCAGGAAGCCAGTCGCTGGCAGCTGGTAAACCATTTAACGCTGAATCATTTTACCGGTGATGATGCACTGAAAAGACTAAAAGAAACGCTGCAACTGTATGATTTTCGCTGTACACCCGAGTCCAAAGCATTGATTGACGGTATCTGTAGTTTGCGCATCAGTGCCGGCAGTGCCAGGGTAAGCCATCAGGGTAGAACCGCGGTGTGCAGCGGCAGTGAAATTTTGTTGGAGTTTACTCAGGCTTCTTATGCCGGCAGCGGGATCTACTTTTTTGCCAGTGTACTGGATGTATTTTTTGCCCAGTATGCCACGGTAAATAGCTACACCCGCCTTAGCGTGAAGCTAAAAGAGCACGAACAGCTGTATCATCGATGGCCAGCCCGCTGTGGCACTAAGGTGCTGTTATGACGCTGGATCAATTAGCCCAGGAGCCCAGCCGGTTTGACTTTTATCAGGCCGTTTACGCCATAGAGCGGCAGTTTAGCAGTGAGCAAAAGTTGTGGCAGGGCGTGGGCCGCGATGGTTTTCCGGCTAAAGAGCTGGTGCGCTTTAAAAGCGTGCAGCACCTGGGTTTTCCGGGCCAGCCGATCAGTAAAATCACTCCACAGCTAACAGCGTTATCTGACGGCGATAATGAGCAAAAGATCCAGCCACACGCCCTTGCTATGCATGTCAGTTTTATGGGGCTAACCGGGCCCAGCGGCGTGATGCCACAACATTACACTGAGATGGTACTGCAGCGGTTAAAGCAGCGCGATAAAACCATGCGCGATTTCTTTGACCTGTTTAATCACCGGCTTATTTCACTTTATTACCGGGCCTGGGAAAAGTACCGTTTTGCCTGCCAGTATGAGATCAGCCATAACCATGACGACAGTTTTAGTCAGGTTATCCGGCATCTGTCCGGCGCACAAAGCACGCTGGGGCTGTATTACGCCGGTGCTTTTGCTCAGCAAAACCGCAGCGCCCGTCAGCTAACGCAAATTCTTAGCGAGTTGCTCGGCTGTAACGTCGAGTTAAACCCACTGCAAGGCCGCTGGCTTAAGCTGGGTGCCGATGAACAAAGCCGGTTGCCGATGCAGTACTTGCGCCAGGGGCAACACGCCCAGCTGGGGCGCTCGGCCATGTTAGGCAGCCGGGTCTGGGATGTCAGCTCAGCTATTGATATCGAGGTTACAGTGCCGTCAGGGCAAGGTCAGTCACTACAGCCCGGCAGTAGGCGCTATCAGTTAATCAGTGCGGTTATAGCTGATTTCCTGCCGTCTTCACTTAACGTACGGCTGACGCTCTTGGGGCAGTACCGAGATTTTCCATCAGCGCAATTAGGCGCTAACCAACTTTGTCTGGGGCGCAGCGGCAGTTTGGCCGTCAGCGAGTCGCACCAACACCATAACACCCGGCTGGGCTATCAGCTGGCCCGGAATTAATGCACAGGAAGCACTTATGTCTACAACTACGTTAAAAAGTCTGGTTGAAAAGTTAAACCCGGCCAGCCGGCAATCACTGGAGGCCGCCACGGCCCGCTGTCAGTCGCGCTCGCACTACAGTGTTGAAATTGAGCACTGGCTGGATGCGATGCTGGAGCAGGGCGATGGCGACCTGGTATTGCTACTGAGAAGCTTCGCGATCAATATCGACGTGGTAAAACAGCAGTTACAGCAAGCGCTGGAAAGCATGAAAACTGGCAACAATGCGCTGCCGACCATTTCGGTGCAGCTGATTAACCTGTTACGCACCAGCTGGTTAAGCACCACCATTGAGTTCACCGATCAGCAAATTCGTAGCGCCTATCTGCTGTACACCTTATTAAAAGACGACAGTATGGCCGCTTTGCTGCTAAGACGGGTGCCGGCATTGGATAAACTCGATGCTGCCGAGCTGCTGCGGGTATGGCCGCAACTTTGTAGCCAAAGCCAGGAGCAGCAAAGCGCCACGCCGGCCAACCCAACGCAACTGAGTTCAGGTAAAACACCGGCATTAGATCAGTTCACCACTGATCTGACGGCGCAGGCGCGCGCCGGCAAAATTGACCCTATTGTCGGTCGTGATTACGAAATCCGCCAGATGATTGATATTTTGACCCGGCGGCGGCAAAACAACCCGATTTTAACCGGTGAAGCCGGTGTGGGTAAAACTGCTGTGGTGGAAGGGCTGGCACTGAAGATTGCCGCCGGTGAAGTGCCGGATAAACTGAAAAATATCAGCTTAAGGGTGCTTGATTTAGCCTTGCTGCAAGCCGGTGCCGGCATGAAAGGCGAGTTTGAAAACCGGCTTAAAAATGTCATTAACGAAGTAAACCGCTCGGCAACCCCGGTAATTTTGTTTATCGACGAAGCCCACACCATGATTGGCAGTGGTGGTCAGGCCGGCCAGAATGATGCGGCTAACCTGTTAAAACCAGCCCTGGCGCGCGGTGAACTGCGCACTATTGCTGCGACAACCTGGGCGGAATACAAAAAATACTTTGAGAAAGATGCCGCGTTGGCGCGTCGTTTTCAGGTGGTAAAAGTCGAAGAGCCGACGCCTGAACTGGCGGCGGTGATGATGCGTGGTTTGCTACCGGTGATGGAGCAGCATCATCAGGTCGCTATAACTGATCAAGCCTTACTGGCCGCAGTTGGCTTGTCGCACCGTTATATCAATGGCCGACAGCTGCCCGATAAAGCGGTTGGTTTGTTAGATACCGCCTGTGCGCGGGTAGCGATGAGCCAGGATGCGATACCCGGCGCGGTAGAAGATCTGCAGCGTAAGGTAACTCAGCTGCAGCAGGAGATCACCGTCCTGACCCGTGAACAGTGTCTGGGAGTTGATCATCAGCAGGCGCTGGCGACACTGCAAAGCCGTGCTGAGCAGGCGGAGCTTGAGTTGGCTGCCGTGTCAGAGGACTGGCAGCAGCAAAAAGCGCTGGTGTTGGAAGCACGTGAGCTGGCCCGTCAGCTTACGGCAGAGCCGCAAAGTTCAGACTCACCACTACTACAGCGACTGCTAGAGATTAAAGCCCAGTTTGCTGCTATTAAAGCGCCGATGGTGCATTGGCAGGTTACCGAAGAGCTGGTGGCCGAAGTGGTGTCTGACTGGACCGGTATACCGCTTGGCAAAATGCAGGCCGATGAAATTAACACTGTACTGGAGCTCAGCAGCTTTTTACGCCAGCGTGTGGTGGGTCAGGATCATGCGCTTGAGCTTATCGCCCGCACCGTGCAAACCTCGCGTGCCCAGTTGGCGGATGAAAACAAACCCAATGGTATCTTTTTGCTGACCGGGCCAAGCGGGGTGGGTAAAACCGAGACTGCACTGGCCCTGGCCGAGCAAGTGTATGGCAGTGAAGAGCAGCTTACCGTTATTAATATGTCGGAATTTAAAGAAGAGCACAAAGTATCACTGCTACTGGGCTCACCGCCAGGCTATGTCGGTTATGGTGAAGGCGGTGTGCTGACTGAAGCGGTGCGGCGCAAACCTTACAGCGTGATCCTGCTGGATGAAATGGAAAAAGCCCACCCCGGTGTGCAGGATATTTTCTATCAGGTATTTGATAAAGGCACCATTAAAGACGGCGAAGGCCGCGATATCGATTTTAAAAATACCATCATTATTATGACGTCGAATGTGGGCACCGATACCACTATGCGGTTGTTTGAAGATGTGGACACCGCACCTTCCATTGATGGCCTGGGTAAGGCGCTCAAAGATGACTTATTAAAGGTATTTAAACCGGCGTTTCTCGGCCGGCTTAATTTGATCCCTTATCTGCCGCTGGATGATGACAAGCTGTCGCTGATCACCGGCCTGCAGCTTAACCGCATTGCTAAACGCCTGCAGCAACACTATCGCGCCAGTTTTAGCTACGGCGCTGACGTGGTGGCGAAAATCGTTAGCCAGTGTCAGGACGCCGGCTCTGGCGCCCGTACTATTCACAATATTCTGCAAAACCAGCTTTTACCAGAGCTGTCGGTGCGCATTTTACAGCGTGTCGCGCAGCAGCAAGGTGTTAACCAGGTGCAGTTGCAGGTTGTTGATGAACAGTTTGACTATCAAATTCATTAACAATTCGTTGGTTAACGCCAGCCTTGTTGGCTGGCGTTAATTGATTAAGTTAAAAAGTGCTCATTAATAAGTTAATTATGTGTTGTCAATAATGGTTTTGACGATATAATTTGTGAAGTTTAAAAGCTGTAAATCAGATGTTGTGATTTTTACAAATATTAAATGTTTTTCATTGATAATTTTTGTTTGAATTTTCTGTCAGTTTTTAACGTTTTGTCTGGGTTTTACCCTGGCGACTCTTGATGCCTAATACTGGGCACCTGTTTAAATATGCAAAAGGAGCATAGCATGCAAGCAAATACCTACCTGAAATACGGCGCAATCAAAGGCGAGACCACCGCTGAAGAGTTCAAGGACATGATCACGGTATTATCAATGGACTGGGGTACCCAGCGTGAGCTGAGCTCGTACACTGGTACCGCGATGGACCGTGAAGCCAGCGCTACCCGGTTAAATGATATTGTTATCACTAAACTGCAGGATAAGGCTTCACCTGATCTGTTCAAAGAGGCCACTATCGGTAAAGGCCAGAAAGCTGTATTCCACATCACCAAGCAAGGTGACAAAGTGGAAGAGATCATGAAGATAGAACTGACTGATGCGATGATCAGCAGCTATCAGATGTCAGTTTCTGGTGACCGTCCTATCGAAACTATCGTGATCAGCTACACCGAGCTGATGATGACTGTTACGCCTACAGACGACAAAAACAACGTTACTGCACCGTTGGTATACGGTTACAGCGGCGTTAAAGGCTCTAAGCTGTAAGCAGTTCAGGCTGGTGTGGTGTGCCACACCAGCTCTTTTTTGGCTTTTTTACCGATCATCTTATCAGTAACCAGTTGAGGCGAATGGATGCAACAGGCAACCCAGGACGAGAATAGCATCAGAATTGACACGCCACTTGGCAAAGATGCATTAATTTTAACCCGGTTTGTATATCGCGAAGCGTTGTCACACCTGTTCAGTATCAAAGCTGAGGTGTATAGCAATGGCCGTGATATTAAAGCTGATGCGCTGATCGGTAAGGAAGTCACTATCACTTTAGAGTTGGGTGACAAAACCCAGCGTTATTTTCATGCCGTGGTGGCGGATGTTACGGCATTGGGCGAGCGGGTAGCAAAAGCCGCTGCTGAGGCTTCGTACCGCGATTACAGTCTGCAACTGGTGGCTAGCGCCTGGTATATGCAGCACCGGGTGAATAGCCGGATTTTTCGTAAGAAAAATGTGCTGAAAATTGTCGAGCAGCTGGCCGGTGAGCATGGCGTTAAAGTAGATGTGGCAAACAAAATTCAGGGCAGCTACCCGGATTACGATTTTAAAGTGCAGTATGAAGAGAGCGATCTGGATTTTATCCAGCGTTTATTACAGCACGAAGGTATCTTTTATTATTTTGAGCATAGCCAAAGCAGCCATAAGCTGATTTTGGCTGATAAAGCCTCGGCCTATGAGCCTTGTAGCCAGGAGCAGGTAAAATATTTCTCCGGCAGTTTAGCTGAGCCGCATATCCATCTGTGGCAACAGGCACTGGTGATGGCGCCGGGCAAGTTTGTCCAGCGCGGCTTTGACTTGAAAAAGCCAACGGCACTGCCCACAGGCGAGGTGAGTAAAGGCAGCTTGGTAAGTGGTCATGCTGAATACGAAGTGTTTAATTATGATGCTGAAGCAGACATTCACCCAAGGGCGAGTGCCATAGCGGGTTTGCGCTTAGAGGCACTACAGCGTGATATTAACCGGCGCAAGGGTGCCAGCAATTGCCGCAGTTTTAGCATCGGCAAAACCTTTACCCTTACCGAGCATGACGATAAAGCCGAAGCCGGCAAACAGTATGTGCTGACCGAAGTGGTGTTAACCGCCGCTATTGCCAGCCAGACAGGTGCGAATAAGGTTGCATCACAGGATATCAGTAACACCTTTTATTGTGTGCCCAAAGCGGTCGCTTACCGGCCACAGCTGACTATCGCTAAGCCTGTTATCACCGGCGTACAAACAGCAACGGTGACCTGTCGCGGTGGTGAAGAGATCTCCGTCGATGAGCTTGGCAGGGTAACGGTCAAGTTTCACTGGGATCGCTCAGAGGTAAAAGACCACGAAAGCTCCTGTCCGATCCGGGTTAGCCAGAACTGGGCCGGTAAAAACTGGGGCGCGTTTTTCTTCCCGCGCCGTGATCAGGAAGTACTGGTTGAGTTTTTAAATGGCGATCCGGATCAGCCGGTCATTATTGGCGCGGTGTACAACTCTGATCATATGCCGCCTTACACCTTACCGGCGGATAAAACCCAAAGCGGTATTAAAACCCGCTCCACCAAAGACGGTGGCGCGGCCAACTTTAACGAACTGCGTTTTGAAGATAAAAAAGGTGAAGAGCTGTTTTATCTGCATGCTGAAAAAGACTTTGAACTGCAGGTTGAACACAACCAAACCGATATGGTGGCTAACGACAGAACCACCACCGTTAAGGGTAACGACACTGAAACGGTGAATAAAGATCGCAAAAACACCGTCGATGGCAGTGATACGCTAAAAGTCGGCAAGAAGCTCTTAATCGATGCCGGTGATGCCATCACCATTAAAACCGGTGTGGCGTCTATTTCGATGAAAAGTGACGGCTCTATCGATATTAAAGGCGTCAATATCACGATTAAGGGCAGTAAAGTCAGTATTAACTGATTGTCGCAGGAAACAGGATACCGCTATGGCTAAACCCGCCGCCGTTATTGGCAGTATGCACGTGTGCCCCAAGGTCGATCCGGGCCCTAAGCCTCATGTTGGTGGCCCGGTAATGCAGGGCTCACCTAATGTGACTATCTGCGGTATACCGGCTGCGCGTAAAGGCGATAAGCTCGTATGTATAGGCCCGCCGGATACGATTAGCGGCGGCTCTGCCACAGTATTTATCAACGGTAAAAACGCCGCCCGCTTGGGTGATGACACTGAACATGGCGGTAAAATCGTCGTAGGTATGCCCACTGTTCTTATTGGTGGCTGATAAGCATGTTGCAAGTCGATGCCATTATCGGCCAGGCCGAATTGTTACTGCAGCAACGTATCAGCTTTAAACAGCACCGTTATATTAATCCTGTTCAGTTGCGCCAGCATGATGCCCGTCTGGCTGATTGTCTGCGGTTATTAGCTGATATTGCACTTCCAGAGGACATTCCAGCCTGGCTAGCCTGGCTGGTTGCCAAAGCGCCAACAGCAGCGCTAACGTCAGAGCTAACACCAGAGCAATTGCCGGCAGTATCCGATAAAACCTATGTCTGGTTACTGCTGCATGAGATTAAGCACTTTGACGGGCCAGAACGCCTGTTAGCAGTGCTGAAGCATTTATGTCTGCAACGCCAGGATGAAATGAATGAAGGTGAGCAGACTAAGCAGGCCGAGCTCGGCGGGTGGCTGGCTTTAAGGCTGGCGCCCACGGAAGTAGCCAACGATGCTGCTTTTGCAGCGGCGCTGATGCAAACGAGTACTGGACTGGTAGCGCTGGGCTTAAGTCGTAAACGCCAGTATTTACCACAGATAAGGGAACTCGCCTCTGCTTTATCTTTGACTGAGCCACGACGCGCTGCTGCTAAGGCAGCGGCTTGGTTACTGGGGCAGCCGTCAGACGAAGTAATACTGCTAAAGGAAATACTACAACCTGAATGTTTTGCCGCTAGCAGCCTTTTTTTTGACGTGCTGTTAATGCTGCTAATGTGCACTGCGCCTGACAAAGCGCAGGATCAGATGGTGAATATGCTGGCTAACCTGAATACGGCCGAACAACCTGCATCTGGCACGACGCTTGCCATTCAGGCTATGGGCTTTAGTGGGCAGTTAAAGTTTGTGCCCTTGTTAATGGAGTTAAGCCAGCAGCCTGAGCTTAATGCGCTTGCTGCTAATGCGCTGGCGTTACTACTTGGTGCAATGGACGCCGACGCACTACTGGAGCGCCCTACGATGGCAGATTTTGCCTGCAATAAGGCGGGGCGCAGCCTAGCGGGCTGCACTGTTATGCCAACTCACCTTGCGATGGTGCTACAGCGTGGAAACCCTCAGCAGCGCCAGCTTGCGGCCTGTTATCAGTTTTGGCAACACCCCGACAAGCCACTTTATTTTGCTGACGTATTTAGCGGAGGGCGCACTGATGCCGGCACTGCCAGCGCTTAAGGCGGCAAGTTACACACTGCATTTAGCCAGCCTGCCACACGCCCGGCAGCTGGAGCAAGTAGTGTTTGCCGCTGTAACGCCAAAGATGCTGAAGTGGCAGCAAGCTGATATAGCCACAGCATTTTTTAGCGATGATCCGACAACTTTTAGCGAACAGCCGAGAACACAAAGCCAGCGCTTATTGGTGCTGCTTGACGCTTTACTGGCGAAGATGCCTGCCAGGCCGGCGCAGCAGATTGTCTATTTGCTGTTGCCGGAATTTAACAGTGCCGATGATGCGCTGCTAAGCGCTTTACTGCAGCAGCTGATGCGAAATCACCCAGATCTTCTGCAATCACCGCAGTGCAGGGTATTTCCTTATGGTGCAGCCGCAAGCGTGATGGCGCTAAAGGCCGCAGCAGAATTGTTAGCCCAGCCGGAGCTGCAGCAGACAGAAATCTGGCTTATTGCTGTCGATAGTTTAAATGACGAAGCGGTGTTTAGCCGCTATGCAGCAGAGCAAAGCGCAGCAGAACAAAGCAGCCAGCTGCTGTCTGAAGGCGCTATAGCGCTGTGCTTAACCGCGTCGGACAGGGGTTTGCAGTTTGTCATTGCCGCCTCTGATGCGCAGTTAGAGCAACATGCTCACGACGACATGGCTACTGCAGGCTTGTTGCGGCAAACCGCTTTGCAACTGAGTAATAGCCAGGCGCAGCTAAGCCTGATTTGTCTGCCAGACAGTGGAAACGATTACGCCTCTCAATGCTGGCTTAATCATATGTCGCAGTTACATGGTGTGGTAACAGAAGATACAGAGTACCTGCTGCCGGGCTACCAAACAGGTGAGCAGGGAGCCTGTGGCGGCGTGTACAGGCTGCTGCTGTTATTGCACGAGGCACAGCAGGGCCGCTTCAGCGGTTTCGTTTTACAGTATGAACAATCGCTGCGCCGCTATCGCGGTGTTGCGCTTTATCAGTCGGTGCAACCGCAAAATGATACACAAGGACGTTTCCAGCATGAGCATTCATAAACTCGACATTAAAAGCCGGTTAGGTGCAGTAATTCAATTTAGTACCAGCACTACGGCCGGTGGTGCAGCCTTGCGCTTTGCCTCTGCTAATGAAGCAGCAGAGTTTTTAAGCCGGCATTTTAATGATTATCACTATGCCAGGGGCTTACTGGGCGTTGCCGAAGGGTTGGGCATTTCCTGTGGCGACTTGCAGGTACAACAAGCCAAACAGCAGTTGTTTACTAAGCTTGCTCAGGCTATGAGTGAGGGCAAATTGCAGGTACGGGAATTGCCGGCGCCTGAGCGTCAGCAAAGCGCGTCAGCGCCGGCAGCTGCGTCGGCCAAAGTGGCACCGGCAAAAGCCAATAAACCTGGTGGCGCAGCGCAGGCAGATACTGGCGAAAAAAACGGCCCGGCAAGCAACAATGAAACCGGCACTAACGCCAGCGGCACTGTAACGCCGGATAAAACTCAGGTGGAATGCGTTGGCGATCCGGTATCGACCTGCACCGGCGAAGAAATACTCGAACTTATTGATTTTGAACTGCCAGGCCCGTTACCGCTGCAGTTTAAGCGCACTTACCGCTCCAGTCAGTGCCATGAAAACCTCGGCTTGGGCTATGGTTGGCGCAGTAACTTTCATCTGCAAATTGAAACTACAGTAAATAGCGATGGTGAAACGCGCTTAACCTTGCACGATGACGAAGGCCGGCGTTTAAGCTTTGTGCCTGTTGTGGCCGGCGAAACCAGTTATCAGTTGGCAGAAGGGCTGGCGCTGCGACACGAAGATAACGGCAGCCAGGTACTACTGCGCCCGGATAACACCCATTGGGTGTTTGTGCCGCTAAGCAGTGAAAAGCAAGGGCCGACGCGCTGGGCACTGCATCAGATCTTCGACAGTCTGGGTAACTATCTGCAACTGTATTACGACCGCTATCAGCGCCTAAGCCGGATAGATTACACCCGTAAGCGCGGTGTAGAGCTGCGTTACAACGAGCAAGGCTTGTTAAGCACCATAGAAGCGGTAGTACAAACCGAGCAGGGGCTAACATCGTTAAATGTGCAGTTAGCCCAGTATCATTATGATGAGCAGCGTGACTTAATTGCCGCCACTGATAAGGCTAAACAAACCGAGCACTATGGTTATCAGGCACACTTACTGGCAGTCAGGCAACGTGCCAGCGGGTTTAAGCATTATTTCAGCTGGCTCGGTGAAGGCCCAGGCGCACGCTGCCAACGTAACTGGGGCGATGATGGTTACTACGACTACCAGTTTGACTATGACGATAGCCAGCGTTTAACCGTCAGCACGGATAGCCGTGGCCAGCGCTGGCAGTACTTTCATAATGAGCGCAACCAGCTGATTAAGAAGGTGGCCCCGGATGGCGCCACCTGGCGTTACACCTGGAACAGCCAGGGTAAGAAAATTGCCGAAATAACGCCTGATGGCGCCGCTACGCGTTACTATTTTAACGAGCAGGGCCAGCTTATAACGGTAGAGCAAGCAGACGGTGCCATCAGCCATTTTCAGTATAACGAGCTTGGTCAGCGCACAGGTTTTACCGACGCCGAAGGCCAGCACTGGCGCCGTGAATACAGCGCCGCCGGTTTATTAACCGCAGAAATCTCGGCCGATGGCGCCGTAAGCCGCTATCAGTACAATGCACAGGGGCAATTAACCCAGCGCCAATTTCCGGATGGCCAAACTGAGCAGTATTTATGGAATGATGAAGGCCAGCTGCTGGCGCGTAAACAGGGCGAGGCGGTAAGCCGTTATAGTTACGATTCCCTCGGGCGTTTAAACGGCGTTGCAGATGCTGCTGGCCTTGTGACTGAATATCAGCGCAATACCGCGGGCCATATTACGCAAGTAAAACAATACCCGATCGATGCGCCGGAGCAGGCCAGTATCGAAACGCTGCAGTATGACAATGCTGGCCGGATTATCAGTAAAACCAATGCACAAGGTGAGCAAAGCCAGTGGCAGTATGAGGGCTTAGCTCAACCGGTAGTGCATATTCAGGCCGATGGCAGCCGCTTTAATTATGAGTATGATAAAGAGCGTAACCTTACAGCCATTATGCGCAGCGACGGCGCACGCTATCAGCTGGATTACGATGGTCAGGAGCGGCCTGTCGCCTTACAGGGCTTTGACGGCCGCCAACAGCGCTACCAGTATGATATTGCCGGGCGTATCAGCAGTGTTAATGATGGCAGTAAGCGGCAGATAAAACTTAAGCGTGACAGCCGCGGCCGTATTATTGAGCAAACGGCCTTGTATGGCCAACAGCTGGCCAGCAACCATTTTCATTACGACAAATTAGGCCGGCCACTGCGTGCCAGTAACGCCCAGCGCAAATTACGCTTTAACTACCATGCCAATGGCCAGCTAACTGAGCATTGGCAGGATGACTGGCGCATAGCGCATCAGTATGATCAGGCCGGCCGGCGTTTAAGCACTTTACTGCCCGATGGCACCGCGCTGGATTATCGCTACAACGAGCAGGGTTTACTGGCGCAACTGGCGGTAAACCAGCAGCCGGTATTGTGGCGCAGCTTTGATAACGCTGGCCGTGAAACTGCGCGCGAATACCAAAGTGGCCTGCAGTTACAGCAAGAATTTGATGCCTTTAACCGCTTAACCGTACAGCAATGGCAAACAGGTACGCGAAGCCAGCAGCGGCAGTATCGCTACAGCGCGCTACATCAGTTAGTGGTGGTTACGGATAACCAAAATGGTGATGTCGAGTATCAATATAACACGCTGGATCAGTTAGTTAGTAAAAGCCACAGCACTGATGTCAGCCAGAACGAACAGCAGCAGTGGGACAGCTTTGGTAACCCCACAGGTGATGGCATAGAGGTAAAGCAGGACCGTTTACTGCGGTTTCACGAAAACCAATATCAATACGACGATAGCGGTAATCAGCTAAGTGTCACTGCGCCGGGCAAACGTCAGCAACGCGAGTTTAATGGTTTTAACCAGCTAACGGCGTTGCAGCAGAATGACTCTGTTACGCGTTACGAGTATGACGCCTTTGGCCGGCGCAGCGCTAAAGTTACCGCTGCTGGGCGTACCGATTATCTGTGGGACGGCAATACGCTAATTGGCGAATACTGTCAGGGTGAATACCGCTGGTATGTGTTTGAACCAAACAGCAATAAACCGCTGGCGCTGCTAAGCGGCGGCCAGTTGTATTTTTACCAGTTGGACCAACTAGGCACACCGCTCAGCTTAACCGACAGCGAAAACAACATCGTCTGGCAAGCGCATTACACTGTGTTTGGTAAAGCCACGGTAACGGTTAACAACATTGATAACCCAATTCGCTTTCAGGGCCAGTACTACGACAGCGAAAGCGGGCTACACTACAACCACTTTAGGTACTACGACCCACAAACCGGTCGTTTTATCAGCCAGGATCCAATAGGGCTATTGGGCGGGATAAACCACTACCAGTACGCACCAAACCATATTAACTGGATAGATCCATTGGGGCTATGTGCGAAGGAAAGCGGTGTAGATTTTTATGTTGGACCGTCAGGCCCGCTTGCTACATTACCTTCAACAGCCTACCGGTATGACCGTTATTTAAATGATGACGGGACGTTGAACGAATGGGGAGATAAAATAATACAATCAGGTGAAGGACGGGTAACATACTTTGGTTTTGAGAAGTATGATTCTGGTACTAAAGCTGCAGATGCTTTTCAAATTAAGACTAAGCGACATGTGAATCCGCTAGATCCTGAGGATAGATCATGGAGTGACAGCCGCTTACGAAGCGAATTTGATACACTTCAGTTGTTCGATAAAGATGGGGTTCCGTCAGTTCGGGTGCCAACAGCTTATGGTGATAAGCCTGGAGAGGCTCCTGAGCCGTTTACATCAGCTTATCCGGAATTTGGTACTGGTGGTGCGCAACAACTTCATGCCGATGGCGCAATAATAAAATACAGGAACACAGAAGTGTTACCAGAGGATTAAGTAATGAGTATAAGGTCTGATTATCCCTGTGATGAAGCAATTAATGACTTAGAGGTTTTTTTTAGAAGGCATATTGCTAATTCTAAAGATCTCCAGAGATTTCTTGATTATTTAGTTCAATTTAAGGCTGCTGGAAGAGTCAGCTTTCGCTTTTTACACGAAGAATTGATGGCATACAGAAAGACTAATTCAGATTATTTTCCATTCAGTGATGAGGAGCGTAAGATGATGGATAAAATGTTTCACTTTTGGGGGTAGGTGCTTGCTCTGCCATCTTAATCGTCAAGAACAACGAAAATACAATTCACATTGGCAACTACAGAGGGAAGTTATAGTTGTTTTATTATCGACTATCACTTAATGACTTTACCGATTACACAACCGCCCTAACTTCAATCGAAAACGCCGCCACCATACCGATATTCCATACTGCGGAGCGGGTGGTGGCGTAGTCCAGCCAATAACACACCAGATACGCCAGTCGGCTGGCGATAAATACCCAGGCTAAAACCACCGTTGTGCTATCCACTGCATCAAGTGCTATGGCGCTGAATACTGCGCAGGCATACATCAGCAAGGCTTCAAAACTATTGTAATTCGTCGCATTAGCGCGCAGGGCATACCGATTATTTGTGGGACTGCGATAAGCGGCGGCCAACTGTATTTTTATCAGTTGGATCAGTTAGGCACACCGCTCAGCTTAACCGACAGCGAAAACAACATTGTCTGGCAAGCGCATTACACTGTGTTTGGTGAAGCGACGCTAACGGTTAATAAAATAGACAACCCCATTCGCTTTCAGGGCCAGTATTACGACAGCGAAAGCGGGCTACACTACAACCACTTTAGGTATTACGACCCACAAACCGGCCGTTTTATCAGCCAGGATCCAATCGGGCTATTGGGTGGCATAAACCACTACCAATACGCGCCAAACCATATCAACTGGATAGATCCGCTGGGGTTGAGTTGTAAGGAGAATGCTTGGAATACATTCCAGAAAAATACCAAAGGTCACTTCTCGAGTAGCTCAACTGCTGCCGCTTCATATAAAAAAATGAAAGAAGTCTGAGCCTTGGATAACTCTGCACGACCTGATGTTACAGACTACTTACCCCAGTCATATATTGATGCTCATGAAGCAAAGTTTGCTGGTGGTGCATCTTACTTCACCCCTAAGTGGGCATTGGATGAATATGGACGTGATGTTGTAGGTCGTCCTGATGGACAGTTTGTTATGACCAAAGCTCAAATGGATGATATTTTAGTCAGGTCACTTGGTGATATGGGGTTAATAGAAGCTGAGTTGGGGATTCCAGCAGGTGATTGGCAAAAAAATGAAATGGTTGTAATAGAAATTGACGATCCTAAAAAACACAATGTTCGAATTCCGACTGGTAGAGAAGAAGGAGCAAACGACCTTTGGCTTCCAGGAGGTAAATTACCAACTGGTCACGATGAAGCTGTTATAGATGCCGTACCTTGAGGAGCATATAAAGAAATGAGCATTGCTGATGCAACAAAACAAGCGAAGAAAAAATCATGACTATAGTGTTTCAAAAACCTTATTCTTACTCTTTGTATGATTATGACGATAATTGGTATCTAACTTATTTATCCGGTGGGCCTCTGGAATCAGGTGTTTCAATAAAACTTAATCCTGAAGAAGTTTATCGAGTTCGTAACAATCAAGGGGAGCTTGAGTAGCTAATCAAAGAATTCAAACATGACAGTTCGTTATATGAAGGTCGCGAAATTTCACCAGTAGTAACTTCAAAAGGTCCACCAGAAAACGTTTAACGGAGATTTTCTAACAGTAGAGCTAATCAACGTTTTCGAATAAGGCGTGATGGTGCTGTGTATCGCAACTATCAGAGACGTTGGTCACAATCAATATTTGTGAAAAGGCAATACTATGATTGCCGATTTAATTTTGTATTTTACAACACCGCTCTTAGCGCTATAGCAAAAGCCGCCACCGTACCTGTAATCTAGACTGCGGGGCGGGTGGTGGCGTAGTCCAGCCAGTAACACACCAGGTACGCCAGTCGGCTGACGACAAATACCCAGGCTAAAACCACCGTGGTGTTATCCACCGCCTCAAGTGCTAAGGCGCTGAATACTGCGCTGGCCAAAGCCGGTTAAGCAGGCTTGCTGTGCGCGCGGGTAGTGGTTGTCATAACCGCCGGCTTTTTGCATGGCAAAGGCCAGCAGCGCGAGTTTAATGGTTTTAACCAGCTAACGGCGTTGCAGCATAATGATGCTGTTACGCGTTACGAATATGACGCCTTTGGCCGGCGCAGCGCTAAAGTTACCGCTGCTGGGCGTACCGATTATCTGTGGGACGGCAATACGCTGATTGGCGAATACTGCCAGGGTGAATACCGTTGGTATGTGTTTGAACCAAACAGCAATAAACCGCTGGCGCTGCTAAGCGGCGGCCAGTTGTATTTTTACCAGTTGGACCAACTAGGCACACCGCTCAGCTTAACCGACAGCGAAAACAACATCGTCTGGCAAGCGCATTACACTGTGTTTGGTAAAGCCACGGTAACGGTTAACAACATTGATAACCCAATTCGCTTTCAGGGCCAGTACTACGACAGCGAAAGCGGGCTACACTACAACCACTTTAGGTACTACGACCCACAAACCGGTCGTTTTATCAGCCAGGATCCAATAGGGCTATTGGGCGGGATAAACCACTACCAGTACGCACCAAACCATATCAACTGGATAGATCCGCTGGGGTTGAGTTGTAAGGAGGAATGTAGTGGTGAAAAACGTTTTAATACTAGTGACGAAGCAGCTTTATATATCATGAAACTGGCTAATCCGATGTCAAAAAGGGACAATCTAGAATATGGCGGCCTTATATTCAAAGATGCTACTGGAAAGTATGGTTATACAGGGCCGATAGTTGGAACTGAAGATGGGGTCAATCCTTTTGATGGGTCAGCAAAAGTACCTGATGATAGCTTGGAAGTTGGCTATTGGCATACTCATGGTGAATACTCGGCATTTGACCAGTATGACAATATTGTAAGGACTGCTGATCCGTCGCTTGATGATTTCAACAGTGATCATTTCTCGTCTCAAGATTTGAATGTTGCTGATTATAAAGGCAAAAGCTCGGAAGAGTATAAGGGGTACGTGGGGACGCCGGGCAATATTTACCGAGGTTACGATGCTAAATCTAAAAAGCAATATATCCTGGATAAGCCTGCACCAATTGACGATTAAAAACTTACTTATAGTTTTAATTTTAGTTAGTTACAGTGCGAAAGGTAGTATAGAACTGCATAAGGAAAAGCTTATGGAAAGCTCAACAGCTGTGAGATTCGATGGAGTCGCATTTAGTGGTATCAAGTCAGCTTATGACGACTTTTTCAGTATGGGGTACGATATAAATAATTACACAGTAGATATATTGATATCGAACCAGATTAAGGTGGTATTTACTCCAAAATTTCATCCTGACGAAGGTCTTGTTTTGGGTGGTAAGACCCGACATGGAAGAGAGGTTTCCTATGTTGTAGATTTAACCACCTTAAAAATTATTGATAAAACTTTTGCTAGGTAATTTAATTTTTTTTATTAAATCGTAATTTTTATGAAAACACCGCCCTTAGCGCTATAGCAAAAGCCGCCACCATACCAATAATCCATACTGCGGAGCGGGTGGTGGCGTAATCCAGCCAGTAACACACCAGATACGCCAGCCGGCTGATGATAAATACCCAGGCTAAAACCACTGTGGTGCTATCCATCGCCTCAAGTGCTATGGCGCTGAATACGGCGCAGGCATAAATCAGCAAGGCTTCAAAACTATTGTAATGCGCCGCATTAGCACGCTGGCCAAAGCCGGTCAGGCTGGCTTGCTGCGCGCGCGGGTTGTGGTTGTCATAACCGCCGGCTTTTTGCATGGCAAAGGCCAGTGGCGCTTTGGCCAGATAGGGCAGTAACATGGCAATAAACAAGGTAATTAATAAGCTGGAAATCATAAATGCTCCGGTAACAAAGTGGCGGTAGTGAGTGGGCTGGTATGCTGACTTTGGCTGACAAAATCTGCTAACCTGCCCCCGCGGGACTAATAATAACAACAGCCCGTGTTCTTACCACAAAAATGGAGCAAAAAAATTGAAGCATTATGTTATTCCGTTTATCGCCGTCGCCACTATGGCAGCGTGTTCAGAAAGCCCGCCTGAATCAGCAAGCCTTGCCAGTGCCAGCGGTGCGCTGGTGATGGTGGGTGGCGCGCTTAGCAGCTCAAATGCCGCTGTGTATCAGCGCTTTATCAGCCTGGCCGGTGGTGCCGATAAGGCAAAAATTGCCGTTATTCCTGCCGCCAGTGGCCAGCCGGTTAAGTACTTTAACCAGTTCGTGGCTGATATGCAGCGATATGGCGTAGCGGCCTCGCAGGTAACGCTTATCCCGCTGGCGGTAAAAGATGATAAATCGACACCACAGCAGGATGAAAGCCAGTGGCAACATAATGCCAGCGACGCAGAGCTGGCGGCCAGTTTGCACGACTACACGGCGGTGTGGTTTTTAGGTGGCGATCAGCTGAATATCACCGGCACTTTACGTAAAGACAACAACATAACGCCGTTGTTAGATGCCGTGTATAAGCTATATCAGCGCGGTGGCGTAATCGGCGGTACCAGTGCCGGTGCAGCCATGATGAGCCAGGTGATGATCGCGGCCGGTGACTCCTGGGGCGCACTCACGCAGGGGCTGACCGACAGTTATAACGGTATGCAGGATCAGGAAAATGGCCCGTTACTGCTCAGTCAGGGCCTGGGGTTTTTCCGCCACGGCATTATCGATCAGCATTTTGACCGCAAAGCCCGCTTTGGCCGCTTAGTGGTAGCTGCTGAGCTTAATAAGCAGCAGTATCCACGTGGCTTTGGTATCGATGAAGATGCCGCCTTAGTGTATGAAGCGAAAACTGGCCTGGTACAGGCGATTGGTAATGGTGCAGTGACGCTGATTGATGTCAGTGACGCCAAACGCATCGATAACCCTAATGGCTACCACATTGAAAATGTGCGGATCAGTATTTTACAGGGCGATGATCAATACCATGTTAATGAGCAGCGCTTTATACCTAATCCTCTTAAACAGGCCACTGTAGGCAGCGAATACCTGAATATCAGCTCGCCTGTGGTATCGGGCGTATTTAGCCGTAATACCCGGTTAAAAGATATGCTGACCTTTGATTTGGTAGACAATAAAGGCACAACAGAAGTTGTAAGTTACCTGATGCAAGGCGATGGCCCGGGTTTTACGCTGCGTTTTACCCAGGATGAGCAAACTCAGGGTTACTGGCAATATCTGGATGGCTTAAAAGATAACGGCAGTGCATACAATGTTAAGCTGGATATTATTCCCAGCCATTTTAATGTCTCGCCGTTAGTGCCGTAACGCCGGTAAAAAGGCCCGGGCACTGCGCTTTGGGCCTTTCTCTCTTCAGATTACAGCGGTTCAGCGACAAAGTTACCCTGTTTTAACGCTTCGGCTAACTGCTCTGAGCGGGCAATGACTTCTTGCCAATAGGCAATACGTACGTTATCCGGCAGTTTAAAATCGTTACGGTCGGGTATTTTGCCAAACGGCAGCGACTTTACCCACTGCTCGCTGGGGCACAACAGCACCACATTATGTAAATGTGCTGGCGTTGCCCGCCGCCACGGCAGGGCTTTGTCAAACCAGCCCGGCGTTAACCTGGGGTAGAAATGCGGATACAGCACCAAGCCATCGTCACTAAAGGGCAGGTCAAAATGATAATCCGTAATACCGCCATCGTAATACCGGCCAGTACCGGCACCGGCAATGTCCTCTACCGGGTTCAGCACCAGTGGAATAGCGCCACTGGCCACTACCGCCTGGCGCAGGTTGGCTTTATTCAGTTCAACATGTTGGGTGGGCAAAATACCGGCATGATGAAAGGGGGCCTGGCTAGCAGGGACATGAAACAGTACCCGCTGAAAAAAATGGTTAAGGTGTTTGCGATGCAGCATATTAGCACCGGCGGCCAGCGTCAGTGCGCTGGCCTGGGCAAGTCTGTGCCGGCCCGCAGCAATACGCCGGGCTTTGGCCACCACCAGATTAAGCTTAATCACCGGATTGGCTAATACCTGATCCAGCGCCGCTTCCGTTGGAAAAACCTCGTCAATAATGCCGGCTGAAATGTCGCTGATAAGGTTGGTATCGGCGCCTTTTGGGTAGCAAATATGGCTGTAGGCGTGGCAAAAGCGCTGTGAAGCTGCCACCGGGTTGGCCTGGGCAAAGCACGCAAAGCGCCAGGCACCGGCAGAGCTGCCTAAAATATGCAAAGGTTTAGTGCGGCCAGCGAAAAACTCACCAAACAAATACTGATCCAGCCCAAACAAACTAAACCATTTAGGCCCGCCACTAGCACCTACCATCACGTTAATGTCGGCCTGGCGTAAACCATGCTGCTGAATATGCGCAAGCGCCGTAGGGCCGGCCAGTACCCGAAGTACAGAAGAGGTCACAACAGCTTTCCTTGCATTTTCAGACGGCACTGGCATAGAGCCGGCGGTACATCAGCTCTGCGTAATCGTCAGTCATGCCGGAGATGTAATCGCAAATCACCCGGGTTTTCAGCGCATCGGCCGCCTGTTGCCAGCGCAGTTGGGTGTTGGCCGGTAATAAGCGCGACGGATCTGAGCAAAAAGCGTCAAACAGCGCCATCAGCATGTTTTGACAACGAAAACGCGACTGTTGAATATCAGGTCTGGAAATAACGCAGCGGTACACCAGCTGCTTTAGGCAGTGCAAAATGGCCTGCGGCGTTTCAGCCAGCACCGCATTGTAACGGATCAGCGGCTCTGTTGCGCCGGGCAATATTTCAGTAAGTGACACCGAGCTTATCAGCAGGTTCACCAAAGAGCCGATAGCGTCTTTTCGTAAATGATGCTGGTGGCTAAACAACGCAGCGCCTATCTGCTGCATTTGCTGCGCCAGGGCGGTGGGCAGGTTATCCCAATCGCTATTGGCCAGCCACTGGCTTTCGCTGATGTTACCCAGCACTATGGCATCTTCTAGATCATGTACGCCGTAAGCAATATCATCTGCCAGCTCCATAATAGAGGCATCTAACGATTTATAGCGTGATTTAATAAACGGCGATTGCTCAAGCCTATCGACCTGCTGAAACAAGCTGCGATCGTGAGCAGACAGCGGTGCGAGGATCCAATCGAGAATATCGCTATCCGCAGCAAAAATGGCTTTTGCCGGCTTCCAGGGCGTTAGATTAAGCGGGTTTTGCAAAGGTAAAGGCGCCAGGCTTAAGTTCGGCTGCAATACCGGATATTTTAATAAGCCCAGTAAGGTGCGTCGTGACAAGTCCATGCCATGCTGCTGGGTGTAGGGCTCAAGTTTGGCGACAATTCGCAGTGTCTGGCCGTTACCTTCAAAACCGCCATGGTTCAGCATTTTGTAGTTAAGCGCCGTTTCGCCGCCATGGCCAAAAGGCGGGTGGCCAATGTCATGGGCCAGGCAAAGGGCTTCCATTAACGCATCAGCCGGTAAGATACCGTTAAGCCCGGCAGGGGTTTTACTGCGCAGTTGACTGACTAAACCGGTGCCAATTTGCGCCGCTTCTAACGAGTGGGTAAGCCGGGTGCGATAAAAATCATTCTGGCCAATGCCTAAAATCTGCGTCTTGGCCTGCAGCCGGCGAAAGGCCGCAGAGTGTAGAATACGCGCCCGATCGCGTTGCCAGGGGGTACGCTGATCGCCCGGACGCATACTTTCTGCACCGGAGCGGCGTTCAGACCATACAGAATCAGCCATGATATTCCTTGTTAATCAAACTACTAGCGGCGCGGCGGCCGTTTATATATTCAGGCTATAGTACGCCAATAGCGGCAAAACTTCGAGTAGACAAAGGTGGCAATAAAAGCATTAGACAGCAATACATTTATACTGTATAAAATGACAGTAATTTAATTCAGGGGGAAACACCATGGCTGTGATCATCAAATATGTGGTAGAACGTAACGGAGCGGAAAAAATGACTTTTACTTCTAAGGCCGAAGCCGATGCTTATGACAAAATGCTCGACACGGCCGATGAGCTGACCACAGTGCTAGCCGAAAGTAAATTGCTAACCGATGATAACCAGATCGAAGCACTGGCGCTTTATTTAGCACAGCACAAAGATGAGTTATTAGTTGCACTGGGCGCTAAAAAGCCGGCGGCAAAAGACAAAGCGGCTGTTGACAAAACGGCTAAAGCGAAAATAGCGGCGATAGAGCAGGCAGCTTAACGCGCCTGCTGTAATTTTTGCCAATAGGCGCTTAAGTCGGCTTTTACCTCAGGCAATAGCAGATAAAGCGCCAATATATTAGGAGCCGCCATTAAGAAAATCATTGAGTCGATAAAATCAAACACTGCCATCACGTTGGGCACAGCACCAATAGACACAATAAAACAAAATAACACCTTGTATAGTTGGGTAAGCCTGGGGTTATGACCAACTAAATAGCGCCAGCCGGTAAGGCCATAGTAAGACCAGCTAATTACGGTGGAAAAACCAAACAGCAGCAGCGCCACCATTAACACCCAGGGAAACCAGCTAAATACCGAGGCAAAGGCGCCAGAGGTAATTTGTACACCATCCAGCCCCGGCGTTTGGTAAGCACCGGTTAAAATAATTACTAAGGCGGTAATGGTACATATCACTACAGTGTCGATAAAGGGCTCCAATAAACCAACGAAGCCCTGACTGACCGGATCTTTTACCTGAGCTGCGGCGTGGGCTATAGGGGAGGAGCCGATACCGGCTTCATTAGAATAGGCCGCACGGCGAAAACCTTGGATCAGCACCCCGATAAACCCGCCATAGCTGGCCTCTGGCGTAAAAGCGCTTTGCATAATAAGCCACAGCGCGGCAGGAATAGCGCTGTAATGGTTTAACATCACCATCAAAGATGCCACAAGGTAAATACCACACATCAGCGGCACAAGTTTGCTGGTGACCCTGGCGATACTTTTTAGGCCGCCGATAATCACTGCACCCACCAACAGTGCATAGCAGGCACCAAATAACCAGGCGTTATCAAAACCTGTCACCGTTTTTACCTGCACAAAGCCCTGATTTACATGAACAAAACCGGCTGAGCCAAAAATAACAAATACTGAAAATGCCATGGCCAGCACAGTGCCCAAAAGTGGCAGATTCACTTTTTCCAGTGCCGCTTTGATGTAATACATTGGGCCGCCCGACACACTGCCATCGGCATTAATCTGCCGGTACTTTACCGCCAGTGTACATTCGACAAATTTGGTCGACATACCTAGGAGGCCAGCCACGATCATCCAAAAGGTGGCACCCGGGCCACCTAAACTTATCGCCACTGCCACGCCGGCAATATTGCCGGTACCGACAGTGCCTGAAAGCGCTGTGCTCAACGCCTGAAACGGGGTAATTTCGCCTTTGGCGCCGGTGCGTTTATTGTTACGCAGCAAACTGAGGGAATGACCAAAGCCGCGCACATTGATAAAGCCCAGATAGGCGGTAAACACCAGGGCGCCACTAATTAACCAGATAAGCACTAAGGGAATAGCCACGCCATTAATATCAAAGGCATAAAACACCACAGAGGATAACTGTGCTGTAAAATTTGCAAAGGCTTCACCAAAAGAAAACGCAGTAGTCATGTATTGTTAGCAGTATGGACGTCTGAAGAATGCAGCAAGACTACTGTGTTCTAGGTGCAGATACAAGGGTCAATATTACGGGCAGCCTGACGTTGTATCTTATTGAATTTACTTTTAAGCTGCTAACAGGATTTGATCTGGTGGGTAGTGCAGAAATGACAACGCAACATCGAGGCTCTGAACAACATCCAGAGCAACATAGCACGCATCATACTCACTCGCATGGTCATCACTCTCATTCGCATGGTTATCACTGTGGCCATCAGCACCATCACAGTGAAAGCAGTAATATTGCGCTGGCGTTCTGGCTTAATTTTAGTTTTGCCCTGGTTGAAATTGTCGGCGGCCTGTTAACTAATAGCGTTGCGATTATTGCCGATGCTATTCATGATTTAGGCGACAGCCTGGCGATTGGGTTTGCCTGGCTTGCCAGTAAAATTGCAGGCAAAGCACCTGATGCGCGTTACAGCTATGGCTATCGGCGCTGGTCCTTACTTAGCGCTTTAATAACTGGCCTTATCCTGGTAGCTGGCTCGGTGTGGGTGTTAGCTGAAGCGATACCGCGTTTAGGGCAGCCGCAGTTACCCCATACCGTTGGCATGTTTGTGCTGGCACTGTTGGGTATAGCAGTAAATGGTGCTGCATTGCTGCGCTTACGCCGCGGTAACACGCAGAACGAGAAAGTGCTCAGCTGGCATTTGCTGGAAGACGTACTGGGCTGGGTCGCGGTGCTAATCGGCGCTGTGTTGATGTATTTCACCGGCTGGGCCTGGTTAGATCCACTGCTTTGTATCGGTTTTACTCTGTTTATTTTAGTTAACGTAATTAAAAGCCTGCGCCAAACGCTGGCGTTATTTTTACAGGTATCGCCCAGCCCGGCATTACAGCTGCAGATTGAAACGGCTCTCAAGCAACTGGAATTTGTCAAAACCGTGCATCATTTGCATCTGTGGTCGCTTGATGGCGAGCAGCATGTGCTTACCCTGCATTTAGAGGTGGTTACGCCGGCAGATCTTGCAGGGCAGCTTCAGTACAAGCAGCAAGTCGCTGCCGTGCTGGCGCCTTATAAGCTAAGCCATACCACAGTGGAGTTTGAAATAGACGGTGAAGCCTGCCGCGATAGTCAACATGCAGTTAAGTAGTGTTTCAGTTAGCGCGGCTACACTGCAATGGTACTTTGATGATGGCAATGCCCGGGCGTTGCTACTAACAGGAGCGTGTTATGTTAAAACATTTACCCAAATTGAGTTATTTGCTGTTGGCGATGGTGCTGTTGATATCAGGTTGTGCCGGTGGTTTTAACGCCAGCGTTGATGAACAACGTAATGCGATAAAGCAAATGCGCAACGAGGTATTGGCTGAGTTGTATCAGCAAAAAGCCAGCGCACGGGCTGAAGTACAAAAGGCGCCAGGTTATGCGGTGTTTAGCAATGCCAATGTAAACCTGATCCTGGCCAGCTTTGGCGGCGGTTACGGTGTGGTGCGTGATAACCGCAGCGGAAAAGACACTTATATGAAAATGGGTGAGGTTGGCCTTGGTTTGGGGGCTGGGGTAAAAGATTTTCGTCTGGTGTTGGTGTTTCATACTACTGACGCCATGAAGCGTTTTGTTGATCAAGGCTGGGCGTTTGGTGCCCAGGCTGATGCTGCCGCCAAAGCGGGTGATAAAGGTGGCGCTGTGGGTGCAGAGGCCAGCGTTGATGACGTGACGATCTATCAGTTTACTGAAACGGGTTTGGCACTGCAGGCGACTATTAAAGGCACTAAGTTCTGGTTGGACGACAAATTAAATTAAAAAGGCAGCGATGCTGCCTTTTCGTATTGTTCAATGATCTGGCAAAGGTTTACTGGCTATAACCGGGTAAAAACTGCGCCAGTTTACCCAGCGCTGCTTCCAGTTGCTCTTTATGTGGTAAGAATACGATGCGAAAGTGATCCGGCTCTGGCCAGTTAAAAGCGCGGCCATGTACCAGCAACACCTTGTGCTGACGCAGAAAATCCAGCACAAACAACTCATCGTCTTTGATACGAAATTTCTTGCGGTCAATCTTAGGAAACAAGTACATAGCGCCTTTAGGGCGCATACAGCTTAAACCATCGATTTGTGTTACCAGTTTATGCGCCAAATCCATCTGCTCATATAAACGCCCGCCAGGCACCACTAACTCGTTAATGCTCTGATAACCCCCCAGTGCTGTTTGCACTGCATGCTGGCAGGGCACGTTGGCACAAAGCCGCATTGAGGCAAGGATATTCAGACCTTCAATGTAATTTCGCGCTAAATGTTTGGCGCCGGAGATAAACAGCCAACCCACGCGAAAGCCCGCGATACGGTAGTTTTTTGATAAACCGCCAAAGGTCAGCATAATTAAATCATCCGCCAGTGACGCCGTGCTGACATGCTCAGTGCCGTCATACAGCACTTTGTCGTAAATCTCATCGCTGAGCACCACCAAACGGTGCTCACGGGCGATTTTCAGCAATTCCAACAAGAACGCTTTGTCATACACCGCACCAGTGGGGTTGTTCGGGTTAATCAGTACTATGGCTTTGGTTTTTTTACTGATTTTCTGTTTGATATCGTCTAAATCCGGGTACCAGTCCTGCTGCTCGTCGCAGCGGTAATGCAGCGGTTTGCCGCCGGCCAGGTTAACGGCTGCGGTCCAAAGCGGATAATCAGGTGAGGGCACCAGTACTTCATCGCCATTATTTAACAGCGCCTGCAGCGACATTAAGATCAGCTCAGATACACCATTGCCAATGTACACATCATCGGCATCGGCGCCTAAAATGCCACGCTGTTGGTAATACTGCGCTACGGCTACTCTGGCAGAGTAAATCCCTTGCGAGTCTGAATAACCCTGTGCAGTTGGCAGATTATGAATAACGTGCTTTAAAATTTCATCCGGTGCTTCAAAACCAAAAGGCGCGGGATTACCGATATTTAATTTCAGAATGCGATGGCCTTCTTCTTCCATGCGTTTGGCTTCCTGTGCCACAGGGCCGCGGATGTCATAACAGACACCGTCTAATTTAGTTGAGCGCTCAATGGGTTTCATAACAACGACCTTAATGCCTGTGTTTTATCCGTCCAGACAGCTAAATTGCTGTGAGGCACTGTTTTCACATAACTCAAGTTGCTTTGCAATGGTAAAGGCCAGCTTTTGCGTAAAAAAACTAAGCCAGCGCAGTTTTTGGTCGTATAAATGCACCTGTGCAGGTAAAATAGCGCGGTCTTGTTGTAACAAACAGGTTACTGCAACGGTAAAGGTACTGTGCTGGAAGAGTAACCAACAGGTGATAGATGTTGTTGAAAAAAATCATTATTTTACTGTTCTGGCTGCTGGTGGTGGTCGCTGCGTTAAGCCCTTTTACCGAGCTTGAGCCGGTAAAACAAGTCGACTCGCTTGAAGAGTGGCAAAAGCCAAGCCGTATTACGGCGCTAAACGATGCTGATAAAAAGAAAGTGTTGCAGCGCCTGGCGTATACCCAAACTGCGCCTGCGTTTACCCAACTGCCTGACTTTAACCAATACACCAATGTTACCGAAAAAAAACGGGCATTTTTTAACTACCTGCGCCCTTATGTTAAGCGCGAGAATGCGCGGCTGCGCTCGTTGCGCGCACAACTTTTGGATATCCAGGAAAAAAAGCAAAAGCGTTTGCGTATCACCTTAGAGGAGTATGCTTTTTTGTACAGCTTGTACGACGAGTTTCGGATGGAAGTGGCTGAAACCGACGAAACCATGCTGGAAGAGTTACTAAAGCGGGTTGACATTATTCCGGATACCTTGGTGTTAATGCAGGCAGCAAACGAGTCTGCCTGGGGCACCAGCCGTTTTGCTGTTGAGGGCTATAATTTCTTCGGTCAGTGGTGCTTTCGCGAGGGCTGTGGGCTTATTCCCAATTCACGCCTTGAGGGGCAAAGCCACGAAGTAGCAAAGTTTGATAATCCGGGTGCCAGCATTAAAAGTTATTTCTATAACCTTAACACCTTCCATACCTATGAGGGCTTGCGTGCTATACGCGCCCGTTTGCGTGACGAGGGCAAGCCAGTGCGCGGCGAAGCTCTGGCGGCAGGGCTTGGCTCTTACTCTGAGCGTGGTGATGAATACATTGCCGAGATCAGCAGTATGATCCGGTTTAACCGTAAATTATTGGAAGAATAATATGCGATTTTTGTTACCACTGACGCTGCTATTCGCGGCGCCGGTGTCGGCTGATTTACTGCTTAATTACAACGGCTTTTATGGCCGGATGAAAAAACTGCAGCAGCCTGAGTACAGTGATATCACGCTCGCCTTTGCCCTTACCGGTGAGCTAACCGGCAATGCCTGTCAGTTTTATGCTATTAAGCTGGTTAGTGATCGACATGATATGGCGTTGGATACCGCGGCAAATGGCGAAATTAGCCTGCCGTATGATGAGGCGTTAAAAAACAGCAATGCCGTACTTCAGGTATTGCAAGCTGATAATGTCGAGCCTTGTCAGGTGCAGTTTAGGCTGCGATCACGTATGCGCTTGCCGGCGCAGTTAAGTTTAAGCCAACTGACACATTACCGCAGCCAGTTTGATGTGTTGTTGGATGATATGGCCGGTTTGGGTAAATACTGGTTACCGCCGGTCAGTGGCGTCATTGTAGAGTTTGCTGAAGACGTTGTTATGCCTGAGTTAACGCCGGCACAGCAAGCGGTTACACAGTGCAGCGCCAGACGCTGCACCATAGTACTTGATGAGAAGTTACCTGCCGAGAGCCAATGGCCATTTAACCAACGACCTTCGTATTTGTTACCCTTTATCAGTGCCGCCCAATAGCGGCCTGGTTAAACTAGCTTAGCGCGACAATTTGCACCGTACTGCGGTTGTCGTTATCGTCTGCGCTGTCGTCATCGATATTCAGGCCAACCGGTGTTGCCGGCACGGCTTCTTTATCAAAGGCGGTGTCACGCATTGACAGTGGCGTGTCTTTGCTTAGGCCGGCAAAGTCAAACAGGGTTTTGTCTATCATGTGTGACGGCACGATGTTTTGCATGGCCTGAAACATGGTTTCAATGCGCCCCGGAAAGCGCTTATCCCAATCCTGCAGCATGTCTTTAACCACCTGACGTTGCAGACCGTCCTGCGAGCCACACAGGTTGCAGGGGATGATTGGGAACTGACGTGCTACCGAGTATTTTTCGATATCTTTTTCTTTGCAATAGGCCAAAGGGCGGATCACGATATGTTCGCCGTTGTCGCTTACCAACTTAGGAGGCATCGACTTCATCTTGCCGCCATAAAACATGTTTAAAAACAGTGTTTCCAGCATATCGTCACGATGGTGGCCCAGTGCAATCTTGGTAGCGCCTAACTCTTTGGCTGTGCGGTATAAAATGCCGCGGCGCAGCCTGGAGCACAGTGAACAGGTGGTTTTGCCCTCGGGGATTTTCTCTTTCACGATAGAGTAGGTATCTTCGGTGACGATTTTAAAATCAACGCCGATACTGCTTAAGTAAGTCGGTAATACCTCTGCCGGAAAACCAGGTTGCTTTTGGTCTAAATTAACCGCCACGATAGAAAAGTTTACCGGCGCAGATTGTTGCAGGTTCAGCAAAATATCCAGCAGGGTGTAAGAGTCTTTACCGCCAGACAGGCACACCATTACCTTGTCGCCATCTTCAATCATATTAAAGTCGGCAATAGCCTGACCGACACCGCGGCGCAGACGTTTATGCAGTTTATTCAGATTGTATTGAGCTTTAGCTTGCGCAGCGTGAGTCATAACCACAGTACCCAGTTGAAAAAGGCGCACATTATAGCCAAGTGTGCGCCAATACCAAAGCTGACGGCGGCTAAAAGCGTGAAAACTTACTCTTTTGCCAGCGGGCAAACAAAATTAGCCGGTTTTACCGCGAGTACATCACAGTCCAGCCGGTCGATAACATGCTCAGCGGTGTTGCCAATAATGGCCGCCGATAAACCGGTACGTCCGATAGTGCCAATGATCACCATTTCAGCATCCAGTGTTTTGGCAATGGCGGGGATCACATCTTCCGGCATACCTTCCTGCACGTGGGAGTGCTCGGGAGCAATATCAAACTGCGTGGCTAGCTTGGTTAGCGCATCAGTGTGGTGATGTTTCATCGTGCTATTGTATTCTTGCGGGTTGAATTCCGGTATTTCGATGGCAATATTAACCGGCGTGCCGGGAAAGGCGTTAACCAAATGCGTTTTTGCACTTAGCATAGCGGCCATCTGCTGGGCTTTGGCGATTACACGTTGGTTTAATGACAAATGATGTTCCTGCTCGCTGCCGGCATTCACCGCAGCAATGATATTGCCGCCCTTAGGCCAGTCATGATCTTTGACCAGCAGCACCGGGCAAGGGCATTTACGCAAAATATGCCAGTCGGTTGGGGTGAAGATCATCGATTTAAGCACATCATGATCATGGGTGCCTTTGATCACCAAGTCGTAGCCATCTTCCAGCACAGCATGCACCACAGCCTCGAATGGACGGTTGTGCCACACCACTTTAATATCAATATTAATACCACCGGCACGTGGTGCTGCTAAGTACTCACTGATCCACAGTTCACGGTCTTTAATCACGGCCTGACGCATAGATTCACGCTCATCGCCAGATAACATTGTGGTCATTTCATACGAGAAGTCATACACCGACAAAAATGCAGTGAGCTTGCCGCCCTGTAACCGAACCAGTTCTACGGCGCGGTTTAAGGCTTTTTGTTGCTCGCTGGTCGGATCCAGTACCACCAGAATATTGTTATAAGTTGACATGGCTTACTCCAGGCTAAAACAGTTAACACTAAGTGTAGTCAACTTAGCCTGGATTGCTTAAAAGGGGTTTGCGCCAGCGCAAAGTTGGCGCAGTTAAACGAGCGGATCCAAAGGTGTATTAACAATGTGCTGTTAATGCAGCCAGGCGTGATAGCGCCGGTTGATCTTTGATGGTGATAAGCTTGCCATCTACCGCAATCAGTTGCTCTTTATCCAGTTTACTCAGTAAGCGGCTAATGGTTTCTACCGTTAAGCCCAAATAGTTACCAATATCGCTGCGTGTCATCGTCAGGCGAAAAGCGCTACCGGAGAAACCGCGGCTGGCATAGCGTTGTCCTAACTGCGATAAAAACGTCGCCAGTTTTTGCTCGGCGGTTTTGCGGTTTAACAGTAGCATCATTTGCTGATCGGCCTGAATGTCCTGGCTCATTAGCCGCATCATCTGCTGGCGCAGGCGGGGCAGCTGGTCCAGCAAGCCTTCGAGGTTGGGCAGCGGAATTTCGCACACCATAGCGGTTTCCAGCGCTTCGGCGTAGCTGGGGTGTTGCTGATTACTTAAGCCATCAAAACCAACAATGTCGCCCGGCAGATGAAAGCCAGTAATTTGCTGTTCGCCCTGATCGGTAAGGGTAAAGGTTTTAAACGAGCCGGTACGAATGGCATATAGCGACTTTTGCGCTACGCCTGATTCAAACAACATATCACCTTTATGCATTGGCTTTTTGCGCTGAATAATATCATCCAGTTTGTGCATTTCGGCATCGTTTAACGAAAATGGCAGGCACAACTGACTAAAACCACAATCCTGACAGTTTATTGCAGAGCGTTGCATAATGGCGTCCTTTACCTTTCTCTAAAATACCAACAGGTGTCTAGCTTAAAAAACCAGTCGGCGGATAGCAAGCCAAATCGTGTAGCAAGCATAACCGCCAAGTAATAAGGCGGCGATATAACGAAACCAGAGAGTGTTTTTAAGCGTAACCAGTGCGTTGGCGGCGCTGCCAGTTAGCAGTATTGCCGGTAAGGTACCAAGGCCAAACGCCAGCATTAATAAGCCACCATGCAGGCTACTGCCGCTGGCCAGGCTCCAGCCCAGTGTGCTGTACACCAGGCCACAGGGCAGGGCGCCCCAGCAAATACCATAAGCATAAGCTTTGGCGGCAGAGTTAAGCGGTAATAACTGCTTAGCAATGGGTTGAACGCGGCGCCACACCGTTTGGCCGAGCCGCTCCAGTAACAGTAAACCAAACCAGATCCGGCTGATGTAAAGTGCCATCATCAACAGCAGTAAACCGGCCAGTAGGCGTAGCCACAGCAGTGATGCGCCGCTTAATTGCATAGCGCTGACACCAAAATAACCTACCAGGGCACCGAACAGGCTATAGGTAGTTAACCGGCCCAGGCTTAACAACAGCTGCAAAGCCAATTTACGTTTTGCTGAAGCTGCCGGCATGGTCAGTTGCAGCGCACTGGCAATACCACCACACATCACTAAGCAATGGCTGCTGCCAATCAGGCCAATAAGCAGTGCCGACAACAGATCGGCTGTCAGGTTTGTCATAAGGGAGGTTTATCGCTATCGCTATTGCGCTTGGGGGTATTTTGCTCATCAAACAAAATACTGAACCCCTCTTTGTCCAAATCGTCGAACTGCCGTGAACGCACCGCCCAAAAGAAGATGGCAAGGCCAATCAGTACAAACAAAATGGCGATGGGGATCAGCACATAAATTATACTCATTTTTTCAGTAACCTTAGTGAGTTAGATACGACCAGTAAGGAGCTGAACGACATGCCTAGCACCGCAATATAAGGTGAGACGAAACCTGCTACCGCCAGCGGGATAATCAGCAGATTATAGCCAACCGACCAGCGTAAATTTTGTTTAATGACTTGTTTAGCCGTTAGGCTGCCTTGTAATAAGTCGTGTAGCAGCGTGATATTAGGTTGCAGTAATACCACATCAGCCTGATTTTTCGATAAATCACTGCCGCTATCTAATGTTACTGAGACATGCGCCGCATGAAACGCCGGGCTGTCGTTGATACCATCGCCCAACATCATCACTTTATGGCCGCCTTCAACTAGGCGAGTTATTTCAGCCACTTTTTGCTCAGGGCTGCAGCCTTTTATCATCTGATCGAACTGAAGTTGCTGTTGCAGCGCATCGGCCTGGCTTGAACTGTCACCGGTTAACATCATTAACTGATAACCCTGCCGGCGCAGCTTTGTCAGTAGCTCCGGTACTTCCGGGCGTAGCGCGTCTTGCAGGCTTACTGCCGCAATAGGCTGCTCGTCGATGGTCAGATACACCATAGCGTCGCTTTGCAACAAGCCACAAAAAGCAGCACTGCCGACTTTAACCTGTTTATCCTGATAGCGCGCACTGATGCCGCCACCGACGGTAATACTAACTTCCTCAAGCGGCAGTTTCTGCGCAAGGTAACCGCTAAATGCGCGGCTTATCGGGTGCTCGGAATAGGCTTCAAGATTAGCGATCAGGTTCAGTGCCTTTGCTTCGCTCAGGGTATCGGTCAATAACCGGCAATTGCTGACAGAGAAACGCCCCTCGGTTAGAGTGCCGGTTTTATCAAATACGACAATACTAAGTTCAGGCAACAGATCCAGCGCGGCAGAGTTTTTAATTAACACGCCGCGGCGGTTCAAACTGGCCAGGGCACAGGTAACAGCCGTGGGGGCGGCCAGGCTAAGGGCACAAGGGCAGGTGGCCACCAGCACAGATAACGTTACCCAAAAGGCGCGGTCGGCATCGAGCCAGAAATACCATAGCAGAAAGGTCGCAGCAGCGATGAGCAGCAGGCGTTCGACAAAATAGCGCGCCAGTTTATCGGTTTTCTCCAGCACGGCGGGTTTTTGGCTCAGCGTACGTTGCTGCAGCTGAATAATCTGGCCAAGCATGGAATTATCAAGGGCGTTGGTTACTTTAACTTGCAACAGACCATCATGGTTTACTGTGCCAGCCAGCACGTTATCGCCAACAGTTTTGGCAATGGGTCGGTATTCGCCGGTTAACATCGACTCGTCTGTCGAGCTGCTGCCCAATAAAACTTCACCATCCGCTGCCAGGGTTTCACCGGGTTTTACCAGAATCATATCGCCCGGCCGCAAGCGCTTGGCAGACACTGTTTCATGCTGCTGGCCTTTTAGCAAGGTGGCACTTACTGGCATAATTTTAAGCAGATTGCTGGTGGCATCACGCGCTCTGGCACGGGCGCGGTACTCAAAAAACTTACCCAGCTGCAATAAGAAGGTAAACATGCAGACCGATTCAAAATAGACTTCACCGGTATTAAAAGCCGTGGCATAGGCGGAGGCAAAAAAGGTGTAGTAAATAGCCAGGCTGACCGGCACATCCATGTTCATTTGTCGGGCTTTAATGCCACGCCAGGCACTTTTTACAAAGGGCAGGGCCGCATACAGCACCACCGGCAGTGTCAGCAGCATGCTGATCCAGCGCAAGTAACCCTGATGCGATGCCTCTATGCCAGTGTAATCACCAAAATACAACGCGACCGCCAGCATCATCACCTGCATGGTCATAATGCCAGAAACAGCCAGCCGCTTTAAAAAACGGCTTAGTTCTGCTTTATAGTGCTGCTCTTCCTGGTCGGCAACAAAAGGGCTGGCCTGATAACCAATGTCGGCTAGCTTTTGTAAAATACCGCTAAGTGGTTCTTGTCGCGCGTCCCAACTTAAATGACAACGCTGTGTGGTTGAATTGACATTAACCTTGTGTACGCTGGGTAACTGCCGCAATTGTTTTTCGATAAGCCAGGCGCATGCCGCGCAGCTGATACCACTGATCGAGAGTTCGATTTCGGTTAGATCCCCGAGCTTACGGCTGACATCTGATAGCACATCGGCGGCATCAAATTGGCTCAGTTCCGCTTTTAACTGTTCAGGCAGGGCCTTAGCTTTGCTGGCCGGCTCTGTACGAAACCGATAATAATCGTCCAGGTTACTGGAAATGATGGTGTCGGCTACTGCTTGACAACCGGCACAACAAAAAGCGCGCTGCTGGCCGTCAAACATCAGGCTGAAATTAAAACCCGCTGGCACGGGTTCATGACAGTGAAAACAGCGCGTGTCGCTCACATTTGGCCTTAATGGTAACCCAGTTTAATTTCAGCCGTGGCGGGCAGTTCCAGTGTGGCGCGTAGTTTCCAGTCTTTAGAGGCATCAGACACCACCAACTGCCATTTGCCGGTAGGGGTAATCGGCAAGTCGGCGACATACAATAACTCTCCACTGCGCTGGGCATCCAGGGCAAAATCGCGCTCGGCCAGTGTCGGGTGATAAAAATCCAGATGTACAGCACCGTCCAGTACGGTATTTTCCGCAAAACGCACTACGGCACGGTTACCTGCTACTAATACATGAGCATCGAGGTTACGCAGCGCGGCCTCGCGGTATTTCGCCAGCTGCATATTAATAGCGCGGCCGGCTTTATAATAATCGTCCACCACTAAATCAGGTGAGTGCTGCTGCATAACCACTATGGTATGCACAGCCTTTAGCGCTGTGATGACGGGTATGGCGATTAAGATCCAAGGCCATAACTGTTTGTACCAGGGTTTTGTATCTTGCTGCATTAACACCTCAACTAGCGCGGCACACCGGGCCGGTATTATATAGCAATAAGCCCCAAAGAAAGGGGCTTATTTTATCGTTTACTAACGCCTGTTACTGTGCCGTTGTGGTCGGCTCAGGATGGGCTAAACGGTATACGTAGGCTGTCAAAATATGGACTTTGTCTTTACCCAGTGTTTGCTCGAATGCCGGCATCACACCGTAACGGCCCTTAGTTAAGGTTTCTTCAACCGCCGCAGCAGAGCCACCGTATAACCAGACGTTGTCTGTCAGGTTAGGGGCACCAAACGGCAGATTGTGCGCCAGGCTACCTTTGCCGTCAGCACCGTGACAAGCGGCACATAAGGCAAACTTGGCTTTACCCGCTTCGGCTTCGCGCTCGTTAACACTACGACCTGACAGGCTAAGTACATAAGCGGTCATTTCTTTTACGCCTTGCTCACCCAGTGCATCAATCCAACCCGGCATCGCCGCTTTGCGGCCATATAACAGGGTTTCTTTGATTTTATCCGGCGAGCCACCATATAACCAATCGTTATCCGTCAGGTTAGGGAAGCCCTGCTGGCCACGCGCATCTGAGCCATGGCATAGTGCACAGTTTTGTAAAAACAGACGCTGACCAATTTTAATTGCTTCATCATCGTAAGCCAGATCTAACACATCGCGCTGGGCAAACTGCTGGAATACCGGGCCGTACACTTCATCCGCTTTAAACACTTCACGGTCTAGCTGCACATTCAGGCCTTCAGCTTTGGCCTTTTCTACCGCCAGGCGTGACTCTTCCAGCGACTTTATGCCCTGATTCGAGCTGGTCCAGCCCAAAAAGCCCTGCCATTTACCTAAGCCAGGGTAGGCGGCCAGGTAATATACTGACCATACCAGCGTTAGCACGAACAGGTAGGTCCACCAGCGTGGCAAGGGGTTATTGATCTCTTCTATACCGTCCACTTCATGGCCGGTAGTTGAGTCTTCAGGAACACCAACATGGTTCGTCAGGTTCCATTTCAGTAACAGCGCACAACCGATAAGCACCGGCAGCGTTAACACTATGATCCAAGCACTCCAAAAGTTACTCATGACCAGACTCCTGTTTATTTTTTTGTGGTGCCTTTTGTTCGTCGTCGAAGACCAGGTTTGCCGCCTGGTCAAAATCTGCCTTACGTTTTTTGCTGTAAGCCCAGATAACAAAGGCAACAAAGGCGACGAACAAAATCACGGTAAAAATACTGTGTATTGTTGAATATTCCATGAGCATTACTTCAGGTGCGTGCCCAGTGACTGCAAATAAGCAATCAAGGCCTGCATTTCTGTTTTACCCTGTACTGCAGCGGCTGCACCGGCGATATCTTCGTCGGTATAGGGCACGCCATAGCCCTGTAACACAGACATTTTCTTCGCAGTATGTTTGCCGTCTAACAGGTTTTTATCCAACCAGGGGTAAGCCGGCATATTCGATTGTGGCACCACTGAGCGCGGATCCATCAGGTGAGCATAATGCCAGTCATCGCTGTAGCGCTGACCAACACGGGCCAAATCAGGGCCGGTACGTTTTGAGCCCCACAGGAAAGGGTGGTCCCAAACGCTTTCACCGGCAACCGAGTAGTGGCCATAGCGCTCTACTTCGGCCCGGAACGGGCGCACCATCTGGCTATGGCAGCCAACACAGCCTTCGCGGATGTAGATATCACGGCCTTCCAGCTGCAATGCAGTGTAAGGCACCATGCCATCTACCGGCTGCGTGGTTTCGTCCATAAACATCAGCGGGGTAATTTGTACCAGAGTACCGAAACTAATCGCGACGATAGTTAAAACACCCAGAAGACCAACGCTTCTCTCTATTTTGTCATGATGATTTTTATTCGACATGATTTACCTCTTACGCTGCTGCTGGTACAGGTTGTAATGATTCATCTTTAGCACGCACCGTCTTGTACACGTTGTATGCCATCAGCAACATACCGGCGACCACAAAGACACCACCGATAAAGCGCATCAGATAGAACGGCATTGAGGCTTCTAAGCTTTGTACAAAGCTATAGGTTAGGGTGCCGTCGGTGTTTACTGCGCGCCACATCATGCCCTGGGTAATACCTGAGATCCACATAGCTACGATATACAGCACCACGCCGATAGTGTGTAGCCAGAAGTGGGTATTAATCAGCGAAATGCTGTACATGCGACCCTGGTTATATAACACCGGGATCAGGTGGTAGATAGCGCCGATAGAGATCATGGCAACCCAACCTAAAGCACCAGAGTGCACGTGACCAATGGTCCAGTCGGTGTAGTGCGACAGCGCATTAACCGATTTAATTGCCATCATCGGGCCTTCAAAGGTAGACATACCGTAGAACGACAGCGATACAATCAGGAAGCGCAAGATAGGGTCAGTTTTCAGTTTATGCCAGGCACCTGACAGCGTCATAATACCGTTAATCATGCCGCCCCAGCTTGGCACAAACAGCACCACAGACATCACCATACCTAACGACTGAGTCCAGTCAGGCAGCGCAGTGTAGTGCAGGTGGTGTGGGCCAGCCCAGATGTAAAGTGCAATCAGTGCCCAGAAGTGCACGATAGATAAGCGGTATGAATAGACCGGACGACCAGCTTGTTTTGGTACGAAGTAGTACATCATACCCAGGAAACCGGCGGTTAACAGGAAGCCTACTGCGTTATGGCCGTACCACCATTGCACCATAGCATCAACGGCACCGGCGTAAATAGAGTATGACTTAAAGGCGCTTACCGGCACCGCCATACTATTCACAATGTGCAGTGCTGCCACGGTGATAATAAAACCACCTAAGAACCAGTTGGCGACGTAGATATGGCTGGTTTTACGCTTAACGATAGTGCCAAAAAACACTATGGCGTAAGACACCCACACTAAGGTAATTAATATATCAATTGGCCATTCCAGCTCGGCGTATTCTTTTGAGCTGGTTAAACCCATTGGCAGCGTGATGACCGCAGCCACAATGACCGCCTGCCAGCCCCAAAAGGTAAACATGGCCAGTTTTTCTGCAAATAAACGTACCTGACAGGTGCGCTGTACGATGTAGTAACTGGTAGCGAACAAGGCGCTGGTACCAAAAGCGAAAATCACCGCGTTGGTATGTAAAGGACGAAGGCGACTATAAGTTAGCCACGGCGTTTCAAAGTTTAACGCTGGCCAATATAACTGGGCCGCTATTAACACGCCCACCGCCATGCCGATAATCCCCCAAAAAACGGTGGTTAAGGCAAAGAGGCGGACAACGCGATAGTTGTAGTCAACATTTAACGTATTGGTCTGGCTCATGTTGAGTTCCGCTGCAGTTTGTGCTGGTTACTGATACAGGTTGCTTGCACAACCATTCTTGTTATAGGCAGATTTACGCACCCAAAATAGACGGTGTTTTGTCTACCAATTTGGGGCCGCATATTAAGGGTTTTACCCCTGAAAAGATAGGTAAAAGCGCCCGTTTTATGATTTAGAACAAAGTCGTTGCTCACTAAATAACCAAGTGTAGCCGTTGTTTGAAGCTTTTCATTAAAACCGCGTACAATAACCACTTTATTGCACAAAAGGCTGACCCCAATTGCGATTTTACCCGTTGTTATTGCTGCTGTTAACCCTGAGTGCCTGTTCTCCTGATCGCGCGGTGTCAACCAATAGCACCATTGTGTACCAAGATGGACCAATAACAGTGCAACTAAGCCCGGCAGACGCACCGGTCGAAACGCCACTTAAACTAACAGTAGTTGCTGATGATATCAGTGCGGTATCAGGCAGTATCACCGGTGTATCGATGTATATGGGCCGGATCCCACTTCGGTTCAATAAAATAGCTGAGGGCTTTGCAGCCGATTTTTTACTGGGGGCCTGCGCGGACCCCAAAATGTTATGGCAGCTTGAGATCGAGCTCCTTTATCGCGATGGAAAAAAACACACCGTAAAACAGCAGTTTCACTCCAGTTGGCGCTAAAAGGGTAAATTTTTGCTTGAGATCTGCTTAAAAAATGGCCAGTATCAGGCGGCAAAATTAAACCGGAGTAAGCGCCATGACCAGCGAATTTGTCCGTAATATTCACCTGGCCACCGCCCAGCGCATGAAAGAGCAGGGCGTTGATTTATCAGGCATTGTTGAACATTTTGAAAATGTGTTCATGCCAATCGACGAACTGCCCCAACTGCTGGGGCAACTGGGTTACCCGCAGCAGGATTTGAAGCAGTTTTTAAAAGGCACGGAAGGCTGAAACTAACGCTAAATCAGTTTTAGCTGTTGGCAAACAGACAAGGCGCTGGCGTCAGTGGTTAGCCTGGCGGTTTCAACACAGACAAACTGCCGGTAACCCTCAGCTGGCATATCAGACATTTTGCTACTTTTAGCTTGCCAGGGGTTCCACACCACGGTGGCATCATGACCCGCCTGGTTAATGCTAAGTGCGCCCAGTGCACTGTCTAACCGCAGCTGATTGGCGCTTTGCGGGTAAATACGATCGACCTCAGCGTTAATTTTTAGCGCCGTTTCAGCGTCATTAACAAGGCTATTGCTGACCTTGTCCTGATAAACGCCGGGCAGTGGCCGCACTACAGCGGAATCAACAGTACCCACTTTGAAATAGCTGTGCAGTGCCGCTTGCTGTGCTATTTGGCTGTTGCAACTAAGCGATAGGCTTAGGCTGTCGTTCAGCGTAACGCTCAGCATTAGCCGTACCGTGCCGCTATGATGCGGTAAGTCGTTAAGCTCCAGCTGTAAATTGACACTGACACCATTGCTGCTGATCTGCTGCGACACCAGTTGCCATAAACGGTTACGCACTAAACCATGGTTGGGCAGGGCGATATTATCGGGGTTGAAGGCTGCGGTTACCGGCCCAAACCATGGCCAGCAAATAGGCACGCCGCCGCGAATGGCATTGCCGTTATGCCAGCTGGCCTTTGGCGATAGCCACAGCACTTCATGCTCAGGGCTGGGCTGATATGACAATAGCTGGGCGCCATATAATGAAATGACCGCCGTTGCGTTGCCGTGCCGCAGGCTGATGCAGGGTAAATCGGTTAAATGGGCAAAACCGGTGACTAATGTTATTGCTTCAGTCAATCCTAAGCGCTCCAGACAGTTGTTGATGCTAACTATATCAGCTGTGGAGCAGGTGTTCTTTCGTAACAGCGGCATGGATGCCGCGCAGGCTGAGACAGCACAGGGATGTGCTGTTGAAGGCGGTGAAGAAAGAATTTCCTGCTCTGCAGCGTTACTGCCGATGTTAGTTAACAAGTATTGGTTAATAAAAAAGCCAGCATAAAGCTGGCTGTGTGCTGACGCAATGGTTTACGCGTGCTTCATAAACTCCACGGTGTTATCCAGCATGCGGTTGCTAAAGCCCCACTCGTTGTCGTACCAGCTCATTACTTTCACTAAACGGCCATTCACCCGGGTTTCGGTGGCGTCAAAAATTGACGATTTCGGGTTGTGGTTAAAATCGACTGACACCAGCGGTAAGTCATTTACTGCCAACACTTCGGCCATAGCACCGCCGGCACAAGCTTTACGCACTATTTCGTTTACTTCATCAATAGAGGTATTGCGACCGGCAATAAAGGTTAAATCGACCAGTGACACGTTTAAGGTAGGCACCCGAACAGCCAGGCCGTCAAATTTACCCACCAGCTCTGGCACTACTAAACCTACAGCGGCGGCGGCTCCGGTTTTGGTTGGGATCATCGACATTGCAGCAGCCCGGGCGCGGCGCACGTCAGTGTGGTACACATCACTTAAGCGCTGATCGTTAGTGTAAGCGTGAATAGTGGTCATCAGACCTGATTCAATACCCAGGATGTCGTTTAATGGCTTGGCAATAGGCGCCAGACAGTTAGTGGTGCACGAAGCATTAGAAATAATATTCATTTGCGGCGTTAAAATATGGTGGTTTACGCCGTACACTACAGTGGCATCGACATCTTTAGCGGGGGCACTGATAATGACTTTTTTCGCACCGGCTGCAAGGTGAGCGCCGGCCGATTTACGATCGGTAAACAGGCCGGTACACTCCAGTACCACATCAATATTTAATTGCTGCCACGGCAGGTTAGCCGGGTTACGCTCGCTTAAGGTTAAAATTTCATCCTGATTAACGTAAATGGCTTTGTCGTTGTGCTCAACGTTCGCAGCGAAGATGCCATGCGCCGTATCGTATTTCAGTAAATGAGCATTAATTGCGGCATCGCCCAGATCATTAATAGCGACCACTTTAATGTCATACTGTTTACTACTTTCGTACAGCGCTCGCAGCACATTACGGCCGATACGGCCAAAACCGTTAATTGCAACACGAATTGTCATGATAACCCCGTTAAACTTGCTAAAGTGAAAGTGGATGAATTGTTATGTAGTAAAATTACATTAATTTGCCGCTTTTTCAAGTTTTAGTCGGCGGTAAACCGACAAAAATGTAATTTAATGACACAAATTGACAATGACATTAGTATCGAGGCGGCCTAGAATGGGCGTTAGCCTTCTGATCAGACTGAGGATTTACCATGGACGCCAGCTTAAGGGCTGAACTTATCGCATTTTGCGGCATTGAAACCGAATTTAATGATGCCTGGGGTAAGCCCACAACCGTCAGTGAGGCCGATCAAGTACAGTTGTTAGCGGCGCAAGGGTTCGCCATTGATGACGATGATACCGCCCGCAGCCAATTGCTGGCCCGCCAGCTTGATTACTGGCAGCGTATATTGCCTTGTGTATCAGTGCAGCGTGCCGATGAGCCGCAATACCTGACACTGCATGTCACATTAGCGCAGGCCAATACGCTTGTTGCACTTAATTTACAATGCGAAGATGGCAGCAGCGTCAGTGTTGAGCTGACGCCCGTCGAGGGTGAACTGGTGCAAGTCGTGGTGCTGGACGAGGTAGAATATCACCAGTACCAGCATGCACTGCCTCAGCAGTTAACGCCGGGGTATCACCAGGTTGCGCTGGCAGATGGTAGCGTAACGCAACAGCTTATTATTACGCCAGGCCAATGTTATCAGCCGCCGGCGTTTAGCAAGCAAAAACAGTGGGGAATAGCGCTGCAGCTATATGCACTGCGCTCGACGCGTAACTGGGGTATCGGCGATTTTACCGATTTGCAGCACACGCTGACCTATCTGGCTAAGTTAGGCGCCGACTTTGTTGGCTTAAATCCCATTCATGCGCTGTATCCGGCTATGCCAGAAAATGCCAGCCCTTACAGCCCATCATCACGGCGCTTTTTAGATATCCGCTACATTGACGTAACCGCTATGCCAGGCTTTAACCAGTGCGCGCGCAGCCAAAAGCTGGTTCAAGCGCCGGCCTTTGTTACTGCACTTGCTGAGCAGCGCAGCAAAGATTTTGTTGATTACGAAGGCGTGATGCGGCTGAAACTGCCGGTAATGAAAAGCCTGTACCAGTGGTTTACCGAGCAGGCTGATAAAGAAACCAAGCAGCTGCAAAAGGCCTTTAAGCAATTTAAACAGCAAGCCGGCGACAGCTTAATGCAACTGGCGTTGTATGATGCGTTACATGCCTTTTTATATCAGCAGGATAACCAATACTGGGGTTGGCCGGTATGGCCTGAAGAATATCGAGACCCTGAGTCAAAGCAGGTTAAGCAATTTGCCAGGCAGCAAAAAGCCGAGCTGGATTTTTACTGCTACTTGCAGTTTATCGCTCAGCAGCAACTGGCTCAGGCGCAGCAAGTAGCCAAAGACGCCGGCATGTGTTTGGGCCTGTACCGCGATTTAGCGGTGGGTGTCAGCGAAGCTTCTACCGAGATCTGGGCCAACCCCGAACTGTATTGCCGTGAGGCCAGTATAGGTGCGCCGCCTGATCCGCTGGGGCCTGCCGGACAAAACTGGGGCTTGCCGCCGATGTACCCATACCAGCTGTACAAACAAGCCTATCAGCCTTTTATTGAGCTGCTGCGTGCCAATATGCAGCATGCCGGCGCCTTGCGTATCGACCATGTAATGGCACTGTTGCGTCTGTGGTGGGTGCCCAAAACCGCAGCCAATGCTGGTGGTGGCGCCTATGTATATTATCCGATTATGGATTTACTCGGCATTCTGGCACTGGAAAGTCAGCGTCAGCAGGCGGTGATCATTGGGGAAGACTTAGGCACAGTACCCGACGGTATCCGCGAGCTGCTACAGGACTATGGCGTGTACTCTTATCGGGTGTTTTTCTTTGAAACCGCCGCTGATGGTGGTTACATTTCACCGGCGCATTATCCGCGTCAGGCCATGGCAACGCTGACCACTCATGATTTGCCGACATTAATTGGTTTTTGGCACTGTGAGGACTTGCGCCTGGGTAAAGATTTAGGCTTGTATCCGGATGAGCAACAGTTGCAACAATTGTACGCTCAGCGCCATGCCAATAAGCAGCGCATTCTCGACTCGCTGCACGGCCATCAGGTGCTGCCGGCCGATTACAGCCGCAGCACTGAGCATCTGGGCATGGACCGCACGCTAAACTTTGCCCTGCAGCGCCACCTGGCTGCCGGCAATAGCCAGTTATTGTGCCTGCAACTGGAAGATGCGTTGGAAATGACCCAACCGGTGAATGTGCCCGGCACCAGTAACGAATATCCAAACTGGCGGCGTAAGTTAAGCCAGCCGCTGGAGCAGTGGCGTGATAACCCGGAGATTGCCGGACTGTTTAGCCAAATTAGTGAAAAGCGGCGCCAAGCATAAAAAGGCGTTGGCGTATTTCGCCATCGCCAAGCCTGCCTGAGCTGGTAAGGTAAGTTGATAAGGCCTGTGAGCAAAATGAGAAGGGATACAAGATGAACCTAACACTGTTAGAACAGGTACAATGTGCCGAACCCTTTGCCGTTTTAGGTTGGCAAAGAATAAAGCCGGACAGCGCGGTCGGTTTAGTGTTACGGGTGTATTTACCCCAGGCCACTCAGGTAACAGCTATAGCGGCAACAAGCGGTAAACCGCTGGGTGAGCTTACGGCTGTGCCCGGTTGTAGCGGTGTGTTTGAGCTGGTACTGGCAAAAAAGCGCAAAGCGGAAGCTTATTATTTGCTGGTGCAAAGCGGCAGTTATCAATACCAGCTGATTGACCCTTATCAGTTTACTGATGAGGCCTATTATGCCGTGCATTATGTCACTCACCAGCCGGAAAACCTGTATCGCCAGCTTGGTGCTCAGCTTATCCGCCTGCCATTTGGCAAAAGCAGCATTAACGCCACCCGTTTTGCCGTTTATGCCCCTAGTGCCAGCAGTGTCAGCCTAATTGGCGATATGAACAGCTGGGATGGCCGGGTACACCCGATGCAGCGCACACACTGTGGCCATTGGGTACTGGTGGTGCCACAAGTGGCCGCCGGTGTGCGTTATAAATTTGAGATCAAAGATAAAAATGGTCATTTACTGCCACATAAAGCTGATCCGATGGCGTTTTATGCTGAGCAGTATCCTTCGCACGCTTCACTGGTGTATGACCACAACCATTACCAATGGCAGGACAGTGCCTGGCGTAACCGAAAAGCGGCCGATCCGCTGCAAAGCCCAATCAGTATTTACGAGCTGCAGGCCGGCAGCTGGCGACGCAGTGCCGATAACCAGCCACTGAGTTACCGCGAGCTGGCATCAGAGCTTATTCCTTATGTGCTGGATATGGGCTACAGCCATATTGAACTGTTGCCGGTAATGGAGCATCCGTTTGACGGCTCCTGGGGCTATCAGCCGCTGGGCTTATTTGCGCCCACCTCGCGCCTGGGCAACCCGGATGATTTTAAATACTTTGTCGATAAGTGCCATCAGGCGGGCATCGGCGTGATTTTAGATTGGGTGCCGGCGCATTTCCCTGAAGACGGCCATGGCTTAGCCCGCTTTGATGGTAGCCATTTGTATGAATATGAGGATCCGCGCCGAGGCTGGCACCCGGACTGGAACTCCTGCATTTACGACTACGGTAAAGATTATGTGCGCCAATTTCTGGTGGCCAGCGCGCTTTACTGGCTGGAACATTTTCATATCGACGGCCTGCGCGTTGATGCAGTGGCGTCGATGTTGTACTGGGATTATTCGCGTAACGAAGGTGAGTGGATCCCCAATATCGATGGCGGCAACCATAACTACGAAGCCATCAGCTTTTTCCGCTGGTTTAACCGTGAGGTCTATAGCAAATTTCCCAATGCGATGACCATTGCTGAAGAGTCGACGTCATTTCCTATGGTGTCGCGCCCGGTTGATATAGGTGGGCTTGGCTTTGGTTTTAAATGGAATATGGGCTGGATGAACGACAGCTTGCGCTATATGAGTAAAGATCCGGCTTACCGGCGCTACCATCACAACGATTTGACCTTTTCTATGGTGTACGCCTACAACGAAAACTTTATTTTGCCGTTGTCGCACGATGAAGTGGTACATGGCAAAGGCAGCTTGCTGAACAAAATGCCGGGTGACGAATGGCAGCAAGCGGCTAACCTGCGGGCTTATTATGCTTTTATGTTTGCGCATCCGGGTAAAAAGCTGAATTTTATGGGCAACGAGTTTGCCCAGGGCCGCGAGTGGAACCATACCCAAAGCCTGGACTGGCATTTGCTGGATTACGACAAACACCGCGGCATGCAGCAACTGCTGCGCGACTTAAACCAGACGTACCGCCGCTGCCCACCACTGTATCAGCTGGATTATCAGCAAGACGGCTTTCGCTGGCTGGATCATCAGGATGCCGATCACAGCACCTTAAGTTTTCTGCGCCGTGACGCCAGTGGCGATGCGATATACGTGGTGTGTAATTTTACCCCTTTGCCGCGCAGCAATTTTTTACTCGGCGTTGAGCAAAGCGGCGACTATGAGGTTATCCTCAATACCGACAGTGAATATTATTGGGGCAGCAATTACAGCGTTGGCACCGCTCTGAGTAGTATCAGCGGCAGTTATCAAGGCCTGGCACAGCATCTTTGCCTGCAGTTGCCACCGCTGGCCACGCTGTATCTGCGTAAAAAACGCTAACAGCAGTAAGATAAACAGGTCGCAGTAATAAGTTACAAGTAACGTGGGGCATTACACCTTATGGCACAGCACATTCCGCTGTTAAAGCTATCTTATGGCCACAGTGCGCCGCTTGGCGCAAGCTGGGTAGCGGCTGGTGCTGACGACAGCATTAACCAACACAAAGATGAACAGACAGCAGGTCATTGGAATTTCGCCGTTTATGCGCCAGAGGCCACGGCGCTGACATTGTGCTTGTTTCAAAGCGATACGGAGGAGCTACTGGCCGAAATTGCCTTTAGCGCCCGCACCGGCGATATCTGGCATTTAGCCGTAACCGGCATTGCGCCGGGCACCTTGTACGCGTTTAAAGCCGATGGGCCAAAGCAGCCTGACCAGGGCTTGCTGTTTGATAACGAGCGTATTTTGCTTGACCCTTATGTAAAACAGCTTAATCGCAGCATCAGCTTTAACGAGCGCTTATATAGCACAAAAAGCCATTTTATGCTGGCTAAGGGTGTGTTAAGCCAGCATGAATTTGATTGGCAGGGCAGTGTAAAACCGCATATCGCGCGGGAAAAAACTGTTATCTACGAAGCGCATGTCAAAGGCATGACCATGCTCCACCCTGAGGTGCCTGAGCATCTGCGCGGCACTTATCTTGGTTTGTGTCATCCGGCGATTATTCTGCATTTACAGCAGCTGGGCATTACTAGCCTGCAGTTGTTGCCGGTGGCGGCCTTTATGAGCGAGCCCCGGCTGAACAAGCTGCAACTGACTAATTACTGGGGCTATAACCCGGTAAGTTTTTTTGCCCCTGAACCGCGCTATCAATATCAGGATGCCCTGACAGAGTTTAAAACACTGGTGCGTACTTATCATCAGGCCGGTATTGAAGTCATTTTAGATGTGGTGTTTAACCACGCTGCAGAGGGCGGTGATGATGGTCCACTGCTGAGTTTTCGTGGCCTGGCGAACCGCCATTATTACCTGTTTGAGAGCCATGCCGACATTACCGATTTTAGCCAAAGCTGCAATTATACCGGCTGTGGCAATACCTTAAACCTGGCTCAGCCGATGGTGCAAAAGCTGGTGATGGATGCACTGCGTTATTGGGCCACCGAGATGCAGGTTGATGGATTTCGCTTTGATTTAGCCACCACACTGGCGCGTGAACACAAAAGGTTTAACCCTTATGCCGCATTTTTTCAGATCATCGCGCAAGATCCGGTGTTAAGCCAGCTTAAGCTGATTGCCGAGCCATGGGATGTCGGCCCGATGGGCTATCAGTTGGGGCAGTTTCCGCCGCAGTGGTCAGAGCTAAACGATAAGTGCCGCGATACCTTTCGCGCCTTCTGGCGCGGTGATAGAGGCGTATTGCCAGAGTTTACGACGAGGCTGTTAGGTTCGCGTGATATCTTTCAAAAACACCACAAACCGGCCTGCTGCAGCGTGAATTATTTAACCTACCATGACGGCTTTACGCTGCAGGATCTGGTGAGTTATCAGGATAAACACAACTGGTTAAATGGCGAAGAAAACCGTGATGGCCACAGCCATAACTTAAGTTGTAACCACGGGGTAGAGGGCACAACGAAAGATAAAGCCATTATCGCCAGCCGTTATTTGCATAAGCGCAATCTGGTCGCCACCTTGTTGCTAAGCCAGGGCATGATCCACTGGCTGGGCGGCGATGAGTTAAGCCACAGCCAGCGTGGTAATAACAACGCCTATTGTCAGGATAACGACATCAGCTGGCTCGACTGGCATCTGGATAGCGATGAGCAGGACTTTTTCGACTTTGTCTGTCAGATGCTGGCGTTTCGGCGCCAATACAGCTGTTTACAGCAGTTGTCCTTACTGGACGATAATTACCAGCTACATGGCGAAAAACATCAAATCTGTTGGTATTTGCCCGATGGCAGCGAAAAGCAGCAGCACGACTGGCACGACCCCGAGCGTTCAGCCTGTATCTTTCAAATTACCAATAAACACAGCAATGCCAGTTTATTGTGCATTATGAACGCCTCCAGCGACGCCTTGGCGGTGAGTTTACCCAAACGCCCCTGGCAGCCGCTGTTTGATACCAGTGTGAATAAAGGTATAGCGTCTACGTCTAAAGAAAAACAGCAGCAGTACCAGCAAAATGCCAATAGTATCTCGGTCTGGCTGTAGGTTTATCAGCTGTGTTTTTGTATAATGCGCGCCGTTCAGACGTGCCGGCTGGCAGCTTGGCACGTACTTGTGAAAAATAATAAAGGAATGTCAGATGACAGACACAGCTGCACTTTGCGATATCGGCTTTGTTGGCGCCGGTGTAATGGGCAAAAACCTTATTCTGAACCTGGCTGACAACGGCTACCGCGTGGCAGCGTTCGACCTTGATCACCAAAAACTGGAAGCCGTGCTGGCGCAGGATAAAGCCGAGCGTGGTGACAAGCCGGCCCGGGTGATCGCCTGCAGCTCTTACACTGAATTATTGTCGCGCCTGTCAGCGCCGCATTTAATTGTATTATCGGTACCGGCCGGTAAGCCGGTAGATGATGTCTGTCATAAGTTGATTGATGCCGGTATTCAAGCCGACGACATTATTGTCGATACCGGAAACAGCCTGTGGACTGACACTGTAGCACGGGAAAAAGACTACGAAGGCAAGTTTATTTTCTTTTCTACGGCGGTATCGGGCGGTGAAGTCGGCGCCCGTTTTGGTCCCTCGCTAATGCCAAGTGGCGACCCTTATGCCTGGACCCGTATTAAACCCTTATGGCAGGCCATCGCCGCCAAGGTAGATCCCGCTACCGGCAAGCCGATAGAGCGCTTTGAACCGGGTAACCCGGTGACCGAAGGCGAACCTTGTGCGGCCTACATTGGCCCCAGCGGCTCTGGTCACTATGTCAAAATGGTGCACAACGGCATTGAATACGCCGATATGCAGCTAATTTGCGAAGCCTATCAGGTGATGCGTGACATTCTGGGCATGACAGCAGCTGAAATTGCCAGTGTATTTACCGACTGGAATAACGGCAAGCTGCACAGTTACTTAATGGACATCAGTGCCCAGGTATTGGCCACTAAAGACTCTGAAACCGGCTTGCCGCTGGTGGATGTGATTATGGATAAAGCCGGCCAAAAAGGCACCGGTCTGTGGACAGCCGTTAGCAGTTTGCAGTTGGGTAGCCCATCGCCGACCATTGCCGAGGCCGTATATGCCCGTTCTTTATCTGCGCTTAAGCACGAACGGGTAAAAGCCGCTACTGTACTGGCCGGCCCTGCACAAAACCTGATTTCGCCAGAGCAGAAAGCCGAGATTATTCAGGCGCTGCACGATGCGCTGTATTGCGCCAAGATCTGTGTCTACGCTCAGGGTTTTCATTTGATGAAAACCGCCGCCGACGAGCATGGCTGGCAGCTTAATTTTGCTGAGATTGCCAAAATTTGGCGTGCCGGCTGTATTATCCGTGCGGTGTTTTTACAGTCAATTACCGAAGCGTACGAGCGCAACGACGAGCTGGAAAACCTGCTGCTGGACCCGTTCTTTGCCAAACAAATTTCGGTGTACCAGCAAAACTGGCGTAAGGCCGTTGCCAACGCGACCTTAGCCGGCATTCCGGTAGCCGCGCTAAGCTCCGCCCTGAGTTATTACGACTCGTACCGCACCGCGGTGCTTCCCGCCAATTTATTACAGGGCCAACGCGACTTTTTTGGTGCCCATACCTTTGAGCGTACCGATAAAGCTAAAGGCAAAATGTTCCACGTTGACTGGAGCAACCCAGAGCGGCCAATGGTGAAAATAAAATGATTAAAACCACAATAGGCACCCCGGGCGCGGCCAGCACCACCAAAGTGCTGTTACTTGGCGCAGGCGAGCTTGGTAAAGAGCTGTGTATCGAATTAAAACGCTACGGCTGTGAAGTGATAGCAGTAGACCGTTACCCTAATGCACCGGCCATGCAGGTAGCCGACAAGGCCGTGGTTATGTCGATGCTGGATAATGCAGCACTGCGCCAACTGGTAATAAGCGAAAAGCCGGCACTGATTGTGCCCGAGCTGGAAGCTATTGCCACCTCAGTGCTGATTGAACTTGAAGATTGCGGTTTTAACGTGGTGCCAAGTGCCAAAGCCGTTAACCTGACGATGAACCGCGAAGGCATTCGCCGCCTGGCAGCTGAAGAGCTAAAGCTTGCGACCTCGCCTTATGTGTTTGCCAACGATAAAGACAGCTTTGTCGCTGCGGTGCAGCAAATTGGCTATCCCTGTGTGGTAAAACCGATAATGTCCTCCAGCGGCAAAGGCCAGAGCGTGCTGCGCACTGATGCCGACCTTGACGCCGCCTGGTTGTATGCGCAGGAAGGCGGCCGCGCCGGTAAGGGCAGGGTTATTGTCGAGGGCTTTATCGACTTTGACTACGAAATTACTTTACTTACGGTAAATTCGCTGTCCGGTATTCAATATTGTGCGCCTATCGGCCATCGCCAGGAAAAAGGTGATTATCGCGAAAGCTGGCAGCCGCAGCAGATGAGTGAACAAGCTCTGGCCAAGGCGAAACACTATGCCAAAGCAGTAGTTGAGGCCTTGGGTGGTCGCGGGTTATTCGGCGTAGAGCTTTTTATCAAAGGCGATGCGGTGTACTTCTCTGAAGTGTCGCCCAGGCCACACGATACCGGCATGGTCACGCTGATTTCACAGCAACTAAGTGAATTTGCCCTGCATGCGCGCGCTATTCTGGGCTTGCCCATTCCACAAATTAAACAATATGGCCCGGCCGCCTCAGCGGTGTTGTTAGTGCCAGGCCACAGTGCTGATATCCAGTATCATGGCATAGCTGAAGCCTTAGTCGAGCCGGATACCGAACTGCGTATATTCGGCAAACCCGAAGTGCAGGGCGAGCGGCGCATGGGCGTAGCACTGGCACTTAGTGACAGTGTCGAAGCCGCGACAGAAAAAGCGCTTAACGTGATTAGCAAATTAACCGTAATGCTTAATTAGCGGTATTAAAGCAAAACCACCTACGGGTGGTTTTTTAATAACTTAAATTGTAAATAAGTTGTTTGTTTTGACGCTGAATTACACTAGTATCGGCGCGAAAAAACTAATCGGTAAACTGAAATGGAAGGCAGGCGTTTGCAAATAGTACAGCTGGCGCGCTATGTGATAGGACTAACCTGGATTTATCACGGCATTTTCCCCAAGTTGCTGCAAATTGCGCCGCTGGAGCAGGCCATGACCGGCAGCCTGGGCTTCTCCGACGACATTACTTTTTATCTTGTGAAAATAGCTGGTGTGGCCGAGGTGATTTTTGGCTTAGTGTTTATCTGTTATTACCGGCAAAAAACGGTACTGCTGCTGAACATTATTGGCCTAACCGGCTTGTTGCTGTTTGCGGCCATCATGGCACCTTTTGTATTGCTTGAAGCCTTTAACCCAATAACCACCAACGTGCCATTAATTGTATTAGGTTATTACTTGTTAAAGGAGAGTACATGCTGCAAGGACTAAACCATATCACTATCGCGGTAAGCGATTTAGATCGTTCGCTGGCGTTTTACACTGAGTTGCTTGGCATGAAGGCTCATGTGCGTTGGGATGCCGGAGCTTATCTTAGTCTTGGAGATGTGTGGTTTTGCTTGTCGTGTGATGCCCCCAAGCCAAGCCTTGATTACTCTCATCTTGCTTTAGATATTGCCGAACACGATTTTGCCGTATTTGTTACAAAATTGCGCGAAGCAGGTATAGACGAATGGAAGCAGAACCGTAGTGAAGGGCAATCAGTTTATTTTCTTGATCCAGACGGCCATAAACTGGAAGCCCATTGCGGCAGCCTGCAAACGCGCTTAGAAGAATTGAAGCACAAGCCGTATTCAGGCTTAGTATGGTTGTCAGAATGATTTTCCGGAGAGTAGATTGATTTCTAAATTAAAGTTGTACGCGGTTTGCTGCTTTATGTTTTCCACTTTTGTGTCTGCGCAGGGCATTAGCTTTGTCAATGTCGATAATACTAAACTCGAATATGTTGATATCGGCGCGGGAGATTACACCTTAGTGGTGGAGTCAGGCGTAGGGATGGGGCTTGGTTACTGGCAGCCATTGTTAGCAGAGTTGGCAAAGCTCAATGTCAGAACCATTGTTTATTCCAGAGCGGGCAACGGTCAGTCGGACAGTGCAGATGATATCTCGCTTGCAGCGTCTAATCGCCGTCTTTATCAGCTACTAACAATGCTAAAAGCGGACAAGAGCAAACTGATCTTGCTAGGTCATTCTTTTGGTGCTTTTCATGCCCGTACTTTTGCTGCTGGCCACCCTGAGAAGGTTGCCGGTATAGTATTGCTTGATCCGAGTCATGAAGGTTTTCAAAACGCACTTAGTGCGTTAGATAAAGATTGGGCGGCCAAAGATAATGCCCACTTAAACAAGATGCTGCAACAGCAAAGGGAGTGGCAAATTCTGCAACAGCTTTATCAGCAAAATACCCTAGCTGATGGCGATATCACTCAAGTGTTACCGCTTGTGTTGGTAACGTCATCGCAACTAAATGAAAGTGACTGGTGGATTGGCCATAGCCCGCAAGGCAAAAAAGTTTGGCGGCAATTACATGCTTCCTTGATTAATAAAAACCCAAACGCTGTGCATTTCGTTACCGATAAAACCGGCCATAATGTGCCGTTAGACAACAACGCATTAATGCTTAAAGCAATCGATACATTATTGTTCATGCTAAGTGTGGGTTAGATCGTTAATTTTGCGCCGAAATGCCTAAATCAGAATTGTTTTTACATTGTTTTTCAGGAGCTATTTTGAAATTTTCACTCTTTGCCTGTATGGCACTGTGTTTCAGCCTGTCTGCTGCTCCAAGCCAATTTATTAAGGTTAATGAATTCGAACTGGAATATGAAATTGCCGGTAACGGTAAGCATACTGTATTGCTGGAAGCCGGCGGCAGCTCGCCAATGACCGATTGGGATCCGGTGTTTAACCAGATCGCACAGCAGGCGACTGTTATTCGTTACTCCCGTGTTGGCAACGGCAAATCAACGCAGATAAAACGCCATTTTACCTCACGAGATTATGCCGATTATGCCAGTGAACTGCTGGACAAGCTTAATATCACCACGCCGGTAATTTATATTGCGCACTCATACGGTGGTAGTGTGGCGCGGGATTTTGCGGCCGCTTATCCGGATAAAATTAAAGCGCTGCTGATGTTGGATCCATCCTCCGAACATGATGTTGATATATTGCGTGCTATTGACCTTGAGCAAGCTAATAAAGAAATTGCCTCGATAAAGCTTGATGATATGAAAAACGGCATGTCGAATCAGTATCTGGATTTTTGGAGCAAAAGGCCTTTGCCTGACTACCCGCAAGTTAAAGACATGCCGGTAACAGTAATTGCCTCGGTTAGGACCATGGCTAACCCGCCAAACCTGTTTTTTACCGATAAAGGCCGCGAACTTTGGGGCCTGCACTGGCAAAGCTGGACCGGGGCATTTCCGCAAGGGCGGGCGGTGTTAACCGATAAAAGCGGCCATTTTGTCCAATTTGATGAGCCACAGCTGGTTTTGACAGAGCTTAAAAAACTAATCAGCCTGTTAGATAAATATTAAGGGCAAGAGATGAAATTAAATAGCAACCTGCTATCAAGCACACTAAAACGAAATTTAAGCTTGTCGATGTTTGTTATTACGTTTTTTTTATCACATACCGCCACTGCCGAGCCTGAACAACACATTGTTGTGCAAAATCTGCAAGCCTGGCATCAGCGGGCTATTGCCGGTGGTTTTGATGGGCAGGTCTTGGTAATGCAGGCTGGCAAGCCGTTGTTACGCCATGCTTATGGAATGGCAGATTATGAGGCAAATAAGGCTTTTAGCACTGACACCGTGTTTGACATTGGCTCTATTACCAAACAATTTACCGCCGCTGCCATATTAAAGCTGCAAGAGCAGGGCAAGCTGCAACTTGTCGACACACTTGTGCGTTTTTTTCCTGAAGCCCCAGCAGACAAGCAGTCGATTAGTTTACATCAGTTACTTACGCACAGCTCTGGCCTGGTAAACAATTTATCCGGTGGCGATTACAGTAAAGTCAGCCGTAACACTTTTATCAGGCGCTTGTTTGAATCACCACTTGAGGCGTCACCCGGCAGCAGTTTTTCCTATTCCAATGCCGGTTACGCCTTACTGGGGTTAGTTATTGAACGGGCCTCCGGCCAAAGCTATGAGCAGTATGTACAACAGCATTTGTTGCAGCCTGCCGGCTTGCGAGCTACCGGCTATACAGTGCCGGACTGGCAAGCCTTGCCGATAGCGACAGGTTATGAATTAAAACGCGATAGTTTTTGGCTTGGCAAGGCGGATGGTAGTAGCGAGCGCTGGGGCACGCCATTGGAAAAGTCGTGGGATAAAGATGGACCCTGGTGGAACCTACATGCTAATGGCGGCTTTTTATCGACTATCGGCGATCTCACACGTTGGCACCAAGCATTACAAACTGAATCGGTGCTTACGAAAGCGTCAACCGCATTACTGTTTAGACCACATGTCGCTACGACTCGCGCTGGAACCTATTATGGTTATGGCTGGATAACAGAACCTGCAGGGGAACATGGTAAAGTGGTGCGCCATGGTGGCAGTAACGGCATCTTTAGTACGGACTTGCGTTATTACTCTGACAGCCAATTGCTGATTATTTTTATGACCAACAATGATAGCCGGTTTTTTCCGGACTATCGGGACACCTTACTGGCTTCAGTATTCACAATTACAAAGGAATAGTATGTATCAGGGAGCTTGTTTATGCGGCGCTGTTGAAGTTGAAATTCACGGCTCGATTAGCAGTATTATTCATTGTCACTGCTCGTTGTGCCGCAAATCCAGCGGTACAGCATTTGCTACTAATGGCTTTGTACAGCGGGCAGACTTTAAATTGGTGAAAGGCGAGGCCGAGCTAAGCCAATTTGCCTTTAAACCTGGGCGTTTGCGGCATTTTTGCCGGCACTGCGGCTCACCCGTGTATAGCAGTAATGCGCAGGACCCAAGCCGTGTGCGGCTACGTCTGGGTATTTTAACCACGGATATTAGCGAACGGCCTATGTCACACAATTTTTATAGCAGTAAAGCGAATTGGGAAGATCTCGATGTTGCTTTGCCGCGTTATGATAGTTTCGAACCCGGTCGTTAAGTTGTGCTGCACCCTTGTTACTACTATCACCAGATAAAATAGCTGTTATTTAACGCAATTTATTGAATTCATATTTGTAAACAACTATAACTAAACTTGCACTGCGTGTTTATGCTGTTGCTGTAACATAATGATGTCACGGAGAGAGTATGTTGTTTCGAAGGATATGTTTGGTCAGTACCTGTCTGTTTACTACCTTGCTTGTCAGTGCCAGTGTGTTGGCGAAACCTTTGGTAGACTTTTCGGCCGAGCAGAATAAACTCTGCTGGAAGATGATAGAGCAAAAAAACACCGGCCATTGCAAACTGCATTTTAACCGCTTAGATGGTAAAAGCTTTGCTTATCCGTCACGCGATGAAATCTCCCGTGCCTTTAGCCGCTATTTCAGTTCGCGCACTGAGTTTCCCACTTCGTTTCAGCAGATGGAATATGCGCTGCAGTTTTTTAACTACAGCCTGGAGCGCTATCCGGTGCGTGACAGTTTGAACTATATCCGCAGTAATGACGGTACTACGCAGCTCAGTATGACCATTTTAACCTCCGCCACTGGTGGCTACAGTTTTATTCTTGCTGATAGCGACGCGCACTTTCGCCAGGTAGTCGATGCGCTGCAAAACCCTAAGCCACGTCCTGCAACGCATTATTATCGCAATATTGCCAGGCTATTTGCCGAATAGCCTGGCAGGCGTTAGCCTAAACTCAGGCGCGGCGCAGCATTAGGCAGCCATTCTACCAGTGCGGTTTGTTGCCGCTGGGGCAATAGCTGGCCTTGTGCGGCGCTGATATCATCGACAAATAGCCACTGACAATCCAGCTGCTCCCGGCTGATGTTTAACAGCATAAAGCCGCGGTCATACACATTGGCATACTGCAAACCCGGCACCAGTTGCACCAAGGCGGTTTCTGCAGCGACTGCAGCGTCGCGGTCCGGCAGGTTAATATATTGCTCAAGACCCGGCGAGGTGACTGATGCGGTAGCAAGCTCAACTGCTACAGGCGTACCATCAGCTAAATCGATATGATTTGCCCAGGCATTGTGGGTGTCGCCAGCCAGCACCACCAGCTTTTTCCCCAGGTTACTTACGTGTTGCAAAATTTGCTCGCGCTCTGCAGGGTAGCCATCCCAGGCATCCAGGTTGTATGGGATCGCCGGCAGTTGCAATAAAGCAATAACCTCTGGTGTCAGTCGTGCCTGATTTGCCTGTAAATATGCCAGTTGCTCCGCCGTCAAGCTGGCATCGCCAGCCTGTGCGCGGGCAGCCAGCTGTGCCAGGGTAGCAAGCTCGGCGTAGGCGCTGATACTGAGCTGTTGGGTGGCTATTGCTGCAGGTAGCAACATGCGGCCCATTAGTACCTGTTGTCCCAACAACTGCCAACGTGCGTCCGACTGGTTTAGCTTGTCTAGCAACCAGGTTAACTGTTCGCTGCCCAGCAAGGTGCGGCCTTGTTGCATTAAATCGCTGCTAAAAGCCGTACTGTCTAACTGACCGCTGGTTGCGTCTATATAATTTGCGTAATCAAGCTGTTGGTCGCGGCCTATTACACGGGTGTCCAGCATCATTAAATTGACCAGATCACCAAATTCAAACTGGCGATAAATACTCAGCTCGTCATTAGGTGCAACCGGTCTTATTGGCATCCACTCAAAATAGGCTTTGAGGGCAGCTTGTTTACGCTCGCCAAAATCGCCTTCGTCTGCCTGATGATTTTCGGCGCCATCGCGCCAAGTATCATTAGTTATTTCATGGTCATCCCATACGGCAATAAAGGACGCTGTGGCATGTAGTTGTTGTAGCGCCGGGTCGCTGCGGTACTGGGCATAACGTTGGCGGTAGTCAGACAGGTTGATAATTTCTGTCGCAGGTTCAGATAGCCGGCCAAGGGTTGCGGCATTTTCGCTGGCATAGCCATCAGTACCATATTCATAAATGTAGTCGCCCAGATGGATAACCGCATCTAGATCGGCCACCTCGGCAGCCTTGGCATAAACATGAAAATAGCCTGCCGGGTAGTTCGAGCAGGAAAACACTGCCAGTTTTATGCTATTAACGCCGGCGTTGGGCAATGTTTTTGCCCGGCCTGTTGCAGAGACCACATTGCCGGCAAAGAAGCGGTAGTAATACACTGTGCCGGCGTTTAGCTCGCGCACATCAATTTTCACGGTAAAATCACTGGCAGCACTGGTATCAGTATTACCACTGCGAATAATGTTGTTAAAGGCGGCGTCCTCTGCCAGTTGCCATCTTATTGGCACTGAAGGGGCATCAGCCGTTACTCTGGTCCACAATATCAGTGCATCTGCTGCTGGATCACCGCTGGCAACGCCATGTAAAAACTGTACCTGATAGGGCAGTGGCTTTGATTCAGAGTTATCACTACTGCAACCAAGCAGACTGGTAGAAATCACAGCGGTACCGAAGCCAGCAGCAGAAGCTTTTAAAAAGTCTCGGCGGGTGAGCGGGCGATTTAATGAGGTCATTATTATTCTCCTGGTTAGACCAGTGCAGTGAAGCAAAATTAAGTGACAATAATGTGAACCATTAATTAAACATGGTTCAGTCCGTTAATAAAGTTTCACTGAGCGGGTCGCAAGAGATCGCCGTATAATAACTGGAGTAACGTAATGCCACGAAAAGGAGCAACACAAGTGAAACTGACCGAGCAGCAGTGGCGTGAGCGCCTGAGTGACGAGCAGTACCGGGTTACCCGGTTAAAAGGTACCGAATACCCGTTTAGCGGCGAACTGTTGCATAACGAGCAGGCCGGCAGTTACCACTGCATTTGTTGTGGTGAAATGCTGTTTAGCTCAGAGACGAAATTTGATGCTGGCTGTGGCTGGCCCAGTTTTTATCAGGCGCTTGAGGGCAAGGTAAATTACCAGCGCGATACCAGCCATGGCATGATCCGCACCGAAATTCTCTGTGCTAACTGTGATGCCCACTTAGGCCATGTGTTCGAAGATGGCCCGGCGCCGACCGGCCAGCGCTACTGTGTTAATTCCGTTTCGCTAAGCTTCAAAGGTGACGGCGAATAAAAAATCTGTAACTGTTGTCGTAGCCTTTCAACTTCTATTACAATACGCGCCGGCAAAGCAGCAGCGGCGCAGACCGTGCTTTGGCTACCCTATTAATTCATCTTACTGAAGTAAAAGGCCGACACATGACCCTATCGCACGCAGAACAGTATCAAAAGAGCTGGCAGGAACGCCAGGAATATGCCGAAAACATGCAGCCTATTATCGGCCGCCTGTACCGTAATAAAGGCATTGAAGTGGTGGTGTATGGCCGTCCGCTGGTCAATGCGACGACTATCGACATTATAAAAGCGCATAAAAGCGTAGAACGCTTTGAAGGCCAAAAGCTGCGCCTGCGTGAGAGCTTTCCGGTATTAGAAGCCATCAGCAAAATGAATTTGGCACCGGGCCGGGTAGATATTGGTAAGCTGGCCTATGGTTTTATCTACAAAAATGCTGCTAACGGTACCGAGCTGGAGCAGTATTTAGCCCGTGAACTGGCGGAAATTTTGGATCATGAAGATCAGGTTAAACCAGTAGATGTAGTGCTGTACGGTTTTGGTCGTATCGGCCGTTTGTTAGCCCGTTTAATGTTAGAGCGCTCTGGCCCCAGCACTAAGCTGCGCCTGCGCGCTATCGTAGTGCGCGGCGGCAAAAAAGGTGACTTAGAAAAACGCGCCAGCCTGCTGCGCCGCGACTCTATCCATGGCCCCTTTAACGGCAGCATTACCGTAGACGAAGAAAACCAGGGCATTAAAGCGAACGGCACCTTTATTAAAGTGATTTATGCCAATTCGCCAGAGCTGGTAGATTATACCCAGTATGGTATTACTGACGCCCTGGTGGTGGACAACACCGGTATCTGGAAAGACGACAAAGAGCTGAGCATTCACTTTAAGAGTAAAGGTGCGGCCAAAGTATTACTGACTGCCCCGGCAAAAGGTGAAGTGCCAAACATCGTTTACGGTGTTAACCAGCACATGATTTTACCGGAGCACAAGATTGTCTCTGCTGCCAGCTGTACCACCAATGCCATTACGCCGGTATTAAAGGCACTGGAAGACGAGTACGGCATTCGTAACGGCCACGTAGAAACCGTGCACTCTTACACTAACGATCAGAACCTGATTGATAACTTCCACAGTGCTGAGCGCCGTGGCCGTGCAGCGCCGCTGAACATGGTATTAACCTCAACGGGCGCGGCCAGCGCGGTTGCCAAAGCTTTACCGCAGTTAAAAGGTAAGTTAACCGGAAATGCGATCCGTGTACCGACGCCAAATGTGTCTATGGCAATTTTGTCACTGAACTTAAACCGCGAAACCAGCCGTGATGAGCTAAATGCCTTTTTACAGCGCACCTCGCTGTTCTCTGAGCTGCAGGATCAAATCGACTTTACCGCTTCTACCGAAATTGTATCGTCTGACTTAGTTGGCTCACGTTATGCCGGTGTGGTGGACTCACAGGCCACTATCGTCGATGGTGATCGCTGTGTGTTGTACGTGTGGTATGACAACGAGTTCGGTTACAGCACCCAGGTTATCCGGGTAATGAACGACATGGCCGGCATTAAGTACCCAACCCTGCCGGTAGCGCGTTAACCTGTGCCTTTATCGAAAAGCCGCTTAATAGCGGCTTTTTCTTTGTGCTTAACCTGTTAGAATCTAACCCATCTTTTCGCCGCCGCGTTTTTTGTAGCGCTGGCATATTGGCGGCGTTGTTCAACCAAACATGGATTACATTATGAAAATCACCAGCAATTTTGACAGTGGTAATATTGAAGTATTAAGTGCCGACAGCCCGGACAATATCCAGCTGGCTATTCGCAAAGACAATCAGTCAGACTTTTTTCAGTGGTTTCATTTTCGTTTAAGTACTGAGCATGCACAGGAGCATACACTGACCATTACCAACGCTGGCCAGTCTGCCTATCCGGATGGCTGGAAAGACTATCAGGCAGTAGCCTCGTATGACCGGCAAACCTGGTTCCGGGTTGATACTGAGTATGACGGTAAAGCCCTGACTATTAAACACTTCCCTGAAGCGGAATCTGTGTACTTTGCTTATTTTGCGCCGTACAGCTATGAGCGTCATATGGATTTACTGCATCAGGCGCAATGCGATTACAACTGCCAGTTGGTTGAGCTTGGCGAAACCTTAGACGGGCGCGATATGAGCTTGTTAGTCGTAGGCGAGCCGGAAGAGGGTAAAAAGAAAATCTGGATCACCGCACGTCAGCATCCGGGCGAAAGCATGGCTGAATGGCTGGTGGAAGGCTTGCTGGATCGCCTGCTGGATGAAGATGACGGCGTTGCCCGCGCATTGCTGGAAAAAGCGGTATTTTACATTGTGCCGAATATGAACCCGGATGGTTCAGTACGTGGCCATTTACGCACCAATGCCGCTGGCATGAACTTAAACCGTGAATGGTTAAACCCATCAATGGAAAAAAGCCCCGAGGTATATCTGGTACGGCAGAAGATGCTGGAAACCGGCGTTGACTTGTTCCTTGATATGCACGGTGATGAGAACCTGCCGTATAACTTTGTCGCCGGTACTGAAGGTGTACCGTCATACAATGCCCGCATCAAAGGCCTGGAAGACTTGTTTAAACAAACCTTACTCAGTGTAACACCAGAGTTTCAAACTGAGTTTGGTTACGATTTAGATGAGCCGGGTAAAGCCAATATGACTATTGCTACCGCCTGGGTCGGCGAGCAGTTTAATTGTTTAGCCTACACGGTAGAAATGCCGTTTAAAGATAACGCTAACTTGCCAGATGCGGCCTATGGCTGGTCAGATGTACGTTCAATGAAGCTAGGTCAGGATATGCTGCCGGCTATTTTAGCGGTGGTTGATAAGCTGCGGTAAGCTCAACCATGCTTAAGCTTATCCGGCGAATTATTCTGGTGGGGGCGCTTTGCACGCTCGCCGGCTGTGCCGCCCTGAGTCAGTGGCTGGCAGTGTCACCGCTGCCGGTCAGTAGTCTGAGCGAGGCACAGCGCACTGCGCTGGATAACTACAGCAATCTTGGGCAACGCGATCTGCGCTGGCCTAATCTGCAAAGCCAAAGGGCGCTGGTAAATAACCGCACCAGCTTTTTGTCCTATCAAGGGCAGGGCAGTGTGCTGGTTGCGCTTGGCAATACGACGCAATTTAGCCTGACTATCAATGGCCAGTTGGTGCGAGTCCGGCCTGACGCTAGCCTTGGACAGTACCTTGAGCTGGATATCAGTAAGCTGACGAAAAACGGCTTAAACCAACTGGCACTCACAGACATACAGCCTTTAGGCGCCCAGCTTCGGCTGGTGCTGCCGTTCCCACAGCTTAGTCGCACTACGCCAGAGGCGGCAGGCTTTTCCAGCGACGAGCTTGAACAGCTGGATGCGATGATAAATCGTGATGTTGAGAGAGGCTTTCCCGGCGCTGTGCTGTTAATTATTAAAGATGGCAATATCGTTAAACACAGTGCCTATGGTTATGCTAACCGTTACGCGCAAGATGGTAGCGCGCTTGCGCATCCTGAGCCTATGCAAACCGATACGGTGTTCGATCTGGCGTCAAACAGCAAAATGTACGCAACTAACTTTGCGCTAATGCAGTTGGTTAGCCGCGGTCAGCTGGATATCAATGCGCCGGTATCGCAGTATCTGCATGAATACCAAGGCGAGGGCCGTGAGCAGCGCCTGGTTAGTGATTTGCTGTATCACAATGCCGGCTACCCGCCAGAAGTGCATTTTCACCGACCGGATAACCGCCACGGCCCGGCGTTTTACTCTACCGATCGTCAGTTGAGCATGCAGCTGATAGCCACCCAGGTGCCGTTTGAACGCGAGCGCGGCGGCAAGGCGGTATACAGCGATATCGACTATATGCTGCTGGGCCTGATTATTGAGCGCATTACCGGCATGACGCAGGATCAGTATCTGCGCGAAACGCTATACCAGCCAATGGGGCTACGCTACACCGGCTTTAACCCGCTGCGCCACGGTATCCGCGCAGAGCAAATTGCCGCCACCGAGCTTGACGGCAATAGCCGTGCTGGCCGGGTGCTGTTCCCGGCAGATAAGCGGGCAGTGGTGCGCGGTGAGGTACATGATGAAAAAGCCCGTTATGCTTTTGACGGCGTAGCCGGCCATGCCGGACTGTTTTCCACTGCAGAAGAAACGGCAAAGTTGGCACTCTTAGCGCTGCACGGTGGTTATGATTTAACACGGGTGTTTGATGATAAGGTGCTGCAGCAGTTTGTCCGGCCGTCAGTATTTGACCATACCGTCGGACTGGGCTGGCGCACGGCCAGCGGCGGTGATCTTAACTGGCATTTTGGCCCCTATGCCAGCCAGTATGCGTTTGGCCATACCGGCTGGACCGGAACCGCCACCCTAATTGACCCGTATTACAATCTGGTGGTGGTGCTGTTAACCAATAAAAAGCACAGCCCTATCTTTGAGCAGGCCGGCGGCTATTATTTTGCCGGCGATAAATTTGAAACTGGTATGTATGGCAGCATCATGAGTAAAATATATCATGCAATGCAGTAGGCAGCCCAGGGCTGCCCTAAATAAGGCTTAAGTAATATGGCAATCATTTCCTGCCCGTTCTGCGGGCAAAAAATTTCTGATAAAAGCCCCAGTTGCAGTAAGTGCAACGGCGATATTGCCGGTTTAACGCCGCAAAAACGGGAAGCGCTGGCGCGGGATAAAGCACTGGATCAGGCGCAAAGCCTGGTTAATCACTCTATGTTTGCCTTGCTGTTGTTTTTAGCCGGCTTTGGTCTGATGTACTGGTGGGACCCAGAAACCGGCAGCCCGCAGCAGTATATTGCCGGCGGCGCAATCGGCCTTGGTTTTTGCTGGTACATTATCAGCCGGGCCCGCATTATGTTATTGAGAAGGCGTAAATGAACTTTAACGCGTTAGTACAGGCGATGACGCCTGAAACCTATGAAAAGCTGTCGGACGCCGTGGCCACCGGACGTTGGGCTGACGGTAACCCCCTCAGCGAAGCGCAGCGTGAGCAAAGCCTGCAGCTGGTGATGGCGTATCAGGCGCAGGTATTAAAGTCTGAAGAGCTGTTTACCATAGGCGCTGATGGCCAGATGATCCAAAAAACCAAAGCCGAACTGAAAAAGCAGTTCGAGGCAGAGCAGTCTATAGCAAGGTTCGCGCACGATGATCTTTAAACGTTTTTTTAAACCCAAATGGCAACATGCCGACGCCGCAGTGCGACAACAGGCTATTGCCGAGTTAAACCGTGACGAGCAGGCACATAAATCAGTGCTGCACGAGCTGGCTTTTAACGATGGCGCCGAAGCCGTGCGTAAAGCTGCACTGTTAAAGCTGAATGATTTTTCGCTATGGTGGCAGGCCAGTAAGCATGACAGCGCCGAGAGGCTGCAGCAACTGGCGGAGCAAACCCTGGTGCAGCAACTGCTGGATAACCAGGTCGAGCCAAAATTAAAGCAGCAGTTTATTGCCCAGTGCAACCGCAGCAGCATTTTAGAGCAGCTGGCGCAAACTGAAACCGACAGTGAGCTAAAATTCAGTCTGTTACAACGGCTAAATAAGTCTGAGCTGAATATTAAAGCACTGCAGGATGCGGTGCTGTCAACGGCGCAAAAACTGCAACTGTTGGCGCCAATAAACGATGAGAAAACGCTGGAAAAATTAAGCAAACAGCTAACCGGCGAATTGCAGTTAGCGGTTGAGCAAAAGCTGCAGCAGCAGGCAGAGGCAAAACAAAAGCCGCAGCAACTGCGTAAACAGCTAACATTGCTGCTGGCAAAGCTTAATGCACTGCGCGATCGCGCCAAACTGAATGAATTGCCGGCGCAGTTTGACGACTATAAGCTGCAGTGGCAGCAGTTAGATGCTGAGCTAATTTGTTTAGGCGCTGAAGCCGACGAGTACCGTGCTAAATACAGCAAAATTTGTCAGCAAACCGAGCAGTGGTTGGCGCCCAGGCTTGATGAGCTTGCCAAAACGCAGGCGCTTGAGGCGGCAAAAGCTGCCCAGCACCAAGCGCAGCAGCAGCTGAGCGCTGAGCTTGATAGTGTTGAACAGCAGTTACAACAAGCGTTACTGGCGGCGGACATTACCGCTGCGCAGCAGCTGGAAACAGCTCTTGGCGCCATTCAAAGCCGCCTTAACCAGAGTGATGTCAGTGATAAAACCGCTTTACAACGCCGGCTGACACAACTTGGCGGACAACTATCGCAGCTGCCCAAATTGGCCGAGCAGCTTGCGCAGTTAACCCGTATCGTCGCCGACTGGGCAGCGTTACCAACGCCATCCGATTTAGCCGCTTATCAGGCCACTTTGCAGCAATTACAGCAGCTGCAACAAAGCTGGCGCCAGCACAGTAAAGCCTTGGCTATCGCTGTGCCCGACAGCTTGAAACAGGCGCAGGCCGATTTAGCTAAGCATTGGCAGCAGCTACAGAAGCAATTTGAAGGCCAGAGCGAGAAGGCGCTACGCCAGTGCCGCAGTAAACTGGCGCAGTACCGCCGCTTACACGGCGCCGGTAAATTTAATGCGCTATTTGGCTTATTCAAAGGCATTGAGCAGGAGCATCAGCAGTTAAGCACAGCACAGCAGGCGCAGCTTGCGAAAGACTACGAATTTGCCCGCGACACTCAGGCCGAGCTTACCGATTTACAACATTATATTGCCACACCGCGTAAACAAGCACTGCTGGCAGAAATACAGCAGTTGCCCACCAGCATTGCTGATAATGAGGTACATCAGCGCGCCGAGCAGGTAAAGTTGGCCCGCGCCAGCTGGAATAGCTTAGGCCGGGCAGAGCCAGAGTTGGACGCTGAACTAAACGCAGCCTTTGATGCTGCCTGCGAGCAGGCGTTTTCGCCTTGTCGGGCGTATTTTGCCAGGCTGGATGCAGAGCGCGCCAAACATCGTGAACAACGTGAAGCCATTATTGCGCAGGCACAGCAGTTGGCGTCAGTTCAATTGGACAGCAAGGCGCTGCAACAGCAGCTGAGCCAGTTAAAGCAAGCCTGGCAGCAGGCAGGTGCAGTCGATAAACAACAATTTACGCTACTTAACCAGGCCTTTAACCAGGCGCTGAAACCACTTAGCCAGCAGCTGGACAGTCTGTGGCAGCAAGGTGCAGCAGCGCGTCAACAACTGATCGATAAAGCGACAGCCGCTTTAAGCCTGACTGAGCCAAACCAAACGGCCAGGGTGCTTAAAGAGTGCCAGCAGCAATGGAAAACGCTGCCCGCCGCTGGCCGTAAGCAGGATCAGGCGCTGTGGCAGCAGTTTCGGCAGTTGTGTGATGGCTTTTTTAATGCCCGCTCAGCACAGTTTGAACAACAAAAGCAGGCCGAGCAGGATGAGTTGCAGCACTACGAGTCAGCACTGTCTGCTGTGTTAGTATCGCTGGAAAGCGCCGCCAGTGCCGTAGAGTTTGACCAACTGCAACAACAATTACAGCAGATGTCGCCACAGGGTGTTGCCAGCCAGCAGGCGGTCAGGCAAGTGCTGGCAAAATTGCAGTTAAAGCGTCAGCAGTGGCAAAACACCGAGCAACAGCAGGGTTTACAGCTGATGTTTGAACAGTTGTCCGATCCCACTTTAAGCGCCGATGCCTTACCCGCCGGCTACCGTGAGTGCTTTGGCGCCGGGCGTGAGCAGCAGTTTAGCCGTGAGCAACTGACCATAGCGCTGGAAATCATCTGTGATAAGCCTTCGGTAGATACCCGCGCCGAGCTGCGCCAGCAGGTTCAGTTAATGCTGTTATCGGATAAGCATAATCAGGGCAGTACGCTGGATAAACACAGTTTGCTCAAGCGGTGGCTGGATTATGGTGCAGTGAAGGCGGCAGAGCAGGGCTTACTGGCCAGAGTGAAAGCCCTGTTTATCTGATAACGAGGTTATTATTGTTAGCAAACTGACTGCGGTTTAGTCCGCAGTCAGCTCACCACGCAGGTTTTGCTGCATTTGCCGGCGTATTTCATCGCTGGTTAAGTCTTTACTTAGCAAATAATGCAGTTTGGTCAACGCCGCTTCTAAGGTCATATCGTAGCCACTTATCACGCCAGCCTGTGCTAAGGCATTGCCGGTGGCGTAGCCCTGCATATTCACTTTGCCTTTAAAGCATTGGGTACAGTTAACGATAATAAGACCGTTTTGGCTGGCCTCGCGCAAGATCTGCAGCAGCTCTGGCCGCTGCGGCGCATTACCGACACCAAAAGATTTAATGATCAACGCCCTTACCGGTGCTGTGGTCATATTTTTAATCACATCGGTGCTAATGCCCGGGTATAAGGTCACCACACTGATTGGCTGTGGAATAACGTTGGCAAGCGTAAGCGGGGCGGCAAGCGTAGTTTGGCTTAATTTGCCGGCTACTAAATTAATATGAATACCGGCCTCGATCAGTGGCGGGAAATTGGGTGAAGCAAAGGCATTAAAACCGCTGGCATCAGCCTTAGTCGCGCGGTTACCACGAAACAGTTGGTTGTTAAAAAACAACGCCACTTCGGCAATAGGGTAATTTGCTGCCAGATACAGTGCATTTAACAGGTTAACCTGACCATCAGAGCGCAGCTGCGCCAGCGGAATTTGCGAGCCGGTAATAATCACCGGCTTTTGCAGGTTCTCCAGCATAAAGGACAGTGCTGAGGCAGTATACGCCATCGTATCGGTGCCATGCAGCACAACAAAACCGTCGTAGTTATCGTATTGCTGCTGAATATCTTCGGCGATATGGCGCCAGTGCTCGGGCGTCATATCGGACGAGTCAATCACCGGGTGGTATTCGTGAATATCAAATTCTGGCATTTCCGCGCGGTAAAACTCCGGCATCCGTTTTACCGTATCGGTTAAAAAGCCCGGCACGGGCACATAGCCCTGCGGAGAGTGTTGCATACCAATGGTGCCGCCGGTGTAGGCGACATAAATGCGTTTTCTGCTCATGACAACGTAACCTAAAAAAATGCCCGGTATTAGCCGGGCATTGTAGAGGGTTTTAGCGCAACTGTCAGTCGATGCTGCAGCTGACGCAGTACGAGTAAACACCGTTTGGATCGTTAAACTGATTTAACAATACAAAGTCTTGTTTTAACTGTTTGGTCAGTTGTTGCAGCAGTTTTTGCTCAGCGCTCACGCCAGCCTGTGGTATCCAGCCCTGGGCTTTGGCTTCACCCAGCAAGTCTTTAATCATCTGCTCACTAGGGCTTAATTCTTGCTGCACCACTTTGACGTCATACATGGTTAAACCGGCTTTAGCGGCGGCGGCTTTTACCGCATCATCCAGTGTGCCCAGTTTATCGACCAAGCCAAGCTCTAGCGCTTTACGGCCCGTCCAAACGCGGCCCTGTGCTACCTTGTCTACGTCGGCATTAGACATATTACGGTTTTCACCCACCATAGTTAAAAACTCGGTATAGCCACGCTCGATTAACAGCTGGAACACATCTTTAGCGTTATCGTCCAGGCCTTTAAACAGCGGTAAACCGGCCGAGAAACCAGCAAGCTCAGTGGTGCCAACACCATCGACGTTTAAGCCCAGGGTGGCAAAAGCGTCTTCTGCGGTGTGCAGCAAGCCAAAGATACCGATAGAGCCAGTGATCGTAGTAGGCGCTGCCCAGATCTCATTGGCTGGCGCCGCAATCCAGTAACCGCCAGATGCCGCTACTGCGCCCATAGAGGCAATAACCGGCTTGCCTGCTTCACGCAATAAGCGAATTTCCTGACCAATCACTTCTGAGGCATAAGCACTGCCGCCAGGGCTGTCGATACGCAGTACTACGGCTTTAATTTTATCGTCATGGCGTGCTTTACGCAGCAGGGCCGCGGTAGAGTCACCGCCGATAGTGCCGGCTTTGGCTGTGCCATCAACAATAACGCCACGGGCAACAATCACACCGACCTTATCGGTAAGCGGATTGTCAAACTGCTGAGCCGGGATAACCAGTTTAGCGTAGTCTGCAAAAGTGACGTGGTTATAGGTGTGATCGTCGTTTTCACCTACTACCGCAATCAGGTCACGGCGAAAGGCTTCGCGGGTTTTAATGGCATCAACCAGACCAGCGTTCACGGCGTACTGGCTTAAATCACCCTCAGCGGCGGTAAGTTTTTCCAATAGCGCAGCAAAGGTTTCATCGAAGTTATCGACGGCAAAACCACGACGTTCAGCCACCTGCGCTTTGTAGTCGCCCCACAGCTCAGTTAACCAGGCACTGTTGGCTTCTTTTGCTTCAGGTGACATATCGTTGCGCAAAAACGGCTCTACTGCAGATTTATAAGTACCAACACGGAATACATGGGTGTTAATTTTCAGTTTTTCTAACGCATTTTTGTAATACATCGGGTAGCTGCCATAGCCTTCCAGCAGTACTGCTCCCATTGGCGTTAAGCTAATCTCATCAGCATAGCTGGCCAGGAAATACTGGTTTTGGCCGTAAAAACCACCATAGGCATACACTTTTTTGCCAGCGGCTTTAAAGCCTGCAATGGCATCACCAATGCGCTGCAGTTTATCCAGCGAGCCACGGCCCAGTGCGGATAAATCCAGCACCATCGCCTGAATACGGTTGTCGGTGGTGGCTTTGCTAATCACAGTAACCACATCGGATACCAGCACTTCCGGCGCTTCTTCTTCAGCGCCAAGGCTTTCGTTAATCGCGGTAGCAATAGGATCGGTCCAGCGCTTTTCCTCTACCAAATCACCCGTCAGGTTAAGCACCAGTGCGGCTGTCGGGGGCACTTCTACTTTATCATCACCGCTAAAAATAGACGCGACAACAACACCAACGACTAAAATAAACAGCAGATTAAGGATAAGCGAGCGAAAGCCGCGGTAGACGCGAGCTATAGCACTGAATAACCGGCGAATAGGGCCAGATTTTTTGTCCGTCATGTAAGCATCCTGTATTAACAAACTATTTTTACTTAGGGTTATGCTAAACAATTTGCTGTCAAAGACTAAATGGAATTTGTAAGTAAATGTGTAACACTTTAAGCCAGCCAGATTTTCGACGAATAAAGCGGCTTGCACCTTTGCTTGCTATCGTTTGGCAAAGCGGCTAAAGTCTGCAGCAAACAACAGGTACGACCAGAGAGGCAGAAGTGGCATACCAAAAACTATTACAACCACTGGATCTGGGGTTCACCCAGCTGAAAAACCGCGTCATTATGGGCTCTATGCACACGGGCCTTGAAGAAGAAAAGCAAGGCTTTGCCAAATTAGCCGCCTTTTATGCAGAGCGCGCTAAAGGGGGCGTCGGCCTTATTATCACCGGCGGCATTAGCCCGAACTTTCGTGGCAACCTGGTGCCTTTTGGTAGCCAGCTAAGCTTTTGGTGGCAGGTGGGCAAACATAAGCAGGTAACGCAATCGGTGCACCAGCATGGCGCGAAGATTTGCTTACAACTACTGCATGCCGGCCGCTATGGTTATCACCCGTTTAATGTGGCACCAAGTAACATTAAATCGCCGATAACACCGTTTAAACCCTCACAAATGAGTGCCCGTCAGGTACGCGGCACCATCAAAGATTTTGCTCATGCGGCTAAGCTGGCGAAAAAAGCCGGTTATGATGGTGTGGAAGTGATGGGCTCTGAAGGCTACTTAATTAACCAGTTTATTTGTGCCCGCACTAATCAGCGCAACGATGAATGGGGCGGCAGCTTTGAAAACCGTAGCCGCTTCGCGCTGGAAACGGTAAAAGCAGTGCGCGAGGCCTGCGGTGAAGATTTTATAATTATCTACCGCCTGTCGATGCTTGATCTGGTTGAAGACGGTAATAGTTACGATGAGGTGGTCGCACTGGCCAAAGGCATCAGTGACGCTGGCGCAACCCTTATCAACACCGGCATTGGCTGGCACGAAGCACGGGTGCCTACCATTGGTACCATGGTGCCACGCGCCGCTTTTAGCTGGATCACGGCACGTATTAAGCAGGAAGTGACTATACCGGTAGTGGCGACCAACCGTATTAACGACCCGCAGGTGGCGGAAGATATTATTGCCAACGGCCAGGCCGATATGGTGTGTATGGCGCGGCCATTTTTGGCTGATGCCGACTTTGTCAACAAAGCAGCGGCCAACAAAGCCGATGAAATTAATACCTGCATAGCCTGTAATCAGGCTTGTCTGGACCATGTGTTCCAAAACAAACGCGCAAGTTGCTTGGTTAACCCGCGTGCTTGCTACGAGACGGAGCTTAATTTTAACCCGGCAACCAGCCGTAAAAAAATTGCTGTGGTCGGCGCCGGCCCGGCTGGCTTGGCGTTTAGTGTGTATGCCGCGCAGCGCGGCCATGAAGTGCATTTGTTTGACAAGTCGCACCAGATTGGCGGCCAGTTTAATTACGCCAAGCAAATTCCGGGGAAAGAAGAGTTTCATGAAACCCTGCGCTACTTTGGCCGCATGCTGGAGCTGCACGCCGTGAAGCTGCATTTGAATTCGCTGCAAACCGTCGAGTCGCTAACCGCCGGCGGTTTTGATGAAGTAGTGCTGGCCAGCGGTATAGTGCCACGTGATATTGGCCTCCCGGGCAGTGATCATCCCAAGGTACTGAGTTACTTAGATGTGCTGCGCGATCATAAAGCTGTGGGCAAGCATGTTGCTATTATCGGTGCGGGCGGTATCGGTTTTGATGTGGCCGAATATTTAACTGAGCCTCACTCACTGACACTGCAACCTGATGCCTGGCTGAAAGATTGGGGCATCGACAAGCAATATCATGCGCGTGGTGCGTTATTGCCGGATGAGGCCACGCCACCGGCCGAGCGTAAGGTGTATTTGTTGCAGCGTAAAACCAGCAAAGTGGGCGCAGGCTTAGGTAAAACCACCGGCTGGATCCACCGTGCATCGCTGAAGAAAAAAGGCGTCGAGATGATTGCCGGTGTTAATTACCTCAAAGTCGACGATAACGGCCTGTGGGTAGAAATTGGCGGTGAAGAGCGCTGCCTGAATGTTGATAACGTGATTATCTGCGCCGGGCAGGAGCCACTGCGTGAGCTGCAGGCAGGCCTGACGGAGCAGGGTATTAAAACCCACTTAATTGGCGGTGCCGATGTGGCCGCGGAGCTGGACGCTAAACGGGCTATTCGTCAGGGGGCTGAACTGGCCGCGTCCATTTAACGGGCTATGAATTGCCCGTACTAAAGCGGGGCGCCATATTGGCGCGCTCATTACACAAAGGCACCAAAATGGTGCTTTTGTCATTTCTGTGTCATGCCAGTGCCATATCTGGCCTCTAAGCTGTTGCCTTGCCAGCACATAAATTAGCCGCTATTCAGGTATTTACTGCCAAAGGCTGCTATTCTGGTATCAGCTTTGCACTCAATTCATTCATATCAGTGTAATTATCAAAGCCAACAGGGAGTTTTATATGTCCGGTGTATTAACCATGATACTGGCAGGTGGTGAAGGCACGCGTTTAGCGCCGCTGACTGGCATCAGGGCGAAACCTGCGGTACCTTTCGGTGGTAACTATCGCATTATCGACTTTGTGTTAAACAACTTTGTTAACTCGGATCTACTGCAAATCTTTGTTATTACGCAGTTTAAATCCCACTCGCTGATGAAGCACCTAAGCCGCGCCTGGCGGGTGTCTGGCTTAACCAACCGCTTTATTGACCCTATACCAGCGCAAATGCAAACCGGTAAACACTGGTATTTAGGCACCGCAGATGCCATTTACCAGAACCTGCATTTAATTCATGGCCTGGACCCGGAGCACGTTTGTGTGTTTGGCGGCGACCATATTTATAAAATGGATGTACGCGACATGCTGAACTACCACCGGCAAAATAATGCCCGTTTAACCGTGGCGGCCATACCGGTGCCGGTAGAACAGGCGCATGAGTTTGGCGTTATTGAGGTTGATGCGCGCGGAAAAATGATTGGCTTTGAAGAAAAACCGAAAAGTAACCCCAAAACCATTCCCGGCCGGCCAGATTATGTGCTGGCGTCGATGGGCAACTATATTTTTGAAGCCAAAACTCTGGTAGATGTATTGGAAGACGACGCCAAACAAGTTGATTCCAAACATGATTTTGGCCACAACATTATTCCGGCGCTGTATCCATCGGGCGATGTGTACGTGTACGATTTTTCCTCCAATACCATTCGCGGTGAAAACGAGCGCAGTGCCGGTTACTGGCGTGATGTAGGCACCTTAGACTCTTACTATCAGGCTAATATGGATCTGATCGCAGTAGAGCCGCCGTTTGACTTGTATAACCGCTACTGGCCACTACGTGGCTATACACCGCCGGTGCCGCCGGCCAAGTTTGTGCACGACGAAACTAACCGCACCGGTCAGGCCATAAGTTCTATGGTAGCGTCGGGCTGTATTGTCAGTGGCGCCATTGTGTATCAGTCTATCCTGGGGTTTAACGTGCATGTGCACAGTCACAGCTACATTGAAAAATGCGTGCTGATGGGCAATAACGACATTGGCCGAGGTTGTCGCATTCGCCGCGCCATTATCGATAAAGACGTTAAAATTGCCCCCGGTACCGTAATAGGCGAAGATCCGGTATTAGATAAACAGCGTTTTCATGTCTCGGCCAGCGGTGTAGTCGTCATCCCCAAAGGCGCCAAAATTGGTTTTGATGAATGATGCCGATAAATAACGCATTAAAAGTCAAGGCATTGATTAGTAAAAGGTTAAGTTAGTGCATATCGTCTTTATTTGCAGTGAATACGAGGGCTTAATAAAAACTGGCGGCCTGGCCGATGCTTGCCGTGGTTTAGCACAGGCGTTACTGGCAGACGGCCATCAGGTCACGGTAATACTGCCCTGTTACCAGCCGCTGTATGCGCTACGTAGCGGTGTTTTTAGCAGTGTCTATACCGATCTGGCTGGCCGCCAGTTTGGCTGTGCGGTGCATGAAATTAAACAGGGTGGTGTCAATATTGCCCTGATTGAGCACGATGATTTTTTCAAACGTGAACGGCCCTACGACGATGGCGAGCATGGTTACACGGATAACCCGCTGCGCTTTGCGTTTTTTTGCAAAGCGGCGCTGCAATGGCTACTGCAAAGCGATAAGCCAGTTGATGTTATTCACGGTCACGACTGGCAAAGTGCCGCGGCAGCCTATTACTTAAAGCAGCATTTTAACCAATCAGCGCTGGCTGCGGTGCCTTTTGTCTTTAGTATTCACAATGGCGCTTATCAGGAGCGCTGTGCTGCGCATTGGCGAAGTGAGCTGGCGATTGAGCCAGCGCGAAGCGATGAGCTGAATTTTTTAGCCACCGCGCTACATTATGCCGACAAAATTAATACCGTAAGCCAGGGCTACCGTGACGAGCTGATGCAAGAGCCTATGGCAACCGGCTTAAGCGCTTTGTACCAGCAGCGCGCGGCCGATTTTGCCGGTATTTTAAACGGCTGTGATTACCAGCTGTGGGACCCGTCCAGCGATACGCATTTAGCGGCGAATTATAGCGCTTCAAAGCTCAGCGGCAAGCGTGTCTGCCAGCAAACCATACGTGATGAGCTGGGGCTTGGCGCAAGTAAAGCACCGCTTTTTGTTGGCGTAAGCCGTTTAACCGGGCAAAAAGGTTATGACTATCTGGTGCCGGCACTGAGCCGCTTTTTGGCGCAGTCTGCTGCGCAGGTCATTATTATGGGCACCGGCGAGCAGCGTTATGTCAGTGCGTTACAGCAACTGGCACAGCAATACCCACAGCAATGCCGTTTTGTTGAGGGTTTTAGTGATGCCGTGGCGCACAGGCTTGAAGCCGCCGGCGACTTCTTTTTAATGCCTTCGTTGTTTGAGCCCTGCGGGTTAAACCAGCTTTACAGTTTACGCTACGGCACTGTGCCGCTAGTGCGCCTTACCGGCGGCTTAAAAGACACGGTAAAACCCTGGCCGGGGCGAGGTGCTACCGGCATTGGCTTTACCGAGCCGGATATTGCCGCCACTTTAGCCGCACTTAACCAGGCCGAACTACTGTATAGCAAAGTCGATAGCTACCGGCGGGTGCAGCAAAATGGCATGGTACAAAACTTTAGCTGGCAACACGCCGCCAGCCAGTATCTGGCGCTGTACCAGCAGGCGCTTTGGCAAAACGTGCATTAAAAAAGCGCAAATTGGTTGAAAGGGCGGCAGGCGCGCGTTACCTTGCCATAATCTGATGTAAAGATTACTGTTAATTTGCTAGGCTGCGCGCAGCTAACACCATCGGGGTTTTTTTATGGATGCATTAACTTTACTTCACAGCCGTTATTCGTCAGCCCGTTTAACCGAGCCCGCCCCGGCAGGCGAAGCGCTGGACAACATCAAACGCGCCGCGTTGCAGGTGCCAGACCACGGCAATTTGCGCCCCTGGCGTTTTATTATTGCCGAAGGTCGTCAGGCGCTGTGTCGCCTGGGTGATATTTTTGCAGAAGCGGCCGTGGAAGACGATCCGGCCATTTCCAACGAACTGCTAGAGCGTGCCCGGCAGCTGCCACTGCGTGCGCCTATGGTGATTGTCTGTATCGCCAAGGCGGTAGAGCATGCCAAAGTGCCATTAATTGAGCAGCAACACTCCGCCGCCTGCGCCATATTAGCCATGCAGCAAGCCGCTTTTGCCCAAGGCTTTGGCGGCATCTGGCGCACCGGCGCCTATGCCCAGTTAGATTTTGTTAAACAAGCGCTGGAGCTGGGTGAAGACGACGAAATTGTCGGCTTTTTATACCTGGGCACACCAAGCGGCGAACCAGCCAAACGCCATACACCCGAGCCTGCCGAGTATTTTTCTTACCTGTAAGCTGCTTTAAGCCAAATAAACAGCCGGGCGTTAATCACAACGCTCGGCCTTTTATCGCCTGCTAAATCATATGCTCTCCCGCACAACTACACAGTTTTATTTGTCAATACCGCCAAAACAGCAGATAAATTCCATTTACACGGCACATATACATGTTGCGCATGCGAAATACTTTAGCTAAGTTAACTACTTACAGCGGAGGGGCGCAGATATATTATGTACGCTCGTTTTTCCCGAGCGTGCATGCTTAAAAATAAAATAGGAGTAAACATTGAAAAAGGTGTTTTGGATTATTTATGCCGTTCTGTACATCGCTGTAATGCTACTAAGTACATACTATTGGCTATCAATTAATAAGTTTTCTATCTCAAATATGCTTGGCTCTGTTTTTTCAATAATTTACCTGATTGGTTTGTTTGGTTATATTTTTGAAAAGCGAGTATGGACGGCAACCATCTGGCGAAGGTTTTTCTACTTCATTTGTTTTGGAACAGTACTCATTTTGGCAATCGGAGCTTTTTCCACTGCGGGACACGGTTTAATAGATTCGATCTTTGGAACAGTTTTTTCTACCCCACTAATTTTTGCTTTATATCAGTACAGTAAGGGTGATCAGAGCTTTTGGATTAATGCTGAAGAAAATGCTAAAGGCAATATTATCAGTGTTTTAATGGAAAAAACTCCAGCGCTGGAAATAGAAAAACAGGTTGGACTGGCAAGAGCAAAAGTTAAGATTACGAAATATTGTAACCAGTACACTGTGCATATCACCAGAATGACCGTTGATAAAGAGGAATCGTTCAAAAATACGTTCTCAAATCCCGGGCAGTTAGCACTTTTCATTGAACAATATACCTTTATCAACGTTGATGATTTTGAGAGTAAGTATGCAGAGTAAAATAGGGAAGATAAAAATTAGAATTCTGAAAGTTTATTTTTAAATTTTATCTAACCTTAATCATTCAAAATTAGAAATAAAATGAAAAAATGTAGTTTGCTAGCCTCGGCTCTGAAGTGAAGTTTAGTTCCAGCCAAGATAGAAGAACAACAATAGACATATTTGATTGAAAAAGAGCAAAACCTCGTTCTGTTAAGAAATTCGTTTTGGAGCTAAATGTTGGACTCTAAGATAATGGAGCGGCTTGATGAAGCCAAAAAAGCTCAAGAGATGATTAGAAAATCATTTGTTGAAAGAAAGTTTGATAGTGATTTTATTGAAAAAATTAACTCTCTGGTTATAGATACTGTGCATATTGATCAGGCGGCACTTGCCGAATTCGGCTGGTCATCTATTTATACTGAAGATAATGACGGTTATTTAGATTCCGAGATTGATCTGTTAATAGAATGGTTCAAGAAAAAATCAATAAACTCAATATTCGTTACTTCTCCTGAACGCGTAAAGAACTGCGAAAAAGATCAAGTATTGGTGATGGAGCTGTGCGTACCAACTTCAGAAATACTTATGGAAGTGCAGGATGGAGGTTGGATGTTTAGTGAGCTCTCTGAACTTGCTTCCCAACGAGTGCCTGATTGGCGCTCTGATCTATATTTTTCCGAGCCTCTTACCTTTCTTATTTTAGCGGAGCACGGTGCTTACGGGACCACGACAATATGTGGGCCTGAAGAATTGATAAATTTAATTAAAACGAAGACTACTCATGGGGAGTTCGAATGGCATTTTGGTGTAGTTCCCAAAACTAACAAAGGTGCTGCTTTTCCAAAAACTTAGCTGAATAAACGGGGCCAGATAAAAATTAGTAGCAGAGGAATAGATGGAGCCTAATGTAAACGACAAAATCGATGGATGGGAGATTTCGTTACAGAGAAATATTCATATGTATTACCATGCGTTATCGGTGAAGAACGATAAACTAAGATTCAGCATCGATTGTGAAGATCTGCCTATGCCAGAAAAGACTATTGGGATTTGGCTTTACGACTCAGCAATTCCAGAAACGATGATTGGCGAGTTGCAGAAAGTTTTGCTCAAGTGGGCAGGGAAATATGACCTAAATTTCCAGATTTACACGAGTAAAGATGAATTTGTTACCAGTAAACAAGGCACATAATAAGCAGCAACAGTAACAGGCAAGACCTGCTGATACCTGGTGATTTAGGAATTAAGAAAACAAAATGTCAGGTGCTAAAACCATGTTTATACCAGAATTCGTGAATGACGAGCGGGGCGAGTATATTCTTATCGCGAATCACAGCCTTGAAAATGCTGAAGCAATCGAGATGAGTATTGCTTACAACCGCGGTCGTATCGCTTTTGGGGCTTCACAAGTGCCTTCGTACTTACAAAGTTGTCGCCTCATTTATGACATACGTGGGCAAGTGGTATCCAACAATGTGATCGAGCAAATTCGTCAGGCTCTTGGTCAAGTCTGTATTTTAGAGTTCAAAAGCTGATGGGGATTCAAGCGGTAGTTAAAACGGCAAGTTCTAAGCATGTTGAATCAGTTTTCGGCGCGGCTTTTGCACAAATTGAGCTGTTCCCCCTCGAGAGTGATTACTTTGGAGTCTCCATTCCAACAAAACTCGTTGATACTCTTGGTGAGCAAACTGTCCTCGACAAACTCGCAACCCTTGAGCACTATGAACTTTGGTCGGGTTCTTGGCGTAAGCCAAAATCAAAGTGGCGGTTATGGTGAATACCTCAGGGTCAGAAGACCTTATCCCAACGTTTTCAATCTTTGAGTTAGAGTTCACTCATGAAATGTAGTAACTGTAACAAATTCATTAAAGAATCGTCTGTTATTGATGACGTTGAACATTTTGTATGTCCTGAATGTGGTGACGTTATTGAAATAGACTTGAACCCAAAAAAACTAAGATTGGATATTCTCCATCGGAAGGGCAGTGATAACAGCCATGAAAGCTATTCATCAGATTTCATTGTCAATGAATCATCTTTGTTGGATATCTTATCCAAGAGTCAAGGTGGACATGCTGATTATCTAGGTTGTTTTGCACGTGGCTGGGATAAGCTTAATGAGCATAGTAAAAGACAACTTTTGCTTTTAGAAGCTCCGGAAATGGAGAGTGGAAGAAGGTTGATCTATGTATGCCCGGAATGCGCAGATGTTGGATGTGGTGCGTACGGCTGTAAAATCAGGAAGGAAGGTGGTTTTTATATTTGGGAAAGCTTTGCCTACGAGAATGGCAACGAAGAACCTCAGGTTATAGTCGGAGTTGGTCCATTTCGGTTTGAGATTTCAGAGTATGAAGAGGTTATTGACCGTGCCGATAAACTCTGACAAGTTAATAAATTTGTGCCTTCGCCGCCGGTTTTTGAAGCGCTATGGAAACATCCTCTAAAGAACAGCAGAATTATGTTTAAACTAAAACTTATTGCTTCAGCAATTAGCATCGTGGGTTTACTGGTTTTCGGGTTTTACGCCAACGAAGCCCGAAAGGAAGTGTATTATCTTTGCGGCAATTTTAGTAAAGGCACTGCCTACTCAAGTGTGATACGGCAATTAAACACGGTTAATTTGTCGGAATACAAAGTGAAAAACCTGCAGCAGGGGAAGCGCGTTATTCACAGGAGCGCACTGCATTTTCACTTGCTTAGCTGCGATATAGAATTTAACCGGCAGAGGGTGTTCAATATTCTGTGTCAGCCTGGTCACAGGTCAATATGAGCGTCTAAGCGCCCCTCGAAGTGTATCGACAGCTGTGACAGCGTCAGATTCCAGTTTTGTACTGGGTGCGTCCAACGCTCAGATGCCTGCAAGATACCGGCATAAAGCAGCTTAAGCAAACTGTTTTCATTGGCGAATCCGCCCTTGGTTTTGGTCAGTTTACGGAACTGGCGATGCACGGCTTCCACGGCATTCGTCGTGTAGATAGCCGTTCTGACGTAGTCCGGGTATTTAAAGTAGGCTGATAGCGTTTGCCATTTATTACGCCAGGATTTAATCACCACCGGGTACTTTTCTCCCCCCATTTCGTCTCCAGCTCGTCCAGTGCCGATTCGGCAGCGTTTAACGTGGTGGCTTTGTACACGCACTTTAAATCGGCCATAAAGGCTTTCTGGTTCTTGCTGGCCACGTACTTAAGCGAGTTGCGGATTTGGTGAATGATGCAGTGCTGTATTTCAGTCCTGGGGTAAATACTCTCAATCGCTTCAGGGAAGCCCTTGAGGCCATCAACACAGGCTATCAGGATGTCTTTCACGCCACGATTGTGCAGGTATGTCAGTACGCTTAGCCAGTGATGCGCGCCTTCGTGTTCAGACAGATACAGGCCCAGTAATTCCTTTTTACCTTCGACGTTTACTGCCAGGATAGTGTACACAGCTTTGCTGATGTAGCGGCCATTTTCTTTGATTTTATAGTGGATAGCATCGAGCCAGACGATAGGATAAATCGGGTCTAATTCGCGCTCACGCCAGGCCTGCAGCTCAGGTAACAATTTGTCGGTTACCGCATTAAGGGTGCCGTTAGAGATACTGATACCATACATTTCTTCGATGTGCGCCCGGATGTCCTGATAGCTGGTGCCAAGGGCAAACAAGCCGATGATTTTACGCTCCAGCTCGTCGGTTAGCTGGGTCTGGTGCTTTTTGACAATTTGCGGCTCAAAGCTACCGGCACGGTCTCTCGGGGTATTCAATTCAAAGCTGCCGGCGGTGCTTTTCATGGTTTTGGCAGAGCTGCCGTTCTTGCGGTTAGGCGCCTCACCTTGCTCAAGGTGCTGCTCTAACTCGGCCTGCATCGCCGCTTCAGTCAGTTGTTTAATTAACGGCGTTAAGATACCGTCTTTACCGGACAAGCCTTTGCCATCACGTAATGCCTGAATGGCCGCCTGCATATCGAAAGTTGGGTTGGTCATGTGTCATCTCATTTTTTCTTAGTTTAATGAAATGACACAGAATTTTGAACACTACCAACCGGCAAGACAAGGTAGTGTCTGTCTCATATGGTTAAACCGGGTCAATTTTTAAGCGGGAAAGTGCCAGTTCATAAACTTTGTTTTTATCTCTTTCGCCAACGGCAACTACCGTAACGGTGACAATATTGTCCGATACCGCATACACCAGCCTGTAGCCCAGTTGGCGCAGTTTAATTTTGTACAGGTCTTTACCGCCACTTACCGCCGCAGAGGGTATGCGGGAGTTATCAAGTCTTTTTATAAGTTGCTTCTTAAAAAGCTGCTGAATGTTGGGCGCTAATTTTTGCCATTCCTTCAGCGCGCTCTTTTTGAAGGCCAGCTTATAAGTCATCTATTGAAACCGGAATGCTTTCTTCATCCGCTCGGGCGTTTGCGATGGCTAATAGGTCTTTGTCGTCAATAAGGTCGAGCATCGCTTCAAATGCCTTGGCCGGCACGCAATAGAAAGCAGGTTCATTGCGGTTTAATACCGCTATAGGCATACCCAGCCCACTGGCAACAACTTTCATCGGGTTTGCCTTTAACTCGGAAATACTGGCGGCGACATTGGCGAAAATTTGGCTTGTCATAAGGGCACCTCATAGTTACAAGACCTGATAATAGGTCGCTAAAATGGTCTTGTAAAGAAGTGTTCTTGTAAAGGGCAGTAAAACTGTAGCCGCTAAACTTGATGCTCTGCGCCAAACATTGGGTTAACCGAGGGGCATTTATGACAGAGCACAAGGCAACTTTAACAGGGAGAAGTTCGGGGGGCCGATCCAATTGTTAAGAAAAACAGAATGGAGCCTTCCGTAATCCGCACCGGCACAGAGCTGACTATCCCAGTTTGTTGTGCGAAAGCTGCACTTTGTACTACAATGTCAAACATTGCAATACGCTCTGGAGGGTGCTTATGAAAAGCGAGATGCTCAGTACACGCATTGATCATGACACTAAAGTCGCTTTTACCAATATCTGTGATGAAGTTGGCTTAAGCCCATCTCAGGCGCTTAAACTGTTTGCCCGAGCCGTGATTAACCACGGTGGAATTCCATTTGAGCTAAAAGCTCGTCAGCCAAATGAGACAACGGCTGCAGCTATTAAAGAGCTTGCTGAAGGCAAAGGCCATCGCAGCCAGTCTGTAGATAACCTGCTGAGCGAGTTGACTGAAGGCGTAGTGTGAAATGCTCACGCTGGAATATTCCACTCAGTTTAAAAAAGACTTTAAAAAGATTGCCAAGATGCCCATTCCCGACATAGTGGAAGTGGGCAATATCATCTCTAAGTTGCAGCGAGGCGAGACGTTACCAGCAAAAAATGTCGATCACTCACTGACTGGCAACTGGTTGGGTTTTCGTGATTGTCATATTAAGCCAGATCTAGTTCTTATCTACAGAGTTGCCAATGGGATCTTACAACTTGCCCGAATTGGCTCGCACAGCGAAGTATTCTAGCTGAGAAAGAGGAACTTTTTGTTCGCGTTATTATACTTGGTTGGCAATAAAAAAGGCGCTGATTAAAGCGCCTTTTCTGTGTCTAATGCTATTAGAACTCGGCATTACCCGGTGTGCGCGGGAAGGCGATAACATCGCGGATATTACCGATACCGGTAACGTACGACACCAAACGCTCAAAACCTAAACCAAAACCGGCGTGCGGCACTGTGCCGTAGCGGCGCAGGTCGCGGTACCAGCCGTAGGCTTCTTTATCCAGACCCATTTCGTCCAGGCGCTTATCAAAGGCTTCTAAGCGCTCTTCACGCTGGCTGCCGCCGATAATTTCACCAATGCCGGGCGCTAATACGTCCATCGCCGCTACTGTTTTACCATCGTCATTTAAGCGCATGTAAAAGGCTTTAATGTCTTTAGGGTAGTTTTGCATGATAATTGGCGCGCCTACGTGCTCTTCGGCCAGGTAGCGCTCGTGCTCAGACTGTAAATCGACACCCCATTCCACCGGGTATTCAAACTTCTTACCGCAGGTTTTCAGAATTTCGATGGCGTCTGTGTAGTCCATCCGCACAAAGCTGGAATCGACCAGTTGCTGTAAACGGGTCACGGCGGTAGGATCGATACGCTCGGCGAAAAACGCCATATCGTCTGCGCGCTCGGTTAATACCGCTTTACAGACGTATTTCAGCATGTCTTCCGCCAGCTGGGCGATGTCTTTTAGTTCAGCAAAGGCCACTTCCGGCTCTATCATCCAAAACTCGGCCAAGTGGCGGCTGGTGTTAGAGTTTTCTGCGCGAAAGGTTGGGCCAAAGGTGTAAATTTTTGACATGGCGCAGGCGTAAGTTTCGCCGTTTAACTGGCCGGATACGGTTAAAAAGGTTTCTTTACCGAAAAAGTCCTGGCTGTAATCCACTTTGCCTTTGTCGGTGCGTGGCAGGTTTTCCATGTCCAGTGTGCTAACGCGGAACATCTCGCCGGCGCCTTCAGCGTCTGAGCCGGTAATAATAGGCGTGCTGATCCAGTAATAACCCTGCTCGTGGAAGAAGCGGTGCACGGCCTGAGCTAAACAGTGACGCACCCGGGTAACGGCGCCCATAATGTTGGTGCGTGGGCGCAGGTGGGCGTGTTCACGCAAGTATTCCATACTGTGGCGTTTGGGCGCCATAGGGTAGGTGTCCGGGTTTTCTACCCAGCCCAATACCTCAACACTGGTGGCTTGCAGTTCAAACGCCTGGCCCTGGCCTTCAGAGCGTGCGATAGTGCCGGTTACGGCCACCGAGCAGGAAGTGGTTAAACGCTTTACTTCAGACTCGTAATTATTCAGCTCTGCTGGCGCGACCGCCTGCACAGCGTCGAAGCAGCTGCCATCATGAATAGCTAAAAAGGAAATGCCGGCTTTTGAATCGCGGCGGGTGCGGATCCAGCCTTTAACGGTGACAGTGTCACCAACGGCATAGCGACCTGCTAATACATCTTTAATAACGGCGTGCGTCATGCAACAAACTCCAGAGGGTGTAAACTTTAGACAACTGCGTAAAGCCTGTAATGATACTGCGGCAAACGCACAACACAAGTAAAACTTAGCCAGGTAAATAAATTGACCGACAACAGCAAAAAAGCCGAAAAGTTTGAGAGGCGGCAGGGGCCAGATTGGATCTGCCGCGCCTTTGGCTGGCTGGCCATTAGCGGCTGGTTATTGTTTTTGCTGGCGATGATTATTGCCCATTACGCCCGCCCCGAGATGGACACCGGCCTGGTGCGCTATTGGGGCATTGAGATCCGTAGTGAATGGCACCCTTTACTTACCCTTTGTCTGCAATACTTTTTACTGGCTTCTGCCATCAGTAGTGGCTTAAGTTTGCTGCTAAACCGGCTACGGCTGCGCCGGCGCACCGACCATCTGCACTTTAATATTGTGCTTTTGCTATTAAGCTGCATTAGCCTGTTGCTGTATTTGTTCTGGTATGTTTAAACGCCAACCACCTCACGCATCGCGAGGGTGAGCTTAGTTAACTGAGCCGGGCTGATAATAAAAGGCGGCATCACGTAAATCAGGTTATTAAAGGGACGGATCCAAACTCCAAGCTCAACAAACTGCTGCTGTAAAGCGGCGACATTTACCTTGTCATGCATTTCCAGCACGCCAATAGCGCCTAACACCCGTACCTCTTTTACTTGTGGCGATTGAGCACAAGGCGCAAGCTCCACTTTTAATTGGCGCTCTATCGCTGGCACCTGCTGCTGCCAGTCGCCCTGGGCGATAAGACTTAAGCTGGCACTGGCCACGGCGCAGGCCAAAGGGTTGGCCATAAAAGTCGGGCCGTGCATAAGGCCACCGGCGGCGCTTTGACTGATGCCCCGGGCTACCTCATCGCTGCATAAAGTAGCAGCTAAGGTAATATAGCCGCCGCTTAGTGCTTTGCCCACGCACATAATATCCGGTGTTACACCGGCATGTTCACAGGCAAACAGCTTGCCGCTACGGCCAAAGCCGGTGGCAATCTCATCAGCAATCAGCAGTACTTGATACTTATCGCACAAGGCGCGGGCGCGGCACAAATACTCAGGGTGATAAAAGCGCATACCGCCATAGCCTTGCACTATTGGCTCTAAAATTAGCGCGGCAATTTCATGGTGTTTCTCTGCCAACAGCTGCTGCAGTGGGGCAATATCCTGTGGCAAAAACTCGCCGTCAAAACGGCTTAATGGCGCCGGTAAAAAGAAGTGCTGGGGTAACAGGCTGGCAAACATATCGTGCATGCCATCGACCGGATCGCACACCGCCATGGCAGCAAACGTATCGCCATGGTAGCCCTTGCGCAGGCTAATCAGCTTTTGTTTTTGTGGTGTTGCGCTGGCCAGCCAGTATTGCAGGGCCATTTTTATCGCCACTTCTACCGCGATAGAGCCACTATCGGCTAAAAAAACTTTGGTTAACTTGCTTGGCACCATACTCAGCAGCTGCTGACACAATTGCACTGCCGGCGCATGGGTAATGCCGCCAAACATCACATGCGCCATTCTACCCAGTTGCTCGGTTACTGCAGTGTTAAGTACAGGGTGGTTATAGCCGTGCACGGCCGACCACCAGGAGGCTGTGCCATCAATCAGACGCTGACCATTTTCCAGCACCAGCTCGCAGCCTTCTGCTGCCACCACCGGATACACCGGCAGCGGGTTTAGCATAGAAGTGTAGGGGTGCCAGATATGCGCGCGATCAAATGTCAAATTAATGCTCATTATTTAACCTGTAGTAAAGTTTTTCTGCTGGTCTGCGTTGACAAGGCCTAAGTGGCGGTTAGACTAGCCGAAAATACTTATTAGCTCAATTTGATCAGGGATATTTATGCAGGCTGTTGTCCGCCACGATTGGACCTTAGCGCAGGTTAACGCGCTGTACGCACTGCCATTTAATGACTTGCTGTTTCAGGCGCAAACGGTGCACCGTCAACACTTTAAACCCAATGAAGTGCAGGTAAGCACCTTATTGTCGATTAAAACCGGCGCCTGCGCCGAAGACTGCAAGTACTGCCCGCAAAGCGGCCACTATAACACCGGCCTGGAACGCGAACGGCTGATGGAAGTTGAGAAGGTACTCACCCAGGCCAAAGCTGCCAAAGACAAAGGCGCCAGCCGGTTTTGTATGGGCGCCGCCTGGACCAACCCGAAGCAGCGCGATATGCCCTACATTATTGAAATGGTGCGTGGCGTAAAAGCCATGGGGCTGGAAACCTGCATGACGTTGGGTATGCTTGATGGCGAGCAGGCGAAAACCCTGGCCGATGCAGGCCTGGATTACTACAACCATAACCTGGATACCTCACCGGAGTTTTACGGTGAAATTATTACCACCCGCACCTATCAGGATCGTTTAGACACCCTAAACCATGTGCGCGATGCCGGCATGAAAGTATGTTGCGGTGGCATTTTAGGCATGGGCGAAAGTGCTAATGACCGCTCAGCACTGCTGATGCAGCTGGCTAATTTACCAGAGCACCCAGAAAGTGTGCCAATAAACATGCTGGTAAAGGTAGCGGGCACGCCGTTGGAAAACGTCGATGACTTAGACGCGTTCGAGTTTATCCGCACTATAGCCGTGGCGCGTATTATGTTGCCCAAAAGCCATGTACGTTTATCTGCTGGTCGTAGCCGTATGAACGAGCAAATGCAGGCGCTGTGTTTCTTTGCCGGCGCGAACTCGATTTTCTACGGCGATAAGCTGCTGACTACCGATAACCCGGAGGCTAATGCCGATATGCAGCTATTTGCCAAACTGGGCATTACGCCAGAGCAGCGCCATGATGTGTCGGACGAAGCCCATCAATTGGCACTGGCCGATGCGATAAAAGAGCAGGCTAACCCGCCGTTATTTCATGCAGCGCAGTAAACAATGACTCAGACAAGGCTGGCGCAAATGCGCCAGGCACTGGCTGAGCGAGAGGGCAGTCAACTACTGCGCCGCAGCGTGATTATTGAGCAGTACAATGGCCGGGTGCTGCACGTAGCGGGTAATAGTTACCTGAATTTCTCAGGTAATGACTATCTGGGTTTGGCCACTGATCCTGAAGTGCTTAACGCCTATGCCGAAGGCGCTGCCACTTATGGTGCCGGTAGCAGCGGCTCGCCGTTGGTTACCGGGCTGCATCAGGTGCATCAGCAGCTTAGCGACACTTTGTGCGACTGGTTGGGCTTTGAGCAGGTGTTGCTATTTTCTTCCGGATTCGCCGCCAACCAAACGATGTTACAAACGCTGGCGCAGAAGGGCGATACGCTGTTACTGGATAAACTTAGCCATGCTTCGTTGATAGACGGTGCTTTGCACAGCGATGCGCAGCTAAAACGCTTTGCGCACAATGATTTATCGGCCTTGCACGCTTGCCTTATCGATGTCAGCCAGCCGCTGGTGGTGACAGAGGGCGTGTTCAGTATGGACGGTGACAGTCCGGATCTGAACGCCATGCTGGACCTGTGCCGGCAATATCAGGCGCCGCTTCTGCTGGACGACGCGCATGGTTTAGGCGTTTGTGGGCCTGAAGGTAAAGGCACCGCTGCGGCGCAGGGTATTTTTAGCAGCGATTTGTTTTGCACTATGGCCAATTTTGGCAAGGCGCTGGGCGTAGGCGGCGCCTTTGTCGGCGGCAGTAAAACCGTAGTCGACTATTTAGCCCAATTTGGCCGGCATTATATTTACAGTACGGCGCTATCACCGGCGCTTTGTGCCGCGGTGATTAAAAGTATTGCACTTTGCCGCAGCCAAAGTTGGCGGCGGGACAAACTACAGAGCAATATTGCGCGCTTTCGTGCTTTGGCGGCCGATTTACCGCTGTTAGCGTCACAGAGTGCTATTCAGGGCCTGGTGCTGGGCGACAGCGCTCGGGCGCTTAATATGAGTGCGCAGTTAAAACAGGCCGGTATTTGGCTAAGTGCAATACGCCCGCCGACGGTGCCAAAAGGTAGTGCGCGGCTGCGTATTACGCTAAGTGCGCAGCATACCGAGCAGGATCTCCAGTTATTAGTGCAGCAATTAAGGCAGTTAGTATGAGTGCTGTAATGCAACGACCAGACAGCAACAGCCGTTTTCGGCAACAAGTCGCCAACAGTTTTAGTGCGGCGTCAACCCACTATATGCGAGGCGCCCGTTTACAGCAGCAGGTCGCGTTGGATGCACTGGCAAAACTATCTAAAGTCGCGCAGGGCCATTTGCTTGATCTGGGCTGCGGGCCGGGCTGGTTGCATCCACGCTTTACTGAGTATTGCCGGGCTTTTACCGCAGTAGATTTTAGTGCTGGTATGCTGGCGCAAGCAGCCAAAGCGGGGCTGGCCAGGCAGTATTTGCAGGCTGATGCCCAGCAGCTGCCACTGGCCGATAATAGTTTCGATACCGTGTTCTCCAGCCTGATGCTGCAGTGGTGTAGTAACCCCTCGGCGGTATTTGCTGAAGTTAGCCGGGTGCTTAAGCCAGGCGGTACGGCCGTTATTACCACGCTGGTCGACGGCACCTTAACCGAACTGGCGCAGGCCTTTGCCAGTTTGGATAACTACCCGCATATTAGCCGGTTTTTAAGCGTTGATAGTATTCAGCAAGCGGCCAATGTAGCACCGGCGCTTAACTGGCAGTTTGAGCTGCGCCGTTATCCGCTGTATTACCCCGATGTGCAAAGCCTGGCCCGTGAGCTTAAGCTTTTGGGGGCTAATCAGGTTGCTGGCCGTCGCACTGGCTTAACCGGCAAAGGCTACTGGCAGCAACTGGCTCTGGCCTATGAGGTGCACCGTACTGTGCCAGGCTTACCGGCCAGTTATCAGGTGCTGACGCTAAGCGGAGTAAAACATGCCGGCTAAAACCCTATTTATTACCGCTACTGATACCGACGCTGGTAAAAGCTATATCAGTGCCATGCTGCTGCAGGGCTGCAAAGCGCTAAATGTGACTGCTATCGGCGTAAAGCCAATAGCGGCGGGCGCTGACGCGCAGGGCTTTAATGGTGACGCGTTACTGCTGCAGCAGCGCTCTGGTATCGCGTTACCTTATGAAGTAGTAAATCCTATCTGTTATCAGGCACCGGTAGCGCCTCATTTGGCGGCGGTTAACGAGCAAAAGCCAATTGACGAAGTGGTCTTAACCAAGGCACTGCAACACTGGCAGAGCTTAAAGGCCGAGGAGCTGTTGATAGAAGGCGCCGGTGGCTGGTTATTGCCATTATCGGCTAAGCGCTATCTGGCCGATTGGGTAGCAGAGCAGCAACTGCCAGTGCTGTTGGTGGTAGGTATGAAACTGGGCTGTCTAAACCATGCCATGCTGACGGTGCGCGAAATTGAGCGCAGCGGCTGTAAGCTAGTTGGCTGGGTAGCTAACTGTATTGATCCGGATATGTTGCTGCTACAGCAGAATATCGCTGATTTGCGCCAGCGCATCAGTGCGCCTTGCCTGGCGGTGGTGCCTTATGCAGCCGAGCCGGAGCGGTATCAGCAGCTAGCGCAGGATATGGCGACCCGCCTGCTGAATATCAGAGGTTAGAACACCCGATCAGTCGACACGGAGTGTCTGAACGGACGCGCAAGCGGTAGCGAGTTGCTGTGGCGAGCTTATCGGGTGTTGTAACCGGCGTTATTGCTAAGCGGACAACGATATCGCTATGTTAGAAACTCAGATAAATCTGCATGCTCTGCCAACGGCGTTTTATTACCAGTCTGAAACAGATAACCGCCTTTGTTGCCAAGTAATGTCAGTTTACCGTCGTCGTGCTTAAGCGCACTGCCCTCAGGCAGGGCAATAATCGGTGTGGCCGGGTGTAACTGCATAAACTCGGCCAGGCGCATATCGCGGGTTTCACCATGAAAGCCCTCCGGCTTATAGTCGCTGTAATGCGGGTTTAACTGCAGTGGTAGCAGGTTTAGCGCGTTAAACGAAGCGGGCTCAATTATCGGCATATCATTGGTGGTGCGAATACTGGCGCCGGCGATGTTTGAACCGGCACTCCAGCCCAAATAGGGCACACCTTCGGTTACGCGTTTTCCAATAAGTTGCACAATATCCTGTTGATATAACTGATAAAGCAGGTGAAAGGTGTTGCCGCCGCCAACCACTATTGCTTTGGCGTCTATTACTGCCTGGCGCGCATTACTATGCTGATGAATACTGGTTACTGTTATACCCAGCGGCAACAGTGCTTGTTGCACCATAGCCTGATAGGCGTCGTATTCGATGCTGACACCGGCGTAAGGAATAAACAGCAGTTCATCAATACCGCTAAGGTGACTGGCAATCCAGTTCATGTACGGCGCCAGATAGTCGCTGTTGTCGGCGCGGGAGCTGCTAAGAAGTAATAACTGCATGTGATACCTCGGGAGCGTAGACATTAATAGTTACAAATAATGATTGCTAATGGTGGCACTGTTGATTGAAAACAAGCTCTAAGGCCATATATTAGCGGGTAGTAAGTCATCAGAGGTAGCTGTTATGAAGAGAGTGTTGTTGTTTTTAGCCACTAACCTGGCGGTGATATTGGTATTAAGCATAGTGCTTAATATCGTTTTTAGCTTTTTAGGTGTCGATCGCAGCAGCATTGGTGGCCTACTGGTGTTTGCCGCCGTGTTTGGTTTTGGCGGCTCTTTTATCTCCTTAGCGATGTCTAAGTGGATGGCAAAGCGCTCTACAGGTGCGGTTGTGATTGAACAGCCTCGTAATGCGACCGAACAGTGGCTGGTTGCTACTGTAGCGCGCCAGGCTAAAGCGGCTGGCATTGGTATGCCGGAAGTGGCTATTTATGACTCACCCGAGATGAACGCCTTTGCTACCGGTATGAACCGTAATGATGCCTTAGTGGCCGTAAGTACGGGTTTGCTGCGCAATATGCGTGAGGATGAGGTAGAGGCAGTGCTGGCGCACGAAGTGTCCCATATTGCCAATGGTGACATGGTTACCCTGACACTTATTCAGGGCGTGGTAAACACCTTTGTGATTTTCCTGGCGCGTTTAGTAGCCGGTATGCTGAACAACAACGGCAACAACAACCAGGGCGGTGGTTTAGCTTATTTCGCTACGGTAATTGTGCTGGAGCTGGTGTTTGGTGTGCTGGCCAGCATTATTGTGATGTGGTTCTCACGGCAGCGTGAATACCGCGCCGATGCCGGTGCCGCTAAGCTGGAAGGTAACCCGAATAAAATGATTGCGGCGTTAGAGCGGTTAAAGCATAACCACGAGAGCCGGCTGGAAGGCAGCATGATGGCCTTTGGTATTGCCGGTGGTGGCAAAAAGTCTGAACTGTTTTTAAGCCACCCGCCACTGGAAAAGCGTATTGCTGCACTGCGTAGCCGTCAGTTCTAACCCCTGGCAAAACTGACGGCAAAATGGGGGCAGAGTTCTCTGACCCCATTTTTTTATCTTATTTTCTGTTCTCTACACGTTGTTCGACTATTAATCTTTTGAATAATGGCAATAGCCGACGCAAGCTGGTATCGCCCGCTAGTTTTGCTATGGTAAGGCAAATTTGACAGTGGGAGTTGTTATGTTAGCTGCACCAAAAATTGACGCCTTTTTACCACCGCGACGCATTTTAATGGGCCCGGGTCCTTCAGATGTGCACCCACAAGTTCTGGCGGCGCAGGCCAGGCCAACCGTTGGCCACTTAGACCCGTTGTTTATTGGCATGATGGATGAGCTTAAGCAGCTGCTGCAGTATGCTTTTCAAACCCGCAACGAGATGACGCTGGCGGTATCGGCGCCGGGCAGTGCCGGCATGGAAACCTGCTTTGTTAACCTGCTTGAGCCGGGTGATACTGTTATTGTGTGCCGTAATGGCGTTTTTGGTGAGCGCATGCGGCAAAATGTTGAGCGCTGCGGCGCTATCGCTATTACGGTGGATAATGCCTGGGGGGAGCCGGTAAACCCACAGCAGGTTGAAGCGGCGTTAAAAGCCAACCCGCAGGCTAAGTATCTGGCCTTTGTGCATGCGGAAACCTCAACCGGTGCTTTGTCAGATGCTAAAACCTTATGTGCGCTGGCGCAGCAATATGGTTGCTTATCCATTGTTGATGCAGTCACTTCGCTGGGTGGCGTAGAACTTCGCGTTGATGATTGGGGTATAGATGCCATTTATTCGGGCAGTCAGAAATGTCTATCCTGTGTGCCGGGGTTATCGCCAGTGTCGTTCTCAGCAAAAGCGGTAGAGCGGATTAAAGCGCGCAAACAGCCGGTACAAAGCTGGTTTTTAGATCAAAGCCTGGTAATGAGTTACTGGAGCGGCGGCGCTAAGCGCAGTTACCATCATACGGCACCGGTGAATGCACTGTATGCGCTGCATGAATCACTGCGGCTGTTAGCGGATGAAGGGCTGGAACAAAGCTGGCAGCGGCATAAAGATATGCACCAGCTACTCAAGCAGGGCCTGACCGAGCTTGGGCTTAAATTTGTGGTAGCCGAACCTTACCGCCTGCCACAGCTAAACAGTGTGTATATTCCGGCTGGTGTGGATGATGCTGCTGTACGCAAACAGCTACTGGAGCAATACAACCTGGAAATTGGTGCTGGCTTAGGTGAGCTCACCGGTAAAGCCTGGCGCATCGGCCTGATGGGCTGTGCGGCGCGGCGCGAAAACGTGGCGCTGTGCTTAAAAGCGCTGCAAACGGTGTTAGGTTAAACATAGCGGTGCTATTGGCTTTTTACGCGCTTAGCGCTATGTTCAGTACAACGTTATAAAAAGGAGTAACTGTGTATGCCAATATCACCGCAATTGAATGCTGAGATCCGGGTACTGACGTTGTTTAATCTCGACAGTGCCATGGAGGGAATCAAAGTGCATAAGTCGGCTGATGCAGACACACTGGCTGCTATCAGCCGGTTATATGAAAAGGGTCTGGTGACCCAACAGGACGGTGGTTACCTGACCGATTTAGGCATTCACTGTGCCGAGCATTTGCAAATTGCGCTACGTATTCTGGGCGCTGAAACGCAACCTTCGTAAGGTATTACGGTGTTGTTTTAGCTGTTGTTTCAGCACAGATAACGCCGCTGTATCATCATTAAACAGCGCTAGCTCGTAGTGCATTATTAGCGTTAACAACAGCTCACGCTGCGCGGGCTGTTGCTGCTGGGCCAGCGCACGTAAAAATTCTGACAAGGGTTGCTCAACAGGTTTGTGTTGCAACACACCAGACAGCACCTTGCTTAACAGGCGATAAGCCTGTGGCTGAGTGGGGCGTTCACGGCGTTGCCACCATAGCAGAGCGACAACTAACAAGGCTAATACCGTAATAAGTGCCAGCCCATAGGCAAAACGCTGCAGATTTTGTCTGAGCTGTTGCCATAAGTCTCGCTGGTTCGTATCGTTAAAACCCAATACCCATACCGACCAGTAGTAATCCAGGTGCATCAACTGCTGCCTTAGGTTGTTAAGTAAGGCGTTGCGTTGCCAGGGCGAGGTCAGCAGCTGACGTTGCTCGGCAGATAAGGCATCATCCAGACTGGATAAAATGCGCTGTGGTGCGACGGCAGCGGTTGGATCAAACTGTTGCCAGCGGCCCTGATCGGCATATTCTACCCAGGCATGGGCCTCACGCTGGCGCACGGCCAGATAACCCTGCTCCGGATGCCAGTCGCCGCCCTGATAACCGCCAACTACACGGGCGGGAACACCTGCAGCGCGCAGCAGCAATGCGGTTGCAGAAGCGTAATGGCTGCAAAAGCCGGTACGGCTATCAAATAGAAATTGATCAACACTGTTTGCGCCAAGCAGCGGCGGGGTCAAGCTGTAAAAATACGGCTGCTGGCGAAAATGGCTGGCGATGGCGTCAACCAATGCTGGTACTTGCGGGTGTTGCGCTTTAAGCTGGCGGCCAAATGCCAGTGTTTGTTCATTGCCGGCAGGAATATGCAGGTTAAGCTGTTGTTCCTGCTCCGACAGTATCGTCACTGGCTGTAATTGGCTACTAAGCTGATAACTTAGGCGCTGGCTTACCGGTTTGGTGGAGAGCACCAGGCCAGAGGGCGCAATATTGACATTCGCACTGCTTTGTAGTGGGCTGGCCAGGGCAAATAAACTGCGCTGCTGGCTAGCCTCGGCAATAATGCGGTAGTTTATCACTGTAGCGCCAGGTGAGCCGACTTGGCTAACGTTGCGATAATTACTGCTGGTACGCAGCGAATTTTCCTGCCAGCGTCGGCCATCAAAATCCTCATATAAACGGGCGCGCCAGTACAATAATTGCCGCTCTGGTACACCGTTTTCAAATTCAACACGAAATGCTAGGCTATCGTCTTGCACTAACTGCTCGATACTGCCCGGATCTAAGGTATCGTTTAAGCCGGTACTGGCGACCTTGGCGGTGGGGATCTGCCAAAACGGTGGTAAACGCGGAAAGAGTAAAAACATCGCCAGCCAAAGGGGCAGGATAATCAAGGTTGCACGCCCTATATTGGCTGGTTTAAGTGTGCTACCTGCCGGGGCGAACAACAGATAATGGCTGTATATGTTGGCGAACAGGACGGCCATAATAACCAGCGCCACCAGCATATTCTGATGCAGAATAAAGCAGCAACCGATAAGAAAATAATGCACCCATACCAGTTGCCTTGCTTCAAACAGCTGTCGCAATGCCAGTAAACGTAACATGGCGGCCAGCAACAGAATTTGCAGCATAAAGTTCAGCACACCGGCTTGCTTTAGGTTAAACAGCAGTGCCACTGCAACGCCGGCGCCAATGAAATTGACGGCTTTAAGGCTGAGGCTGGTGTTGGCGTAAACCAGGGTGGTAAAACGTGTTAGCAACAGGGCAGCGAAGAGCAAACTTACCCACAGCACAAAGGCTTCTTGTAACAACAGCATAAATGCCAGTTGTAGCCCAAGCCAGATCATCATTAAGCGTTTTTGTTTTAGCATACTGCCAGCGCCTGTAAACAGCGTTGTAATTGTGCCGGTCCTTTGGCTTGCGCTATGGTTAACGCCGGTAATTTAAGCCCGTAGCTGGCACCGCTTTGCTCCAACGTCAGTAAATCGCGACTGGCCTGGCGTAAGGCGCGCTCCAGTGCATCGCCCGATACGGCCGGCACCACCACCCAATCGCTCTGGAGTTGAGGCGGCGGCGTGTGTTGTTGCCTGACAACCGGTGTTGCCGGGTCGCGCGCTAAGCGTTTCCAAACCAGGTGGCGAATACTGTCACCCTGTCTGTAGTTTGAGAGGGTATCATCACTGACTTGCTGGCGGGCAGTGGTTTGGTCCTGCTCTGGCATGATGCCGGCAGCCGGGCTATGCTGCGCAGGTGCCGGATATACCCAGTAATGCTGCGCCAGTGCAACATAACTAAAGGCCTGCCATAAGCCAAACGGATATTGGCTGCTGACTTTGATTCTGGGTAGGCTAAATTTGCCGCGTTTGCCGGCAAAAATATTCAGTGTAATGGCCGATGTACAGTGCTGACTCACTAGCTGATGCTGCTGACCGATAAATTGCAGCCTTAACATCTGGTGGCGCTTGTCGTCATGATCTGCGGCTACCAGCTGCAGGTTAAGGCCAATGTCTTGTTCACTGAAGCCTTCACCCGGCGCTAAACTGCGTAGTGTAAGCCCGCTCAAATTTTGGTAACACAGCACTATGGACAATAAGAACAGGCTGAGCAACAAATAGCTTAACAGCAAGATCAGGTTGTTCTGATAATTGGTACCCAGCAGGTAAAGCAGTACAATCAAGCCAAAGAACCACCAGCCATAGCGGGTTGGCAAGATAAAAATCAGCTTTTGTACTAAGGTAACGCTGGGCACTGCGGGCTGGCGTTTGTCCAGATAACGGCTTAGCAGACGCCAGTATAGCGGATACAGCGCTTTGGTTATAACTGACATGGCGTTTGTTGCAGTAGTACCTGACTTAAGCGGCTATCCTGTGCTGATGAAGCAGGGTCCAGCCGGTGCTCGGCAACATAAGGAAATACCTGTTGCACATCGGCGGCGCTAACATAACTGCGCTCTTCCAACAGGGCGAAGGCTTTTGCCGCCCGCAAAATGGCTTTAGAGGCACGCGGCGATAACGGTAGCATATCGCTTCGGTGGCGGCTGTTATTCACCAGTGCTAACAGATAATCCAGCAGCGCGTCAGAGGCATGCACCTGCGGCACCTGTTGTTGCAGCGCACGCAACTGCTCGGTGTTTAGCTGCTCGGTTAATAGTGTCAGCCTGGATTGATTGTTATCGTGTTTTAGTAGTTGATGCTCAGCCTGATGGTCAGGAAAACCCAGCGACAGCCGGAACATAAAGCGGTCTAATTGCGACTCGGGCAGCGGTGAGGTGCCAGCGTGAAACAACGGGTTTTGCGTGGCAATAACAAAAAATGGCTTGGGCAGCGGGCGGGTTTCACCGTCAATCGATACCTGTTTTTCTTCCATTGCTTCAAGTAGCGCGCTTTGTGTTTTCGGGCTGGCGCGGTTAATTTCATCCGCCAGCAACACCTGGCTAAATACCGGACCAGGCTGAAAATGAAATTGTTGTGAACGGGTATCATAAATGTTCATGCCGACTAAATCGCCCGGCAGTAAGTCATTGGTAAATTGCACCCGGCGATAGCTCAGGCCAAGGCTATTGGCCAGCGCGTGTGCCAAGGTGGTTTTACCCATGCCGGGTAGGTCTTCCAGCAGTAAATGCCCCTCAGCCAATAAACAACATAGCGCCAGGCGGATTTGCTTCGGCTTACCCAAAATAACCTGATTCAGGCTTTGCTCTAAGTGATGTAACTGTGTTAACACCGGCACTCCTTACTGCGTGGCGATTGACCGTGCTTATCTGTTGTTAGAAAAGGCTTAATAGTAACTGCGCTTGGCAGAACTGCAACCATAAAAAAAGGCGGCCTGCGCCGCCTTTGGATTAACGTCAGCCGTGATTAAAAGTTCACTACCAAATCTGCGGAGCAGGCATCGCTACCTGTTACACAAATTTTATAGCTTACAGATACGGCCTGAGAGGTAAAGCGATCACGATAGCGACCAGTATTATCAACGGTATCGACCAGGTTACCATCACGGTAGATATCTACCATATCGGCACTGCCGGTGAAGCGCAGGTCAACAATAGTTGAACCGGTGCGGGTGCGTACAGAGCGTTGCAGGCTTAACTGCAGATCAGTATTCGCTTCGCTTACCGTTACTGTTTTGCTGATGGTGTTGCTCAGACCGGTAGCATCGGTTGCCGTCAGGCTAACATTGTAAGTACCAGAGGCGGCATAGCTATGGCTTGGGTTGGCGTCGGCTGAGCCGTTACCGTCACCAAAATCCCAGCTCAGGCTGCTGATATCATCGTCAGCGTCAGTGGACAGATCAGTAAAGTTTACTGTCAGGCCAGAGGCGACGAAGCTGAAGTCAGCTACGGGCGCTACCGGAACCGGCGATGTGTCGTCGTCCGATAAAGCAGTAAGCGTCAGATCCCAGCTGTTCAGCGTGCCGGTATCCAGGCCTGCATTGTCTGACACCAGTAAGGTCCAGTCGCCCTGCATTTGTTCGCTGTTAAACGCATCGGTTTGCCAGCTTTGTACCAAATCATCGGCACTGCCACCGCTGAGGTTGTGAAGTGTATGCTCGGTACCTGCTGGTGAGCGCAGTTTTACAATCAGATCGCCTTGCCAGGTATGGGTAATATTAACGCCTACGTTAGTGCCAAATACCACACCGTTTTGCGGCACGTTGATAACGCTGCTGATGCCTTCAGCATTGTTGTCTGGAATCGCAACTGGCGTGCTGTTGCTATAGTCGTAATCATTAAGCCCTTGCGGTAGCACACTTAAACTGGCGTTTACTGATTTAACCAGCTCACCGGTTGCGGCATCGGTGCCGGTGATGGTGAACTGGTAGTTGCCCCAGGGCGTGTCAGCACTGGTTGGCGCGCTGAGCGTCAGTGTTTGGCCAGGTTGCGCGGTTGACGCCGATAAACTGACGCCCTCTAATGCTGGCTGTGTACTTAAGCTAAGTTCAACATCGCCCATCCAGTCAGCAATGTTACCAACATCAAGTGTGTATTGGGCAGTTTCGCCGGCAGTAATTTGCTGGTTACGCGGCGTTAGTGACAGTTTAAACGATGGTGTTGGGTCAGCTTCAGCCAGGGCATTAACCAGATTTAACCGCTTACCTGATACAGTTTTACCTTCCAACGCGGCTAAGGTATCACCTGAGTCCATTAAAATGGCCTTCATTTCCAGCGGGCTTAAATCCGGGTTAATCGACCATAGTAAGGCTGCAGCTCCAGCAACATGAGGCGATGCCATAGAGGTGCCAGAGTACGATGCATAGCCACCACCCGGAATGGTAGACAAAATTGCAGAGCCAGGGGCACCTAAGTCAACCGAGGTTAGACCATAGTTTGAAAAGCCTGACATGGCATCATTACGATCGGTCGAGGCGACAGAAACGATCACATCCAGATCATAGGCTGCCGGATACATTGGCGCTGAATCGGCATTACCACCGTCATTACCGGATGCGGCAATGAACAAAATACCAGCATCACCGCCAGACTGAATGGCGGCGCGCAGGGTTTCAGAGTAGCCACCACCACCCCAGGAGTTGTTGGTAGCTTTGATATCAACACCGTGATTCAGTTTTAAATCGGTGAAGTAGTTGATACATTCAATAGCGCCTGCAGTGCTGCCGCCCGTTGGGCCAAGGAACTGACAGGGAAGTAGCGTTACATTCCAGTTAACGCCAACCACACCAACGCCGTTGTCGCCCGAGGCACCGATAGTACCTGCAACATGGGTACCGTGGCTGTCGCTGTCCATGGGATCTTGTTCAGCGTTTAAAGTGGAATAGCCATAAGTACTGCCGGGCAGGTTGCCGGGGTTTACCCAGCGGTTGGCGATCAGATCCGGATGGTTGTAGTCCATACCGGTATCAATAACACCGATAATAATGTCCTGACTGCCGGTAGTGATATCCCAGGCTTCTACCGCTTTGATATCCGCGCCAGCGGTACCGCCGCTTTGACCTGTGTTTTGTAAGCCCCAAAGCTCACCAAAACGCGGATCGTTCGGCGTTGCTAAAGCCTTCAACGGAAAGTCAGGCTCGGCAACTTCAACAGCAGCATGCGCGGCGAGCTTTTTAATTAGCCGGTCACGGTCAACGCCTTTGGGTACCTGAACTTTAACAATGCGACCATCCGCAACATAACGCATCTTCATATCGCGGCCCTGAGCATCCAACTGACGCAAGCTGGCACCATTACGTTTAATCACATCGACCCGCTCTTGTTTTGATACACCTGGTTTAAACATTACCAGTATCGAGTCTTGTGCTGCACTGCCAGTGTTAGCCAGCGCTGTGCCTGAGAGCAGGGCGGTTGCAATCGCCGCTGCCAGCATAGTCTTTTTATTCATAACTGTTCCCATATTAAATAATTGTTAATTATATGCTTATTATTTAGCACAATTATGGATAGCACGATTCCGCTTACTGATTAAACTAAATTGTAAAAATAAGACTTTGTTACTAGCTTATTTGGTATCATATTTGTTAATGGATGGGCGTAAAGTGTTGATTATTAAAATTTCCCTTCGCAGGTGCGCATTATCCTGAATTATGTAAAATAGTTGTTTATTACTATTGATAGTTTTTGTTACTGCTTTAGCCTAGGTTTTCGCTACAACAGTAAAGGAAGTTCAGGTGAAAAAACGTATTGCGTATTGTTACGGCGGCCTACTAGCTTTGCTCTCTGCAAGTGTTTGGGCTGATGTATCGTTGCAATTTACTACCTTGTTAGAGCGGCATGCGCTGGCTAATGGTGTCGATATTACCCAGTTGGGTGATTTGAACGTTGCTGATGTTACACAGTCTGGTCAGGGGCATTATGCGGTGTTATTGCAACAAGGCGTACTTAATCAGCTGAGTTTAACTCAGAGTGGTTTTGCCAATCAGGCAGAGGTAAGTCAATTTGGTAACGGCAATAGCGCGCAAATTATCCAAAACGGCAGTAACAACCTTATCCAACTGCAGCAATGGGGTAATCGTCAGTTCACAATAGAACAAAGTGGCGTAGGTGCCGAAATCTCAGTAATTCAATACTAATAATAAGTTAGGGAGAATGTTATGAAGTTACAATTTCCACGTAAGCATATGCTTGGCCTTGCTATTGCCCTGATCGTCAGTGGCCCGGCCCTGGCAGAAGGTAACGAAGTTATCATTAATCAAACGTCAGTGTCTGCTGCAGAAGGTAACCTGGCTGAAGTTAGCCAAAGCGGCGAGATCAATCTTGCTGTTGTGGAGCAAAACGGTGCGGTTAATAACGCCTCTGTGACTCAGGATGGTGTCTGGTTAGAGAGCTATAACTTCGTTAATGGTAATGATAACCAGACGCGCATTGAACAAGCTGCCGACTGGCACATTGCTTATGTTGACATCAGCGGTGACGATAACACGGCGACTGTGGCACAGGATGGTTTTTATAACACAGCTGAAATGATCGTGAGCGGTGACACTAACGACGCTGTAGTTGTGCAATCAGGCGAAATCAACGAAGCCATAATCAGCCTGGCCGGTAACATGAACCTGGCTGAGATGGAGCAAAGCGGTAACGGTAACTGGGCTAATGCGGGTTTTGCCGGTAACGACAATAGCCTGTTTAGCATACAACAGGGTGACAACAACGAAGCCGGCATGTTTAATCTGGCGGGTGACCGTAACAGTTTCGAATCTGAACAGTTTGGCAATGCCAACGTGGGTGGCGTAGTTGGCTTAAATGGCGACAACAACAGTTTCTTTGTGTTGCAAGAAGGTGATGCTAACGCCTTTATCGCTTTCGATGTGGCCGGTAGCGATAACCTGGTAGATGTGATGCAGCTGGGTAACGCTAACGAATTTATTCTTGACCCACTGTCAGGCGATCAAAACCTGGTATTGGTTGAACAGCGTGGCGACGCCAATAGCGTAACAGCACCAATTGGTTTAACCGGCAATGACAACCAGATTGATGTATTACAGCGTGGTAACGGCAATAGCACAGTATTTGCCACCGCAGGTGACGGCCACAATGTTGAAGTTCGCCAGATTGGCGACAATAACAGCAGCGAAATGGTGCTTGCCGGTGCAAATAACCGTGGCACTATCTACAGCCGTGGCGATAATAACCTCACTGCAATCGGTGTTCTTGGCGCAGGCAACACAGCAGATGTGCAACAGTTTGGTGATGATAACTTTGCCTTAGTTGATGTACAGGGTGACAGCAATGATCTGTATGTGGACCAGTCAGGCAATGCTAACGAAGTGCTATTGACTAGCGAAACCGTCGTTGAAAATACCGTTGTTAGCATTGAGCAAAACGGCGATATCAACCTGGTTGACATGCTGATCGCTGGCAATGCCAACAGTATCGACATTTTACAAAGCGGCAGCGGTAACTGGGTTGCCGGCGATAACGGTTACTTTGCGGTGTCTGGCAATAATGGCATGTTAACTGTTACACAACAGGGCAGTGACAACCTGGTGCTGGGGAGTCAGGCCGGTGAAGGTAACATGATGTCCATCACACAGGTAGGTGATTTCAACACCGCCATAGTGTCGCAGAACTAACGGTAGACACAGGGCGGCGCATGCCGCCCTTATCACAACTATGAAGTATTTTGTCAGTTGGTTTTATTGCATGTTGCTGGCATTTAGCCCGATGGCGACAGTCGCCGATGATATAGAGCTCGGTGGGCTGGTGCTTGACCGAACCATATCCCGCTTTGGTAAAGACTTTTCATTCTATTACACGGGTTACTGGCGTGATATGCCAGGCACCGAAGGTGTGTCAGTAGTGATCTACGAGCAGGTATACCCACAAGCCGGCACTGTGCTTTGGATAGAAATGAACCAGCAAAAAATATACCAGACCTATTTTGGCCGCCGCTATAACGATGTGAAACAAATGGCGGAGCAGGCGGTACTTGCCAGTATTAATGAGCTGGCGAATATTCAAACCGAAAAAATGTTGGGTGAACCAACGCAAGAATTGCAGTAAAAGGATAACAAAGGATGAGAGTAATAATGCCTCTGCTACTGTGCTTTGTCGGCACCGCTGGTGCAACAGAGCTGGTGTATACGCCGATTAACCCCAGTTTTGGTGGCAACCCGTTAAATGGTAATTTTTTGCTACAAAAAGCTCAGAGTCAAAACAGCCATAAAGCCGATTCAGTAGGTTTATCTTTTGTTGATAAATTTCAGGATGCATTAGAGCGGAACATTATTAACTCGCTGACCCGACGCATTGCCGATGGTGAATTAGTCGACGGGGTGTATAACACCGGCGAGTTTTTGGTTGAGGTTAGCAGCGGTACCGATGGCAGTGTCATTGTTAATATTACCAACCTTGAAAGTGGTGAAATTACCATTATCACCATACCGGCAATAGGAGGTTGATGATGAGAGCTCTGGTTGCCACTACCATACTGCTGCTTAGCGGATGCTCATTAATACCTAAGCCTGAGATTAATATAACGCCCGCCAGCATTGATGCCCCCAGCACAGTAATGCAGCAATTACGCCAGCAGGGTCAACCACGTAGTTTGATTCCGGTATCGGTGTATGCTTTTCGCGATCAAACAGGGCAGTATAAACCTCAGGCCAATGTCTCCAGCTTCTCTACTGCGGTAACTCAGGGGGCGACCTCGATGTTGACGCAGATCTTGTTGGATAGCGGCTGGTTTGCGCCGCTTGAACGTGAAGGGCTGCAAAATTTGCTGACTGAGCGTAAAATTCACGGTTCGAACAAAAAGTCGGCCGAGTTACCGCCGTTAAAAGAAGCGCGGCTGCTGTTTGAAGGCGGCATTATTGGTTATGAAACCAATTTAACTACCGGTGGCATAGGGGCTGAATATTTCGGTATCGGGGCCTCTGAGTTGTACCGCGAAGATCAGGTGAGTGTGTATTTAAGGGCGATAGATGTGCACAGCGGTCAGGTACTGTTGTCGGTGTCCAGCAATAAGAAGGTCTTTTCACAAGAGTTAAGAGCTGGTTTGTTCCGCTATGTATCATTAAATCGCCTGGCAGAGGCCGAGGGAGGGTATTCAACCAATGAACCGGTGCAATACTGTGTGAAACAGGCGATGGAAGCGGCGGTAGTGGCCTTGGTAGAGCAAGGGTTACAGCGTGGTTTCTGGCGTTTGGACGATCAGTTAAGCCTGAACCCAACAACCGGTTCCTGACGTTGTGGCTGCTGCAACCAGCGCAGCAGCTCCACTCTGTTTCTTGATTGCGTCTTTCTGAATATGGTAGACAAATGCGCCTTAACGGTATGGGCGCTGATATGTAGCTTTTCGGCAATTTCTTTGTTTCGGGCACCTTCAGCAACCAGCTGAATAATGCGCTTTTCTTGTTTGGTCAGTAAATTGTTTTCGGGTGTCACTATGGCGGCGGGGCGGTTCGCAGCTTGCTGTGCTAAAAACTGATCAACCACGGCCGACATTACCGGTCGGGCGTAGTAAAGTTCGCCGTCCATCATGGTTTTGAGCGCTGTCATGACCCGATCCAGCTGTTCATCACGATAAATAACGCCACGGATCCCGGCGTGTATTGCCTGCATTGGGTCAATTAAGCTGCGCTCTGCCTGAAACAAAAACAATGAGCAGCGTTGTAGCATATAATGCAGTTCAGCTGAGGGCCCTTTTTTACTGAAATCTGCACTGCTATATGGGCACGCAATTAATACATCCGGGCGGTAGTTGCCGGCACACAACAACTTAACTTTGCTGCTTTGTTCTACCTTTATACCAACCGATTGCGCTAACAAGGTAAGATTATGCAAAGACTCATGCTCACTTACCACAATAAGCCGGCTAAACTTTTCCATTACTTCTACTCCTGCGCACAACCTGTACTGATACTCCCTGACTCACTTATACTGTACCGGCTGTACTTTTAATGCAACCATTTAACCTATTGTTTAAAGCGTGCTAGCATATTTTCCGCATTAAGCGTAGGAGATGGCTGCTGTGAAAATTCTGTTTGTGTGTTTGGGTAATATTTGTCGCTCGCCTACTGCGCACGCGGTCATGCGGCAAAAAGTGCGTCATCTGACACGTTGGCAGATTGAGTCTGCCGGCACAAGTGCTTCCCATCGGGGTGAGAAGCCCGATGCGCGAAGCCGGCGTGAGGGCGAAGCACGTGGCTACACCTTTGAGGGCATTTTTTCCCGCCCGGTAAAAGACACCGACTTTGCTGATTATGATGTATTGTTGGCAATGGATGAAGCTAACCTAGCTGAGTTACAACGGCGTTGCCCGCCAGAGCATCAGCATAAACTTGCGTTGTTTTTGCGTTTTCATCCTGATTATCCCTCGTTATCAGAAGTGCCTGATCCTTATTACGGCGGCAGGGGCGGATTCACTCTGGTGCTTGACTTGATAGAGCAGGGCTGCGACGCCATTTTGCAGCAGTTAAATCGCGATAACGCGAGTTGAAATGCTGCTTTTATAAGCAATTGATGTCGTAGTCGTGTCATCGGCGTAAATTGTCATAAATTATGCCAAAGTCGGCATTGAATTTACGTCCAGAAGTCTATAACTTGCTGGCTAGGTATTTAGACAAAGGACAAGCATCGTGACCACCTGGACGCCCCAAAGCTGGCGCAGCCTGCCGATCCAACAGCAACCCAGCTATCAGGATCAGGCTTTATTAAAAACTGTCGAGCAACAATTACACAAATATCCGCCACTGGTGTTTGCCCAGGAAACGCGTGATTTGTTTACTCAGTTGGGTAATGTCGCTAACGGCAATGGCTTTTTACTACAAGGTGGCGATTGCGCCGAAAGTTTCAACGATTTTAATGCACCAAAAATTCGTGACACTTTCAAAGTGTTGTTGCAAATGGCCGTGGTACTGACCTTTGCCGGTGGTTTGCCTGTGGTAAAAGTGGCGCGCATGGCGGGCCAGTACGCGAAACCCCGCTCCAGTGATTTAGAAACTATAAATGGCGTGTCGCTGCCAAGTTATCGTGGCGATATTGTTAACAGCTTCGAGTTTACCGACGCTGCGCGTCAGCCAGATCCAAACCGTCTAACAACAGCCTATCATCATTCAGCCGCAACACTGAATCTGCTTAGGGCTTTTGCACAGGGCGGTTTAGCCGATTTACACCAGGTGAGTAAATGGAATCTGGGCTTTGTTGAGTCTAACCCGTTAAAAGACCGCTATCAGGATGTCGCACAGCGCATCCAAGAAGCATTGCGCTTTATGGAAATTTGCGGCATTACCGCACAAAATTCGCCGTCGATTCGTGAAACGCAGTTATTCACCTCGCATGAGGCGCTGCTACTGAACTATGAAGAGGCCTTAACGCGGCGCGATTCACTTACCGGTGATTGGTACGACTGCTCTGCCCATATGGTATGGATAGGCGAGCGTACCCGGCAGCTGGACCATGCCCATATTGAGTTTTTCCGCGGTATTCACAATCCAGTCGGCGTAAAAATTGGTCCGGGTATGCAACCAGATGACTTGATTAAGCTGATTGATGCACTAAACCCGAACAATGTGCCGGGCCGTTTAACGCTTATAACCCGTATGGGGGCAGACAAGCTGGCCGATAAGCTGCCGGCACTTGTTCGGCGGGTACAACAGGAAGGTCGTAAAGTGGTGTGGAGCTCGGACCCTATGCACGGCAATACGGTTAAAGCCAGCAACGACTATAAAACCCGCGACTTTGAAGCCATTTTACGCGAGATCCGTAACTTTTTTGCTGTGCACAAAGCAGAGGGGAGCCACGCCGGCGGTATTCATCTTGAGATGACAGGCGAACATGTTACCGAGTGTACCGGCGGCGCTTATGGTTTAAGTGAGCATGACTTGGGTAAACGCTATTTTACCCAGTGCGACCCACGCTTAAATGCCGATCAGGTATTAGAGCTGGCGTTCTTAATTGCCGATACGCTGCGTAGTGCGAAAAAATAACGACAGTCTGTGTTAAGTAATAAGAGCTAAGTGTTGAGTGCTTAATGTTGAGTGTTCAATAGTAACGGACCGGCGGCTGTAACACACTCGCCGGTTTTTTCTGTCTGCTAGTATTTATGACGCTTTAAGCCGGTTTTAGCGATAATTTTCGCCGAGATCTCTTCTATCGATAAGTGAGTAGAGTTTAAGAACGGGATTTGTTCACGCTGATAGAGTTTTTCTACCTCAGCGAGCTCCAGCTGACACTGCCGCAATGAGGCATAACGGCTGTTGGCACGGCGCTGCTCTCTAATTTGGCTCAGCCGCTCGGGCGTAATGGTTAAACCAAACAGCTTGGCTTTATTGCGTTTTAACACCTCAGGTAACCGTAGCTGCTCCATATCTTCTTCTACAAACGGATAATTGGCCGCTTTAATGCCGTACTGCAGTGCCAGATATAAACTGGTAGGCGTTTTGCCCGAGCGGCTGACGCCGATCAGAATAATATCGGCCTGATCGTAGTTTTTCAGGTTAGAGCCATCGTCATTAGCCAACGCGAAATTCACTGCATCGATACGAAAATCGTAGGTTTTTTCATGAATACTGTGCGTGCGATGTGTCTTTGGTACGGGGGCAACACCCAGCTCGCGCTGGATCGGTTCGACAAAGGTATTTAAAAAGTCGTAACAGATGCCATCGCTGCTATTAATTATTTGCCGCAAAGTGTCATCAACAAAGGTTTGAAAGATTAACGGCCGTTGTCCCGTTGTTTTATAACGATCGTTAATTCTTTGTTTTACTTGCTCTGCCATATCGGCAGTCTCAACAAATGGGATGGTAACGTGTTCAAATTGTGCGGGAAAAAGCGTTAATAGTGCATGGCCAAAAACCTCTGCTGTGATAGCGGTGCCGTCTGAAATATAGAATGCCGTTCGCACGTTTACTCCGTTTTGTTGTTATAAAATTACATTGAAAATTAAGGTTTTAATTCACGTGGTCGCCAGTGTAAAATTGCGGCGCCTTGTAATGCTAGCTGTAAGCTTACACGCCATACGACAAAAATTGGAGACGAACTGTGCAAGAATTTGTGATTTGGTATGAAAACCTGGGGATGCACGATGTAAACCGCGTTGGCGGGAAAAATGCTTCATTAGGCGAAATGATCAGTAATCTGGCCAATGCCGGTGTGCAGGTTCCGGGTGGTTTTGCCACTACGGCCTTTGCCTTTAACCAATTTCTTGAACAAAGCGGCGTCAACGAGCGGATTTATCAGCTACTGGACGGCCTGGATGTTGACGATGTTAACGCTTTGGCTAAAGCCGGTGCACAAATCCGTCAATGGGTTATCGATACACCGTTCCAACCCGAATTAGAACAAGCCATTCGTGAGGCGTACCAAAAGCTGCACCCAGATGCGGCACAAGATGTCTCTTTCGCCGTGCGCTCATCAGCCACTGCCGAAGATATGCCGGATGCCTCTTTTGCCGGTCAGCAGGAAACTTTCCTGAATGTGCGTGGTTATGATGCCGTTATCGTTGCTATCAAACATGTATTCGCGTCTTTATTTAACGACAGGGCTATCTCTTACCGCGTGCACCAGGGCTACGATCATCGCGGTGTCGCCTTATCTGCCGGCGTGCAGAAAATGGTGCGTTCAGACTTGGCCTCGTCTGGCGTTATGTTCAGTATCGACACGGAATCCGGTTTTGAGGATGTCGTGTTTATCACCTCATCTTACGGCTTAGGCGAAATGGTCGTGCAAGGCGCGGTAAACCCGGATGAGTTCTATGTACATAAACCTACGCTAGCAGCAGGCCGCCCGGCTGTGGTTAAGCGTAATTTAGGCAGCAAGAAAGTTGAGATGGTGTACTCAGGTGAACAGGGGCACGGCAAGCAGGTGAAAGTGGTCGATATTACCGCTGAGCGTAGCCGCCAATTTTCATTGACTGATGGCGAAGTTGAAGAGCTAGCTAAGCAAGCCGTTATTATCGCCAAACATTACGGCCGGCCGATGGATATTGAATGGGCCAAAGATGGCAATGATGGCAAGCTGTATATCGTACAGGCGCGGCCAGAAACGGTGAAAAGCCGTGAAGACAGCAACAGCATGGAGCGTTTCCAGTTACAGGGTAAAGCCGCTGTACTGGTCGAAGGCCGTGCTATCGGTCAGCGTATTGGTACCGGTACGGCAAAAGTACTGAGCGGTATCGAGCAAATGGATCAAATTCAGCCTGGTGATGTACTGGTTACCGATATGACCGATCCGGACTGGGAGCCGATTATGAAGCGCGCTTCAGCCATTGTGACCAATCGTGGCGGCCGTACTTGTCATGCTGCCATTATTGCCCGCGAATTAGGCATTCCGGCGGTTGTTGGCTGCGGTGATGCCACCAGTAAAATTAAAACCGGCCAGGTCGTTACCGTGTCATGTGCCGAAGGTGATACCGGTTTTATTTATGATGGCAAACTGGACTACAAAGTGGTGAGCAGCCGCGTCGATCAGATGCCAAAGCTTGATTTAAAAATCATGATGAACGTGGGTAACCCAGAGCGCGCCTTTTCGTTTGCTAAGTTACCGCACGCGGGTATTGGTTTAGCCCGGCTTGAGTTTATTATCAACCGCATGATTGGCGTTCACCCTAAAGCCTTATTGAATTTTGATGCACAAACGCCGGAGTTAAAGGCGACTATCAGCGAGATGATCGCTGGTTATGACAATCCGGTTGAGTTCTACATCGCCAAACTGACCGAAGGCATTGCCACCTTAGCCTGTGCTTTTGCCCCGCAGAAAGTCATCGTGCGGATGTCAGATTTTAAATCGAATGAATACGCTAATCTGGTTGGTGGCCGTCAGTACGAACCACACGAAGAAAACCCGATGATCGGCTTCCGTGGTGCATCACGTTATATATCGAAAGATTTCCGTGATTGCTTTGCCTTAGAAGTGGAAGCATTAAAGCGCGTGCGCAACGTGATGGGCTTTACCAATGTTGAAGTGATGATCCCATTTGTGCGCACACTGGAAGAAGCCAGCAGCGTTATTGATTTATTAGCAGAGCATGGCCTGAAACGTGGCGAAAATGGCCTGCGTGTGATCATGATGTGTGAGCTGCCATCTAATGCACTCTTAGCAGAAGAGTTCTTGGAGTACTTTGATGGTTTCTCCATCGGCTCTAACGATTTAACTCAGTTAACCCTGGGGCTGGATCGTGACAGCGGCTTAATCGCACATCTATTCGATGAGCGCAACCCCGCCATTTACAAGCTGCTGGAAATGGCGATTAAAACCTGTAAAGCCAAAGGTAAATACATCGGGATCTGCGGGCAGGGGCCTTCAGATCATGAAGACTTTGCCGCCTGGTTAATGCAACAGGGCATCGATAGCGTATCGCTTAACCCGGATACGGTACTGGAAACCTGGCTGTACCTGGCCGAGAAATACGGCAAAAACTAACAGGTTAAAAACACCCCGCTTTAGCGGGGTGTTTTTTCTTAACTCAGTTTTGCCAAAGCGAAGTCGAGTTCATCACGTGTCGGCGGGTTACAGCCTTTAGTTGCGATATTCAAGCTTGCCGCCAGCATACCCCGTTTAAGGCAATAGGTTAACGTTTCAGATGAGACACCTGTAGCCGCAGGTAAACCCAGTTTAATTATCGATACCAGTAAGTTAGCCCAGAAGGTATCACCGGCACCGACAGTATCGACAAAAGGCGTTGCAGTAATAACAGGCAGACAAATTTGATGCTGTTGCCAAAACAGGGTGGCACCTTTATCGCCTTCAGTTAACGCCAACATAGCATCAGGTGCGCTGCGCCGCACCAAAGCGACAGATTCGAGCAGGTCTTCACTTTCACATAGTAGCGCGAGATCCTCATCACTGGCTTTTATATAATCGCTTTGCTTAATTATTTGCTGTACAAAATCGCGATAAGCCTCGACATTAGTTACAGCATTTAGTCTTACGTTGATATCCAGCGCAATACGTATACCTCTGGCTTTTGCCGCACCGACCACCTGAGCAATACGTGGTGCGTCTTCACTTTCTAATGCCAGCGAACCCAAATGCAATACTTTGCAATCGGTTGGCAAGGCGGCAATTTGTGTTTCGGCACTGATATCTCTATCAGCTATACCGGTGCGATATAAACTGTATTGCGGTTGTAACTGCGCATCCATCGATACCATCGCCAGCGAACTGGGACAGGAGCTAAAGTACTGTAAACCGTAGCTAGCGCCATTTTGTTTAAGATAAGCTGCAAACTGCTGGCCAAACGCATCTTGTGATAATGGTGATATATAGCTTACGTTAAGTTGCTGCCTTGCTGCGGCGATAGCAACGTTAAACGGCGAGCCGCCCAGGCAGGGGCGATACAAGCCATTGTGCTCTGGCAGCATATCAACAACGTTTTCTCCAATAACCGCAAGCATAGTAGTTTCCTGTCGCAATGAGCTGTGTAAAGATAGCATTTGGCAATAGCGTTAAAATCATATAACTTAATCAATTAAGAAGAAAGCCTGAAGTGACTGGAACGATGAGTAAATTAACGCTGAAAAGTGTTGCTAAAACCCTTGGCGTGTCAACTGCGACGATTTCCAATGCGTTTAACCGGCCGGATCAGCTGTCGGTTGCGCTGCGGGAAAAGATACTTAGTGCCTGTGCTGAATTGGGATATTTTGGTCCGAATAAAGCGGCGCAATCGTTACGTACCGGCAGCTCTGGCATTGTTGCGGTTATTTTGTCTGACTCGCTGGAATATATGGTCAGCGACCCGGTGGCCAGTCAGTTTTTGCAAGGTGTCACCCGCGAGTTAGAGCGGCATAAACTGCATTTGTTATTGTTCTCCGGCAGTAGTGCCAACCTGGATGCGATCAGCGATTTTGTTGATGGCTTTATCTGCTACGGTGCACCGCGAAATCTGGCATTGATAAAACAGCTGGCACAAAGCCCGAAACGCGTGTTAACGGTCGACTTCGATCTTCCTGGTCGCCCATCAGTAAACATAGATAACGAGCAGGCGGCTTATCAAAGCGCAAAAGCGGTTATCAATAAAGATGATACGGTGGCAGTACTGGGGTTAAGGCTGATTGACGCCACTGATACCCGACCGGTATTAGATGCACCGCTGTGGGATAATCAAAGCTCTATTGCCCACCGTCGGTTAGATGGCTACCTGCGTGCTATGGGCGAGTGTGATCTCAGGTTGCGACCTGATTATCTATGGCATATTCCTGAGAGCAATCAGCAATTCGCGCAGTACGCTGCCAGGTCGGTGTTAGCACTTAACCCCAGGCCAACAGTGCTGCTGTGTATGAGTGATTTAATTGCACTTAGTGCGATGCGCGAAGCGCTTCAACTGGGCATTGCCATTCCAGAGCAACTTAAGGTGGTTGGTTTTGATGGCATTGACGAGACATTACGTTATCACCCGACATTAAGCAGCGTATGGCAGTTTAGTGATGTCAAAGGCGAGGCTGCGGTTAGGGCGTTTTTATCTGCGGATAACAGCCCCCAGCTATTGCCGTATCAGCTCAAGCTGGGGGAGAGCAGTTAAAATAGCTGCTGAAAGGCTTACGCCAGCAGGCTATTAAGCAGTATATGCTCAGGCGCAGCACCTTCATTTTGCCAGCTTAAGGTTGCGGTCAGGTTACTAAGTGCCAGCGTTAAACTGGCCGTGTGGCCCCGATGTTGCCAGCTTAGTTGATAACTGCCATCTGTCAGCGATTGGCTAAAGCTGCCATTGAACGCCTGCATAGAACGGCGTAGCTTAATCAGATTAAGCAAGGCTTTTACTACAGGCTTTTGTAAAGCGACATTAATGGTATCTTGGTTGAAATAGGGGCGGTTAATGTCTCGCCCGACGCCGGTACGTTGTAATAACGTCACATCATTCTCTGCCGCCAATAAGCCACCGTAGTAAATCTGACTGATCCCCGGGCAAAATAGTTGTATTGCCCGCGCCAGTAGATAATGGCTGTCGTCTTGGCCCAATGCATCGTAAAAACTGCAGTTTACCTGATATAAGTCAACGTTGTTGGCGGCATTGCCGGTGGCAAGTTTGGAACTACCTTTGCTGTTCTGATGAATTTTTTCCACCAAAGCATCTAGTTCTGGATCGGTTAACAGCCCGGGCTCGCCATTATGATCGGCGGCATCAACAATACCTATGCCGTCATGGGTATCCAATACGGTGATACAATTGCGCGGCGCTATATCGAGCCAGGTTTTCAGGGCCTGCGCATTACGGCTAAAGAGGGTATGCAGTACCAGAGGTGGCAGGGCAAAGTCGTATACCATGTCACAGCGTTTGGCGATTTCAATTTGTGTTTTGTGGTAACCATGGATCTCAACTAAGCACGTCATGCCGCGGGCTCTGGCTTGCTCAGATAACTGGGCGATGAAGTCAAAGGTTTCAGGTAGCATAAAGCAATTGGTGCCAGCTTTTTTAATGGCATAACCCGCCGCATCCAACCGGATATATTTCACACCATGATCGGTAAAGCGTTGCAATATCGCCTGCAAATAGGCTTCGCCCGGTTCAGATTTAACATCGATATCAATCTGGTTCGCCGTAAAGGTGGTCCAAAATGGCACAATTTGGCCGTTTGCTAATGTAATATCGGTAAAACATGGCGTAGGGCGAGGCCGGTAAATCGCGCTTATATCTGTAGTATCTGGCTTGGCACCAAACACTTTATCGCGTGTTAAAAACAGCGGCCAGTATGCGGAAGAAGCGCCATGTTGCAGCACGTCGAGAAATTGTGGTGATTGCGCCGACATATGGTTAACAATCATGTCAGCCATGATCGGATAGTCTTTTGCTAACGCTTCGATATCCAGCCAGCTACCTAAACGAATATCCACTGCAGTATGGTCGTTGGGGTCGAATCCGGCATCTTCACCGTCTATCGGCGGGTAAAAGGGTAATAAATGCACGCCGTCGAACAACTCAGCAAGCTGGCCGTTCATTAGTCTGTGTAAATCTGTTATTTTTCCACCACTTAGCCTGTCAACATAAGTGATTAACTGGATCTGATTGGTGTTTATTGCATTGGTCATTGCCGGCATCCTGAAAAAAATATTTGCATCTTAAACGATTAAGATATAGCTTTAAGCCAACGCACAACTTTGTCAAGCCCCGGCACAATAATAACAGGGCAAATTTTCAAAGCGGTGTCACAACGTGTGTTAACCAGCCGGTGCGCTTACACCGGTTAGCCACAAACGGGGAACAAAATGCTTACTACCAAAAGTAGTGTTTCGGCTGTCGGGGCAGTTGAAACGAACGATTCGGCAGTACGGTTACAGCGTCAGGTACGCTGGATGACCTACTTGATGTTTTTTGTCTTCGCTATGACGACCGATGCCGTAGGCGTGATTATTCCGCAGGTGATGGAACAGTATCAGCTTACGATGTTTCAGGCTAGCGCCTTTCATTACGTGCCTATGGTCGCGATTGGCTTTGCCGGATTGTTACTTGGGCGCCTGGCGGATAAGTTAGGCCGCAAGACGCTAATTATTACCGGCCTGAGTCTTTATGCCGCTGCCTGTTATAGTTTTATTGCCGGCGATAGTGCGATGTTTTTTATCCTGCTGATGGGTATTTGCGGCCTGGCGATAGGGATGTTTAAAACGGCCGCGTTGGCGCTTATAGGCGATATTAGCGCGGATAGCGTTAGCCATACCCGCACCATGAACAAAGTAGAGGGGTTCTTTGCCCTCGGCGCGATTGCAGGCCCGGCCCTTGTCACGTTAATGATTGCTGCTTCAATACATTGGAAACAACTGTATTTAGTGGCAGGGCTGCTGTGTACCGTATTAGTGATTATGGCGGCACGATTGCCTTATCCACCCTACAAAGCATCCGTCACACAGATCACACTTGGTCAGTCACTTGGGTTACTCAAAGATCGTTATGCGCTTGGTTTTTCGCTGGCGATAGCGCTATACGTTGCCTGTGAAGTGGCAATATTCGTCTGGTTGCCGACCTTACTGGCAGGCTATGACGGTAGTTTTGGCTTTGTTGCCATGCATGCTATTACAATATTTTTTATTCTGCGTGCAGCAGGCAGGTTTTTGGCCGGAATCATTTTACAGCGTTTTTGCTGGAGCAGCGTAATGGTGTTGTTTACCGCTGCAATTTTCTTCTGCTTTTTATTCAGTATGCTTGGCGGAAAAGACACTGCATTGTGGTTAATGCCGCTGTCTGGGCTGTTTATGTCGATGATTTATCCAACGTTAAATTCCAAAGGCATAAGCTGCTTCCCCCGTCAGCAACATGGCGCGGTAGCAGGGCTAATCCTTGCTTTTACCGCGCTTTCTGCGGCGTTGGCGCCGGCCCTGATGGCGATAATTGGCGATATGGCAGCTAATGTCAGTGCCGGATTTTATCTGGCAACCGGATTTTCAGCGCTGCTAGCGGCGGCCATGCTTTATAACTGGCTGGCACAGCCAGCAAAGCAACGCTTAGCACAGCAACATACCGATTAAATTTGTATAAGTGATAAGTCGTTAAGTTTTAACTGTAATTTATCGCCTTAAGACTTAAACGATTAAGTTTGTAATTAAATTAGCTATCCAACAAAAGAGATAGCAAAATCAACACGGGAGCTAGACGATGAAACAACATAATAAACCGGCGTATCTGGCATTAGCGGTTAGCCTGGCGCTAAACAGTGCCTATGCACAAGAACAAGCAGCAGACGCAAATGCTATGCAAAACAATGCAAGTGCTGAAGCACAGTCAGAGGCTGCTGAAAACAGCTCTGGTTTAGGCTTTGAGCGTATCGTAGTCACAGGTGCGGTATCACGTAATCAAACCGTGATGCAATCCAGTGTGTCTGTCAGCAGCTTAACGCCAGCCGATATTGAAATTGCTACGCCACGCAGCACCGCTGAGATTTTCCGTATGTTACCAGGGGTGCGCAGTGAGTCGACCGGTGGTGAAGGTAATGCCAATATCGCGGTACGCGGTTTACCGGTTGCATCAGGCGGGGCAAAGTTTTTAGCCTTACAAGAAGATGGCTTACCTGTGCTGCAATTTGGCGACATCGCCTTTGGTAATGCCGATATCTTTTTGCGTGCTGATGCGACCTTATCGCGCTTAGACGTGATCCGTGGTGGCTCTGCCAGCACCGCGGCCAGTAACTCACCTGGCGGTATTATTAATTTTGTCAGTAAAACCGGTGAAGCGGGTGGTGGTAGCCTTGCCTTTACCTCAGGTTTAAATTACGACAGTTTTCGCACCGATTTCGAATATGGTGGTGACTTAAATAGCGATACCCGTTTTCACGTTGGCGGTTTTGTGCGCCAAGGCGAGGGTGTGCGTGATCCAGGTTACCAGGGTGAGACCGGCTATCAGTTAAAAGCTAACCTGACCCGTGAATTTAACAGCGGCTATGTCCGTTTGTACGTAAAGCACTTAAATGATAAAGCCGCCAGCTATATGCCAATGCCAATGCTGGCAGACGGCAGCTCGGTGGAGGGCTTTGATGCCCAGCGTGATACGTTGCAGTCAGCCTATTTAACCCAGACCGTACGGCTAAATGGTGATAATCAGATATCACGTGGTGATGTGCGTGATGGCATGAACCCTGAAGTCAATAGCGTTGGCGTTGAAGCGGTATTTGATTTAGCAGAAGGCTGGACACTGGAAAACCGTTTTCGCATCAGTGATGTCAGCGGTAATTTTAATACCCTGTTTCCGGCAGAAGTTGGCAGCACGCAGCAAATTGCTGACAGTATTGCCGGCAGTGGTGCCACTGTGAGTTACGCAGTGGGGCCTAACGCAGGGAGTGCTTATAACGGTGCTAATGCCATACGCATTCACACCTTTGATGTTGAGATCAATGATTTTGGCTCCATCGTCAATGATCTGAAGTTATCCCGCCGTTTTGGCGACGTCGATGTTAATGTCGGTTACTACGTTGCTGATCAGAACATCAGTATGTCCTGGTTATGGAACAGTTACTTTATGGCGTTAAAAGGCGATAACGCTGAACTGTTAAACGTTAACGCGCAGGATGGTACAGCGTTTTCTGAGCAGGGATTATTAGCCTACGGTGTCCCTTTCTGGGGCAACTGCTGCCAGCGCAACTATGACACCAGCTACAGCATTAAAGCACCTTATGCCGGCGTAAGCTGGGCCTATGACAAGTTATCGCTTGATGCCAGCATTCGCCGTGACATAGGTTCAGCAGACGGCACTTACGCCGGTGCAGCACAAGCATCGCGCGATATGAACAACGATGGCCTTATCGGTCAGGTAGAACAAAGTGTTTCCGGCATCGATATCGCCAATCCAAGCCTGGTTAATTACAGCTGGGGCTACAACTCATATTCTGTCGGTGCAAATTACCAGTTTGATAAGGACTGGGCGGTATTTGCCCGCATTAGTAAAGGCGGCCGCGCTAATGCCGATCGCTTGCTGTTTGGTAAAGTTAACGCCGATGGTAGCGTGGCAAAACAAGATGCGGTAGATGAAGTCACACAATACGAATTTGGTAGCAAAAGCCGTCATGGCAACTTAAACCTGTTCGCTACGGCATTTTTCGCCGAAACAGAAGAGCAGAACTTTGAAGCAACCAGCCAGCGTTTCTTTGATCGCGTATACAAAGCGCAAGGTGTTGAACTGGAAAGCAGCTATCGTTTGGGCGATCTGGAATTGCGTGGTTCTGTGACGTTAACCGACGCTGAGATCAGTAAAGATGCGTTAAGCCCAGAGCTGGAAGGTAATACACCTCGCCGTCAGGCCGATATGTTGTACAGTGTAATGGCACGTTACTATCTGGATAAGGCGCAGCTGGGCTTAAGTGTTATTGGTACCAGTGATGCTTATGCGCAGGATAATAACGATCTGAAATTCAGCGGTTATGCTCAGGTGAATGCGTTTGCAAGTTACGAGTTAGCCGAGAATTTACAGTTATCTTTCAACATCAACAACCTGTTCGATGAGGTTGGCTTAACGGAAGCAGAAGAGGGCTCGGTGCCAGCAAATGGCATCATCCGCGCCCGAACCATCAACGGCCGCACCGCGTCAGTGGGCTTGCGTTATCAGTTCTGATTAAATTTAACATCAGATAAAGAAAACCCCGCATAAGCGGGGTTTTTGCTTTATGTGCCACAAAAAGTGTTGCTGATACACTGCTCCGCTGTGGGGGGCAGTGCCAGATCAGCGTTGGAATCATGCACGGTAAACGGGGTTTTCAGTGCGTTGTGCAAGCGATGAAACAAGGTTAAGTCACCCTCGTTTGTTGCAAGTTCAATTGCGCGGGCTATCTGATGGTTACGCGGAATAAGCGCGGGGTTCACGCCATCCATCAAAGACTGAATATCGCCTGTGGTTAGATGTTGTTCAGCCAAACGAGCATGCCAACGTGCTGCCCACTGCAGCCAGGCGGCTTTGTCGCTAAATAAAGATGCCGCGCCTTGATGAGTGTCAGCAACGGACTGGCTTAATAAACGAAACGCCAGCGTAAAGTCGGCACTGTTTTTTACCATTAAGTTTAGGTAATCGCGGATCAACGGCTCGTCGGCTGCAGTTGCGTCACTGATACCAAGCTTTTTGCCTATAAGCGCACGAAATTCAGTTTCATTTATAAGGTTAAACTGTTGCAGCGCCGCTGTTGCCAACTCAACGCTTTGCTCGGTGTTATCGCTTATCAGCGGCAGCAGGCTTTCGGCAAAGCGCGCCAAATTCCAGCTGGCCATTTTCGGCTGATTACCCCAGGCATAACGGCCATTACGGTCGATAAAACTGTAAACTTGCGCCGGATTAAAACTATCCATAAAGGCGCATGGGCCGTAATCAATGGTCTCACCAGCGACACTCATATTGTCGGTGTTCATTACGCCGTGAATAAATCCAATACTCATCCATTTAGCAATCAATTTCGCCTGAGCAGCAACCACGGCTTGTAACAACGCCAGATAAGGCGAATCTGAGACGGCGCAAGCAGGATAGTGGCGTGCAATAACGTAATCAGCAAAGGTTTTTAGCTGCTCTTTTCCTGCGTTAGCCGCTAAGTATTGGAAACTACCGATGCGAATATGGCTTTTGGCAATCCGGGTAATTACTGCGCCAGGCTCTGCCGTTTCGCGCTGCACCCAATCACCGGTTAATACGGCAGCAAGGGCGCGTGTCGTCGGCACGCCGAGTGCATGCATGGCTTCACTCACCAGATACTCTCTCAGCACCGGGCCAAGCGGCGCCCGGCCATCACCACGACGGGAAAAGGGGGTTTGACCGGCACCTTTAAGCTGCAGATCAAATAGCTGACCGTTTATGTCTTGAAGCTCGGCTAACAGCAAAGCCCGACCATCGCCTAATTGCGGTACAAAATGGCCAAATTGATGGCCGGCATAGGCATGTGCCAACGGCTTAGTCCAGTCGGGCAAGTTATTGCCGCTGAATAATCCAACACCTGCATCGGTACCCCAGAATGCCTCTGGCAGACGCAGTTGTGCAGCAAGCTCAGGGTTAAACGCCAGCCACTGTGGTGCCGTTACGGCGGTTGGCTGACAAGGCAGCGAAAAAGGTGAGCCCAAAGCAGCAAGCGTATGGTGTACAGCAAATGGCATATCAGCATATTCCGTGTGTTATTCGGCTTCAGTGTACCCACAGAGACGGTTTGCTACCAGAGCAGCTTGTTATGATACGGCAACTGATGACGTAATTAGTTGATTACACTATAGTGTAATCAACACTTTGCTGTTTTAGCTTTTAGCCGGAGCTGTCTTTGCGCGCTTTTTTATTTTGTTGCATCTTACTAATATCAGCTGGAGCGACTGCGGCCACTCAGCTGAATGTCTGGCACATGTTAAAAGAAATGGACAACGATTTTAGCCTGTTGGCAACGCAATTTTCCGCACAGCACGCTGAGATCGACGTTTCAGTGCAGCTGCTGCCGAATGAAGAGCTAAAGGCTGCGGTTATACGTGCTAAAGATCAAGCCGTTGCTCCTGACATCATTATTATCTCATCAGATAATCTGGGTTATGCACCGCTGATGCACTTATCTGAAGTGCCGACAGCGTTGCAGGACGCCCAATTGGCTGAACCAACCTTACACGCTTTGCAATTTAGGCAAAAAACCTATGCCATCCCTTTATTTGCAGGTAATCACTTATTGTTTTTATACAACAAACAGTGGGTTAAACAGCCGGTAACGCAATGGCAGCAGTTGTTTGAGGCGCACAGTCATTTGGCGGCAAAGGGCGTCAGTACGCTGGCGCTAAATTATCTGGAGCCATATTGGTTCGCGTTGTTTGCCGATTTATTCGGCGCCAGTTTAGTGCAAGATGACCAAGTTGCACTGAACAATGGTTCAATGGCTAAGGCACTGGAGTTTTATCAACAACTGGTGACTTCCGGAGTGGCGCAGGCTGACTGCGGTTATCAATGTGTTTCCGAGGCGTTTTATCAGGGGCAGTATGCTTATGCTATCAACGGGACCTGGGCGCTGGCAGACGCTAAAGCCCGTTTGGGTGACAAACTTGGCGTAGCCATTTTTCCAACCTGGCAAGACCAAAGCATAAAGCCGCATGCATCCTACATAGTGATGATATTTCCGCACAAGGCGCTAGAGGGGCCTAAGGCCGGGCAAATAAAGGAGTTTGTTAAGTATTTTAGTCTGCCAGAAAACCTGCAGCGTCTTGCCGCTAAACATTATCTTATACCTTACTATCAGCTGACGGATGAGGTGGCGCTCGCGGCAGATCCACTGTATCAACAAGTTTTAGCACAACATCAACTGAGCCAGTTAATGCCGGCGACTGAGGCAATGGTGTCGGTATGGAATGCCATGCAAAAGGGTTTGTTGCTGCACAAGGCGGGGACCTTAACGGCAACCGAGGCCGCTGCTTTTATGCAAAAGGTGGCATTGCGTGATCAGCAGCTACTGGCGACCGGCAAATGAGTAAAGCGCGGTTCTCTTTTAAACAGTTGTTGATTACCCAGTTTGTGCTCGGCGCTATGATCCCTACCTTGTTACTGAGCAGTTTACTGATCGCGGCTTTTCGCGATATTCAAACTGAGGAGCAAATTGAAAAGCAAGCAGCGCAAACGCAAAGTGCCGTCTTGCAACTGGAATTTGAGTTAGAAAAACTCTCATTACAATTACAACAATTGGCAAAAGACTCTAATGTGGCATTGGCGGCCAGTTCCGGCGTGTTTGCACCGGATGCACGCAATAATATGCTTAGTGTGGCCCAGCAACATCCGCTAGCCAGTGGGCTTTTACTGTTGGATAGCAAATATTGGGTCGCTGAGGCAATACCTATCAGTGCCATGGTGCTGCCTATTTCGCCGCTGCAGCCGGAGTTGACAAAGTTATACCAGGCCGATTATACCGCCGTGAATACGACCGTTTTACTCGAGGCTGACCAGTTCAGCGAACTGTTACTACCTGCGCAAAACCGGCCCGGATCCTCACATTGGCTGGTGATGTTTTTGCCATTAAAGTTAGCCGATTCAACCGGTATAGATCCGCGCAGTAAACTCAGTGGCGCCCTGGTAGCGTTAATTTCAGTAGAACAGTTAAACACCAGATTACAGCAATATTTACCCGATGCCCGGCTATTGAATATCTATTGGCAGCAGCAAGCCCTATTGTCTGATGTTGCGCCGTTGGATGACAGTGTGGTTACCCGTACCTCGTTAACCATACCTGCCACTGATGTCAGCCTTAACGTAGTTGTTGCATCCAGCCGGCAACAGGCACTGCAACCCATAACGGAGCTGACGTATCGTTTTGTCCAGATCACCTTATTGTTTCTGGTTATCCTGCTTGTTACCGGTTGGCTTTTTGTGCGCCGTGAAATACGCCCCTTGGCACAGCTGAGTGATCTTGTTGCCGGTTACGCTAAAGGCGAGTTAACACAGCCGGTGCAACATTTTCCGTATACAGAATTTGACAGTATCGCATCAGTGCTACAAAACATGGCACAAACACTCAGCGAACATCAACATTCGCTTGAAGCCAAAGTGACGCAGCGTACGGCAGAGTTACAACGTGCTGTGGCTGATCTTCATCAAACAAATACAACCCTTATCAAAACACAGCAACAGCTGATAGAAGCGGAAAAATCGTCGCAAATTGGCATTTTAGTCGCGGGAGTAGCGCGCGAGATTACTGCACCGGTGAGCAGCAGTATGCAGGCAGTAAGCGCGCTGGACATTCAGCATACACAGATTATTGCTGCAGTAAGACAAAGTACGCTAAAGCGCTCTGAGTTAGAGCAATACCTGCGTTTTACTGCCGATACCATTGAGCAACTCGGTCTGCAGTTAAAACGCGCCCAAGAGTTGCTACAAAGCTTTAACGCTATGGCGGTTGACCAATCCCGTGAGCAAAAGCGTAATTTTAACTTGTATGATTATCTGCATGATATGGTGCTTAACTTACGTTACGAGCTCGGCCAATATCAGGTTAAAACCGACATCATTGGCGATAAGGTGATGGTTGTCCAAAGCTATCCGGGGAGTTTTAGCCGCATCCTGACCAATTTAATCCTTAACTCGCTTGAGCATGGTTTTAACCGGCAGCAAAAGCATCATATCAGTATCAGTTACCAGGTTCTGGAAAATGGCCTGTTGGAACTTCGTTATCAGGACGACGGCGCGGGTATGACAGCCGAGGTAATGCAGCGCATGTACGAGCCATTTTTTACCACAGCGCAGCAAGAAGGGGGCAGTGGTTTGGGGTTAAGTATTGTGCATAGCCTGGTAACGCAACAGTTAAAAGGCACGATAAATTGCAATAGTACACCCGGTAACGGTTGTACTTTTATTCTCACCTTGCCAGTTAGAGTGGTGATTAAACCGCGATAGGTGAGTGCAATCTTTCAGGCATAAGTGTGAAGAGCGAACCGACGACCTTCGGGTTGTTGAAGTTTAGGCACAAAAAAACCGACGTATAAGTCGGCCTTTAAGTTGGTTGCGGGAGCCGGATTTGAACCGACGACCTTCGGGTTATGAGCCCGACGAGCTACCAGGCTGCTCCATC
>NZ_JBDPJM010000009.1:0-145380 GCF_039871805.1 Rheinheimera fenheensis
GCGGGAGCCGGATTTGAACCGACGACCTTCGGGTTATGAGCCCGACGAGCTACCAGGCTGCTCCATCCCGCGTCCGTCATTGCGGGGCGCATCTTAGTGTTTTTGCCAGGGCCTTGCAAGCGCTTAATAGCTTTTATTTTCGATAAGCGGTTTAACTGCCGCTTTCTTAAGCAAGGCGCTGCTTTATCCGGCAATTGGGCACAGTGAAAAAGCCCACCGGTTAAAGCTGTGTTTCTGCTATACTGTGCGCCATTTTTGTTTCGGGTGTATAGCAATGCTGCAATTCTGGGCGTTAACGTCTAAAGGGGTAGAAGAGTTACTGGCGGATGAAGTTCGTCAGTACGGCGGTGAAGTCGTAAAAGTGACCATGGGTGTGGTGCGTTTTAATGCGGATTTACGCAGTGCCTACCAGTTGTGTTTATGGTCGCGTCTCGCTACTCGTGTGCTGCGTCTTATTCAGTCTGAACCGGTAACGGCCGACAGCGATTTATATCAGGTAGCGCAGAAAATTGACTGGCTACAGCATATGGCACTGCGTAATACGCTGGCGGTGGAATGTGTTGGCAAACACCCGAAAATAGACAACACCCAGTTTGGTGCTATTCGCTTAAAAGATGCGATCGTCGACCAGTTTCGCGAAGAAACCGGCAACAGACCCGACGTAGACCGGTTAACCCCTGATGTACGCTTTCAGGTGCGGTTAGACAAAGCCCATTTTCACTTTTTACAGGATTTCTCTGGCCCATCACTGCACCAGCGTGGCTATCGCGCTGGTCAGGGCGATGCGCCATTAAAAGAGCATTTAGCTGCGGCCCTAATTAAACGTTCCGGCTGGACACCCGGGCAGCCATTTTTTGATCCATTTTGCGGCAGTGGCACTTTAGTTATTGAAGCCGCGCTGATAGCGCTTAACCGCGCGCCGGGTTTAACGCGGGAAAAGTTTGCTTTTGAAAGCTGGCCAGGTCATCGCGATGCGATATGGCAGCAACTACGCACCGAGGCTAAAGCGGCGGCGAAGCCTGTTGCCAAACAGGTGAAATTCTGGGGCTCGGATGTTGATGAGCGCAGTTTAACCAAGGCACGGCATAATGCTCAGCAGGCCGGCATAAGTGCTATGGTGCAGTTTAGCCTGGCTGATGCGACAGCGTTAAACGCTGCGGTGTCGGCCGAGCCAGGCGTAATTGTTACTAACCCGCCGTATGGTGAGCGTTTGGGCGATTTACCCTCGTTAATTCCGCTTTACAGCAAGTTTTCTCTGGCATTAAAGCAACATTACCCGGGATGGCGTTTAGCCATTATTACCTCGAATACCGATTTGCTGCGTGCGCTACGTTTATCGAAAAGTAAAAGCTATAAATTTACTAACGGCCCGCTTGATTGTGACTTTACTCTGTTTGATTTAACCGAAAAGCAGGTTGCAGTTAGCTCTGACGCGCCAGCGCTGTTTTTTAGTGAAAGCAGCTCTTTTGGCAACCGACTGGCTAAAAACCTGAAGCAACTGCAAAAATGGTCAAAAAAAGAAGGCCTGACTTGTTACCGTTTATATGATGCTGATATTCCTGAGTATAACGTGGCTGTAGACTGGTATGACGGTGAAGTGGTGGTGCACGAGTACGCCGCACCCGGTACGGTCGATGAACAGGTATCACAAAAACGCTTGTTTGATGTGGTAAATCAGATACCGCAGGTGTTGGGTATAAGCTCAGATAACATGATTTTAAAGGTGCGCGAGAAGCAAAAGGGTACCTCACAATATCAGGCACTGAATAAAGCCGGCCAGTACAAAGAAGTGACCGAATACGGTGCCAAGTTTCTGGTTAACCTGCGCGATTATTTAGATACCGGTTTGTTTTTAGATCACCGTATTACCCGGCGTATGATCCAGCAGCAGGCTAAAGGCAAAACGGTACTTAACCTGTTTGCCTACACTGGCAGTGCCTCGGTGCATGCTGCTATTGGTGGCGCGGCAAGTGTTACCACGGTAGATATGTCCAATACTTATCTCGACTGGGCCAAACGTAATTTTGCGGTTAATGGCTTAACCGGTAAGCAATATCAGTTTGAGCAAGCTGATTGCCTGCAGTGGTTAAGCCGATGCCGTAACCAGTTTGATCTGATTTTTGTCGACCCGCCAACCTTTTCTAACTCAAAGCGGATGCAGGACAGTTGGGATGTGCAGCGTGACCATGTAAAACTCCTTAATATGCTGACACCGCGGTTGGCACCAGGTGGCAAGGTGATTTTTTCCAACAACAAACGCCGCTTTAAAATTGATAGCCAGGCGCTTTCTGACGCTGGCTGGCAGGTAAAAGATATTTCGGCAGCAACACTGCCCGAAGATTTTAAGCGCAACGTGCATATTCACGTGTGTTTTGAGTTAACTCGCTAATATGTCGCGGCAGCTGATTTTATATAGCACCTGGGGCTGCCACTTATGTGAGCAAGCAGAGCAGCTATTGCAGCAGGTTGCACCCGATGTCGCATATAAGGTTGTCGATATTGTCGATGATGCAGCGGCATTTTCACGCTACCGGGCATCCATTCCGGTATTGCGATTTGGTGATAAAGAATTAGGCTGGCCCTTTGATGCGGCGCAGTTGGCAACATGGCTTAAGGATATAAAGTAGTGGAGTTATTACGTTTTCAGCAGGCGTGTTTGGCCTTTGGTACCCACCCGATTTTAGATCATGTCGATTTTAGTTTATTCAGTGGCGAACGGGTCTGTCTGGTGGGCCGTAATGGCGCCGGCAAATCGTCATTATTGAAATTGCTGACCGGTCAGCAAAATTTAGATGATGGCCAAATCGTCGTTAATACCGGCGTGGTGATAAGCCGGCTTGAGCAAGACCCGCCGGCCAAAATGGACGTTAAAATTGCTGACTTTATTCGCGAAGGCGCTGGCGATTTAGCAGCTAAGCTGCAGCAGTTTTATACCCTGTCAGAGAACTTAGACGGCGCGACTGATGCCGATTACCGCTTGTTTGAGCAGCTGCAGGCTGAAATGGATACCCGCGATGGTTGGGGCTTAGAGGCACGTGTAGCTGATTTATGCCAGCAGTTTGAGATGAAGCCTGATGCCAGTTTAGCCACTTTATCAGGCGGTTGGCTGCGGAAAGCGGCGTTAGCCAGAGCGCTTATCGCCAAACCGGATATTTTGCTGTTGGATGAGCCCACTAACCATTTAGACGTGGCCGCCATTCAGTGGCTGGAGCAGTTTTTACTGAATTTCTCCGGCGCCATTATTTTTATCTCGCACGACCGCGCTTTTATCCGCGCGCTGGCCAGCCGTATTATCGATTTAGACCGCGGCCAGTTAACCTCACACCCGGGTAATTATCAGGAATACCTGGATCGCAAACAGAAAATGCTGGAAGACGAGCAGCAGCATAATGCGCTGTTTGATAAAAAGCTGGCCGAAGAAGAAGTGTGGATACGCCAGGGCATTAAAGCGCGCCGAACCCGTAACGAAGGCCGGGTGAGGGCACTTAAAGCGCTGCGTCGTGAGCGTGCTGAGCGGGTCGAAACCTTAGGCAAAGTTGACTTTAACATTGAGCAGGCCGACCGCTCCGGCAAGCTGGTGTTCGAGACAAAAGGTATTAGTTGTGCCTTTAATGGTAAAACCATTATCGATAAGCTGGATCTGTTAGTCATGCGCGGTGATCGCATTGCGCTGGTAGGGCCAAATGGTGTCGGTAAATCTACCCTGATTAAATTGTTATTGGGCGACTACAAGCAGGATAGTGGTGAGATTAAGCGTGGCACCAATATTGAAGTGGCCTATTTTGATCAGCACCGGATGGCGCTGGATTTAGAGGCCACCGTGCAAGATAACGTCGCTGAGGGTAAGCAGGAAATTAGCCAGAATGGTAAAACCCGCCATGTACTGAGTTACCTGCAAGACTTTTTATTTCCGCCGGCACGGGCCCGTACACCGGTTAAAGCTCTGTCGGGTGGTGAGAAAAACCGTTTACTACTAGCAAAACTGTTTGCCAAGCCCAGCAATCTTTTGATCCTCGATGAGCCAACCAACGATCTGGACGTTGAAACGCTGGAACTGTTGGAGGATATTCTGCAGCAATATCAGGGCACTGTGTTGCTGGTTAGCCACGACCGTGAGTTTGTGAATAATACTGTGACCAGCTCGCTGTTATTCGCCGGAGAAGGCCGTATTATCGATATTGCCGGTGGTTACGATGATGTTATTGCTTACCAGCAACGGCAGCAAATAACGGCAGCAGCACAAAAAGTGACAAAAAATACTGCCTCTGCAGCAGAACAAAAGCCGGTGCAGGCTTCTGTTAGCAGTGCTAAGAAGCTATCATACAAAGAAAAACGCGAGTTGGAGCTGCTACCAGCACAAATTGAACAGCTGGAATCCGAGCTTGAAGCGTTACAGTTGAAAGTTAACGATGCCGAGTTTTTTAAGCAAAGCAGCGAACAAACCCAAAGCACGTTGAACCTATTGCAGCAGACCGAGTCGAAGCTGGCGCAAGCATACGCGCGCTGGGAAGAATTAGACGCATAAGAAAGAAGTAAATTTAGGGGCTTAGAATGAAGTTATCTCGCATCAGTCTGGCGATACTGCCGCTGTTAAGTTTGTGTTCGGTACAGGCGGCCGTTTATAGCGTCGAAGAGATTGGTGAAGTTGAACAGGTGAAGTCTACCTATGCTGCGGCGTTAAATGATAATGGCGATAGTGTATTTAATGGTGCAATCAGAAGTACACAACTTGATGGCTTGGGTGGAAGAAGTACAATTTTTTCCTATTACAATTTTCCCATCAATTTGGATGCTATCGATTTTGATGACGAGACCGTTCAAGGCTATTTCACAGACGAGCAGCTTGCTGATGTGATTAACGGCACTATTACCAACGATATTCTGGCCATTTTGTTGCAGCGTAACCCTGCTGAACAGCCGATCGGCGAGGCGTTAAGTTATATTCTTCTTTCAAACACTACTGCTGACAACCTGCCCCTACGTGACACTGAACGGGCACGGGGTAATAGTGAGTACCTGTTTGATATTAATAATCAAAGTGCCGCAGTAGGCGTGGCGTCAACGCCTTTTGTTTTAGAGAGTTTTACTCCAGCACCAACTGAAGATAACGAGAACCCCGATGCCGATATGGTATGGGTGCCACAAGGTGCTTACCAGCTGGGTATGGTAGTGCAGGGGGCAACGGTGACCGAATTACTACCACCTTACACCGAATTCGGTGGTGGTTTTTCTGCTGCCTTTGGTATCAGTGAAAATGGACGTATTGCTGGCTACGGTAGTATCGGCCTACCGGAAAGCTTTCAAGACAGTTTGACCGAGAATTGTGATGGTGCAGAGCGTCCGGTGGCACTATGCCTATATTTGGGTACTGCAATTAATTCAGGTCCGAGCCGATACCAACAGCGCGCTATGCTTTGGCAGTTACAGGATGATGGTTCTGTTGGCGTGCCTACTGTGCTGGGGTTTTTAGGTGAAAAGAACACCGGAGAGACTTACACCGACGCTGCCATACCCGTAAATTACGACGGTTACAACCAGGCCAATGCGGTTAACAGTAAAGGTATTGCTGTTGGCCACTCAATGTACAGTGATTCAGATCGTAAGGTGCGTTACCAGGCCGGTGTAGCTGAAGCGGCTTACCGGCAGGCTCATGCGACGCTGTTTGTTGACGGTGAAACGTTGCCTATGGTTGATCCAAACGAATGGTTTGTTTTTACGAATGACCCTATTTTACAAGTTGGTAGCAGTGCGGTTGATATTAATGAGAACGATATTGCCGTTGGTTATGCCAGCAAAGTGATCAGTGGTAATGTGCGGCGTAAACTTTTCTATTATGACTATGGCTCCGGTCAAACGCGCTTTGTTAATGGCTTCTTTGACAGCTCTGACACCTTACCCAGCGCCATTAATGACAGTAACCAGGTAGTAGGCCGGGCAGAGGTGATTATTGGTGGCACCACTACGCGTCGCTTGCATGGTTTTGTTTACGATATCGCCACTGAACAATTCACAGATTTGAATAGCCTGATAAGTTGTGATGCACCCTATACCATTGTTGATGCGAAAGACATAAACAACAATGGTGAAATTCTGGCAACAGCTTTGGTGGAAAAAGAACGTAAAGACTTACTGGGCAATGTCGTGCTGGACGACCAAGGCAACCCAGAGCAGGAAGAGGTCGCTATTACGGTAAAATTGCAGCCGGTTGCCAACGGCGAGCCTGAAACTTGTGGTGGCGAACAAGTCGAGTATGAACGCAAAGGCGGCACGACCGGCCTGTTTTCATTGCTGTTTGGCGGTATCATACTCGCTTGGCGGCGTCGCAAAGCTTGATATCTGAAATGCATAAAAAAGCTGCTATGGCAGCTTTTTTATTGTCTTCAGCCTGTTACGCTATAGTGCTATAAAAAAAACTTTTTTAGTGTAATTAGATATATATAATTTTGTCATCATAACTTAAACAACTTCAGCTTGTTAGCCGTTGTCAAGCGATTAATCTGTCAAAGTGCAATTGAACCTTTCGCCAGCGTCAACTATCAATAAAGAGTAACCGCACAGCGTGCTGCGGTTATTATTATCAGAACAAGTTGAGGAAGACTGCCGTATGAAAAGACAAAAACGTGATCGTCTGGAACGTGCTCATGCTCAAGGTTATCGCGCCGGTGTTACCGGGCGTTCAAAAGAAATCTGCCCTTATCAAAGTTTAGATACGCGCTCACAGTGGTTAGGAGGCTGGCGCGAGGCCATTGAAGACAGAAGTGTCGGCCTATTCAATAAAGGCCAATAAGTTCGGCGATTAACAAAAAGCCCCGTTGAGATACGGGGCTTTGTCGTTTTTAAGGCTTAAACCGTAGTGCTTAGAAGCTGGACGTATCCTGGAACAAACCTACTTTTAAGTCGGTAGCAGCGTATATGTCGCGGCCATCGACACTGACTACGCCATCACCAATGCCCATAAACAGCTTACGCTTGATTACCCGCTTCATATTAATGGTGTAGGTCACTTTCTTAGCGCTTGGTAAAATTTGCCCTGTGAACTTTACTTCACCTACGCCCAGTGCGCGGCCTTTACCCGGGCCGCCAGACCAGCCTAAAAAGAATCCGACCAGTTGCCACATGGCATCCAGGCCTAAACAGCCCGGCATAACCGGGTCGCCTTTAAAATGGCAGGCAAAAAACCACAGCTCAGGCGTAATATCCAGCTCTGCAATGATCTGGCCTTTACCGTATAAACCGCCTTCTTCAGAAATGTGGACGATGCGGTCCATCATCAGCATATTGTCAGAGGGGAGCTGACTGTTACCGGGGCCAAATAATTCACCCTTACCACAGGCAATTAAATCTTCTTTTGTAAAGCTATTCTTAGTCATGTATGTTTTATCCAGTAAAATTTGTCGGCCACTTTAGCGAACAGTTGTACGCCAGACAAGTCCGATTTGTAACAGTATCACCAATACGTACCAACCTTAGCTCTGGTTGAGTGTATGACCATTAGATGACCAAAGAGTGAAACATGACCAAGCCAAACACCAAGGCATTGAGTAACGCCGAAAAGCAGCAGCGTTATCGCGAGCGGCAAAAGCAATCGGGTAAGAAAGAACTGCGTGGCTATTTAACGCCAGAGGCGCTGAGTTGCTATAACGAAATACAGCAAAAAACAGATTGGAATGACAGCACCTTGCTCAGCAATGCCATCCGCTTAATGTATGCAGCACATAAATGTGGCCAAATAGGTATTTTAAATAGCTGGCTGACAGAACATAAGCGCTAAACATTGGGGCACAGCGGTGTTTTGCCGGCGCTAACAGCGCTATAATGTCAGCTCAGTTGTTGGCCATTGAGGCATTTGATGATTCTGTTTGTACGTGATCTGACGGTTATTGATTTCTCTTACCTTTGCCCTAAGCGCGGCATGCTGGGTGAGAGTTATATTGTTGATGTAGAGCTTCATGGCGGTCTGGATCAAGCATCCATGGTGCTGGATTTTAGCAAAGTCAAAAAAGTGATTAAGCAGGCAATCGATAATCTGGTTGATCACAAACTGGCGCTGCCAGCGGCTAACCCAGCGCTGCAATTAGACCAAATTGGCGATAGCAGCTTGCTGCGATTTGACAGCCTGCGCGGCGTAATAAAAATGGCTGCACCACAACAGGCCGTGGTAGCGATACCAAACGAGCATATTAACGAGCAAAGCGTCAGTGCCTTTTTGGTTGAGCAAATTATGCCGCTGCTGCCGGCCAACGTAAAACAGCTTAATTTGACATTACGCCCCGAAGCCACAACAGGGTTTTACTATCATTACAGCCACGGTTTAAAAAAGCATGATGGTAATTGTCAGCGCATCGCGCATGGTCATCGCTCGACTATTCAGATCTATACCGACGGTATGTTAGCACCACGGCTGAACAAATACTGGTGTGAGCGCTGGCAAGACATCTACCTGGGTACGGCGGCAGATCAAGTGGCGCCAACAGAGCTTAAGCTTTTGCAGCCAGAAGATGGGGATTACTGCTTTGCCTATCAGGCGGCACAGGGTTGGTTTGAACTGACCATGCCAGCGGCACACTGTGAAATAGTGCACTGTGATACTACTGTTGAATGCTTGGCAGACTTTATTGCGATGAGCTTAAAACAACAGGATGCCAGCAAAAATTATAAGGTTGTAGCCTATGAAGGTGTGGGTAAAGGCGCTATTGCTACTTGTTAGCCTAAGCTGCAGTGTCTCGGCATTTGACGATTTAACGCTGGAAGGCCAGTTTACACAGGGCGGTCTTATTCGTGGCCAGTTGCCCGGTGTCAGCAAAGCCTGGTTTAACGACACACCGCTGCCTGTTAGCGCTGACGGCCGTTTTGTCTTCGGCGTGGGCCGCGATGCCCCAGCTGACCACCAGTTACATCTGGAGCGTGATGGTATTAAAGTCAGCAAACCGTTGCACTTCAGCTCACGCCAGTATGATATTCAGCGCGTTAATGGCGTGGCGCAAAAGTATGTTACACCACCGAGCGAGGTTACAGAGCGGATCCGGCGCGATAACCAAAAGGTACGCGCTGTCAGAACCACACAAAGCGCGCTGCCTTATATTTTTACCACACCGATAATGCCGGCAAAGGGCCGCATTTCCGGTGTTTACGGCAGCCAGCGTATCTTTAATGGTGAGCCGCGTAACCCGCATTATGGATTAGATGTAGCGGCGCCTACTGGTACCCCTGTAATAGCACCACTTAGCGGTACTGTGCTGTTGGCTGATGATTTGTACTATTCTGGCTTAACGTTAATTATCGACCATGGCTTTGGCGTAAGCTCTACCTTTATGCACCTGGATAGTATTGCAGTGCAAGAGGGCGCTAAGGTAGTGCAGGGCGATCAAATAGGTACCATAGGTGCAACGGGCCGGGTAACCGGGCCGCATCTGGACTGGCGTATTAATTGGCAGCAAGAGCGGTTAGATCCCGCCTTACTGCCAGGGCTTGCCATTACACTGCCAACGCCCAAGTAAAGCTCAAGCAAAAAACCTGTTGTACTGCACAAGCTAGGCGCTGGTCGCCAGCCAGGCGTTGCACAACAGCTCGTCTTTAATCGTTAATACCGCCACCTGCTGTGTGGCTGTATTTAGCGTCAGGTTGGCACTTAACAACCGGTCTTTGCGGTAAAAATGGACTTGCAGCTTGCTACCCAGGTTATAGCGGTTTAACAGTTTACTCAGGTTATTGGTGCTAACTTTAACGCCATCAATCGCCAGCAACTGATCGCCTGCCATTAAACCGGCGTTATGTGCATTGCCGCCCTGATAAACTTGGTTAAGCTGCAGCAAGCCATTAACCACTTTAGTTTGGGCACCAATAAAAATGCCATCGTTGTTGCTAGTGCCGCCGTTATCATCCATATGCTGCATTGGCCGGTAGACCAGTTCCAGTCCCAGTGCTGGCAGTGTCTGCTGCAGTGGCAAGGGCGCCGCTTGCGACAACCACTGTGTCAACAGGGCTGCCAGCTCGGTAAAACCCAACTGGGTTAAGCTAAGCTCAAGTGCGTTATCCGCGGTGCCAGTGCTCAGGTGGTGCTGCCACAACCAGCGTACAAGCTGCTGTAAACTGCTGCCGTTAGCGTGTAACTGTGCTTCCAGACACAGCGCCAGTAGTGCTCCTTTGGCATAATAACTGACCACCGCATTGGGCGCATTTTCGTCCTGTTTGTAAAACTTGGTCCAGGCCGTAAAGCTACTCTCTAACAGGCTTTGCACGCTATCACTGGGGTTACGGCTAACACGGCTGATGGTTTTTTCCAGACTATTAATATAGCGCTCAGCGGGTATCAGCCCGGCTTTGACCAGGGCTAAATCATCAAAGTAAGAGGTAAAGCCCTCATACAGCCACAGCTGCGAGGTATATTGCTCGGCGCTTAATTGATAGGGATGAAAGCAGGCCGGCTTTAACCGTTTAACCCACCAGGTATGAAAATACTCATGGCTACACAGTGCCAACAGGTTTTGATAACTGTCGTCTATCTCTGTCGCGCCGGGGGCGGGTAAGTCAAAGCGGCTACAGAGCAGCAGGGTAGAGTCTTTATGCTCCAGCCCGCCATAACCATCTTCGGTCACCCAAAGTAAAAACCAGTACTGTGTCAGATCGTCAGGCAAGTTACCAAAAACTGCTTTTTGCTGCTGGCAGATTTTCGCCACATCATCGGTCAACCGGGTTAAATCAGTACGGTTGCTTCCGCTGACTACGACATAGTGAGGGACTTCGTCAATACTAAACTGACTGATGCTAAAACGCCCCAGCAGCAGCGGCCTGTCAATAAGCTCGTCATAGTTAGCGGCCTGGTAGCGGCCAAACCCCAGCTCTTTGGTGGTGCTATGATGGGGCAGTGCGGTGGCCACCCGCCAGTCTTTACAGGCGGGCATCGCAGGTTTTACCAACTTGAGTTGATGGGGTAAGGCTTGCTGACCTTCTACCGCCAGACATAAACAGGCCGGGTTTAATATAGCTACTTCATCATCAATATAGGCAGCGCGTACCGATAAATCGTAGGCATAGACGTAATACTCCACAGTAACAACGTCACTGTTGCCTTCAAGCTGCCAGCGCTGTTTATCCAGCTGTGTCAGCTTAACAGCACCACAAGCGTCAAAAGCGCGAATTGCAGTAATGTTGCGGGCAAAATCCCTAATCATATAACTGCCGGGGATCCAGGCAGGCAGGGTTAACACCGTGCTTGGCTGTTTGGGGCTAAATTGCAGCGTTACACGCAGCATGTGGGCTGTGATATCAACAAGTTCAAACTGATACTTTACAGATTTCATGGTTTTACTCTTTGCCAGAGCGTCGGCTCGTATTAAGCTGGCTATTATGCCGTGAATGCCGCAACAGGAAAATGCTATGGCCATCGAAACTATCTTCAGTAAAATTATCCGCCGTGAAGCCAACGCCGACATTTTGTATCAGGATGAGCTGGTCACGGCATTTCGGGATATCCGACCGCGGGCGCCGGTGCATATTCTTATTGTGCCAAACCAGTTGATCCCAACCGTTAATGACGTCAAACCACAGCATGAGGCTGCACTGGGGCGATTATTTACCGTCGCCGCTAAGCTTGCCGCTGAACACGGTATAGCCGATAAAGGCTACCGGTTGATTATGAACTGCAATGCACACGGCGGGCAGGAGGTGTATCACATTCATCTGCATCTGGTAGGAGGCAGAGCACTTGGGCCCATGCTGAGCCGCTGAATACGTATTTCTGTGTCATACTGTTGCAATTGCAGCACGCTCTTATAGAATTCGCGGTTTTATGATGCCCTAAGCGGGTTCACCCTGTTCAGTGTTTAATGAGTAACTAAATGAATAACGATGCCTTAATAGCCAAACGGATGGAGCATGCCGTTACCCGTGTAACCAAAACTGTGTTTCCCGGCCGTACCAACCATCACAACACCTTGTTCGGTGGCGAGGCTCTGGCCTGGATGGATGAGGCGGCTTTTATCGCAGCAACCCGCTTCTGCCGTAAGCCGCTGGTTACCGTCAGCTCTGACAGAGTCGATTTTAAAGAGTCGATACCCGCTGGTACCATTATTGAGCTAGTCGCCAAGGTAGAGCACGTTGGGCGCACCAGTATTCGCGTGCATGTCGATATATTTGTTGAAAATATGTACAACGACGATCAGCACAAAGCCATTTCCGGTAGTTTCACCTTTGTTGCGCTGGGACCGGATCGCAAACCGACACCAGTGTTGGGTTAGACCGATTCGTTAATGCGATTAATGCTAAAGCAGACACGGCAAGTGGTAGCGGTAATTGTGGTTGCTTTGGTTATAATCGGCCCATTCACGGTAAAGCCGCAAGGTTGCCAATTTGTATAAGTCACTTGAAGATCGCAGCCGCCAGTTTTGGATTTTGCACAGTCTGGGCTGGTTCGGCTTTGCTATTGTCAATTATCTGAATTCGCTGGTGCTTGAAACCCGCGATGCTTACCTTATTGTGGTAGCGCTGGACTCGTACCTCGGTTGGTTAATCACCATACCTTTGCGTTATACCTATCAGCGGATCTGGCACTGGAGCCCGTGGAAGTTGGCGTTAACTGTGCTGCTGATGGCTTTTGTTCTCGCTGCAATCTGGACTGCGGTTCGCAATTTTAATTACTGGGAAATTTACCGCCACGGCGCAAGGCCAGATGACTGGTTAAAGTATATCCGTGATACACCGTTTGCCTTTTATGTAATGTTAAGCTGGAGTGGCTTGTATTTTGGCATTAAGTATTACCAGACACTGCAGCTTGAGAAGCAAAAGTCGCTTACCGCTACCAACAAAGCACACGAAGCTCAGTTAAAAATGCTGCGCTATCAGCTTAACCCGCACTTTTTGTTTAATACGCTCAATGCGATTTCTACCCTGGTGCTGATTAACGAAGCGGACACGGCCAATAAAATGGTGACCCGTCTTAGTGACTTTTTACGCTATTCGTTGTACAAAGATCCGATAAACAAGGTACCGCTGGAGCAGGAAGTTTATGCCGCCCGGCTATACCTTGAAATTGAAAAGGTGCGCTTCTCTGAACGCTTGTCGGTTGCTTTTGATCTAGAGCCCGGTACCGAGAAAGCCCTTGTGCCGAGTTTAATACTGCAGCCGCTGATTGAAAACGCCATTAAATACGCGGTCGCCAGCCAGGTTGATGGCGGTGAAATAGCCATTACCGCTAAACGGTTTGGTCACGATTTGTTACTGGAAGTCGCTGATAATGGCCCAGGCATGTCAATCAGCGATGGTTTACCCAAAAGCACTGATAGCGGTGTTGGTCTGGTAAATACCAAAGAGCGCCTGTCGGCGCTATATGACAATAATTTTGCTCTGGTGTTAACGCACAATCAGCCACGTGGTTTGAAGGTGAATATCAGAATTCCCTTACAATTAGAAAAAACGGAACAGGAACATGCTTAAGGTAATAGTTGTTGACGATGAACCCTTAGCCCGCAAGGGAATGATGGTGCGTTTGGCGGAATTTGCTGAGCTTGAGGTGATTGCACAGTGCAGCAATGGCCAGCAGGCAATAGAGCAAATTAGCCAGCTAAAACCGGATTTAGTGTTTCTGGACGTAGAAATGCCAGGCATGGACGGCTTTAGCGTGTTAAAGCAGTTACAGGCTCAGCAAATTAGCTTGCCGTATATCATTTTTGTAACCGCGTATGACCATTACGCTTACAATGCTTTTGAAGTAAATGCACTGGACTATGTACTCAAGCCGGTAGAGCCCGAAAGGTTAAGACAAGCGGTAGAAAAAGTGCTGCGTGTTTATCAGGCGCAGGACACTCAGCGACATAAAGGGCAGTTAGCTGAAGTGGTGGCCAAATTAACCGGCGATGATGCCGGAGATATTTTACAGCGACTGGATAACGCTGAGCCGGTGGTCAGTGACCGTTATCCTGATGCTATCAGTATTAAAGACAGTGGAGAGATTACCCGGGTTCCCGTTGCAGCCATTGAATGGGTTGATGCCGCAGGTGATTATATGTGTATTCACACCCGCGACGGCCAAACGCATATTTTACGCCGCACCATGAAAGAGCTTGAGCAAGAGCTGGATCCGAAACTCTTTGTACGGGTACATCGCTCAGCCATAGTCAATGTTCATACCATTGCTAAATTACAAATGTTGGCCAATGGCGAGCACCAATTGATGCTTACCAACGGCCAGGCAGTTAAAGTCAGCCGTAGTTACAAAGACCGGGTAAAGCAGGTGTTTAACCAATAAGTACGGACTGATTAGACAGAACCGCTAGTCGCTGGCAATAAGTTGCTGCCAGCGTACCAGGTAAGGATCTATCTGTTTAGTTTTATCACCTGTTTTAGTCAGCGGGTACATCACTGCCTGTTGATTTAGCTCACCGGCCATCATCAAGTGGGCGCCAGCCACCAGTTGCTCGACGGCAAAGGCACCTAGCTTAGTCGCCAATATCCGATCTGCGCCCACCGGCGAGCCACCTCGCTGAATATGGCCTAAAATACAGGCCCGGCATTCCACGCCCAACTCATCACTCAGGGCCTGCGCCAATGCAGTAGTGCCACCCGGGTAACTGTTCTCAGCCACCACAATAATATAACTGCTTTTGCCTCTGAGCAGCTGGGCGTGCTGGATAGGGCTTAATACCGTTTTTAGATTATCCGGGTTAAGTTGACCAAACTCCGGGCAGATGATTTGTTCAGCACCGGCGGCTATACCTGCAGATAGTGCGATGTAGCCGGAATGACGGCCCATGAGTTCCACTAGAAAAATGCGCTCAAAGGCATCAGCCGTGTCACGTATTTTGTCTATAGCATCCAGTGCAGTATTAATAGCGGTAGCAAAGCCAATGGTATAGTCTGTGCCATCGACATCATTGTCTATGGTACCGGGTACACCGATAATCTGGCCGCGGTAATGTTCGGCAATCGCCAGCGCGCCCCGAAAGCTACCATCACCACCAATAATGACCAGCGCATCCAGCTGATGTCGATGTAGCGCATTTGCTGCTTGCGCCGGGCCGCCCGGCAACTGCATTGCTTTACAGCGAGCGCTTTTAAGCAAGGTGCCGCCATGCTGAATAATATGCTGCACATGCTGAGGTAACAATGTTTGGTAATCATCGTCAAACAAGCCGTTAAAGCCGTGCCGAAAGCCGACAACATCTATGTTGTGGGCATTGGCCGTCAGCACCACAGCTCGGATAGCGGCATTCATACCCGGCGCATCACCACCCGAGGTGAGCACACCTAAACGTTTGATCATGACCAACTCCTCAAAGCAAATATGACACGCAGTATACAAGCGGCACTGCGTCAATGTACTTGATACAGCGCAATCTCTAGTACATTAGTCGACTTGGCAGAAACTTACTACAGACAAAAGGCATGCGGATCGGTCACAATATCCGCCTTACAACCGCGTTTATCTGAGATCCCAGATGCATAAAACCACCGGTAACAGCGTATTAGGCATGCTACTGGCACTGACCACCGCGATTTTGTGGGGCATTTTGCCAATAGCGCTAAAAATTTTACTCGACGTTATGACCGCCAACACCATTACAGCGAGCCGTTTTTTTGCCGCTGCGCTGCTGGTGGGGCTGTGGCTGCTGGCAACAGGTAAACTGCCTAAGCTGGCGCTGCTTAGCAGCACTAAGGTGCTGTGGTTGATGCTAATTGCAATTTTGGGTTTGCTGTCAAATTACATTATGTATTTAACCGGGCTTAACTTTCTAACCGCCGAAACCGGCCAGGTGGTGATCCAGTTAGCCCCATTTTTGATGATGCTCGGTGGCGTGATTATTTTTAAAGAACGCTTGCTGCTGTGGCAAAAAGTCGGCGCATTGCTGTTAGTTGCCGGTCTATTACTGTTTTTCAATGAACGCTTACTGCTGTTGGTACTGCAGGCGGGTAACGAAACCCTGGGCGTAGTCCTTATTGTGGCGGCAGCGGTCACCTGGGCCGCCTATGCTTTAGCGCAAAAGCAGTTGTTGGTACACTATAGCTCGCAGCAGATCATGTACCTGTTATATGTTGCCGGCAGCCTGGCGTTTTTGCCGGTGGCCGATTACAGCCCCTTTGCCAGTATGAGTGCGCTGCATTGGGCGCTGCTGATTTTCTGTTGCCTGAATACCGTGGTGGCTTACGGTGCTTTTGCTGAAGCGTTACATCATTGGGAAGCGTCTAAAGTCAGTGCGGTGCTGGCCGTCACACCGCTATTTACCATTTTGTTTGCTTATCTGGTCAGCAGCTGGTTCCCGGCATATTTAACCGCGCAGCCGCTTAACCTGTTGTCGTGGCTGGGGGCCTGCCTGGTGGTAGCAGGTTCAGCATTAACGGCACTGGCACCGCAATTTGCCCAGTACCGTGAGGCGCGGCGTGTGCGCAAATTGCAGCGCGATGTGTTTTAGCCTGAATGCAAAAAGGGCTCAACGAGCCCTTTTTTTAACAGTTAGTATCACTTAGTGCTCATTTAACCTGTACAATTTTGCAGGTATTAGAGGCGCCGATGGTTTCCATCACATCGCCGTGGGTCAGGATCACCAAGTCCCCGCTTTTTAACCCGGCTTTGCTGCGCACCGCATCTATGGCCGCGTCAGACAATAACTGACCGTTAAGCGCTGTGCTGTCAAAAAAGGCAGGGTACACACCACGGTATAGCGCCATCTTATTCAGCGTCTTGGTATGGCGTGACAGCGCATAAATCGGCTGCGGTGAGGTAATACGCGACATCAGCTTAGCGGTATAGCCAGATTCTGTCAGCGTAATAATGGCTTTAATACCTTCCAGGTGATTTGCTGCATACATGGCCGATAAGGCGATGGTTTCACTGATCTCGGTAAAGGTGACGTCCATCCGGTGCTTGGAAATTTGCACACTGGGGTGCTTCTCAGCGCCATCACATACCCGTGCCATGGCCCGCACGGTTTCCGTCGGGTACTTGCCGGCAGCCGTTTCGGCCGACAGCATCACAGCATCGGTGCCATCAAGCACAGCATTGGCAACGTCCATCACTTCAGCCCGGGTTGGCATCGGGTTTTCAATCATCGACTCCATCATCTGAGTCGCAGTAATGACCACCCGGTTTAGCTGACGGGAGCGGGCAATAATACGCTTTTGCTGGCCAACCAACTCGGCATCACCTATTTCAACGCCTAAGTCACCACGGGCTACCATCACAGCATCTGAGGCGCGAATAATATCATCCAGCGTTTCATTATCGGCAACGGCTTCGGCACGCTCAACCTTGGCCATAATGCGTGCTTCAGAGCCTGCGGCCAGGGCTAAATCGCGTGCCAGCCGTAAATCATCACCACAGCGTGGAAATGAGACTGCCAGATAATCGACATCAATTTCAGCGGCGGTAATAATGTCACGTTTGTCTTTTTCGGTCAGGGCAGGGGCGGTTAAGCCTCCACCCTGGCGGTTAATACCTTTGTTATTACTCAGTTTACCGCCTACGGTAACGCTGGTGTACACCCGGGTGCCTTCAACGCGCTCAACGCTAAGTTGAATACGGCCATCATCCAGTAATAATAAATCACCTGGTTTTACATCCTGTGGCAGCTCTTTATAATCAATACCAACCTGCTGCTCATCGCCTTCACCTTTAGCAAGCTCAGCGTCCAGCACATAAGGCTGGCCTTCTTCTAACATGACACTGCCGTTTTTAAAGGTTGAGACGCGGATCTTCGGGCCTTGTAGGTCACCCAAAATGGCCACGTGTGCGCCCAGGCTATCCGCCGCAGCGCGCACCATAGCAGCGCGCTCACGGTGGTCATCAGCACTGCCATGCGAGAAGTTTAAGCGAAACACCGAAGCGCCGGCTTTAATCAGTTTTTCAATTGCCTGTTGCGTATTAGTGGCCGGACCCAGAGTGGCGACGATTTTTGTTCTTCTGTGCATGCGAAGTTCCTGCTTGTTGCAAAAAGAGGCGGTTTGGTTAGCCTTAGTGTAATGTAATTTAATTACAGAATACAGCAAAGGCAGGAAGAAAAGTTACAGGTTGGTGCAGTTGCAACAACAACCACACCAGAAGGAAGAATAGTGTGGGCTGGCGTTAATTAAAGTCTTTTTTATCAAAGCGCGAGCCACGCAAGCTGTCTTTAACCTTTTTCAGGTTCTCGCGAAACTTACTGCCGCGGCGCAGGGTAAAGCCGGTTGCCAGAATATCAATCAGTACTAGCTGTGCCACCCGTGATGCCATCGGCATATACATATCAGTATCTTCCGGTACATCCAGTGACAATACCAGCGTACATTCTTTTGCCAGCGGGCTTTCATAGGCAGTAATACCAATAACAGTGGCATCATTTTCTCGCGCAATAGCAGCGATATCACACAGGTTTTTGGTGCGCCCGGTGTGGCTGATACACACCACGACATCGCCTTCGGCACTGTTAATGGCACTCATGCGCTGCATCACGATGTCGTCAAAACACACTACCGGCACATTAAATCGGAAGAATTTATTCTGCGCATCGTGCGCTACCGATGCCGAAGCACCTAGGCCAAAGAACGAAATCTTTTTTGCCTGTGTCAGTACATCAACTGCACGGTTAATCGCATTAATATCCACGCGCTGACGGGCAGTATCCAGTGCTGCCATGGTAGATTCAAAGATTTTTGCGGTATAGGCTTCCGGGCCGTCTTCTTCTTCAACATGGCGGTTAACGTAGGGGGTGCCGTTAGCCAGACTTTGGGCTAGATGCAGTTTAAAGTCAGGGAAGCCTTTGGTATCCAACCGGCGACAAAAGCGGTTAACAGTAGGTTCGCTTACGTCGGCCATCTTTGCCAGGGCAGCGATACTGCTATGAATAGTCGTTTGCGGGTTTGCCAGAATCACGTCGGCTACCTTGCGCTCTGACTTACTAAAACTGTTTACGCTATTGACGATCTTTTCCAGCACGTTCATCCGCTTATTCCTGACTTATAATTAGCCTGCTTTGGGGTGTAACATTGAATGTAGCCCTTCAGATCTGTTGTCAAAACGGTATTAAATTTACCACAAAACCACAGATACGTTGCTAAGGCTGCCTTATTATATAAGAATAGTCAAAACATTACGCAATCTGTAATTTAATTACAAGATATCCGGTTTACAACCCGGTTATGCTGCGCTAGTATGGCCTAAGTGTTGTAAAATTACATCTATATCAAGGGTCAGTTATGACAACCACAGCACAGAATTCGGCATGTGATTTAATTTTATTCGGCACCAAGGGTGACCTGGCCCGGCGTAAGCTGCTACCTGCAATGTATCAGCTGGAAAAAGCCGGCTTACTCTGCGCGGACTCGCGTATTATCGGTGTCGCCCGTGACGAGATGTCTACTGATACCTACGCTGAGCTGGTGTTAACCAACCTGAATAAGTTTTTAAAAGAGCCACTTGATAACGAGGTTTGGCAGAAGCTGCAGCAAAAACTGCTGTATGTGCAGCTGGATTTAACCAGTGAGGCGGACTATTGCAAGTTAAGCGCCGTGACTGACAGCGCTAAACGGGTGCCGGTCAGCTATTTTGCCACGCCGCCCTCATTATTCGGCGCTATTTGTAAAGGCCTGGCTGCAGTTGGTTTGGCAAATGAGCCGGCACGGGTTGTGCTTGAAAAACCCATCGGACACGACTTAGCCTCCTCTAAAGTAATTAACGATCAGGTGGCAGAATTCTTTAAAGAAAGCCAAATCTACCGTATTGACCATTACCTGGGTAAAGAGACGGTACTTAACCTGCTAGCGCTACGGTTTGCCAATGCCATTTTTGCTGGTAATTGGGATCACAATTCGATTGATCATGTACAAATTACTGTAGCAGAAGAGGTGGGTGTAGAAGGGCGCTGGAGCTACTACGATGATGCCGGTCAAATGCGCGACATGGTGCAAAACCATTTGCTACAGGTGTTATCCCTGATTGCGATGGAGCCACCAGCGCGGTTGGACGCCGACAGTATTCGTGATGAAAAACTTAAAGTGCTCAAAGCGCTGCGCCGTATTGATATCAGCAATATTCAGGAGAAAACCGTGCGCGGTCAGTACGCCAGTGGTTTTGCCGGCGGTAAAGCGGTACCAGGTTATCTGGAAGAAGAGGGCGCCCGTGCCAACAGCAAAACCGAGACCTTTGTCGCTATTAAAGTAGATATCGACAACTGGCGCTGGGCGGGTGTGCCGTTTTACTTACGTACCGGTAAGCGCATGGCCACTAAACTTAGCGAAGTGGTGATTTGCTTTAAGCCGCAGCCGCACAACATTTTCCGCGCCACTTATAGCCAGTTGCCGTCGAATAAACTGATTATTCGCCTGCAGCCGGATGAGGGCGTAGAAATTCAGGTGCTGAATAAAATTCCAGGCTTAGGCGAACACATGCGCCTGCAGGAAACCAAACTGGATTTAAGTTTTGACGAGACCTTCAAATCTCAGCGTATCGCCGATGCGTATGAGCGCTTGCTGCTGGAGGCAATGCTGGGCAATCAATATCTGTTTGTGCGCCGTGACGAAGTCGAGCAGGCGTGGAAGTGGGTAGATGGCATTATTAATGCCTGGAAAACCAGTAACGAGCCGCCGAAGACCTATCAGGCGGGCAGTTGGGGCCCGGTCGCGGCTATCTCAATGCTGGCACGTGACGATCGCAACTGGGAGGAATAAGCATGATGCAACTAAATCAGTTTGCTGATACCCAGGCTCTAAATGCTGAATTTGCCAAACGCCTGACTAATATTTTACAGCAAGCCATTAATGAACGTGGCGAGGCCTATCTGGTCGTTTCTGGCGGTAAAACACCGCAGGCATTGTTTAACACGCTAAGCCAGACATCGTTGGCGTGGGATAAAGTCACGGTGCTGTTGGCCGATGACCGCTGGCTGGATGACAGCCAGGCCGATTCTAATGAACGGCTGGTTAAAGCCACCTTGTTACAACACAACGCCAGTGCCGCACGTTTTATCAGTTTATATGCCAATACTCCATCTGCTTTTGATGGTGCAGCGCAGGTGCTTGAGCGGGTGAAAAACTTACCCACCTTTGACGCTGTGATCCTGGGCATGGGTGAAGATGGCCATACCGCGTCATTATTTCCCTGCTCTGAGCAGATTACACAAGGTCTGGCTGCCGATGCGCCGGCCGTGTTGGCGGTAGCGCCTACCACCGCACCTTATCAGCGCATCTCGTTAAGCGCAGCGCGGCTACTGAACAGCCGCCAGCTGTTTTTGCATCTGGTGGGCACCAATAAGCTTGCCGTTTTGGATAAAGCCATGGCTGGGGATGATGTCTATGCCATGCCAATCCGCGCCTTTTTACAGCATCCGGTCGCAACGGTCACCGTGATGTTCACCGCTAACTAGGGGATAGTAATGGATCCTGTAATTCAAAAAGTAACGGACAGAATTATTGCCCGTAGCCAAAAAAGCCGTGAGATTTATCTGCAGCGCCTGGAGCAGGCACGCTTAAAAGGCCCGCATCGTGGCGTATTAAGCTGCGGCAACCTGGCGCATGGTTTTGCTGCCTGTAATAAGCAGGACAAAGCCGATCTGCGTAGCCTGACCAAAGCCAATATCGGTATTATTTCATCTTACAACGACATGTTATCCGCACATCAGCCTTATGAGCATTATCCGGCGCTGATTAAGCAAGCAGTAAACGAAGTGGGCAGTGTGGCGCAGTTTGCCGGTGGTGTACCTGCGATGTGTGACGGTGTTACACAAGGTCAGCCGGGCATGGAGCTGAGCTTACTAAGCCGCGATATTATTGCTATGGCGGCGGCGGTTGGCTTGTCACACAACATGTTCGATGGCGGCCTGATGCTGGGGATTTGCGATAAAATCGTACCGGGTTTATTTATGGCAGCGATGAGTTTTGGCCATCTGCCGTTTGTATTTGTGCCAGCCGGCCCTATGCCTTCAGGGATACCGAATAAAGAAAAAGCCCGCGTGCGCCAGCTGTATGCTGAGGGCAAAGTGGGTAAAGAAGAATTACTGGCGGCAGAGTCAGCCTCTTATCACTCTGCTGGTACCTGTACGTTTTATGGTACTGCCAACTCTAACCAGTTGGTGGTTGAGATGATGGGCCTGCATTTACCCGGCGCCTCTTTTGTTAATCCGGGCACGCCGCTGCGCGACGAGTTAACCAAGGCTGCCGCGCGACAAGTTACCCGTCTGACCGATTTGGGCACCGAGTATCTGCCAGCCGGCAAAATGATTGACGCCAAAGCCATAGTCAATGGCATAGTCGGCTTACTGGCCACCGGTGGTTCAACCAACCACACCATGCATTTAGTGGCTATGGCCCGCTCGGCTGGTTTTATTGTCAATTGGGATGATTTTGCTGAGCTTTCTGCAGCAACACCGCTACTGACGCGTATTTACCCTAATGGTCAGGCCGACATTAATCACTTCCAGCATGCTGGCGGTATGGCGCTGTTGATCCGTGAATTACTTGACGCCGGCTTATTACACGAAGACGTACAAACCGTCGCCGGCCCAGGCCTGCGTCGCTATACTCAGCAACCGGTGCTGCAAGATGGCAAGCTGCAGTGGGTGGATGCACCGAAAACCTCTTTAGATCTCGACGTACTAGCTAGCGTGAAAAAGCCCTTTAAAGCGCACGGCGGTCTGGAAGTGTTATCAGGTAACGTTGGCCGCGGGGTGATTAAAACCTCAGCACTGCGTGAAGGCACCGAAGTGGTCAAAGCGCCCGCAGTAGTGTTTTCCAGCCAACATGAGCTGGACGCTGCCTTTAAAGCGGGCGAGTTGAATAAAGATTGTGTGGTGGTAGTGCGCTTTCAGGGCCCTAAAGCCTGTGGCATGCCAGAGCTGCATAAATTAACGCCGCCACTTGGCGTGTTGCAGGACCGCGGATATAAAGTGGCTTTGGTAACCGATGGCCGTATGTCGGGTGCATCGGGCAAGGTGCCGGCTGCTATCCACGTCACACCGGAAGCGGTGGATGGCGGCAATATCGCCCGCATTCAAAATGGCGACATGATTTTGGTAGATGGCCTGACCGGCAAGTTGCAGGTATTGGTGCCGGAAGAAGAGTTTGCCAAACGTCAGCCAGCCACTATGGACATGTCGGCCAGTTATTTCGGTATGGGCCGTGAGATGTTTGGCGCGCTGCGCAGCCAATTAACCGGAGCCGAGCAGGGCGCCTGCAGCTTGTTTACCACGGAGGAGCACTTACATGGTTAAGCTGCCTGCCTATGCAATAGTAGCCGACATTGGCGGTACTAATGCCCGTTTTAGCCGGGTGGCGTTGGACACCCTGCAGCTGGACAAGGTTGCGGTTTACCCCTGTGCTGAATTTGCTACTTTGGCTGACGCCCTGACGCATTATCAGCAGCAACAACAGCTGACGGATCTTAAGCATGTGGCGATTGCCATTGCATGCCCGGTGACTAGCGATCAGGTCAGCATGACTAACTTTCACTGGCAATTCTCCATCAGCACCATGCGCAGCCAGTTAGGTCTAGCCGCGCTGGAAGTGATGAATGACTTTACTGCTGTGGCCATGTGCCTACCTGCCCTTACTGCTGCACAAAAAGTACAGCTTGGTGCGGGTAACGCATTGCCGGGTAAACCAATGGCGGTACTGGGTGCTGGCACAGGGCTTGGCGTTGCCCATTTATTACCGGTAAACGAGCAATTTATTCCGTTACCCGGTGAAGGCGGCCACACAGATTGGGCTGCACAAAACGAGCAGGAATGGTTTATTCAGCAGATGCTGGCCAAAGAATACGGTCATGTCTCGCCTGAGCGGCTGTTGTCTGGCCCCGGCTTGGAAGCCATTTACAAAGCCCTGGCACTATATCGTCAGCAGGTGGTATCACCGCTTAGTGCAGCAGAAATAGCCCGTCTTGCTCTGGCGAATGAGTCAGAGCTTGCCAGCGCGACTGTGCAGCAATTTTTTGCCAGCTTGGGCAGCGTCGCCGGTGATTTAGCCTTAACGCTCAGCACTTTTGGCGGTGTCTACATTGCCGGTGGCATAGTGCCCAAATTATTACCTCTGATTGCGCAAAGCGAGTTCAGAGTCCGTTTTGAAGCAAAAGGCCGGTTTAGCGCATTCAATCGCCAGATCGCCACCTATGTCGTGACCGCAGAGCAGCCCGGTTTAGTGGGTGCCGCGGTATACCTGAAACAATCTTTGGCGAGTAACTGATATGGCATTTGATAACTGGCAACTTCAACCCGGCACCTTATTCGAGATGGGGCCTGTGGTTCCTGTAATTGTAATTAAAGACTTAGCCGATGCGGTGCCTATGGCTAAAGCCTTGCTAGCCGGTGGCATTAAAGTGTTGGAAGTGACACTTCGCACTCCCGTCGCGTTGGATGCAATAAGGCTACTTGCCGAACAAGTGCCGGATGCGGTTGTAGGTGCCGGCACCGTTACCACAGCGGCACAATTACAACAGGTAGTAGAAGCTGGCGCCAAATTTGCCATCAGTCCTGGACTGACCCGCGAGTTGTTGCAGGCAGGGAAAGACGCGGCTATTCCGCTTATTCCGGGTATTGCCAGCATTTCAGAGCTGATGGAAGGCACAGGCCTTGGCTACAGCCACTTTAAATTCTTTCCGGCAGAAGCGGCTGGCGGCGTGAAAACGTTAAAATCCATTCATGGCCCTTTTGCTGATATTCGCTTTTGCCCAACCGGTGGCATTAATGAGAAAAACTTCCGCGACTATCTGGCGCTGCCCAATGTCAGCTGTGTCGGCGGCTCCTGGATAGTACCAGACGATGCGGTAGCTGCAAAAGACTGGGGCCGGATAACAGAGCTGTGTCAGGCAGCAGTGGCGCAAGCCCGCGGCTAATCTACTCGCCGCGTAAAAATCTGCTAAAACGCCCGGTTTAACCGGGCGTTTGTTTTGAGTTAACCGCTAAATCAGCGTATAGTAGCGCACTTTTTACGCTGCCTGCCTGTTGAAGGTCGGCAACACACTGTTTTAACCTGCTTTGGAACACAACGTGATATCAACTGCAAACATTACCATGCAATTTGGCGCTAAGCCGTTGTTTGAAAATATCTCCATTAAATTTGGCGAGGGTAATCGCTATGGTTTAATTGGTGCTAACGGCTGTGGTAAGTCGACCTTTATGAAGATTTTAAGCCGTGAGCTGGAGCCTACCTCTGGTAATGTGTTTGTAGAACCGAACCACCGTGTTGCCAAACTGCATCAGGATCAGTTTGCCTTTGAGCAGTATTCGGTCATCGATACCGTGATCATGGGCCATGCTGAGCTTTGGGCGGTAAAAGAAGAGCGCGACCGCATATACGCCAGTAGTGAAATGAGTGAAGAAGACGGCATGAAAGTGGCCGATCTGGAAGTCGCCTTTGGTGAAATGGACGGTTATACCGCCGAATCACGTGCTGGCGAGTTGTTAATTGGTGTTGGTATTCCGGTAGAGCAGCATTTTGGCCCGATGTCGGCCATTGCCCCAGGCTTTAAACTGCGGGTGTTGCTGGCACAGGTACTGTTTGCTGATCCGGAAATTATGCTGCTGGACGAACCAACCAACAACCTGGACATTAATACCATTCGCTGGTTAGAAAACGTGCTGGCCGAGCGTAACAGCACTATGGTGATCATCTCGCACGACCGTCACTTTTTAAACAGTGTCTGTACCCACATGGCTGATCTGGACTACGGCGAGCTGCGCTTATATCCGGGTAACTATGACGAGTACATGTTTGCCGCCACTCAGGCTCGCGAACGTTTGTTGGCCGACAACGCGAAGAAAAAAGCCCAGATTGCTGAGCTGCAGACCTTCGTCAGCCGCTTCTCAGCCAATGCGTCTAAAGCCAAGCAGGCCACCTCACGTGCCAAGCAAATTGATAAAATTCAGTTAGAAGAAGTAAAAGCCTCCAGCCGGGTTAACCCTTTTATCCGCTTTGAGCAGCAAAAGCAGTTATACCGCTTAGCGCTGGAAGTAGAAGGCCTGAATAAAAGCTTTGGCGAGCTTAACCTGTTGAAAAATCTAGGCATGACTATCGAAGTTGGCGAAAAAGTGGCCATTTTGGGCGCCAACGGTATTGGTAAATCTACTTTGCTTAAGTGTCTGGTCGGCGACTTGACGCCGGAAGCTGGCAGTGTGAAGTGGTCTGAAAACGCCAATATCGGCTACTATGCGCAGGATCATGCGCATGAGTTTAGCGAAAACATCAGCCTGTTCGACTGGATGAGCCAATGGAAACAACCCTCAGATGATGAACAGGCGATACGCGGTATTTTAGGCCGTTTGCTGTTTTCTCAAGATGAAATTAAGAAATCGGTTAAGGTGTTATCCGGTGGTGAAAAAGGCCGTATGTTGTTTGGCAAACTGATGCTACAACGGCCAAATATTCTGGTGATGGACGAACCAACCAACCATTTGGATATGGAGTCAATAGAGTCGCTAAACCTGGCACTGGAGCATTATAAAGGCACCTTGTTGTTTGTCAGCCATGACCGCGAGTTTGTCTCAAGCTTAGCCAGCCGTATTATTGAAATTACCGACAAAGACGTACGTAACTTTGTCGGCAGCTATGAAGAATACCTGGCCGCCCAGGCGGTGTAGTTGCGTTTAGCGACGCTTGAAAGCCGGCCTAGTGGCCGGTTTTTTATTACCTTGAATTTGGTACCTGATGTCCCCATGTCTTTGTTAATGCAGCTAAACCGGTGACACATTGTTTTTTATGACTGAGCATTAAAACTCACCAGCATTGTGCTATGTTCTTTCACGTTGCCGGATAACCCAGAGGACCTAAGATGAAAATTAATATTGGTATTAATGAAGAACAACGCAAAGCCATTGCCCATGGCTTGTCGGTATTGTTGGCTGACACCTACACACTTTATTTAAAAACCCACAATTACCACTGGAACGTGACAGGCCCCATGTTTCAAACACTGCACACCCTGTTTGAGACCCAGTATAACGAGCTGGCACTGGCAGTAGATGAAATTGCTGAACGTATTCGCGCGTTAGGGGAGTTTGCACCGGGTTCTTATAAGGAATACGCCAAACTCACCAGCATCAAAGAGGCCGATGGCATACCTACAGCAGAAGAGATGATTAAAGATCTGGTTAAAGGCCAGGAAGCCATCGCTAAAACGGCACGCTCAATTGTACCCACTGCCGATGATGCGTCGGATGAAGTGACCTTAGACTTGCTAACACAGCGCATGACAGTGCATGAAAAAAATGCCTGGATGCTGCGTTCATTGGTCGCCTAAGGTGTGATTCTGCCGGGGGACGGCGTCCGTCGTCCCTGCCTTACACATTTTCTTACAGCTTTGCCTGCTCTGGTCGCAAAAAACGCTAAGTATTTCGGTCTAAAGCTTGTAAAATCTGCGCCAGCAGTAACACTTAAAGCTGTTAAGCCGTATCTGACAGCTATTGGAGATCTCAGCAGATGAAAGCCTTGCAATATGCGCAGAATGTTGCGGAACTCTTTGCTTTACCCGAAGGCTATTTACGCGTTAAGCAGTTGATGGACTCTGAAACGGCAAGTCTTGATGAGATAGCTGAAGTTATCATGCTTGATCCGGTGCTGACCTCCAAGCTATTGAAGCTTGCTAACAGCGCCATTTATAACTTACCTTATCAGGTAGAAAGTGTTAGCAAGGCCCTGTTAGTGCTGGGGAAAACGCAGGTCTATAACCTGGTGATCAGCATTGGCATAGCGTCAGCCTGCAGCAAAATCGACACCTCAGCGATTGACCTGGAGCGGTTTTGGGAGCAAAGCATTAATGCGGCGCTTATCGCCAAGTTTTTAGCCCAAAATTGCCAGTTAAAGCCAACAGACAGGTATTACGTTGCCGGCCTGCTGCACAATATTGGCGAGATGGTGCTGTTGCACAACAATGCAGAGCTTGCGCATCTCTGCCAGGATTACTCGGCTGATGAAAAGCCCTGGCAGCGCCAGCAAGCCATACTGGGCTGTACCTATGCCGAATGTGGTGCTGAACTGTTACATTTGTGGCAATTACCCGACAGCATAGTCGAGCCGGTAGCACTACAGCATAGTCATAAATTTGATCCGAAAAACAAGGCTCAATTGGTTATTTACCTGGCGGTGCGTTTAGCACTGGCCAACCAGCACCCAGAGCTATATTCCAGTCGGCAACTGGTCGATCCATTTGTACTGGAATTGCTAGACCTGACTCAGCAGGATATCATCCGCGCCATTGATTTTTGTAACACTGAGGGGCTGTTTATCTTGTCTGTCTTAAACCCCCGCATCAGCACCATTTATTAATTTTCTCGCCAGCACTGTCGGTAGGCAGCGCTTGGTCGGTTTCATTTAGATACTCATGAGCAGTGCAATGAAAAAGTCTCCGCTGTATACCGCCTATGCCGGTTCCGCTTTACTGGAAACCCCCTTATTAAACAAAGGCAGCGCCTTTACCGCTGAAGAGCGTTTGGCCTTTAACCTGGCTGGTCTGCTACCGCCACGTTTTGAAACCATTGAAGAGCAGGTTAGCCGCGCTTACCTGCAATACAAAAGCTTTGATACTGCTATTAATAAGCATATATATCTGCGCGCCATTCAGGATAATAACGAAACGCTGTTTTACCGCTTATTGCAGCAACACCTGGAAGAGATGCTGCCAATTGTTTACACCCCGACAGTGGGTGATGCCTGCGAGCAGTTTTCGGACATATACCGCAGTGCCCGTGGTTTGTTTATCAGCTACAACGACCGTTATCAGTTGGATGATGTGCTGCGTAATGCTACCAAGCGCAAGGTAAAGGTGATTGTCGTAACAGATGGCGAGCGCGTGCTGGGTCTGGGCGATCAGGGCATCGGTGGTATGGGCATTTCTATCGGCAAGCTGTCACTCTACACCGCTTGTGGTGGTATCAGCCCGGCGTATACCTTACCGGTGATGCTGGATGTGGGCACCAATAATGAAAAACTGTTAAACGATCCTATGTATATGGGCTTGCGGCAAAAGCGTGTTAGTCAGGCTCAATACGATGAATTTGTCGATCTGTTTATTCAGGCGGTTAAACGCCGCTGGCCAGAGGCTATTATTCAGTTTGAAGATTTTGCCCAGCCAAACGCCATGCCGCTGCTGCAGCGTTACCGCGAGCAGGTGTGCTGCTTTAACGACGATATTCAGGGCACGGCTGCGGTAACAGTAGGCACCTTGCTGGCAGCCTGTCGAACCAAAGGCGTTAAATTATCAGCACAAAAAGTGGTATTTGTTGGTGCCGGCTCGGCCGGTTGTGGTATCGCCGAGCAGGTGATTAGCCAGATGGTGGCCGAGGGTATTAGCGAGCAACAGGCCCGTAGCCAAATTTATATGATTGACCGTTTTGGCCTGCTAACCGACACCACACCGGGCCTGCGCGATTTTCAGCAAGCGCTGGTGCAATCGTCAGAAGCTATTGCCGAGTGGAGCTACAGCAGTGAGTACCCCAGCCTGCGCGATGTAATGAACTGTGCAAAACCCGGTGTATTAATTGGTGTATCCGGTCAGGCCGGCTTATTTACCGAAGCGGTAGTGCGGGCAATGAAAAAAGGCTGTGAAACGCCGATCATATTCCCGCTGTCAAACCCGTCACGCCAGGTTGAAGCCACACCAGAGCAGGTCATAAGCTGGACTGAGGGCGATGTGATTATCGCCACCGGTAGCCCGTTTGCGCCGGTAGCATACAAAGGTAAACGCTACCCAATTGCGCAGTGCAATAACAGCTATATTTTCCCCGGTATTGGCCTGGGGGTCATTGCCTGTAAAGCCCGTATTATCAGCGATGAAATGCTGCGTGCGGCCAGTAAAACATTGGCTGAGGCCTCACCGCGGGCCAATACCGGCGAAGGCGGCTTATTGCCTCCCTTTACTGAGCTGGCTGAATTAAGCAAAAAAATCGCTTTTAATGTAGCCAAAGTGGCGATGCAGCAGGGCCTGGCATTAGAGCTTGATGATGCACTGCTACAGCAGAAAATTGACGACAATTTCTGGACGCCGCAGTACCGCCAGTATAAACGTGTCAGCGCCTGACGCTGACAAAGCTGGTTACAAATTGTTTTAGACTAACGCCAGTTCTAAGGGTAGGCTTGTTGGGTTTATAACCAAAACAACAAGGACCCTTTTATGCGTAAGTCTCTGTTAGCGCTGGCAATAGCCGGTATTATCAGCGGTTGTGGCCCGGCGCCTCAGCCGCCTGCTGCACAACAACCCGCGACTACACCCACGATAGAAGTTGCTGCGGCGCAGCAATCAGAAACCGAACGGCTTAATCAGTGGTTTGAAGAAAAATACGAGCAGCAGCTGCAGCAAAGTCCGCTGCAAATGACCTTTTTAGGCCGTAAAGATAAGTACGACCAAGTTGATGATACCTCAGTTGCTGCAGAAGATACCCAGCTAGCCTGGCTGGCCGACAGTGTGGCAGAGTTAAAAGCAAGCTTTGATTACAACAAACTCGATTTAGAAGCGCAGACCTCCTATGACATCTGGATTTACCAGTATGAACAGGCTAAAGAGGGGGTACCATTTCGTAAAAATGCGTATATTTTCACCCAGATGCAGGGTATTCATGCCATGCTGCCGCAAATAATGATCAACTTTCACAAGGTTGATACCGCTGAAGATATGCAGGCTTACGTTAAACGGATAGAAGGTATCAGTCGCGCTATCACCCAACTGCTGCAGCGCGCGCAGGATAACGCCAGTCACGATGTTCGCCCGCCTAAGTTTGCCTATGACGGTGTACTAGACCAAATTACCAATCTGATTAACGGCGCCCCTTTTACTGATAGCGAGCAGGACATCCCACTATGGAGTGATGCTAAGGGTAAAATTGATGCTTTAGTAAAAGCCGATAAACTGAGCGATGAGCAGGCGCAGCAGTTAACGGAGCAAACCCGTGCCGCACTGCAAAGCCACTTTTTACCGGCCTATACGGCATTAAAACAATGGCTAGAGCAGGATGTTGCGAAAAGCGATAAGGTAGCCACCGGCGTGGGCAAGCAAAAAGACGGTAAAGCCTTTTATGACTACCGTTTAAAAGTGTCAACCACCACGGACTTAACCGCTGAGCAAATTCATCAGATTGGCTTGGACGAAGTTGATCGCCTGACAGCAGAAATGATCGCCATAAAGGACAAAGTCGGCTTTAAAGGTGATTTAAAGGCGTTTTTCAAATTTATCAAAGACGATGATCAGTTTTATTATCCGGATACCGATGAGGGCCGCGAAGGCTATCTGGAAGACTCCCGCCAATATCTGGCTTTTATTAACGAAAAACTGCCTGAATATTTTGGTATTTTGCCCAAAGCCGATTTAATCGTAAAACGGGTAGAACCGTTTCGCGAGCAACCCGGTGCGGCCCAGCACTACTTCCCCGGCACACCAGATGGCGCTAGGCCAGGCATTTACTACGCACATTTATCCGATATGCGCTCTATGCCGAAAAATGAAATGGAAGCCATTGCCTACCATGAAGGCAACCCAGGGCACCATATGCAAATTTCTATCGCACAGGAGCTGAAATCCGTGCCTACCTTTCGTACTCAAGCCGGCTTTACTGCTTATGTAGAAGGCTGGGCACTGTATTCAGAGCTGCTAGCCAAAGAGATGGGCGCTTATCAAAACCCGTATTCTGATTTTGGCCGCTTGATTACCGAAATGTGGCGGGCAGTGCGATTGGTAGTGGATACCGGCCTGCACAGCAAAGGCTGGACCGAGCAACAAGCCATTGATTACTTCCTGGAGAAAACGCCGATTGCCGAGGGCGCAGTGATTTCCGAAGTGCGCCGCTACATTGTTTGGCCAGGCCAGGCAACGGCCTACAAAATTGGCATGATTAAAATACTTGAGCTTCGTGCCAAAGCACAGCAGCAGCTGGGCGACAAGTTTGATATTCGTGCCTTTCATGACACCATTTTGGGTGGTGGTGCGCTGCCGTTAAATGTACTGGAAAAGCGGGTAGATAACTGGATAGCCAGTGTAAAAGCCAGCTAAGCCAGTCCGCTCTGACTAAACCTTAAAGCGCAGCAGCGTTTTAGCGGTAATTAAAGGCTGTTCATCGCGTATGAGCAGCCTTTTTTGATCATGTCTTTCTGATTTCCGTATAGTAAGCAGCCATTTAACCAGCGCTTGGTAAAGACACCGTAAAGAGCCTTGAAGGCGCCAGATCGGAATTCGTATAGTAAACGCTGCTTTGCATCATACTGAATTAAAGGAAAAAACATGAAGTTGACACGTCGGCCGTTATGCCAACTCTTCTGTCTGTGGGCATTGCTGATGCTGCCAGCAGTCCAGGCTCAGACGGCAGGAGCAGGCCGCGCTGCTCAGGTGATCACTCAGGCCGTAACCTTTGAGCAGCAAAGTAGCCGGGTAGAGGCGGTTGGCAGTGCTGAGGCAATTCGCTCTGTGGTGCTATACCCAGCGGTGGCCGACAGGGTTACAGCGATTAACTTTGCGCCCGGGCAGCGGGTAGAGAAGGGCCAGGTTTTGTTGGAGCTGGACTCACGCCGTCAGCAAGTGGCTGTTGAGCGCGCCACTATTCAGCTGCGCGATGCACAGCGCACAGTGGCACGGCTGCAGGAAAGCCGTGAGCGGGGCGCTATTGCGCAAAGCGTGTTAGACGATGCCATTACCGCCCGTGACTTACTGCAAGTACAGTTGGCTGAGGCAAAAACTGAACTGGAAGACAGAGTGGTGCGGGCGCCCTTTAGTGGTGTCGTCGGCTTGACTGATGTTGAGCCAGGCGACCGCATCAACCTGCAAACAGCGATTACCACCATAGATGATCGGTCAAAGCTACTAATTAACTTTAACGCGCCGGAAGATGCCCTACCCATTGTCCAGGGCAATGCCAGCGTTCAACTTTCTCCTTGGCAAGCGCAGGGCACTAGCATTAGCGCTGAAATTGCTCAGGTCGACTCACGCATTGACAGCAGTAGTCGCAGTATCCGCGTGCGGGCGCTGCTGGATAACAGTAGCGACAGCTTTCGCCCGGGCATGAGCTTTCGTGTGCAGTTACAACTGGCAGGTGAGTCTTATGCGGTAGTACCCGAAGCAGCATTGCTGTGGGGCGCTACCAGTGCTTATGTCTGGCTGGCTGAAGAGGGCAAAGCCAAACGGGTAGATGTGCAAATTAAGCAGCGTTTAAGCGGGCGTTTGTTGGTGGCTGGCAAATTAACCGCCAATGACCAACTGATTGTAGAGGGCGTGCAAACGCTGCGCGAAGGCCAGCTTGTACGCGCCGTCAATCAAAGTGCTAGCCCAACAGAGGTTGCCGCACAATGAAGCTGCAAAACCCTTTAAACGACCTCCCGTCTTTATCTATTCGCCGGCCGGTACTCATTGTTGTACTCAATCTGCTGATCATTATCGCGGGTATTGCCGCGTTAAACGCGATTGAAGTGCGCGAACTGCCTGATGTCGACCGGCCCATCGTTTCCGTCACTGCTGCTTACCCCGGTGGGTCACCAGAGACGGTCGATACAGAAGTCACCAGTAAATTAGAGGGCGCTGTCGCGCGCGTTAGCGGCGTTAAATCAATTAATGCCTCAAGTGAAGAAGGCAGCTCGCGCGTGCGGGTAGAGTTTCGCCCGGGCATCAACCTTGATGATGCGGCTAATGAAACCCGCGAAGCAGTAAGCCGTATTCAACGGGAGTTGCCGGATGCGGTAGAGCGGTTAGCCATAATTAAAGCAGACAACGATGCCGAGTCAGTGGTGAGTCTGGCAGTGTCCAGTTCCAGCTTAGATTTAGAAACCCTGACCGAACGGGTCGAAACTGATTTAGCGCCGTTATTTTTAAGCGTGCCGGGCGTGGCCGATGTGCGCTTAAATGGCGATCGTGAGCGTGTACTAAGGGTATTGTTAGATCCGCTACGGCTAACCAGCTTTAACCTGGCGGTAACAGATGTCGCGGCCGCACTGCGCCAGGCGCCGTTTGATGTGCCGGCCGGTAGCATGAAATCAACCGATCAGCAGCTGATCGTACGGGCAGATGCCACCTCAGTTACGGCAGCTCAGGTAGAAGACATTATTATCAGTGGTAATACCCGTATTGGTGATGTCGCTACGGTCTATTTTGGCCCGGCTGATGCGCAGAGTTTAGTGCGTTTGGATGGTAAGCCGGTAATCGGCTTAGGCGTAATCCGCCAGGCCCGCTCTAACACCATTGAAATATCTGATGAAGTGCTGGCACTGGTTAAACAGTTACAAACTCGCTTTCCCGAGCTGGAAATCCAGGTAACAGCCGATGATGCCGAATTTATCCGAAGTTCAGTACAGGAGGTGTTCACCTCGTTATTACTGACGATAGTGCTGGTGGTCGCTACCTTGTGGCTGTTTATCGGCTCGGGTCGCGCCACTATAGTGCCGGCGTTATCTATTCCGGTATCGCTGATTGGTGCGTTGGCCGCAATCTGGTTGATGGGCTTTTCCATCAATATTTTAACCCTGCTGGCATTGGTGCTGGCCACCGGTCTTATTGTCGATGATGCCATTGTCGTGACAGAGAATATTCAGCGCCGCCGTGCTATGGGCCTGGGTGCAAGGGCAGCCGCAGTCATCGGCACACGGGAAGTGTTTTTCGCGGTTATCGCCACCACCGCAGTATTGGTCGCAGTGTTTGTACCTATTGCTTTTTTACCCTCAACTGCCGGGCGTTTGTTCCGCGAGTTTGGCGGTGTGCTGGCCGTGTCGGTGATTATCTCTTCGTTTGTCGCTTTATCACTGGTGCCGGCGTTAACTGCACGCTTACCATTAAAAGCCGCCAGTGCCAATATGCTGTCCGGGTTGGGACAACGTTTGGTTAATCTGTATCAGCGCAGCCTGTATTTTTCGCTTGATAAAGCCTGGTGGATCTTTGCCGCAAGCCTTGTGGCAGCGGTTGCGGCGTTAAGTTTATACAGCCAGTTAGCCAGTGAGCTGATGCCGAGTGAAGACCGCGGCAGCGTGCGAATTTTTGCCCGCGGCCCGGACGGTGTTGGCTTAAACTTTATGGACCGCCAGGCCGACCAAATGGAGGACATCTTACTGCCGTACGTCAATGGCGGTGATATTGACTCAATTTATACCGTCGTCGGCCAGTGGGATCCAAACCTGGCATTCATTACAGTACCGCTAAAACACTGGGATGAGCGCTCGCGTTCGCAGCAAGAAATTATAGATGAAATTCGCGGCCCGCTGGCTGCTATTCCCGGTGCACCGGCGCGGGCCTTTGGCTCTAACAGTTTAAACCTGCGCGGCCAGGGCGGTGGCCTGGAACTGGCATTAACCGGTTCCAGTTATGCTGACATTTTTGCCGCAGCCCAGGCCTTTGCCAAAGTAGTACAGCAACAGCTGCCTGAACTGGGTACACCACGTATTTCTTATCAGCCAACTCAGCCACAGCTACGGGTAAATATCGACCGGCGCCGGGCACAGGAGCTGGGGGTGCCGCTGTCTGATATCGCCACCACCTTGCGCGTGGCCATTAATGGTGATGATTTGGCCGATCTTAACGTTGGCGATCAGGCCATCCCCATTATTTTGCAGGCACAAACCGAGCGCATTAATGATCCCGCCGATCTGGCCAATCTGTATGTTGGCTCAAGTTCTGGTGCTCTGGTGCCGCTATCCAGCCTGGCGACCATCTCGGAAGAAGGCGTGGCAGCCGAGTTAGAGCGCCAGGCCCAGCGCCGGGCGATAGAGCTTGATATGGAATTGCCACCCGGCCTGCCACTGCAACAGGCCGTAGAGCAACTGCGCAGCTTGGCCGAGCAACATTTACCCAGCGATATCGGCCTGATTTTCTTAGGTGAGGCCTTGACATTTGAAGAAACCGCCCGCGAGGTTACGCTGACCTATGTGCTGGCATTTATCATTGTGCTGTTAGTGTTGGCAGCGCAGTTTGAGAGTGTTAACAGTGCTGTAGTGGTGATGATCACAGTGCCTTTTGGTATTGCTGCGGCTATTTTTGCGCTGTTTTTAACCGGCACCTCTATTAATATTTACTCGCAAATTGGCCTGGTAATGCTGATCGGACTACTGGCCAAAAATGCTATTTTATTGGTCGAATTCGCCGATCAGCTGCGCGATCAAGGCTATGATGTGCGCAAAGCGGTAGAACAAGCCGCGGCGATACGCTTACGGCCTATTGCGATGACGCTGTTATCGACGTTATTAGGCGCGCTGCCGCTGATTTTATCCAGCGGTGCAGGTGCTGAAGCTCGTAATGCCATCGGCTGGGTGGTGTTTGGCGGTTTGGGCTTGGCGGTGGTGTTTACCTTGTATTTAACGCCGGTGCTTTATCTGGCGCTGGCCCGTTTTGCCAAACCCAGAGCCGATGAAAGCAAACAACTGGAAACCGAACTGGCGCAGGCTGAACAACTTGAGTGATCCACAACAACCCGGAGGCAGCTATTAATAACCCCCAAGCGGCTGATGCTATTGCTCTTAAAGATCCCGGCTTAAATGATCTGTGGTTTTTACCGCTGGGCGGCTGCGGCGAAATTGGCATGAACCTGAATTTATACGGTCATGCCGGCCGTTGGTTAATGGTGGACTGCGGCGTAACCTTTAACAATCCGCTGTCGCCAGACTACGAGCCCAATAGCCCCTTAGCGTCGGCCGAGGTGCTGGCCGCCGATCCCGCCTTTATCAGTGCCCGGCGCGATTTACTCTGCGGCATTATTATTACCCACGCCCATGAAGATCATATCGGTGCCTTGCCGGCATTATGGCCACGCTTGCAATGCCCGGTCTACACCACGCCGTTTACCGCTGAAGTGCTGCGCCGTAAACTCTCCGGCACCGGCTTGGCACAGAGCATGCCGATTATTGAAGTGGCCTCCGGCGGCACCGTCAATATCGGCCCTTTTACCGTGCATTTTCAGGCCATTACCCACTCTATTCCTGAGCCACAGGCGCTTATTATTAAAACCAATGCAGGTAAGGTATTTCATACCGCTGATTGGAAAATGGATGCCAGCCCCATTACCGGCCGCGCGTTTAAAGCCGCGCCCTTTAAACGCTTGAGTAATCAAAATATTACCGCCATGGTGTGCGACTCCACCAATGCGCTGCGTGATGGCTTTTCCATCTCAGAGTCTGACTGTGCGAGCGCGCTGGAGCAGGTAATAGCGCAAGCCACAGGACGGGTAGTGGTAACCAGCTTTAGCTCTAATGTTGGCCGGTTAATATCACTGGCGCGCATTGCCGCTAAAACCGGCCGTTATCTGGCGCTAATGGGCCGCGCATTACACAATATGGTCGGTGCAGCGCGGGCAACCGGTTATTGGCCGGCTGAGCTCACGCTTGCCGATGCCGAGCACATAGGCTATTTACCCAAAAACGAAGTATTGGTGCTGGCCACCGGCTGTCAGGGTGAACCCCGTGCAGCACTCAATAAACTGGCCGACGACAGACACCCGCAGTTATCACTGGAGCGCGGCGACCTCGTCATTTTCAGTGCCATTATCATCCCCGGCAATGAAATGCTGATAAGCCGCCTGGTAGATAAGTTTCGTGCCCGCAACATCGACACGCTGCAAAAACACGACACTGAGCTGCCAATTCACGTGTCTGGCCACCCATGTCGGGGCGAGCTGGATTTGCTGTATCGCTGGGTCAAGCCGCAGCTGGCTGTGCCGGTGCACGGTGAAGCACAGCATATGGCAGCCAACAGCGAGGTGGCCAAAGCCGCAGGTGTTAGCCAGCAATTAACCGGTAAAAACGGTGATCTGTTTGTGTTGGCACCCAAACCACGGCTATGGCCGAACTTTGCTAAAGCAGGGCGCATTGCCATAGTACGTGACTGATAATCGCACCAGGGGCGAGACCTGGCTGTGCCACTGAGCCATAACCCCGGAATCAGCGTACTAGCAGCAACTGCTATGTAGGTTATTACGCCTGTGATATTTCACCTGGTATTGGAGTCTTATGTCATCGTCGCATTCAAAAGTGCCGGTAAACCGGTTGTCACGCTTGGGTAGTTTAGCCTCATTAGCTGGTCGGGTTGCCGGCGGCATGCTCGCCGAAGGTGCCCGACAGCTGGCCAAAGGTGAGAAGCCCAATAAAGCCAGCCTGTTGTTAACCACCGACAACCTGCGTCGGGTAGCAGATAAACTGGCACATTTGCGCGGCGCAGCAATGAAAGTTGGGCAATTGTTGTCGATGGATGCCGGCGATGTACTACCGCCTGAGCTGGCGGAGATCCTATCCAGGCTGCGTGCCAACGCTAACCCAATGCCTCCCAAACAATTAACCCAGGTGTTGCGCACTGAACTTGGCGAAAACTGGCTTAACCATTTCAGTGATTTTCAGTTTGTGCCGCTTGCTGCAGCTTCTATCGGCCAGGTGCATTTGGCCTATCATGATGATGGCCGCAAACTGGCGGTTAAAGTGCAGTATCCGGGCGTTAAAAGCAGTATAGACAGTGACGTCGATAACGTAGCGACCTTGCTACGTGTCAGTGGTTTATTACCGGCCTCGGTAGATTATAAAGGCCTGTTACAAGAAGCCAAACAGCAGCTTAAACAAGAGGCTGATTACACCCGTGAGGCAGGCTTTTTAATGCGTTATCAGCAATTACTGGCCAGCGATAACCGTTATTTGTTGCCACAAGCCTTACCTGAGCTTTGTAGTGCTAACTTGCTAACGATGACCTATGTTGACGGTGTACCCATCGAGTCATTGCAACATGACCCGCAGTCGGTTCGCGACAGGGTAATGCAGCAATTGTTTAGTTTGCTGTTTCGCGAGCTGTTCGATTTCAAGCTGGTGCAAACCGATCCTAATTTTGCTAACTACCTGTACAACCGTGACAGCGCACAGCTGGTACTACTGGATTTTGGTGCCTGCCGCGATTACCCGGCTAAAGTGAGTAACGCGTATCGAAATTTATTTGCCGCCGCTATACAGCAAGACAGCATAGCGCTGGAGCAGGCACTGACCGATATCGGTTTTTTTAGCCAGCATATTTTACCGGCACAAAAACAGGCGGTGTTAGCACTGGTGCAACTGGCGTGCGAGCCGCTTCAGCACAATGGCGAGTTTGACTTTGGCCAAAGCGACTTAGCCAGCCGGCTGCGTGATGCCGGCACTAAACTGAGTATGCAGCAAAACTATTGGCACACACCGCCGGCCGATGCACTGTTTTTACACCGTAAAATTGCCGGTTTATATTTGTTAGCGGCGCGGTTAAAGGCCCGTGTTGATGTGCGACTGCTACTGCAACCTTTTTTAGTCACGGAGCATCCATGAAATCAGGCCGCTTACTTGCCCTCTGCAGTTTGCTGTTAATGAGCCCGCTTAGCCGCGCAGACCAAGCGGCATTACCGCTGTGGGAAGCGGGTTTGGCAGGTATTAATATAAACCAGTTGGCCTACCCGGGCTCTGATCACATAGTTCGGCGTAACTTTGTGCTGCCATATTTGGTGTACCGGGGCGATATATTGCGTGCCGATCGCAGTAATGTTGGCCTGCGCGCGCTTAAAACCGACAGGCTTGAGCTGGATGTCGGCTTTGCCGGTGCACTTGGCTCATCAGATGGCGATATCGCTGTACGGAATGGCATGGCTGATTTAGGCACCTTGATAGAGCTTGGGCCCAGGTTACGTTGGACTTTAAGTGAAAACCTGTTTGGCGCCAGGCTACGGGCAGATTTTCCGCTACGGGCGGTATTTGATATTGAAGACCGGTTTAAGCACAGCGGTTTTAGCTTTGAGCCTGGCCTGGTCAGTGACATAACAACGGACAGTGGCACCTTTTATTCGTTTAATGTCAGTTCGGTGTTTGGCAGCGAAAAACTCAGTGATTATTTTTATCAGGTGACGCCAGCCGATGTTACCGCACAACGCCCCTTGTTTGATGCCAAAGCCGGCTTAATTGCGCTACGCACCGGCTTTACGGTAGGCAAAAAATTCTCTGATAAATGGCGGGGCTTCGGCTTTGCCCGCTATGAGTGGACCACGCCGGCAAAAAACGCCGATAGCCCGCTGATCGTTGCCAACGGTGGCTGGTCTTTTGGCCTTGGCGCAACCTATATCTGGGCGCAATCTACCCAAACTGTAACAGACTAGCGCCGTATGTAACGGCACCAGCTGTTCACAATCACTCTTTTATCGGCGGATTTTATCAAAGTCGGCACTGCTGTGACGCTCTGGTAGCTGAGGGCCATCACCCCAGTTGCGGTTTACGCTATAGCCGCGCTTTACCGCTGGTCGCTCGTCAAGCTGTTTGGCCCAGCGCAGCACATGTTTATAGCTGGCAACATCGAGAAATTCTGCTGCATCGTACAAGCGGCCCAGCACCAGGCCACCATACCAGGGCCAGATCGCCATATCCGCAATGCTATATTCGTCGCCGGCAACAAAGGCGTGTTTAGCCAGCTGTTTATCTAACACATCCAACTGGCGTTTGGTTTCCATCGCATAGCGGTTAATCGGGTACTCGTATTTTTCTGGCGCGTAGGCATAGAAATGACCAAAGCCACCGCCAACAAAGGGGGCGCTACCCATCTGCCAAAACAGCCAGTTTAACGCTTCGGTGCGCTTAGCCGGTTCGCTGGGTAAAAAAGCACCGAACTTCTCGGCCAGATACAGCAAGATAGCGCCCGACTCGAACACCCGGCTGCCGTTGGTCGTATCCAGCAGTGCGGGAATTTTGGAATTGGGGTTAATCTCTACAAAGCCACTGCCAAATTGGTCGCCATCTTTAATACTGATAAGCCAGGCATCGTACTCTGCACTGGTTTTGCCAAGCTCAAGCAGTTCCTCCAGCATAATGGTGACTTTTACGCCATTAGGCGTTGCCAGGGAATAAAGTTGTAGCGGTTGTTTGCCTTTGGGTAGGGTTTTCTCGTGCGTAGCGCCCGATATTGGCCTGTTAATGCTGGCAAACTGGCCGCCATTGGCAGCATCCCAGGTCCAGACTTTAGGCGGTGTATACGGTGAACTCATATTTGCTCCTATTAACTTGCTGATAGCCGTTGCAAAAGCCTTACTACTACGTTGATATGGGTAAAACAGCGCAAAAATACAAGCCAAGCGGCTGATCCAGACAGCGTTTTTACAACTAAGCCATAACAAATAAGCATAACGCGCGCTGCGCCGCTGACATACACTGGGTTAATACACGCAAATTAACAGCTAAGTTTATGATTAAACGTTTAATATTACTTAAAGCCGCCCTGTTGCTAACTGCCTGCAGTACAGCATTGCCGCCTGATAAAACATCACAAAACATCAGCCAACCGGTAAATGTCAGTTACAGCAGCCTGGCCGCGCAAGCTCAGTCAGATAGCAGCATGCAAATCGCCTATGGCCACGAGCCATTGCAGTTTGGCCGCTTGTATTTACCGGCGCAGCATACTGATCAGAACGACATAAAAACCAAGCTGCCGTTGCTGGTGTTTGTGCACGGCGGCTGCTGGTTGAACGCTTACGATCTGAACCATGCCACCGCGTTTGCCCAAGCCATGACGGCACAAGGCATTGCTGTCTGGTCGGTTGAATATCGCCGGGTAGGCGATGAAGGCGGCGGCTGGCCAGGTAGTTTGCAGGATGTAAAGCAGGCGCTTAGCTTTGCCTTCAATGGCCTTGACGGTTATCCACTGGATAAAAACCGTGTTGCTATAGCTGGCCATTCGGCTGGTGGGCAGCTTGCGCTTTTAGCTGCTGCCAATAGTCAGCACGTGCCGTTCAAAGCCGTACTGGGTTTAGCGGCAATAACCGATTTAACCTTGTACAGCGCCGGTAGCAATGGCTGTCAGCGCGCTACCACTGGCTTTATTGGCGGCAGCACCACGCAGTTTCCCGGCCGCTACAAGCTGGCCAGCCCACAAGGCCAGCCGTTAACGGCGAACACATTGTTGCTACATGGCAGCAGCGATACTATAGTGCCGCTTAATCAGGCCACACAGAGTGGCATAGCCTACCAAATTGTTGAAGGTGCTGGCCATTTTGACTGGCTACACCCACAAACACAGGCATTTGCCACAGTGCTACAACAGTTACAGGAGCAGTTCGCCAAGTGACTCATGATGTTAAATTAACCTGTACCGCGCTGAAGCAGCGCGATCTTGACGATCCTCTCTTTGCCAAGAGGGCTGTTTTTCATTTGCCCGACAACACATTGTATCTGGACGGTAATTCGCTGGGCGCTATGCCAAAAATTGCTGCCGAGCGCGCGGCAGAGGTGGTTAGCCAGCAATGGGGCGAGCACTTAATTACCAGCTGGAACCGCCATCACTGGATAGATTTGCCTTTTAGCGTCGGCGATAAGATTGGCCGCTTAATAGGCGCCGCGCCGGGGCAAGTGGTATGCTGCGACTCGACATCAGTAAACCTGTTTAAGGTACTGTGTGCCGCGCTGTCACTGCAGCCAAAGCGGCACACCGTACTGTCTGTTAATGGCAATTTCCCTACCGATTTATACATGGTTGAAGGCCTGTCGCAATTAATGGGCGCACAGCACTGCCAACTTAAACTGGTTGAAGATACTGAGCTTGAAGCCGCCATTAATGAAGAGGTAGCGGTGCTAATGCTAACTCAGGTCGATTTTCGCAGTGGCCGGCTGTTTGATATGGCTAAGCTAACCCGGTTGGCACAGGATAAGGGCGCACTGGTGATCTGGGATCTGGCCCACAGTGCCGGCGCCTTGCCTGTAGCGGTTGATGCCTGCAATGTCGACTTTGCCGTAGGTTGTGGTTACAAATACTTTAACGGTGGCCCTGGTGCGCCGGCTTTTATTTACGCCGCCAGGCGCCATCATAGTGCCATTAGCCAGCCACTAACCGGTTGGATGGGCCATAAAACCCCGTTTAGCTTTAATACCCAGTATGAAAAAGCGCCCGGTATTGCACAATTTCTTACCGGCACGCCAGCGGTGCTGTCGATGAGCGTGCTGGATGCTGCACTTGAGGTGTTTGCCGATGTTGATATGCAACAGCTGCGGCAAAAATCGCTGGCACTGGGTGACTGTTTTCAGCAGCTAGTGAACCAGCATGAGTGTTTACAGGTGCTTGAGCGCATTACACCCTTTAATGATGACGAGCGTGGTAGCCAGCTGGCATATCGCCATCCGCAGGCGTATGCGCTGTGTCAGGCAATGATAAAGCAGGGCGTTATCGCCGATTTTCGGGCACCGGACATCCTCCGGCTGGGGTTTACACCGCTGTATTTACGCTATATCGACATCTGGACCTCGGTTGAAATTCTGGCCGATGTGGTGCGAAGCGGCGAGTATTTAAAAGCCGAGTATCAGGTAAAGCACAAGGTGACCTGATTGCTGAACGTACGGTGGTTATCCAGCTTAGCTGAGGTCACTGCAGCGCAGTGGGATGCGTTATTTGCCGGTGGCGGCTATCCGTTTTGCCAGCACCGCTTTTTACTGGCGCTGGAGCAGGGCGGCAGTGTTGATGGTAAAAGTGGTTGGCATAGCCAGCATCTGACACTGTGGCAAGGCGATACGCTGGTTGCCGCGGTGCCGGGTTATAGTAAACAGCACTCTTACGGCGAGTATCTGTTCGACTGGCAAATTGCTGATGCATATCGTCAGTTTTCACTACCATATTACCCCAAATGGATTGCTGCCATACCGTTTACGCCGGCCACCGGGCCAAGGCTTGGAGTATTGCCAGCGCTTGCTGCGGATACCGCTTCTTGTGATACGCTGTTGACGCTTATCTGCGATACGTTAAAACAGGCGCTTGCCAAGCAGCAGTTTTACAGTGTGCAATGGCTTTACGTTGGTCACGCGTTACATGAAAAGCTGCTACAGCAGGGCTTTTTAGCCCGCCATGATGTGCAGTTTTTATGGCACAACAAAGGCTACCTGTGTTTTGACGATTACTTAGCAAGCCTGAATGCCCGCAAGCGTAAGCAGATAAAGCAAGAGCGCAGCGCTGTGAGCGACATTAAACGGGTTACGCTTGCCGGCAGCGAACTTAGTGCGCAGCACTGGCAGGCCATAGTGCGCTGTTACCAAGCCACCTATTTAAAGCGCTCCGGCCATCATGGCTATATTAGTTCCGAGAGTTTCTATCAGTTAGGGCAAAGCATATCGCAGCAGCTGGTGGTATTTGCCGCGTTAGGTAGCGACGAAGAAATACAAGCGATGGCACTGTGTTTTAAAAGTCAGGACACGCTGTATGGCCGCTACTGGGGCGCTCTTGCCGATGCCGATAAACTGCACTTTGAGCTGTGTTACTATCAGGGCATAGAATACTGTATTCAGCACGGCCTGACATACTTTGACGCCGGTGCCCAGGGCGAGCACAAGCTAAAACGCGGCTTTGAGCCTGTAACGCGTTACGGTAATTATCTGTTTGCCGACACGCCGCTAAGCGGCGCCATTGCGAATTATTTCAAGCAGGAAAGCACGCATCTTGCGCAATACATAGCAGAGGCAATACAGGCTTTACCTTACAAGCAACAAGATTAAGGCTGCTTGCTAAGCCACAGCAAACGGTTATTCGCCGGCATGGCAATATCCTGCTGTAACGTAAAGCCCTGTTGCTGTGCCAGCGGTAATACCGCCTCAATATCGCGAATACCCATCTTCGGATCGCGGCTTTTTAAACTGGCATCAAAAGCCTGGTTACTGCTACTGGTAAACCTGCCGTTGTAATTAAATGGGCCATAAATACACAAGGTTGCCTCTGCCGAACAAAAGTCGTTTAAGCGTGCAAATAGCTGCTGCACCACCGGCCACGGCATAATATGCAGCGTATTAGCGGTAAACAGCGCATCAAATTTCTGCGCAGCAAGTGCATCTTCTGTGACATCCAACTGCAACGGCAAGGGCAGGTTAGGTAACGCCGCCCGGCGCAACCTTTCGGTTAAATCAGGCAAATACACCGCCTGATCTGATGCCTGCCAGTTAAGATGCGGCAAATTCTCAGCAAAATGCACCGCATGTTGCCCCGTGCCGCTGCCAATTTCCAACACGTTAGTGCAATCGGCAAACGCTTGCTGCAGCACTGCTAATATCGGGGCTTTGTTGTTTTCACAGGCCTGTGAAAAGGGTAGATCGTAATACATGCGTAATTACCTTAAATACCATGCAGTTTACTATGAGCAAACAGCTGCTGTGCCCAATGCTGATAACCCTCAGCTGATGGGTGAAAGCCATCCTCTGCCAGCATAGCGGTTGATACCTTATTCGGCGTGGCAACATAGCTGGCATTAGGCCAGCGCTTCAGTAAGTTATTCGCGCTGTGGTTTAATATTGTGGCGTTAAGGCCAAGCCAGTAATTAAGCGGAGCGGGCAGTGCACTAAACTGCTGCATCGGCGGTATGGCACTAAACAACACCCGCGGCTGACCGTTTTGCCGCTGTAACAGCTGTAAGCAGCTGGCAAGCTGGCGGCGAAAACGCCGGGCAGAGCAAAGCGATGTCACATCGTTAACGCCAACAGACATCACCACCAGATCAAAACACTGACCGTTAAGTTTCGCCAATCGAGCGGCCAAAGCGGCGCTATCCAGCCCGGTTTCTGCCTCCAACCGCCACTGCACCTGGTATTGCGTGGCCAATAAACGCACTAACTGGCCGCTAAGCGCATCGTCTTGCTGTGTTACCCCCACACCAGCAGCCGCCGAGTCGCCACAGATCAATAACCGCAGCGGCGCAAGCTTTGCATCGCATGACACGCCAGCGCGCAGCCCAGCAGCCTCCGGCAAGCGCAGCGCCAGTTTACGCACTCGCTTACCTTGCCACAGTAATAACGGCCAGCAGAGCAGGGTAATTAACCACCACTGTAGCGATAGCAAAACGTGTGACACCGATACTCCGATAATTTGTTGATATAGTGGCGTATCTTAACAAAGTCAGCTAGTTAATAAGTAAACAACTTACTTATCTGACAAGCGATGTGCGGCAGACTAACTCGGTAATTACATTAGCGCCACATCCCAAACTTATGCATATTCACAGCACGGCCATGCCACTGATATTGCCACAAGACAGCAAACTAATAACAGCCTGGCTGGATGAGCAAAACAGCAATACCGAGATGTTTGCCGATTTACTTCAACCGCATTTACCGCAAAACCTTATCGCACAGCAAATAGACAAGCCCAGCAGCTACAGGGCGGTAGCACCGGCATTTGAGATAGCGCAGGATTGAAGACCCAATATTACATTTAACATAATATACATTAAGGGATATATTGTATTGGCAGATAAATTAGCAATTAACCAGCTACCCGTTGCTTTTTAACCCATTCAACATGCTGTCTTATACTGGTATCTGTTTGTAGCTGCTCTATGGTATTGAACCGTTTGGCTAACGTCATCTCATCGTATAACGTGTGAATACCTTTGTGGCATAACTTGCACAGCATTACACCTTGTTGCAACGCCGTTTTGTCGTAGTGTTTTTTAAAGTATGGCCGCCGGTGCATTTTGCGCGGAATAAGATGATGAAACGTTAAAAAGCACTCGCGCTGGCATAACTGACATTGGGTAATTTTTTGCATTTCGTTTATCCGACTTACAGGAACTGTTTTGCTGTGTACTGCGTAAACCAACATTATGTTTTATGCCGTTTTTACCCATGACGATCAGCATTCGCGCTTTGATTTACGCTACAACCTGTGTTTGGTGCTTTGCAATGCTCGCAGCGCCTGAGCGCGCTATAACAGCCGGAGCTGTCTCTATGACTAATAAGGTACAACTGAATTTTCGCGACTATAACCACTTTGAACATATTGTGCTTATTCACGATACGGTTATGGGTGGCCGCTCCAGTGGTACTGTAATTCGTCACAATGATGACGCTGTGCTGTTCACCGGCAATTTATCGCTGGAAAATAACGGCGGCTTTGCTTCAGCGGAGTTTAAATTACTTAACCCAATAACAGCGCTAAACGGCACCCAACTTATACTGCATGCCAAGCCGGATAACCGTACTTACCAGCTACGGCTAAAAACCGCTTTAATACCGCAAGGCGTGGCTTATGTAGCTGAGTTTTCTGCAGGCAACGGCCAGCAGACTTTTGTGTTTACCCCGGATGACTTCTCAGGACGCTATCGCGGTAACCCAGTGCTTAATCTGCCGCCACTGCACTTTAGTGACATCAGCCACGTCAGTATTATGCTGGCTGATAAAACGCCGGGCCCATTTCAGATAGCCTTGTACTCACTGAGTTTTAACCTATTACCACCAGACTAATCGGCTACTGGTTTAATACCTACCTGGGTAGCTTCACCATCATCGTTCACCTGCCTAACGGTTAACAGCAGTTGATCCAACTGTACCTGGTCGCCAATAACCACGCGGCGGTGGAAACGCTGTGCGATATAACCGGCCAGGGTTTGCTGGCTGTCTTGATCAGCAAGATTAATGGTATAGAAAGCATCTAAGTCACGCAGGCTGATATTGCCATTTAGCACGAAGTCACCGAAGAAGTTACTGTTACTCAGTACAGATTTTTCTGCATCTTTGGCCAGTACTTCACTGATTTTCTGCACGTGTTTTAACTTTGCCAGCACCATGATGGTGTCTTTCACCGTAAATACCGGTTTTTTCTCCGGCAACAGCCATTCACCATCGCGGATTAGGCCTAAAAACTGGATCGGCTGTTTAAACTGTAAGTCAGACCAACTAAGCGCTAACATTGGTGAGCTGTCAGTCACATTAAACGCCAGCACCTCCATTACATCATTACTGGGTACGGCATCCAGCGGCATGGCCTGATCCGGCGCGACCTCTTTTGGCACCTCCAATTTTAGCCAGCGCGCTACCGGTACGATGCTCCAGCCCTGCAGCACCAGAGATACGATTACCACCACAAAAGCCACATCGAAATATAAATGCTCGTCTGGCATGCCAGCCAACCACGGAAACAGCGCCAGTATAATCGGCACTGCCCCACGTAGCCCTACCCAACTGATAAACAGCTGGTCGCGGGCCGGAAAGCGAAAAGGTATTAAGCTAACCAGCACGGCAATAGGACGGGCAATAAAAATAAGTACGCCTGCCAGCAGTAATGCCGGCACCAGGTGATCAAGTAAATTAGTGGGTACCACCAATAGACCCAACATCAGAAACATACTGATTTGGCTTATCCAGGCTAAGCCGTCATGCATGCGTAAGATATGGATAATTTGTGGCAAGCGCGCATTGCCCACAAGATAACCCATTAAATAAACAGCCAGAAAGCCACTGCCACCAAAGGTGTTAGTCACGGCATAAATAAAGATACAACTGGCCACGGCTAATAATGGAAAAAACGCAAAGCTAAGCGGTAGCTTGCGGCACAAGAGCACAAAAATACGCCCTGCGGCATAACCCATTACGCCGCCAACGACAGCTTGTTGTAAAAAGCTTTGGGCGACGCCCCAGCCTAACGGCTCACCCTGTGCCAATACGCCAACCAGCGTCAGCGTTAGCATGACCGCCATCGGGTCATTACTGCCCGACTCTATTTCCAGCGTTGATGCTACCCGCTCTTTTATCCGCAAGCCCTGTGATTGAAAGATTGAAAACACGGCTGCGGCATCAGTAGAACTTAAAATAGCACCAAGCAGCAAGCCCTGCAGCAGGGTTAAATCGAGTAAATAGGCAGCGGCAACACCGACGATGCCACAGGTTAGCACCACGCCAACGGTAGCCAGCATTGAAGCCGGCGCCAATGCTACACGAAAGCGCTGCGGATGAGTGCGCATACCGCCGTCGAACAAAATAATGACTAACGCGATAGAGCCGATTAAAAACGCTACCTGAGGGTTATCGAACTGGATACCAACCAGGCCTTCTTCGCCAGCCAGCATACCGATGATCAGAAACACCAATAGCATGGGCGCGCCTAAACGCGCCGAGATAAGGGTTGCTATGATGCTAATTACAAAAAGAAAACCGCCAATTAATATCGCGAGGTTTATGCCATCCACCCTAACCTCCTGATTAATTAAGCGTTTGAGATCTCCCGAACGATCGCGTGTAGCGCATCCAACGGCTGAGCCGCCTTAGTGATTGGCCGGCCTATTACCATATAATCCACCCCGGCCGTGACCGCCTGGGCTGGCGTCATTACCCGTTTTTGGTCGTCCTGGCTGCTGCTGGCCGGGCGTATGCCGGGCGTCACCAGCATAAAGTCCTTTCCACATTGCTGTTTTAACAGTGTAGCTTCCTGCGCTGAACATACCACACCGTCCAAACCGGCCTGCTGCGTCAGCGCCGCAAGCTTCAGTACCTGTTGTGCCGGTGTTAGTGTAATGCCCAGTTCCGTTAAATCGGCCTGCTCCATACTGGTTAGCACCGTAACGGCAATAAGATGTGGTTTATCAGCACCATAAGATACCAAAGATTCCCGCGCAGCGCTCATCATTTTACTGCCGCCACTGGCATGCACATTCACCATCCATACGCCTAAATCAGCGGCTGCTTTAACGGCTTTAGCCACTGTGTTGGGAATATCATGAAATTTAAGATCCAAAAAAACGTCAAAATTGCGCTGTTGCAGCTGCTGCACAAACTGCGGGCCAAAATGGGTAAACATTTCCTTGCCTACTTTTAACCGGCACAGCGCCGGGTCAAGTTGGCTCACTAAGTTAAGCGCTTGATTTTGTTGTTCAAAATCTAGTGCAACGACAACAGGGGTCTGACACGACATAGGGTTTCCTTCGACTAACGACCGTCAATACCAGCAATAGGCTCCACAGTTTCCCATTGCTGACAGGACGGACACAACCAATAATGATTGCGGGTATTAAAGCCGCAATTGCGGCAGCTATATAATGACTTCTTTGCCAGATAAGCATTGACCAGCTCTTCAACCGATGACAGCGCCTCAGCCGCAGGCGCTGATTGTTGCTGGCGTACTTTTAGGAGCTGCTGAAACACCCGGATACTGGGCTGAGCAGCTAATTTATCCAGTAAAAACTGCTCGGCAGCCTCTGCTGAACCATGCTCTGTCAGCCACTGCCCTAACAGCACTACTGCACTGGTATTGTGTTGTTTATTAGCCAACCGGCTTAACAGTTGATACCACTCTTCGTCACTCAGTTTGCAGTTGGCCAACAGCGGCAGCAGATCTGCGCTCCATTGTGGCTTGTGCTCAATAATGTATAACAACGCCGATTTGGCCAGTGCTATATCCTGCTGCGCCAATGCCTGCTTTGCTAACTCAAACTTAGGCCGGATGGCGCCCGGGTAATGCTCGGCTAATGTCAGTAATAACTGTTGCCGGCCTTCTTCATTCTGCTGGCTGGCTTCTACCTGCATATTGGCCATGGCAATACGTAGCGAGCGTGAATCAGTGGCATCTACCGCTGCCTCATAGGTCGCTGCCTTATGCCACTCATGGGTAGCGATAAAAATACTGAATAACTGCTTTAACGCCATTTCGGCCAGTTTCGGTGATTTTACCAGGCTAACAAGCAGTTTTTCTGCCCGGTCATACAAACCGGCGCAAAAGTAATCTTTTGCCAGTTCAAACTGTATTTGCTGTGCCTGAGGTTTGGGTAGTTTTAGCTGATGTAACTTTTCATGAATACGGATAGCTTTATCCCAATCACCTTTGCGACGGAATAAATTAGCCAGTGCCAGGTAGGTTTCAATGGTCGCCGCTTCGATATCCAACAGTTCTAACAACTGCTCTATCGCTTTATCTTCTTGATCGGTTAGTAAAAAGTTTAAGCCTGAAGATAAGTTACGGGTAATATTGGCGCGGCCTTTTAGTTCTTTATGTTTCAGGCTGTTACGCCCCATAAACCAGCCATAGGCTGCTGCGACCGGCAATAATAAAAACAGCAGCTCCAGCATAATCTAACGCTGATCCGATGTTTTACGCAGCCAACCTTTAGCTTTGCGTTGCAACGAGTACAGCATGGCAATGAGCAGGCCCAGTAATACGCCCAATAACAGAAAAATCAGTGCAATATCCACTACCCGTAACTGCACACTGATAATAAGAAGATGTAAATCAGCTAATTGCTGATTAATAGAACCAAACAGCACCCCCACTACCATCAGGGCTACCAGTACGGCGATAAAAAGTAGTCTGCGCAAGGGAAACTCCGTTTACGCCTGCAAACTCAATAGCTTGAGATCAGGTGTTGTCTTTTACCCGGTCACGTAATTCTTTACCTGGCTTGAAATGCGGTACATATTTACCGTCCAGTTCAACTTTGTCACCGGTTTTTGGATTGCGGCCGACACGAGGCGCACGATAATGCAGTGAAAAACTGCCAAAGCCACGAATTTCAATGCGCTCGTTGCTTGAAAGTGATTGTGCCATCTGCTCGAGGATTTCTTTAACTGAAGCTTCAACATCCTTGACCTGAATATGGGGGAAATCAGTAGCTAATTTTTCAATTAATTCAGACTTGGTCATAGACCCTCCGGCAAACCTGCTGTTGGATAAAGCAGGAGGCATAAGCCCCCTGCTTTGTTAGCAATTAATCCTGCTTCTGAGCAGCTTTAAATGCTTCGGCCATAGCGTTACCACCAAAATCAGCTTCTTGTTGCTTGCTGTTGATAGTGTCCATAGCTTCTTTTTCTTCAGCTTCGAATTTCGCTTTGATTGACAGGCTGATTACGCGGTTTTTGCGATCAACGCCCATTAAACGAGCTTCAACTTCTTCGCCTACTTTCAGTACTGTAGTCGCATCTTCGATACGCTCACGCGCGATGTCAGATACACGGATGTAGCCTTCTACACCACCTTCTAACATAACAGTAGCGCCTTTAGCGTCAACGGCAGTTACTTCACCTTTAACGATAGCACCTTTTTTGTTGTCAGCAAGGTAGCCGTTGAATGGATCTTCATCCAGCTGCTTGATACCTAAAGAAATACGCTCGCGCTCTGGGTCAACTTGCAGTACAACAGCGTGTACTTCGTCGCCTTTCTTGAACTCACGTACCGCTTCTTCGCCAGTGGCGTTCCAGCTGATGTCTGATAAGTGAACCAGACCATCGATGCCGCCGTCCAGGCCGATGAAGATACCGAAGTCAGTGATTGACTTGATCTTACCGCTTACGCGATCACCCTTGTTGAAGCCCTTCGCGAACTCTTCCCATGGGTTAGCTTTACACTGTTTCAGACCTAAAGAAATACGACGACGTTCTTCGTCGATTTCCAGCACCATAACTTCCACAGAATCACCCAGGTTAACAACCTTAGATGGGTGGATGTTTTTGTTAGTCCAGTCCATTTCTGACACGTGTACTAAACCTTCAACGCCTTCTTCGATTTCTACGAAGCAGCCGTAGTCAGTCAGGTTAGTTACGCGACCAGTGATTTTCGCACCTTCTGGGTAACGTGAAGCGATAGCTGCCCACGGATCTTCACCCATTTGCTTCAGGCCTAAAGATACGCGCTGCTTCTCGCGGTCGAATTTCAGTACTTTAACTGGAATTTCGTCGCCAACATTAACGATTTCGCTTGGGTGCTTAACGCGCTTCCACGCCATATCAGTGATATGCAGTAAGCCGTCTACGCCACCTAAGTCAACGAATGCACCGTAGTCAGTCAGGTTCTTAACGATACCTTTAACTTCCATGCCTTCTTCCAGCGTTTCTAACAGCTGGTCACGCTCATGGCTGCTTTCTGATTCAATAACCGCACGACGTGATACCACCACGTTGTTACGCTTCTGATCCAGCTTGATAACTTTGAACTCAAGTTCTTTGTTTTCCAGGTGCAGAGTGTCACGCACCGGACGTACGTCTACTAATGAACCAGGCAGGAATGCACGAATACCGTCAACTTCAACCGTGAAGCCACCTTTAACTTTACCAGTGATAACACCGATAACCGTTTCTTTGTCTTCACAAGCTTTTTCCAGGCGCACCCAGGCTTCGTGACGTTTGGCTTTTTCGCGTGATAACAGCGTTTCGCCGAAACCGTCTTCGATAGCGTCTAAAGCTACGTCGATGATATCGCCTACGCTAACTTCGATTTCGCCGTTCAGAGATTTGAACTGCTCAACCGGAATAGCGGCTTCTGACTTAAGACCGGCGTCAACCATAACGACGTCTTTCAGAACGGCTACAACAGTACCTTTAACAATGGCACCCGGACGGGTTTCGATGGCTTTGAGGCTTTCCTCAAATAATTGTGCAAAATTTTCAGTCATATTCACTTTTTCAGTTAAGTGCTCCACGCTGCATCATGCGTTGTGGGGTTGCTACATTTACCTGATTAAATCCATTTATCAGGCTGTCCAAAGCGCGGTTTTGGCCTGGTTCACACCACTGCCGGCAACTTCATGCCAACGTAGTTCAGTACCTCTTCCAACACTTGTTCAATGGTTTTACTGGTCGAATCCAGGATATACGCATCAGCAGCCGGTTTTAGTGGTGCTGTGGCGCGGTTCATATCGCGCTCGTCTCTGGCCCGAATTTCGCCCAAAAGGTCGCCGATGTTAACATCAAAGCCCTTTTCTTTCAACTCTAAATAGCGCCGTCTGGCGCGCTCTTCCGCGGTGGCGGTTAAAAAGATTTTAACGTCGGCCTGGGGGAACACCACAGTACCCATGTCTCTGCCATCAGCGACCAAACCTGGCTGCTCAGCAAAAGCACGCTGACGGCGTAGCAAGGCTTCACGTACCCGCGGTAGCGACGCAATTTTTGAGGCGACATCAGCCACTTCCTGGGTGCGAATAGTATGGGTGACATTTTCGCCTTCCAGCGTAATACGTACATTGCCCTGCTCGTCACTGCCAAACTGCACATCCAGATGCGCAGCTAACGGCTGCAGTGCTTCTTCGTCATCACAAGCAATCTGATGATGCATCGCAGCCAGGGCGAGCACGCGGTAAATAGCGCCACTGTCGAGTAATTGCCAGCCCAAACGTTGGGCAACTAAGCGGCAAATGGTGCCTTTACCTGCACCACCCGGGCCATCTATGGTAATTACTGCTGCAGAATGTGGCATCCTACCCCCTTGTCAAACTGCTGGTTAATCGGATTAAAAAACGGCGCTATTATACAGCTTTTCGCGACAAAATCTGTGTTTAATTCAGTTAAAACGCAGGAAAAGCGCACAGCCGGACGGCTGTGCATCTACATGAAAATGCCGCTAGAGGGCTAAACGGGAAAAGGTATCAAAGTAGCCCGGGAAGGTTTTGGCGGTGCAATCCGGATCTTCAATCGTCACTGCAGTGTCACTCAGCGCGACCAGTGAAAAACACATGGCCATGCGATGATCATTATAGGTCGCGATACAGGCATGCTTAAGCTGAGCCGGCGGCACGATTTTCAAATAATCATCGCCTTCTTCCACCTCAGCGCCCACCTTTCTAAGCTCAGTCGCCATCGCCGCTAAACGGTCGGTTTCTTTCACCCGCCAATTGTACACATTGCGGATAACCGTTGGCCCTTTAGCAAACAAAGCGGTGGTGGCAATAGTCATGGCCGCATCAGGTATGGCGTTATAGTCGCGATCTATACCGTTTAACTGGTTTCGCGTAACCGCTATGTAATCATCACCCCACTCAACATCGGCGCCCATGGCTTCTAAAGCATCAGCAAAATGAATGTCACCCTGCACCGCATGCTTGCCAATGCCGGTCACTTTAATGCTGCCGCCTTTAATGGCCGCAGCAGCCAGAAAGTAGGACGCTGATGAGGCATCACCTTCTACCAGCCAATGGCCAGGCGATTTATACCGCTGATTGCCGGCTATGCTGAATTTTTTGTAGTCATGATGCGTTACGTTGACACCAAAGCGCTGCATCAGCGCCAGGGTAATATCAATATATGGCTTGGAGACCAGCTCGCCGATAATGTCGATTTCGCTATCGCCATCCAGCAGCGGCGCCACCATTAACACAGCCGTTAAAAACTGACTGGAGATGCTGCCGTCTATTTGCATTTTACCGCTGCATAGCGCTTTGCCGTGAATGCGCAGCGGCGGAAAGCCGTCGTTATCCAGATAGCTGATATCAGCATTTAGCTGACGCAGCGCATCGACCAAATGGCCAATTGGCCGCTCGTACATACGCGGTTCGCCGGTGAGCGTAACATCTACCTTAGAGGCCGCCAGCGCTGCAGTAAGCGGGCGCATGGCGGTGCCGGCGTTTCCAAGGAACATAGTTATAGCGTGCGGATGATTAAATAAGCCGCCCAAGCCGTGTACTTCACACTTGGTACGACAGGCAGATAACTTATAGCTGACGCCTAACGCCGTTAAGGCGTTAAGCATATGTTTAACATCGTCGCTATCGAGTAAATTGGTGATAAATGTGGTGCCCTCCGCCAGTGCCGCCAGCAGCAGCACCCGGTTCGAGATACTTTTCGAGCCTGGCAGGTGTACCTCGCCGGCCACTTTAGCAATCGGATTAAGGGTTAGTGTTTTCATCCGTGCACCCGCTCAAATTCCTGCATAAAGCTCACCAGTGTTTGCACGCCTTCCAGCGGCATAGCGTTGTAAATACTGGCCCGCATACCGCCTACCATACGGTGGCCTTTTAACGCCAATAAGCCATGCTGCTCGGCCTGCGCCACAAAAGTGTCGTTTAGCCGCTCATCGGCAAGGAAAAACGGCACATTCATCCAGGAGCGGTAAGCCTTGTCGACGTCGTTACTGTAAAAATCACTTTTATCAATATAATCATAAAGTAAGTTTGCTTTAGCTTGGTTACGCGTAGCCATTTCGGTTACGCCGCCCTGCCGCTTTAGCCATTTAAACACCAAACCGGCCAGATACCAGGCAAAGGTAGGCGGTGTATTAAACATGCTGTCGTTTTCAGCTGCCAGGCGATAATCCAGTACGGAGGGAATGGCCGCATCTTTTGCCGGTAGTAAATCTTCGCGCACTATCGCCAAGGTTAAACCCGACGGGCCGATATTTTTCTGTGCGCCGGCATAAATCACGCCATAACGGCTGACATCAATTGGCCGCGATAAAATGGTAGAGGATAAATCGGCCACAATCGGGCTGTCTGTTTGTGGTAAGCCCGTAAACTCAACGCCGTCTACCGTTTCATTCGGGCAGCAATGCACATAGGCAGCCCCCGGTGTTAACTGCCAGTGCTCTGGCGCAGTAATGCTGCGAATACCACCGGCGCTTTTGCTGCGAATATCCTGAGTGTTAATCACACCGTATTTTTGTGCTTCTTCTACCGCCGACTGTGACCAGGCACCCGACACGATATAGTCTGCGCTTTGGCCTAGCTTTAATAAATTAAGCGGCACGGCAGAAAACTGTCCGCGGCCGCCGCCGTGCATAAACAGCACTCTATAATTGGCGGGAATACTGAGTAAATCACGCAGGTCCTGCTCGGCCTCAGCGGCTAATTTGATAAAAGGCTTACTGCGATGGCTAATTTCCATCACTGAGCAGCCTAATTGTTGCCAGTTAATAAATTCTTGCTGTGCCTGCTGCATTACGTCAACCGGTAGCATGGCCGGGCCGGCACAAAAATTAAACGTTGTCATTGTTGCTGCGTGCTCCTGAATTAGCGTCTTTATTCTACTGGCCTGGTTGTTCATTCATGTCGGCTTTGGCCGATCTTATTGGGTAAATTACCAACAGCTAAAAAGCAAAACGAGCGCAGATGCGCCCGTTTTGTCTGGGTGTTACTCTTCTTCATCCTGCGCTAACTGGGTGTCCGTCAGCACAGTGCTGGCAGCCTTCTCTGCCTCGGCAGCAGCCAGCTCGTCAGCATCCTGAATTTCGTCAATTTTTTCCACACCCACCACTTTTTCGTTCTCGGCGGTGCGAATTAAAATTACGCCCTGGGTATTACGACCTACTTCAGACACTTCGTTTACGCGGGTACGAACCAGGGTGCCCTTGTTTGAAATCATCATGATTTCATCAAGTTCATTCACCTGTACCGCACCCACCACCAGGCCGTTACGCTCTGACACTTTAATCGACACTACACCCTGCGTTGCGCGGCTCTTCGCCGGGTACTCCTGCAGTGCGGTACGTTTGCCGTAGCCGTTCTCAGTAACAGTGAGGATTGGACCATTGCCATCTGGAATAATTAACGACACCACTGAGCCACCTTCACGCAGTTTAATGCCGCGCACGCCAGTGGCGGTACGGCCCATGCTGCGCACCTGATCTTCAGCGAAACGCACTACTTTACCATCATCTGAGAACAGCATAATTTCGCTGTTACCGTCGGTAATGCCTACGCCGATCAGGCGATCACCATCGTTCAGGTTAACCGCAATAATGCCGTTTGAACGCGGCCGTGAGTATTCGGTCAGTGCTGTTTTCTTCACTGTGCCATTGGCGGTAGCCATAAACACATATTTGTTCTCTTCGTACTCGCGTACCGGCAGAATGGCGTTAATACGCTCGCCTTCTTCCAGCGGCAGTAAGTTAACAATAGGCTTGCCACGTGCAGTGCGGCTGGCCAGCGGTAATTGATACACCTTCATCCAGTACAGACGGCCACGGTTAGAGAAACACAAAATCGTATCGTGGGTGCTGGCAACTAATAACTTATCAACGAAGTCTTCATCTTTAACGGTAGTGGCGGCTTTACCCTTACCACCGCGGCGCTGTGCTTCATAATCAGACAATGGCTGATACTTGGCATAGCCTAAGTGTGATAAGGTCACCACGACATCTTCTTCGGTGATCAAATCTTCCATATTGATATCCAGCATATTGTCCTGAATATCAGTGCGGCGTGCATCGCCATATTGGGTTTTGATTGCTTCCAGCTCTTCGCAGATCACTTCCATTAAGCGCTCTGGGCTCGCCAGAATGTGCAGCAATTCAGCAATAAGCTCTAATAGTTGCTTGTATTCATCAAGAATTTTTTCATGCTCAAGGCCGGTCAGCTTGTGTAAACGCAGATCCAAAATGGCCTGAGCCTGTTGCTCGGTTAAGAAATACTTGCCGTCGCGAATGCCAAAATGCGCTTCTAACCACTCTGGCCGCGCGGCATCTTGTCCGGCGCGCTCCAGCATGGCGCTAACATCACCTAACTGCCAGCCGCGGTCAATTAAGCGCAGCTTGGCTTCCGCCGGGCTGGGCGAGGTTTTAATCAGCTCGATAATTTCATCGATATTGGCCAGGGCTATCGCCAGGCCTTCTAAGATATGGGCGCGGTCGCGTGCTTTGCGTAAATCGTAAACTGTACGGCGGGTGACCACTTCGCGGCGGTGCAGCACAAAGCACTGCAGCATCTCTTTTAGGCTTAACAGCTTCGGCTGGCCCTGATCCAGCGCCACCATGTTGATACCAAACACCGTTTGCATTTGGGTGTTGGCATACAATTGGTTCAGCATAACGTCTGAAGATTCGCCGCGCTTTAACTCGATGACAATACGCATACCGTCTTTGTCAGACTCGTCACGCAGTGCTGAAATGCCTTCAATACGCTTTTCTTTTACCAGCTCGGCGATTTTCTCAATTAAGCGGGCTTTGTTTACCTGATACGGAATTTCGTTGACGATAATAGCTTCACGGCCGGTTTTCTCGTCAGTTTCAATTTCAGTTTTTGCGCGGATGTACACCTTGCCACGGCCGGTGCGGTAGGCTTCTTCAATGCCTTTACGGCCATTGATAATAGCGGCTGTGGGGAAATCTGGCCCTGGGATGTACTGCATCAGCTCATGCAGCTCAATATCCGGATTAGCAATTAAGGCTAAACAGCCATCAATCACTTCGGTTAAGTTGTGTGGCGGAATATTGGTGGCCATACCTACGGCAATACCACTGGAGCCGTTAATCAACAGGTTCGGCACCTTAGTTGGCATAACCGCTGGAATTTGTTCAGTGCCATCGTAGTTAGGCACATAGTCGACGGTTTCTTTATCTAAATCGGCCAGTAATTCATGCGCAATACGTGCCATCCGCACTTCGGTGTAACGCATCGCTGCCGCGGAGTCGCCATCGATAGAGCCAAAGTTGCCCTGACCGTCTACCAGCATGTAGCGTAAAGAGAAAGGCTGCGCCATGCGAACAATAGTGTCATACACCGCACTATCGCCATGCGGGTGATATTTACCGATAACGTCACCGACCACACGGGCCGATTTTTTATAGGCTTTGTTCCAGTCATTGCCCAGTTCCTTCATCGCAAACAACACGCGACGGTGTACCGGCTTTAAACCATCCCTTACGTCCGGTAAGGCGCGGCCAACAATAACGCTCATAGCGTAATCGAGGTACGAATTCTTTAATTCGTCTTCGATATTTATCGGAACTATTTCTCTGGCCAGATCTGTCATAAAACGCTAATTTCCCTTAAATCAGATAGATAACTCGCTTTTGTCGATGTTATAAAGCGCGAGACAACGCGGGATTCTAACACAGAAAATCCCGCTTGCCATGCCCCAAATGCAGCGCAAAACCACCTTTGCCATTGCTGTCACCGCTGCAGGCTTTATAATGCGCAAAAAACTAACGAGCAACGCCGATGACAAGCAGCTTTAATGTAGATAACCGCGAAATTGCCAAGTTTAACGATATTGCCTCGCGCTGGTGGGACCCTGATGGTGAGTTTAAACCCTTACATCTGCTAAACCCGGTACGCCTAAGTTATATAAGTGATGAGCTACAGGGTTTATTTGGTAAAACGGTGATTGATATTGGCTGTGGTGGCGGTATTTTGGCTGAGAGCATGGCGCGCAGTGGCGCTGTGGTAACAGGGTTAGATATGGCCAGTGACTCACTTGACGTGGCACGTTTACATGCGCTGGAAACCGGTGTCACGGTAAATTATCAGCAGGCTACTGCGGAGGATTATGCCCAGCAGCATGGCGGGCAGTTTGATGTCGTAACCTGTATGGAAATGCTGGAGCATGTGCCCGAGCCGATGTCGGTTATTCAGGCCTGCGCCGATTTAGCCAAACCCGGCGCAACGTTGTTTTTCTCTACGCTAAACAAAACCGCCAAAGCCTATTTACTGGCCATTATTGGTGCAGAGCATGTGCTAAGACTGGTGCCTAAAGGTACACATGAGTTCAGCAAGTTTATCCGCCCCTCTGAGTTGATGCGCTTTATCGAGCAAGCTGGCCTTGAGCTGGTTGATGCCACCGGCCTGCATTTTAATCCGCTGAAAAACAGTTTTAAAACCGGCCCGGGGCTGGACGTCAATTACATCGTTGTGGCGAGAAAACCGCTGTAACGCTGTTTTTTTCAGCAGCCAAATAGCCGATAGCTATAAAAAAAATATTGATAGAATAAATAAATTTAACCAGAAAAAAAGCTTGCACCCAGAGCACTTTTCTTCGCACACTGGCACCGCGGTTAGCAGTTGCTAACCGCATCTTTTCCCCCGATGTTTTTCCGCGTTGTCAAGCCTTGCAAAAACCCTAGATACACACTATCTTGTGATCACTTTCATGCAAACCACTATATGTTGTGTAATTAAACAGCAATAGCGGATGATAAAATAGCCGTGCGCTACGGCTTGAAACCGTTAACAACAATTGAAATGGAAAGCAGCAGCAATGACTCAATCTCTTTTTGTCACTAAGCGTGATGGTCGCCGTGAGCCGCTGGATTTGGACAAAATCCACCGTGTGATTACCTGGGCCGCTGAAGGCTTGTCGAATGTGTCGGTGTCTCAGGTTGAGCTTAAATCACATATCCAGTTTTACGATGGCATTAAAACTGAAGATATCCACGAAACCATTATTAAAGCTGCTGCTGATCTTATTTCTAAAGACAGCCCGGACTATCAATACCTGGCCGCCCGCTTAGCCGTGTTTCATCTGCGCAAAAAGGCCTATGGCCAGTTTGAGCCACCACACCTATATGATCAGGTGGTGCGGATGGTGGAAGCCAAACGTTATGACGCCCATATACTGGCCGATTACAGCCGCGATGAGCTGGAAACACTGAACAGCTATATTGACCACAACCGCGACTTGAACTTCAGCTACGCGGCAGTAAAACAGCTGGAAGGTAAATATCTGGTACAAAACCGCGTCAGTGGCGAGATTTACGAAAGCGCGCAGTTTTTATATATGCTGGTAGCGGCCTGCCTGTTTGCTAACTATCCTAAAGCTACCCGGCTCGATTATGTACGCCGCTTCTACGACGCCTGCTCAACCTTTAAGTTGTCATTACCTACGCCCATTATGTCTGGTGTGCGCACCCCTACCCGTCAATTTAGCTCATGTGTACTGATTGAATGTGGTGACAGCTTAGATTCGATTAATGCTACCTCAAGCGCCATTGTTAAATACGTCAGCCAGCGCGCCGGTATCGGCATCAATGCCGGCCGCATTCGCGCCTTGGGCAGCCCAATCCGCAATGGTGAAGCCTTTCATACCGGTTGTATTCCGTTTTACAAACACTTTCAAACGGCAGTAAAAAGCTGCTCACAAGGTGGCGTGCGTGGCGGTGCGGCTACCCTGTTCTACCCACTGTGGCACTTAGAAGTCGAATCACTGCTGGTGCTGAAAAACAACCGTGGCGTAGAAGAAAACCGGGTACGGCACTTAGATTATGGCGTGCAGTTTAACCGCTTGATGTACACCCGTTTAATTAAAGATGATTATATCACCCTGTTTAGCCCATCAGACGTACCAGGCTTATACGATGCCTTCTTTGAAGATCAGGAAAAGTTTGAACAGCTGTATGTGAAGTACGAAAACGACAGCAACATTCGCAAAAAGCGCTTAAAAGCACTGGAGCTGTTTACTCTGTTTATGCAGGAGCGTGCCAGCACGGGGCGTATTTACCTGCAAAACGTTGACCACTGCAATACACACAGTCCGTTTAACCCCAAATTTGCGCCGGTACGCCAAAGCAACCTGTGTCTGGAAATTGCGCTGCCCACTAAACCGTTAAACGATGTTAACGATCCTGAAGGTGAAATTGCCCTTTGTACGCTGTCAGCGTTTAACTTAGGCGCCATTGACAACTTATCGGAACTGGAAGAGCTGGCCGAGCTGGCGGTGCGCTCACTGGATAGCTTGCTGGATTACCAGGACTACCCTATTCCTGCGGCGTTTCATGCCTCTATCAACCGCCGCACTTTAGGCGTTGGTGTAATTAACTACGCCTATTATCTGGCGAAAAACGGCGTGAAATACTCAGATGGCTCTGCTAATGCCTTAACACACCGCACCTTTGAAGCCATGCAGTACTATCTGCTGAAAGCGTCCAACAAGCTGGCGCAGGAGTTTGGCGCTTGTCCGAAGTTTAACGAGACGACGTACGCCGAAGGTATTCTGCCGATAGATACCTATAAAAAAGATTTGGATAAAGTGTGCCAGGAGCCACTGCAACTGGATTGGGAACAGCTTCGCAAAGACATTACGACGCATGGCCTGCGTAACTCGACGCTGTCAGCGCTGATGCCATCTGAAACCTCGTCGCAAATCTCTAATGCCACTAACGGTATAGAGCCACCACGTGGCCATATCAGCGTTAAAGCCAGTAAAGACGGTATTTTAAAGCAGGTGGTGCCAGAGTATGAGCGATTAAAAGATAAATACGAGCTGCTGTGGGACATTCCGAATAATAACGGCTACCTGACATTAGTGGCCATTATGCAGAAGTTTGTTGACCAGACGATTTCGGCCAATACCAACTATGATCCGAATAAGTTTGACGGTGGCAAAGTGCCAATGAAACTGTTATTGCAAGATTTGCTAACCGCGTACAAGTTGGGGGTGAAAACCATGTATTACCACAACACCCGTGACGGTGCATCTGACGTGCAGGACGATATTAAACCGGAAGCCCAGGATGATGGCTGCGCTGGCGGTGCCTGTAAAATTTAATCTGACAGTAAACGGGCTGGTCGCACAGCCCGTATGTAGTTTTGATACCCAGTTAGGACGATAAGTGGCTATGGCGTACACAACCTTTAACAGACAAATCAACGATCAATTAAAAGAGCCAATGTTTTTTGGCAATCCGGTCAATGTGTCACGTTACGATCAGCAAAAATACGGTATCTTTGAAAAACTGATTGAAAAACAACTGAGTTTCTTCTGGCGCCCGGAAGAGGTCGATGTCAGCAAAGACCGTATCGACTTTCAAAACCTGCCCGAGCATGAAAAGCACATTTTTATCAGCAACCTGAAGTACCAGACCTTGCTTGACTCGGTGCAGGGCCGCTCACCTAATGTGGCATTTTTGCCTATCGTATCGCTGCCCGAGCTGGAAACCTGGATTGAAACCTGGGCGTTTAGCGAGACTATCCATAGCCGCAGTTACACCCACATTGTGCGTAATATTAGCGCCGAGCCGCATAAAGTGTTTGATGACATTATGCTGAATGAAAAAATTCTGCAGCGTGCTGAAGATGTGACCCGCTACTACGATGCACTGATTGACGGTATTAATTTGTATCAGCGCTGTGGTGAAGGGACTCACACAATCAACGGTGAAACGCACAGCATCAGCCTGTATGAACTCAAACGCCGGTTATACCTGTGTGTGATGTCGGTGAATGTGCTGGAAGCTATTCGTTTTTATGTCAGTTTTGCCTGCAGCTTTGCTTTTGCCGAACGCGAACTGATGGAAGGCAATGCTAAAATAATCCGTCTTATCGCCCGTGACGAAGCGCTGCATCTTACCGGCACCCAGCATATGCTAAATATTATGGCAGCCGGCGATGACGATCCACAAATGGCGCAAATTGCCAAAGAATGCGAAGAAGAAGCCTATGCTATTTTCCGCAAAGCGGCAGAGCAGGAAAAAGACTGGGCCGAGTTTTTGTTTAAAGATGGCTCTATGATTGGTCTGAATAAAGATATTTTATGTCAGTACGTTGAGTACATTACTAACAGCCGTATGCAGGCAATCGGCCTAAAGCCTATTTTCTCTACCACACAAAACCCCATCCCCTGGATCAACACCTGGCTGGTATCAGATAACGTGCAGGTGGCCCCACAGGAAGCCGAAATCAGCTCTTATCTGGTCGGGCAGATTGATAACGAAGTTGATGGTGCCGATTTCGGCGATTTCGACCTGTAACAGATGCCCAGCGTCAGGCTTAATCAGCACAGTGCCATCGACTTTGATGGCACTGATGCCAATTTACTCTGTGCGCTGGAGCGCCATAATCAACAGGTGAATTTCCACTGCCGGGAAGGCTACTGCGGTGCGTGCCGCTGTAAGCTGCTGTCTGGCGAAGTGCGTTATCTTACTGAACCGCTGGCGTTTGTTCGCCTTGGTGAGTTTCTACCCTGCTGTAGCATTCCACTGACAGACATCAGTATTGAAGTACCGTAAGCCGGTGGTAATTTAGCAGCAGATGCCGCAGACTATAATAATTCGCGACGTCGAAGGAGTTCTGTATTGAAAACACTGTTATTTTTGTTGGCGACAGTGCTGCCTGCGCAAGAGCTGGCTCATTTTGAACAGTTACTGGCCAAATCACAATTTACTGAACTTGAGCATCAACTGGTAAAGCGGCCTGACTACAAACAACAGGACGCCTTGCTGGTACTGTATGCACGTGCGTTGATCAGTCAGCAGCGGCTGGAAGATGCCAATACCCTGCTCAATTTCGCCGTAGAGCAGTTTCCTAACAACAGTGAGCTAAATTACCTGGCGGGTTTAAGCAAGATTCGTCTGGCCAGTGATGGCAATGTGTTTGCAGCCAAAGAGCGGGCTGCACGTGGTGTGGCACTTCTACAACAGGCGGTGCAACTAAAACCTGATCACTTCGCCGCCCGTCAGGCGCTGATTGACTTTTACAGTGTAGCGCCCGCCTCTGCCGGCGGCGATAAAGCGCTGGCTGTTCAGATGGCAGAGCAGCTACACGATAACCCGGCACAAGCTTTGCTGGCACAAAGCCGTATTTTGCTGAATGAGAAAAAACCGGCAGAAGCATTGGCGTTGCTGGAAAAAATGATGCCCAACCCACCCACTGCCCGCTTACTGGCACGTAAGGCACAAATTGAGAATGAGTTAGGTGCTTTTCAGCAGGCGTTTGTCAGTTACCGGCTAGCAGCAGACTATGCGACAGATCTGACGGAGAAATACACGGCGCTTTATCATATAGGTCGTTTAGCTGTGGTGGCTGATCAGGATGCAGATCTTGGTATTAAAGCGTTGCAGCAATATCTTGAATTTTTTAAAGACAGTGAAAACCCAAGTTTACCTTGGGCGACGCTGAGATTAGCGCAACTGATGTATCGCACCGGCGATAATTTTGAGGCCACGTTGTTAGTAGGTAGCCTGACAAATGCCAAAGTAGAAGATGAAGAATTTAATCTAATCTTATTAAGCTTACTCAGTGCCCTAAAGCCAAAGACACAACCTGAGCAGGAAGCAGAAACTAAGCCAGATACAAACGATTCAGTAAAGCAAACACCGGTGTTATAACGCACCGGTGTTTGGTTACGCCGTTATACGTTACTTGCGGATCCCTTCTACCGTCAGATCAAGCTGTACGGTGGCCGATGCAGGGCCTAGATCAGTGTTAATCGCAAAGTCTTTTAATGTCAACGTGGTAGTGCCAGCAAAACCCGCACGATAACCGCCCCAGGGATCGGTACCCTCACCTAATTTTTCTGCCGCGATAACCACTTCTTTCGTGACGCCGTTCAGCGTTAAGTTACCGTGCAAATCGAAGTTATCACCGTCTTTAGGCACCACTTTGGTGCTGACAAAGGTTGCTTTAGGGTGTTTGCTCACATTTAAAAAATCGGCGCTGCGCAGGTGTTTATCACGCTCAGCATGGTTTGAGTCAACACTGGCGGTGTCTATGGTCAGCTGAATTTTTGACTCGGCCAGTTTACTGGCGTCGTAGCTGAAATCACCGCTAAAGGTGTTAAAGCGGCCATATAACCAACTGTAACCTAAGTGGCTAATTTTAAACTGAATAAAAGCATGGGCACCTTGGGTATCAATCATATAATCGGCAGCTTTTGCTGGTAATACCATCATCGAGGCCATTGCTGCAGCCAGTGCAAATTTCTTCATTGTTTCCTCCGGTTCTAAGGTTTACGGCCGAACATTCGGCGCAGTGTACTGTCTTTATCAATAATATGGTGTTTTACAGCAGCCAGCCCATGTAGCAGCGCCAGCGAAATTAATCCGTAAGCGGTATATTCGTGTATCGCGCCAGCAATGTCGGCCTGACGGTGAAACAGTGCGCCCAATGCCGGCACTTCAAACCAGTCAAACACGGCAATAGGCCGGCCATCTTCAGTGGAGATTAAATAACCGCTGATAATCAGTAGCCCTATACCCAAATATAACGCCAACTGTACTGTTTTTGCAGCCAGGCGTTCCCAGCGTTTGTGTGTGGCAAGTGGCGATGGTGGCGGGCTAATCAGGCGCCAACCAAGGCGAAACAACATCACCAACGTCAGCAAAATGCCAATGCTTTTGTGCCAGTGTGGCGCGGTACGATACCAACTACTGTAATAACTGAGATCCACCATCCAAAACCCCAGCGCAAACAAACCAAATACGGTCAGCGCCACCAGCCAATGCACGGTTACACTAACTAAGCCGTAATGAGTAGGGGTATTTTTCAGCATAGGATCTCCTGATTCTCTTATATCATAGCGTAAGAAAATAAAACAAAAATTGCATTTTTACCGCAGTTAAATTCTAAATTATCGAAAGGATTGGTTACTACTGGCATAAAATGCATTGCATAAAAAAGCCAGCAATATGCTGGCTTGGTAGCGGGCTTTATAGACTAACAGCAATTTTGTTATTCAAACTTACCGTCGCGGATATGTTTTTCACCGCGCTGTTTGGCCAGTTCAACCTGACGTTGACGCTCAGCAAAGGCGGCTTTTTGCTCTTCGGTGGTTTTATCATAGCAGTGCGGGCAGCTTAAGCCTTTCACGTAATGTGGCGAGGTCATTTCTTCTGCTGACAACGGCATACGACAGGCATAACACTGATCATAACTGCCTTGCTCCAAACCGTGCTTTACCGCTACGCGCTGGTCAAAGACAAAACACTCGCCTTGCCACAGACTGTTTTCTGCTGGCATCTCTTCTAAGTACTTTAAAATACCGCCGTCAAGGTGATACACCTCGTCAAAGCCCTGCTCTTTTAAATAAGCGGTGGATTTTTCACAGCGGATGCCACCGGTGCAAAACATCGCCACTTTTTTGTGTTTGGTTTTATCCAGGTTTTCAGCTGCCCATTTAGGGAACTCGCGAAAGGTCGTGGTATTGGGATTAACCGCATTTTTAAAGGTGCCAATGGCCACTTCATAATCATTGCGGGTATCAATGACAATAGTGTCAGGATCGCTTATCAGCTGATTCCAGTCGTCACCTTTAACATAGGTACCTACAATGTGCGCCGGGTTAATGCCCTCGACTCCCATGGTCACAATTTCTTTTTTCAGTTTTACTTTGGTGCGATAAAACGCCAGCTCGTCCGATAAAGACTCTTTATAGCTCATACCTTCAAAGCGGCCATCGGCGTCAAGCCAGGCTTTTACGGCGCCAACACCCTGGCGCGGACCGCAAATGGTACCGTTAATGCCCTCTTCAGCCAGCAACAACGTGCCTTTAACCTGATGAGCAACCATAGTGTTATACAAGGTATCGCGCAGACTAACGTAATCGGGTAAGTGGACAAATTTATATAAAGCAGCAACAACGTACATGAACAACTCCTTGCGTTGCCGGACCGTAAATCCGGTGCAATATTAAAAACCGGCGTATTATAACGTTCAGTCGCACTAACACAAGGCCATAGAGTTAATGTGGTTTATCCAGTAAGGTGGTGAGATTAAGCTGCATCACATACTGGCCATCTGTTATTTGCAGTAACGGATCTTCGCGAAAAACACTCAGCCGCATATGGCTTTTTAGCATTAAGCAAAAGGCGTCTAACTGTGACTGATGCAATACAAAGGTGCGTTGGTTCGCTGCGGTCATGACAGAACACTGCGCCGCTTCCTGCTCGTCCAACACTAATAGCACTTCCGCGGCCAGGTGACTGGCACGCTGCAGCCGCTTAGCCGCTATGGGCTCGAGTTGGCACCAGATCCTCACCTGTTGTTGGGTATCTTTGACAAAAATATCCGGGGTTTTACCGTGCGATTGTGTAACTGCAAAACCAGGGTGTTGCTCGTATAAGCTTAAAAACATCAGCAACCGTTTGGCAAAATGATGCGCACTCTCGCCTTGCCAGGGCGAGACGTAATAACGCTGTTGCTGATAAGCATGGCTATCGGGATGACTATAATCCAGATCCAGCGTAATCAGCTTGCTGACGATCTGCATGTTACACCTCTTGGTCAGCGAGCATCTGACACCGCTTAAGTTTAGCGGTACATCGTCGTTATCACCAGATGCAATGCTAATGCCAATAATAGTGCCCCCATCAGGCGGTCGAACCAAAAGCCTTTAAGCAGTAAAAAACCTCGCACTTTGGTTTGTGTCAGCACTACGGATAACACGGAAAACCAGCAGGCTGTCGCTAACGCCATGTAAACACCGTAGATGACCTTGTACGACAGCGGTGTTTGCGGCGAGATAATGACGGCAAACAAAGACAAGAAAAATAGCGTGGCTTTTGGGTTTAACCCATTGGTAATAAAGCCGGCGGCAAACGCCTTGCCGCCACTTGGCACTGGGTCTTGTGCATTACCACCTATGGCATGCTCCGGGTGAGCCGGCGCTTTACTTTTAAGCGCTTGTATACCGATATAAACTAAATAAGCCGCACCGGCCAGGCTTAGTGCACTGAATAACCATTCTGTGCTTTGAATAAGTACTGCAATACCGAGCAACGACCAGCTAACGTGCAGCAAAATGGCCAGGCCGATACCTGCACTGGCTAACAGCGCCTGACGCCGGCCAAAGCGCACAGCATAACGCAGCACTATGGCAAAATCAGGCCCGGGGCTGGCAACGGCCACCAGATGCACTGTCGCAATTAATAAAAATTCAGGCCAAAAAGACATAAAAACCTATTCCAGAATTAAAAATAACAGCTAATCCCACACACTCCGTTAAGAGGGATTACGTCGCTTACAAGAAACGATCGCTAAATCGGCCCCACTGGTAATAAGCCTGCTGCCCCAGCCGACGCAGTGACGGTAGCGGAAACGGTTGTAACGGCCCCTGATACAGTGGTAAAGCGGGTAAGGTCTGTCCCATACATAACTGTGCTAAACGCTTACCCGCCTGGGTGCTAAAAGACAAGCCGCTGCCACAATAACCGGCCGCATAAAACAGATCTGACTCGGCCTGACAGACTCTGGGCAGATCGTCTATCGACACCGCCACCCAGCCACTCCAGTGATACTCAGCTCGAATACCTTCCAGCATCGGAAAACAGTTTGTCAGCGCCTGTACTAAGCGCCTGGGGTATACCGGTTTTTCCGCATCTTTACCATAGACCGCACTGCGCCCGCCAAATAAGATACGGTTATCCGGCAATTTACGGTAATAGTATTTTAGCGCCCGGGTATCCATCACTAACTGGTTATGCCACAGCCCACTTTGCGCAAATTGCTGCGCAGTTAACGGCGAGGTGACAATAATGCTACTTAGCACCGGCAGACAAGCCCCGTTTAATGCCGGATAAAACAGGTTTGGCGTGTAGCCGTTGGTGGCCAGCACCAACTGTTTGCAGCGTACTGTCGCTTCCGGTGTCCGCAACACAAAGCCGCCCGAGCTGCTGCGCTGCCACGATAGCACCGGCGTAGCACTGTAAAGTTTTGCACCAGCCCCTGTTGCCATACGGGCATAACCCAGCGCCAACGCCAGCGGATTTATGCCATAGCAATCTTCAAACCTAAGCGCACCATAAGCCTGGCTATTTTGCATATAGCGCTCATTAAGCGCTTGTGCCGATAAAAACTCAGTCTGGTAACCAAATTGCCGCTGCAAATAGTCGGCCTGCTGCTGCAGGCTATCAACCAGTGATGGCTTATGCGCTACTTTTAAATAGCCCGCCTGCTGGCGCTGACAATCTATACTGCCGGCGTCAATCATCTGCTCAACCAGTGCCAGCGCAGCGCTGTATTCCTGATGAAAGCCTTTGGCAATATCCAATCCAAATTTTTCACTTAGTTGCGCTAAACCCAGCCGGCCCGTGCCGCGCAGCACGAAACCAGCATTACGGCCACTGCACCCCCAACCAATTTGATTGGCTTCCAGCAGGGTAACTTCACGCGAAAACTGATTGGCCAATTGATAAGCACAGCTTAAGCCGGTATAACCGCCGCCGATGACAACCACATCTGTATCAATATCGGTGCTGAGTTTGTGGTATGGCGTTGCATGCCGGTTTACCACCTCAGTCGTCGCCCAATAAGACGCCGGGTAAGGCGCGGCAACACCAATATTGCTATCGACCAGCGGATCGTACATCAGCTTTTTTCCACATTAAATAACAGTACCATCTCGGCAGCGCTGCAACGGCAAAGCGCGCCGCAACGTGGGCAAATATAGCCCTCAAACTCAGATAAATGCCGCCATCTATCAGCATGTACCTTAAGTAACCTGGCACCGGCATGGCTAAAATAACGCTCAGCAGCGTTGCCTGGGCTTTCCCGCCAAATATGCGCCAGACCGGCTGTAGCACCTTGCTGGCTGAGCGCTGTCGAGGACTGGCGTAACAATGCAGAGGCAACGCCCTGCCCCCGGGCAGCCGGGCTTACCCCAACCGACTTAAAGTAAGCCATATCAGACACCGCCACCGGCCATAGCGACACACTACACCATTTATCTGGCTGCCACTGGCCGGCAGAAAAACTTAAGCGGTATCCAATTACGTGCCCCTGCCCGTTTAACGCAACAAAACTGGCATTAATGCCGTATTTGATGCCCTGTTGCTGCATTTGTAACAGGCTCTCTGCGGTCAGATAATTATCACCATGGATCTGGTTTGCCAAGGCGACAACATCAGCAAAATAAATTGGCGTAAGTTCAATGATTTGCACAGCCGCATCCGCTCGTTCTTCAATAGCGCTGTTATAAATCAGCCGGCCTTTTAATAGCAAGTGCTATTTGCTATTGCAATCGACTGCAATTCCCCAATTTCAAGACGAAATAGCAGAAATATACGATAGACAACGGCGGTTTTATCAAATATGGTTAATAGGACGCAAAAACAAAAACATAAGCGTCAGATGATTCCAAAAATAATCCAGGAAACGAGCTATGAAAAACCATAACAAGTACCATCCGGTCGCCCGTGCCGTGAAATTTGGTCTGGCGGCGTCACTAAGCCTAGGTATAAGCACTACTGCTCTGGCACAGGAAGAAAGCCCTGATAACGTTAAAAAAGAACAAGCTGTTGAAAAAATAGCCGTTGTCGGTACTCGCTCTGCCCCACGCTCTATCGGTGATTCCCCGGTGCCGGTCGATATTATCGGTGGCGAGGAGTTAAACAAAAATGGTAACAGCGACATGCTGAACCTGATTAGCACCACAGTGCCATCACTAAACGTACATGCACAACCTATCAGCGATGCGGCTACCTTGATCCGGCCAATAAACCTGCGCGGCCTATCCTCTGACAGTACGCTGGTGTTATTAAACGGCAAGCGTCGTCACCGTGCCTCGGTTATCTCGTTTTTAGGTGGCGGTATTAACGATGGTGCCCAAGGCCCAGATTTGTCGGTCATTCCCGGCATTGCCTTAAAGCAGGTTGAAGTGTTGCGTGATGGTGCAGCGGCCCAGTACGGCTCTGATGCTATCGCAGGCGTGGTCAACTTCGTACTAAAAGATGCAGCCGATGGCGGTACTGTTGAAGTTAAACACGGTGAATATTACGCTGGTGATGGCACATCAACTGAAGTTGCCGCCAACGTCGGTATGCCGCTGACCAAAGATGGTTTTGTTAACGTCAGTATGCAGTATAAAAATGTTGATGCGACCAGCCGCAGTGTACAACGTGGCGATGCACAAGGGCTGGCAGATGCTGGCAACCCCTTTATTCAGGACCCTGCCCAGGTTTGGGGTTCACCTGAAGTAAAAGACGATATTACCTTATTTGCCAATGCAGGTTTAGATTTGGGCAATGGTGGCGAAGCCTATATCTTTGGTAACTATTCAGAGCGTGATGTGCGCGGTGGCTTCTATTACCGTAACCCAACTAACCGGCCGCAGGTATTCTCTAACGATGGCGGTGAGAGCTTGCTGGTGGTTGACTTAACTGATCTGGGGAGTGGTGGTCAGGGCGGCTGTCAGAACATACCGCTTAGCGGTTTAAACTATCAGCAGATAGATGCCGCTGTACAGGCACTGCCAGATAACTGCTTTACCTTCTTCTCTATGTTCCCTGGCGGCTTCACGCCTAACTTTGGCGGCAATATTACCGATACATCATTGGCCGTTGGGACGAAAGGCGAGTTTAAAACCGGTTTTATGGAAGGTGTGCTGTACGACTTTAGCGGTGTAGTAGGTCGCAGTGAATCTAACTTCCAGCTATTTAATTCGGTAAACGCCTCTTTAGGCCCGGAAACACCGACAGAGTTTGATGCCGGTAAATATATTCAACTGGAAAAAACCTTCAGCGCCGATTTTGTTAAGTATGTGCCTGCAGGTTTGTACGAAGACTTAACAGTGGCTTTTGGTACACAATGGACTGAAGAAAGCTTTGAAATCGTTGCAGGTGAAGAAGCGTCATGGGAAATTGGCCCTTACGTGTCACAAGGCTTAAGTAATGGCTCAAACGGCTTCCCTGGCTTCCAACCACAAACAGCCGGTACATCTGTGCGTCGCAACTATGCCGCATACGTTGATGTAGAAGCCGAATTTAGTGAAAATCTGTTGGGCGCATTAGCTGTACGGTTTGAAGACTACGACAGCTTTGGCACTACCACCAACTATAAACTGACCGGTCAATACCGTTTGAACGACGATTGGGCGCTGCGCGCTTCAACCAGTACCGGCTTTAGAGCACCTACCGTTGGTCAGGCCAACGTCAGTAACGTTCGTACTGAAGCGGATCAGGGTGTGCTGGTGGATATAGGTGTGTTACCGGCGACCAACCCGGTTGCCATATTAAAAGGTGCTACCGAGCTGCAACCTGAAGAGTCAACCAGCTATGCCTTTGGTGTGGTGTATACCGGTTATGATTTCTTTGTTACCGCCGACTACTATCGTATCGACGTTGACGACCGTATCAGCCAATCAACAGCCTTTGATGTAACGCCTGAAGATATCGCCTTATTAAAAGCAGCTGGCGTTCGGGGTATTGACTCGTTAACCAGTATTACCTATTTGACCAACGACTTTGACACCCGTACTCAGGGTATTGATATTGTTGCAAACTATTCGATGGACTTATTTGATGGTCTAAGCAGCTTTGCTCTGGCTTATAATTGGAATGATACTGAAGTTACCCGTTTCACTGATATTACCGGTGAGTTCCGTGTATCTCGGTTAGAAAATGACCTGCCAAATCATCGGGCAACCTTTACCTGGACTCAAAGTTGGGATGATTGGTCAGCATTCGTCCGCACTAACTACTATGGTAGCTATCAGGGCGTGCATGCTGACGACCCGGGTCTGGCGGTAAATGCGACTTGGGAAGTGACACTGGATGCCGAAGTGAGCTACTTTATCAACGATAACTTTATCGTGTCTGTCGGCGCGCAAAATTTGCTGGATAATGATCCGGCAGAATTACCCGACGAGTGGAAAGGTATCTTAGGCGGTAAGTTCTTTGAAACCTCACCCATGGGGATTAACGGCGGTTATTGGTACTTAAAAGGTACCTATAAGTTCTAATCTGCCAACAAGTTAAAAAATCCGCCCTCGGGCGGATTTTTTTGCATTAGAATAGCGCGGTAAAGCTTAAAGTCGCTGTAAAAGAACCTGTAGCGGATGTTTGGGTTTATCCCCTAATAAACGCTTTACCTGGCTACGGCAAGAAAATCCGGTCACCACCACGTTATCAACACCATACTGCGCAAGTGGCTGCTGCCAGCTCATCGCAAATAAGCTTCTACTATTTTCCAGGTTTTGTGCCTCATGGCCATAGGTGCCAGCCATACCACAGCAGCCTACACTGACGGGCGATAAACTAAGCCCGGCTTGGGCAAAAATTTGCTGCCAGGCCTTTTCTGTGGCCGGCAAGGCGGTTTTTTCCGTACAGTGTGCCAACAACGCGTATTGGCCTGATTGGGCGGTTTTGGGGATAGGCTGCTTAACCAACCATTCGTGCAGCAGCGATACGCTAAAATCACCACGTTTATCGCCCAGTGCCTTGTTGTACTCGTCGCGGTATACCAACACTAAGGATGCATCCAAGCCCAGCAATGGCAGATTAAGCTGGCTTAGCTGATTAAAAAAAGCAGCAGCATTGCCCGCTGTATGCGCAAATTCACGTAAAAAACCCTTCACATGTTGTGGCTTACCGTTAGGTAAAAACGGCAATAATATTGGGTTAAAGCCGAGCTTTTCGATTAAACGCAGCGCATCAAACACCAATTCTGCTTCATAAAAGCTGGTAAAAGGGTCTTGTACCAGCAGCACAGTGCGCTCACGCTGTTCAGCACTTAACGCCCTTAACTGCTCAAGATTAAACTGATAACGCCCGGCCGTTTGCTGGGCTAATGTCGGCACTGACAACAGGGGCGTATCAACATAGCCAACGGTTTTTTCCAGCAGCTTGGCCGTGACGCGACGTTTTAGCACAAAGTTAACCAGCTTGGGCGCCTTGGCCAGCCAAGGGGCGGTGCGCTCAATATTGGCGACAATATAGTCTTTCGCCGGGCGCAGGTAGCGACTGTGGTACAGTTGCAAAAAGCGGGCGCGAAACGATGGCACATCGACTTTAATCGGGCACTGGCCAGCGCAGGCCTTACACGCCAGACACCCTTCCATCGCCTGCATAACTTCATGCGAAAAGTCCGCTTCACCCTGACGTTTAGCCAGGGTGTTTTTCAGCTTTTGCCACAGCGCACCTACGCCGCTGGAGCGCTGCAACAACTGCTGCTCCTGCGCCAATATATCTATGCCTTGCAGCTGATTTAGCCTAAGCCACTCGCGCATCAGGCCCGCGCGCCCTTTCGGGCTGTGCCGCCGGTCTTTCGTTACTTTGCTCGACGGACACATCGGCGAGTTTTCTTCATAGTTAAAACACAGGCCATTGCCGTTGCAGTTTAGGGCGCTGTCGAAACTTTCCTTAACCCGCGTTGGGATTTGCCGATCAAACCAGGCACGTTTTTGGCCATCAACAGAAACCAGCGCATCGTTACTCGTAAACGGTGTACAAATTTTGCCTGGGTTTACCCGATTACGCGGGTCAAACGCGGCTTTAATTTTACGTAATTCGTTAAACAGTTCGTCACCAAAAAAGGCCGGGCCGTATTCACTGCGATAGCCTTTACCATGCTCACCCCACATCAAGCCACCGTACTTAGCCGTAAGGGCGACCACCTGATCAGAGATGGTACGCAGCAGCTGCTCCTGTGCCGGATCGCATAAGTCTAAAGCCGGCCTTACGTGCAGCACGCCTGCATCGACATGGCCAAACATGCCATATTGCAGGCCGTGGCTGTCCAGCAGCGCACGAAACTCCATAATAAAGTCAGCCAGGTTCTCTGGTGGCACCGCGGTGTCTTCAGCGAAGGCTAATGGCTTTTGGCTGCCTTTGGTGTTGCCCAGCAAACCCACTGCTTTTTTACGCATCGCGTAAATATTGCTGATCGCGGCGTTATCGTAGGTTAACTGGTAGCCAATAATACCGTCGGCTTTATCAGCCATTGCCTGATCCAGCCGTGCGGTTAAGGCGGCAATTTTCTGTTCAATATCAGCTTGCCGTTCGCTGTTATACTCGACCATGTTCAGGCCCTGCATATCTTTGCCGGGCACATCGGTAATGAAGTCTTTCACCTGATGCCAAATAATGTCATTGCGCGCCAGGTTCAGCACTTTGCTGTCAACCGTTTCAACCGAGGTAGCCTGTGCTGCGACCAGAAAAGGTGCATTTCTCAGTGCGCTTTCAAAACTGTCGTACTTTACGTTGACCAGACACTTGTATTTGGCAATGGGCGTAATATTCAGTTTGGCTTCAACCACAAAACCTAAAGAGCCTTCAGAGCCGGTAATAATGCGCGATAAGTCAAACTCGGTTAAGTCATCGTTAAACACATGCTCTAAATCGTATCCGGTTAAAAAGCGGTTTAAACGTGGGAATTTTGCCACTATTTGCGGTCTGAATTCACGGCAACTTTGTAGCACCTGCCGGTAAATGCGACCTATACTGTTGGGCTGCTCAGCTCTGTGCTCGGCTTCGAAGGTCGCCATTTTGTGCGTATTTAAAATGTTACCGTCAATCAGCACCGTTTTTAATGCTAGTACATGATCGCTGGTTTTACCGTAAACCAGCGACCCCTGCCCGGAGGCGTCGGTGTTCACCATACCGCCAATAGTCGCGCGGTTAGAGGTGGATAGATCCGGCGCAAAGAAAAAACCGTGGGGTTTTAAAAAGGCATTAAGCTGATCTTTAATCACACCTGCCTGCACCCGTACCCAGCGCTGTTCAAGGTTGATTTCCAGAATGCCGCGCATATGGCGCGATAAGTCGACCACTACGTGCTCGGTTAATGCTTGGCCATTTGTGCCGGTGCCTCCGCCGCGCGGACTGAACTTGATATGAGAAAAGCTGGAGGTTTGCGCTAATGACGTTAGGATTACCACATCGTCAGTTGTTTTGGGCAGCAATACTGCTTGTGGTAATGCCTGGTACACGCTGTTGTCGGTGGCAACAGCCAAACGGCTGGCGTAGCTGGTTTCAATGTCGCCGGTAAAACCGGCAGCCACTAAGGCTTTGCTGTAAGCAACAATGCTGGCATCCAGCGCTAGTTCAGGGGCAAGCTTTGGGATCATAACTGCAGTCACTCGGCAATAAGTGGCTGCAGTATAACATTAACTTTATGTCGCGATCAGCTGGCAGCCGGACGGAATTTCAACTGAATACCGCGCAGGAAATAACGCAATACCTGATCCTGACATTCACGGTAGTGTTTATGATCTGGTCGGCGGAAAAACGCGCTGAGTTCAGACTTGCTCAGGCGAAAATCCGCTTTTTCCAATAAGGTGATAATGTCATCGTCTTTTAAATCAAAGGCGATTTTGAGTTTACGCAGCATAATATTATGGTTAAGCCGCTTCTCAGGCTCGGGGATCACGCCATCTTTGGCGCCGCGCCGCTGAATTATCAGGCCATTTAAAAAGCTGGCCATTAATTCATCGCTAATAGCCGCAAAGCCTTCATCTTCATCTTTTTTCAGCCAACTGACGACCTGCTCTTTACTTACGCTGACGCCTGCCAGGGAAAAAATATCCATCATGCCATAGTCATGCACATTTAAGCTGTAGCGCAGACTGCGCAGTACGTCATTCGGTGTCAAAGCAATATCCTGTTAGTATTAGTGAAAATTGGCGCCATGATAACACAGCGTTTGTTTAGACAAAGATATTCAGTTTAAGGCAAGTGCCCAAGCTTACTGGCCTTGGTTGCCAAATAACGGTGGCTGTGCGCGGTGGTTTTTACCCGGTGTTGCACCCGCTCCAGTACGTTCACACCGGCGTCAGTAAGGGCTTTTAACTTACGCGGATTATTGGTTAGCAGCCGTACTTGCTTAATACCCAATTGGGTGAACATCTCAGCAGCAATATCGTATTCACGCATATCCGGCAAAAAACCCAAAATTTCGTTGGCTTCTACAGTATCCAGCCCTTTGTCTTGCTCGGCATAAGCGCGGATTTTATTAATAAGCCCAATGCCACGGCCTTCCTGGCGTAAATACAAAATGCAGCCACGGCCGAGATCAGCAATTTTACGCATAGCGGCCTCTAATTGCGGACCACAATCACAGCGCAAGCTAAACAGCGCATCACCGGTTAAACATTCCGAGTGAACCCGAGCCAACACCGGCTCGTCGCCAGTAACGTCGCCCAACGTTAAGGCCACATGCTCTTTGCCGTTAGGTGCTTCAAAGCCGTGCAGCCGAAACTCAGCAAACGGGGTGGGTAACAAGGTAGAGGTGACAAGTTTCAGTTTCATAATACATCTCAGCAAACCGCTGCTTGCTTGGCAGCACAGGCGATATGGGGACCACTGACTGCCAATTCAAGCCCGGGACGACAGTGTTGGCATTATAGCAGTGTTCGCCGGTGGTTTAATGCACTTTTGTGATAATGTCACAACATTTACCACTGATGCTGACAACACTTTTACTGTTAAAACCGCTACAATAGCCACTCTTTTAGTAACGAGTAGCCGCGATGTTGAGTTTTTTCGAACGGATCATAAAGCCCTTCCCTGCCACTGAGCCCACTCAGCCGCCCAAGGGCTTGTTTGCCTTTTGCCGCCATTATACCCGCGGTATGGAAACCTCATTAATTCTGATGTCGATAAGCACCGCCTTGCTGGCAATGCTGGAGGTGTCGTTATTCAGTTTTATGGGCCAGTTAGTCGATTGGTTGGTGCAAAACGATCCGCAATCGTTGTTAACTAATGAGCGCGCCACTTTAATTAAAATGGCAGTGGTTACCGTAATACTGCTGCCAGTGTTGAGTTTTATTCACGCCGCTATTGTGCATCAAACCCTGCTGGGTAATTATCCTATGTCGATCCGCTGGCTGGCACACCGGTATTTACTGCGCCAGAGCATCAGCTTTTACCAAAATGACTTTGCCGGTCGTATTGCCACCAAAGTGATGCAAACCTCGCTGGCAGTGCGTGAAACAGTAATGAAGCTGTTGGACGTGATGGTATACATTCTGGTGTATTTTGGCTCTATGCTGTTTTTTATTGCCGATGCCGACATACGCTTAATCATTCCAATGCTGATATGGCTGGCGGTTTATATTGGTATGCAGTTCTACTTTGTGCCCCGGTTAAAAGCAGCCTCTACCCGTCAGGCTGATGCACGCTCAGAGATGACCGGCCGCATTGTCGACAGCTACACCAATATCACCACCATTAAGCTGTTTTCACACACCAACCGCGAAGAAGCTTACGCCCGCGACAGCATGGAAGTGTTCTTAAAACCAGTGTACCGGCAAATGCGCCTGGCCACCGGTTTAAGCGTGTCGGTACAAACACTCAACTACTTTTTAGTCTTCGCTATTGCCGCCTTGTCTATTTATTTGTGGGCCGACAGCGCGATCAGTGTTGGCGCTATTGCCATAGCCGTCAGCCTGGCACTGCGCTTAAACGGTATGGCGCAGTGGATCATGTGGGAAATCAGCAGCCTGTTTGAAAATATCGGCACTGTGGCCGATGGTATTACCACGCTGTCACAACCGGCTCAGGTACAGGATGTCACTGGTGCCAAAGCACTTAACGTAACCCAGGGCGCCATCTGTTTTGACCATGTTGGCTTTAATTATGGCAAAGCGGCCGCAGAAAACAGCAAAGCACCAGTGTTGCAAGATTTACAACTCACCATTAAACCCGGCGAGAAAGTCGGTCTGGTCGGCCGCTCAGGCGCCGGTAAATCAACGCTGGTTAATTTGCTACTGCGTTTTTACGATGTCGAGTCCGGTAAAATCCTTATCGATGGCCAGGATATCAGCCAGGTCAGCCAGGAAAGTTTGCGCCGCCATATTGCCATGGTGACTCAGGATACCTCCTTACTGCACCGCTCGGTGCGAGACAACATTGTATACGGCAAACCCGATGCGACAGAGGCCGAGCTGCTACTGGCCGCTGAGCAGGCAGAAGCCAGTGACTTTATTAGTGATTTGACCGATCCTAAGGGCAATACCGGCTTTGATGCTCAGGTAGGCGAGCGTGGTGTTAAGTTATCCGGCGGTCAGCGACAGCGAATTGCCATTGCCAGGGTGCTACTTAAAAACGCACCGATTTTAATTTTGGACGAAGCCACCTCGGCGCTGGACTCTGAAGTTGAAGCGGCTATTCAGGCCAGCCTGAATACCTTGATGGCAGGCAAGACGGTAATCGCTATTGCCCACCGCTTGTCTACTATCGCGCAGATGGACCGGTTAATCGTGCTGGATCAGGGCCGTATAGTCGAGCAAGGCACGCACAGTGAACTGATTGCAAGCGGTGGTATTTACGCCCAGTTATGGGCGCACCAAACCGGTGGTTTTATTGGCGTGGAATAAAGCTAAGCCTGTTTTATAACCTGAAAGCTTGCAGCATAAAAAAGCCCGTAACTCGTTACGGGCTTTTTGCCATTAATAGCTAGGGCGTTTAGGGCAGATGTTTATCTTGCTCGGCCTTGGCTTTTGCTAACTTGTTCTCCCAGAACGTGGCGTTGGTAATGCCCAATTTTACCGGGTCAAAGGTAATAGGTCCGCCGGCCTTCTTCTGCTCTTCAAAGTCACGCAGACAACGCATGGTAGGCTTGTACATAAAGAAGATAACCAGAATACCCAGCACATTAACCCAGGCCATTAAGCCTACGCCGATATCACCGATATTCCAGATATAACCAGCGCTATTTACCGTGCCATACGCCACCATAAACATCAGCAGCAGTTTAAATACGATACTCGGCAGTTTGTTATTAAATACCCGGTTTAAATAAGCAACGTTAGTTTCGGTAATGTAGTAGTACGCCAGTATGGTGGTAAACGCGAAGAAAAACAGCGCCAGACCGACAAACACCTGACCGAAGTTACCGAATACACTTAACAGTGCCATTTGTGTAAACGCCGCAGAACCAATTTCTGTTGCAGCATCAACATTTTGCACAATGAAAGTGCCGTCTGTAAGTTCACCGACCACATTGTATTGCTGCGTGATTAAAATCATCAGTGCAGTTGCAGTACAGACAAATAAGGTATCTACATAAACTGAAAAAGCCTGCACTAAACCTTGCTGCGCCGGATGGTCTACTTCAGCGGCAGCCGCCGCGTGTGGGCCGGTACCCTGCCCGGCTTCGTTAGAATATATGCCGCGTTTTACCCCCCAACCAATGGCTGCACCAAAACCAGCCTGTGCTGTAAAGGCATCGCTTAAAATCAGGCTGAAAATGCCCGGTACTTTGTCCAAATTTAAAAACACCACAATAAGCGCCATCACGATATAGCCCAAGGCCATAAAAGGCACCACTATCTGAGTAAAATGGGCAATACGCTTGATGCCGCCAAAGATGATAAACGCCAGCACAATCAGGATCACGGCCAGAGCAATCAGCTTATAGGTGCCCACCTCACCAAAGGTTGTCACCACCATATTACCGTCACCAAAAATCTGCGTTACGGCATTACCAACCGCATTAGCCTGTACACCCGGCAGGAAAATACCACAGCCAATAATGGCTGAAATTGCGAACAGGACGCCCAGCCAGCGCCAACCCAGGCAACGCTCAAAATAGTACGCCGGGCCACCACGGTACTGGCCATTTTCTTCCACTTTGTACAGCTGACCCAGGGTGGACTCTGCATAGGCTGTGCTGGCACCTAAAAAGGCTACCACCCACATCCAGAAAATGGCACCTGGGCCACCAAAACCGATAGCTGCAGCGACACCTGCAATGTTACCTACGCCGACCCGGCCAGATAATGACACAGCCAGTGCCTGAAATGATGAGATGCCTTTATCTGACTCGCTGTTGTTAAGCAGTAGCTTGCACATTTCTTTAAAATGCCGCACCTGAGCAAAACGGGTCAGAATTGAGTAAAACAAACCGGCGCCAAGACACAGATAAATCAGTGCCGGGCTCCAGATAATGCTGTTTAGCGCACTAATAAAGCCTTCCATTTCCCTTCCTTATAGTTATTGTTACATCTTATAGTTATACGGCGCTTAATTTGCCATATCGACAACACAATAGCTACGCTAACCGCTGTGCTGCCTCAGATCTGCGGTAATTTGACCATACTGCGCCACTTCTTCATCATGTGCTTCATCCAGCCACGGCTCTGCCAGCGCTTGTTGATACCAATCTTGCATCGCGGGCAAGGCTAATAAACGCTGCAAATACTGCTGTGCTGTGTCGCTAAACGTCAAACCATAGCTTTGCATACGAAACGCCACTGGCGCAAAAAAAGCATCCGCAGCGCTAAATTGGCTGCCGGCAAGAAAAGGCCCACCAAATTCGTTTAGCCCCTGCTCAAATAACTCACTTAACCGGTCAAGATCCTGCTGTAATGGTGCGCTTATCTGATGTAACTTCACCCGATGGCGACAACTCATACCACAAATATTACGCAGTGCGCTAAAACCTGAGTGCATTTCGGCAGCGGCACTGCGGGCAAAAGCTCGGGCTCTGCTCTCCTTGGGCCAGACATTAGAATGATGCTCGTACAGGTATTCCGTAATCGCCAACGAATCCCAAACCACCAGTTGCTGCTGTACCAGGCAAGGTACTTTGCCACTTGGCGAAAAGGTACGGAATTTTTCAAAATTGCCTTGTTGGCTAAAGGGAACTAATTGCTCGATGAATGGAATTTGTAGCTGACGCATTAACAACCAGGGACGCAGCGACCAGGACGAGTAATTTTTGTTAGCAATATACAACTCACGCATAGCACACTCCTTGTTTGGTATAGGTTTATTTTAAACACTAACAGGCTTTCACTGTTACAGTAGTAACTGTATCTAAAAAACACGACTTAACGCCGTGTTATCTAACCTTAGCCAACAACTAGTTGCCATATCACTGCAGCGCTTGCAGCGAGCACAACCAGTATCTGCGGCGGCCAGCGCCAATGTACCAGAGCAACAAAGGCAAGCAGTACCGCAGCCAGATCGTAATTATGGCTCACGGCACTGGTAAACACCGGGTTATAAAGCGCAGCTAATAATATACCCACTACGGCAGCGTTAATGCCAGCAATAGCACGGCGCATAGCCTGATAACGGCTAAAGTACTGCCATAAGGGTAACACTGCAAATAGCAACAAAAACGCCGGTAAAAATATTGCCAATGTGGCAATAAGAGCCCCCTTCCAAGCAGTAAGTGGTGTAGCTACTGCTCCCAAGTAGGTTGCCAGGGTAAACAATGGGCCGGGAACCGCCTGTGCTGCACCATACCCGGCTAAAATCGCATCCTGGCTAAGCCAGCCCGGCACCAACTCTACCTGCAGCAGAGGGAACACCACATGCCCACCACCAAACACCAGTGCTCCAGCGCGAAAAAAGTGGTCGAATAGTTTAGTGCCATCATGCGTACTGCTGGCTGCAAACCAGGGCAATATCAGTAGTAAGGCACAAAACAACAGTAATAAAAGTATTGGTTTTAAGAAAACGGGTCTGCTGTTGAACACTGCAGTGCTATCGGGCGCTTTGTCATGATGTGTCGCGTCTTCGCCGATAAAACGCCAGCCAATTAGCGCAGACACCAGCATCAGTGCAATTTGTACCAACACCCCTGATACCAGCAACAGCAAACAGGCAGTGAGTATGGCCACAGTAACACGCAGATTATCCGGACACAGGCTTTTAGCCATCTCCCAAACGGCTTGTGCCACTACCGCAACGGCCACAAGTTTCAGTGCTTTTATCCAGTAGTAGCCCAGACTGTCAGCAGCATTAAGATAAAAATACGCAAAACCCAGCAGCAAGATGGCAGAGGGCAACGTAAACCCCAACCAGGCAATAAGAGCCCCCCAATAACCGCCACAGCGCTGACCAATTGCCATACCTACTTGTGAACTGGCGGGGCCCGGCAGAAACTGACACAGTGCAACTGTCTGGGCATAGTCCTGCTCAGTATACCATTGACGCCGCTGCACAAATTCGTGACGAAAATAGGCCAGATGCGCCACTGGCCCACCAAAACTGGTGCAGCCAAGACGGAAAAATATCCCGAACAGTTGCCACAGCGAGACAAAGCGTTGCACGGCCATTATTGGATGATCAGATACCAAAACATAGTCTTATGCTAGAGTGTTAATAACTTGTTTTGCAAGCTATTTGGCTTAATCCTTAACCGGTTGTGCCTGTAACAGGCTCTCCAAACAGTGCTGTTTAATACCATAAAACTGTTTAATGGCAGCAATTTGTTCAAGCGTGGCGGTGTTATCCCGCGGCTTTTTGCGCCGGGTGGCCAGGATCATTTTGTTTTTACTGGTATGTTCCAGCGAGATAAATTCAAACACCTTGGTATCGTAACCATGCGCTTCCAGTAATAAAGCGCGTAAGCTATCAGTAACCATTTCCGCTTCCTGCCCCAAATGAATACCGTGCATCAGCATAGGCGCCAACACCGGCGGTAAGCTCATTTGCGGCCGGATCTGCTTATGACAGCACGGCGAGCACATAATGATCTCAGCGCCAGTGGCAATACCCATGTGAATGGCATAATCGGTGGCGGTATCGCAGGCATGTAGAGCAATCATCACGTTAATACCACGCGCTTTAAAATGCTTTACATCGCCCTGCTCAAAGCGGATGCCATTCAGGCTTAATGTATTGGCGGTTTTGTTGCACAGGTCGACCAGATTTTGCCGCAGCTCAACGCCAGTTACCTGAGCTTCCAGCCCCAGTGTATTGGTTAAGTAGTCGTGTACGGCAAAGGTAAGGTAGGCTTTACCCGAACCAAAATCAGCCACATGTAACTGTTGCCGGTCGGCCAGGCCGCAGTCCTCGACGGCGCCGGAGAATATCTCGATAAATTTATTAATCTGCTTCCACTTACGCGACATTGCCGGAATCAGCTGTTGCTGGCTGTCGGTAACGCCAAGCTCACGTAAAAAGGGCCGGGAAAGTTCCAGATAACGTTTTTTCTGCCTATCATGCCCAGCTATGCTGCTGCCCGCTTTTGTCTCTGATGATGTTGCCTGGCTGCGTTTTACTTCACGGTATAAGGCTTTACCTTTTTTACTGATAGTAAGTTGTCCTTCCTGCACTGCGGTAAATAGATTGGCGGCAAAAAACTGCTGCCCCAGCATCTGGCTAAGCTGTATCAGCGCCTGTTCAGCTGAGAAATTTTGCGTCACATCATTGGTTTGATATTTAAAGGTAAAACTAAGCTGCCACTGCTCTTTTAATATTACCGGCCGGATCTGCAGCTGTTTAAGGGGCTCACTGCCTTTGTACTTACTAAGTACCAGCTTTTCCAGTTGCCGGGTGTCCAGTGCATGCGCTAACCGTTTAATAAAATCAGTTAACTCAGATGAAACCGCAGTTTGAGACATAATCTATGGGGCTCTGACACAACAAAGCGCCTAGTGTAAGCCAGACGCTGTTGCAGGGAAATAGTATCGTTGGGTTATCAGGCGCTTTGACGATATTGTGCGCTTTGTTGCAGTGGCAACAGGCGGTTGTTTAATAGCCGCAAAAGCTGCAGGCGTGGCAGAGTCTTTCCGGACAGAGTATCAACCTCACCCAACAGTAAACAGCTTGAGCTTTGTCCTTCTGATGCTAAAACCAGTGCATATTGGCTAGTGTTGCCGCTTAACTGCACCAGCTCAAACGCTTTTGGGCAGTACTCGCTATACGCCTGAAAATACCAACTTTTATGGCCTTGTGGCAGCACAAAAGCACAGGATAATGCCGTAAGACAAATTTCCAGCCGAACCTCTGGCGGCAACGCCAATGTCTGCAAGCTGTTGTCAATAGCCCAAAACATTTCGGCTTCGGCCATCGACAACGCTTGTTGTGCAGGCTGGCTGATAAGCTGTGCTGCAGGAAAAGGCGAGCAGAACTGGGCATCGTCACTGATATCCAGTAACAAACGGTCTTTTGTCGGACAATAGGTCCAGTACCAACGCTCTGACGGCCTTAACATAGGCATCCTGCTAAAATAAGTTGTTGATTAATTATGCAGTTACAGAAATACACTAAGCTGATCATGATGTTAAAGACTATTTTGTTCTAACAGCAGATGATCAGCTACTGATCCTTATAAGCTGTTGACGATCTGTTTAATCAGCGCCGGGCCATGGTAAATAAAGCCGGTATACACCTGCAGCAAGTTGGCACCTGCGGCCAGTTTTTCCTGTGCTGATTGTGCATCGTTAATGCCGCCAACACCAATAATCGGCAGTTTGGCGCCAACCGCTAAACGTAACTGGCGCAAGACTTCGGTACTTTTATCACGCACCGGTAAACCGCTTAAGCCACCGGCCTCATCGGCATAGCGCTGGCCTTGCACCAGGCTTCTGTCCAACGTGGTGTTAGTAGCAATAACGCCGTCCATCTTACTTTTCAGCAAGGTTTCAGCCACTTGCTGCACTGCAACACTGTCCATATCCGGCGCAATTTTAACAAAGACCGGCACATATTTATCGTACTGTGCCTGCAAATCCAACTGCTCATTTTTCACGCTTTGCAACAAATCAAACAAGGCGTCACCAAATTGCAGATCACGCAGCCCAGGTGTGTTAGGGGACGAAATGTTCACTGTGATATAACTGGCGTGAGCGTACACTTTACGCATACAGTGTACGTAATCATCTTTGCCCTGCTCGTTCGGCGTGTCTTTATTTTTGCCGATATTAATGCCCAGCACGCCTTTGTAACTGGCGTTTTTCACATTCTCGACCAGATAGTCAACGCCTTTATTATTAAAACCCATCCGGTTAATAATGGCTTCAGACTGTGGCAGGCGAAAAATACGTGGCTTATCATTACCCAGCTGTGGCCTGGGTGTCACCGTGCCCACCTCGATAAACCCAAAGCCCATTTGACCAAAAGCATCAATACATTCGGCGTTTTTATCCAGCCCGGCGGCAAGCCCCAGCGGATTATCAAAGGTAATGCCGGCTACGGTTACCGGCTTTGAGGGTAGTTGTTGCCGCCACAGGGCGTTTAACGGCGTATGTGCCAGGCGTTTAAGACCGCCCAGGGCAAAATTATGTGAGCGCTCAGCGTCACAGGCGAACATGATTTTCTGTGCTATCGGATAAAACATAAGCTGCCTTCTTGCAATAAAAAAATACCCCGGACCAGCCGGGGTATTCTAGCCACTGTGAGCGTTATTTTACAGGGTCACAGTGGTGACTTAACAACATTAATTCACGCAGTGCCACCGAGAATTTAGCAAACTCATGGCTCTTGGTGGTTTTAAACTCTGCCAGCATTAAACGCCAGCGCTCTAACAGCGCATCATGCTCAGTGATCCAGCTGCTGATTACCTCATCCGCTGCACAGACTTTGCCACAGCTGCGCACCACAACAGCCGCCAGAGCCCTTTGTTGCCAGTCCAGCTCTTCGCGATATGACGCGCGTGCCAGTGCCTGCCAGTGGTTAGCTACCGGCTGATTGGTGATCTGCTCTAAGAACCAATGCAGATCTAACTTATCACCCAGTTTGAAGTAAATCTCAGCCACCATGGCCAGCGGCACTTTTTCTGCATCGGCCACCTGGGCAATATCCATTACAGAGAACACGGTGCTTAACTGCGCCAGATACTGCGCGATATCTTCCGGTACACCCTGCTCCGTTAATAGCGTTTGCTTTTGCTGCAGCTGTTCAACTTCAGCCTGAGCTAAATAGCTGTTCAGCTCTTTACCCAATTGCTGATAGGCTGGCTTGAAGAAATCGACTGTTTGCTGAATATCCAGTGCCTTGTTACGGTGGCGCAGGAACCAACGGGTCGCGCGGCGCATGGTACGGCGCAACTGGTGCAGCAACTTGCTTTGCAATGCAGCCGGGATAACGTTGTCTAACAGCTCCAGTTTCTTCCAAACGCTGGCCATGTCAAACAGGTCACGAGCGATGGCGTAACATAAGGTCACTTCGCCGACACCGGCACCGGTTTCTTCCTGCATACGCTGAGCAAAGTTGGGGCCCATTTCGTTAACCAACATATTGGCCAGCTTAGTAGCAATAATTTCGGCTTTTAACGGATGGTTTTCCATCTGGGCGGCAAATTTATCCTGCAGCATTTGCGGGAAATTACCAAACAACTGGCGTTTAAAGTACGGGTTTTCATAAATTTCCGGCAGTACCAAACGCTCTTTTAACACCATTTTGCCGTAGGCCGTTAGTATTGACAGCTCAGGCCGGGTTAAGCCCTGACCTTTGGCCATACGGTCGGCTAGCTCATCGTCAGATGGTAAAAACTCCAGCTCACGGTTTAACTTGCCGTCTTTTTCCAGCGTGTGGATAAAGCGGGTGTATTCTTTTAACTGCTCAGCGCCTAACAGTGACGAAATGCTGATACTTTGCGTTTGCCGGTAACAGTCTTTAATAACGATAGCGGCAACATCATCTGTCATATCCAGCAGCAGTTTATTACGCTGCTTCAGGGTTAAATCGCCCCCTGCGACCAGAGTATTTAGCAGGATCTTGATGTTAACTTCATTATCTGAACAGGTTACGCCGCCTACGTTGTCAACAAAGTCAGTGTTGATTAGGCCACCGTTCATGGCAAATTCAATCCGGCCGCGCTGGGTACAACCCAGGTTACCGCCTTCACCGAAAATCTTGGCTTTTAACTCTTTACCATTCACCCGCAGCGGCTCAGAGCCCCGATCGCCTACTTCAGCATGAGTCTCATTGGTTGCCTTAACATAGGTACCAATGCCGCCGTTCCAAATCAGATCTACCGGCATCATCAGCGCTTCGCGGATCAGCTCATTTGGTGTCATGCTGGCTTTGCTGGTACCGAGCATTTCTTTCATTTGCGGTGATAACTTAATGGCTTTAGCACTGCGCAGGAAAATACCACCACCTTCAGAGATCAGTGACTTATCGTAGTCATCCCAGGTTGAGGTAGGCAGGTTAAACATACGGTTACGCTCTTCCCAGCTTTTTGCTGCATCCGGGTTCGGATCGACAAAAATGTGCATATGGTTAAACGCTACCTGCAAGCGAATATGCTTTGATAACAACATACCGTTACCAAACACGTCACCGGCCATATCACCTATACCGACACAGGTAAAATCGGTGTTCTGACAATCAATACCAATTTCACGGAAGTGCCGCTTCACAGACTCCCAACCGCCACGGGCGGTAATACCCATTTTCTTGTGGTCATACCCGTTAGAGCCGCCTGAGGCAAAGGCATCACCCAACCAGAAGCCGTATTCTTCGGAAATACTGTTAGAAATGTCCGAGAAGGTTGCTGTGCCCTTGTCCGCTGCCACCACCAGATACGGGTCATCTTCATCCAGCCGTACCACATCTTTTGGTGGTACTATCGCGCCCTGCACGATGTTATCGGTGACATCCAGCAAGCCACGGATAAAGGTGCGGTAGCAGTCTTTACCTTCATTAAGGAAGGCTTCGCGGCCACCGGTTTCCGGTAACTTTTTACAAACAAAACCACCTTTTGAACCGGTCGGCACAATAACGGTATTCTTAACCTGCTGTGCTTTTACCAGGCCCAGCACTTCGGTGCGGAAGTCTTCGCGACGGTCAGACCAACGTAAACCGCCCCGCGCGACTTTACCAAAGCGTAAATGCACACCTTCTACCCTTGGCGAGTAGACAAAAATCTCGAACATCGGTGTTGGCAGTGGCATATCCGGAATTAAGTCAGACTTAATTTTAAAAGAGATATACGGCTTGTCGGCACCGTCGTTCAATTTCTGGAAATAGTTGGTGCGCAAAGTGGCGTTTATCATATCGACAAAGCGACGGATAATACGGTCATCATCCAGGTTGGCGACATGCTCCAACTGACCGGCGATTTGCTCTTCCAGCTTTTCAATGCTCTTGGCATTTGCTTTACTGTTAGGCGCAAACTTGCTGTTAAATAACTGCACCAGCAAGTTTGCAAGCTCAGCATAACGGGCAAAGGTGCTTTCCACATACGCTTGGCTGAAGGTACCACCAATTTGCCGTTTGTATTTAGCATAAGCGCGCAGTAATGAGGCTTCGCGGCCGTTTAAGCCTGCACCTAATATTAAGCGGTTAAAGCCGTCATCTTCTAACTGCCCATTCCATACCTTGGCAAAAGACTCCTGGAAGGATTGTTGTGCAGCTTCAAAATCTGCCGGCACGGCGCAGTTAAGCTCCATGGCAAAGTTCAATACCCAGCTGACAGAGCCATCGGCACATTTCACAGCATAGGGCGTTTCACCAATGACACGCAGGCCAAAGTTTTCCAACATCGGCAACACATCTGACAAATGGATGGGGTGATCTTTATGGAACAGGTTTAACCGTACCGCCTTGCTGTCAGCGCGCTCTTCCTGCGGCCGGTAAAACAGCATTTCCAGTTTGTGATCATCATTGAGCGCTTCCAGCTTGCCGATATCGACCAGCGCATCGTTAGGCAGCATGTCTTCTTTGTAACTGCGCGGAAACGCGTTGACATACTTGGTAATTAACTCACGGCCGCGGGCTTCGCCATACACACCAATCAGGGCACTTTCTAATTTATCTTCCCAGGTTCTGGCCGCTTCTACCAGATTACGCTCAATATCTTTCACTTTATACTCGACATGGCTATCGTTGATCCGCACTAAATAGTGGGTACGGGCCAACACAGATTCAGAAAAGTAGGTGGTAAACTCTACCGGCTCATCGCTACCCAAAGCCCGTTGTAAAATAGCTTGGGTCTCTTTACGCAGCTGAGTGTTATAACGCTCGCGCGGCACATACACCATGGCGGTGACAAAACGGCCAAAGCTGTCTTTACGCATAAACAGCCGCGTCATATCACGCTCTTGCATTTGTAACACACCCATCGCCACATGCAGCAACTCATCTGCCGTGGCCTGAATGAGTTCATCGCGCGGATAGGTTTCTAAAATATTCAGTAAGGCTTTATAGGCATGCGTGCCAACAGCAAACTCAGACTTATTCATCACCGCTGCCAGTTTGTTCTTCAGCAGCGGAATGTCGGCGGCACTGTTATTGTACAGTGATGATGAATATAAACCGATAAAACGATCTTCACCTATCACCTTGCCGTCTTTATCGAACTTCTTCACACCGATGTAATCGATGTAAGCCGGCCGGTGTACACGGGATTTGTTATTGGTTTTGGTCAAAATCAATAAACTGCTGTTTACTGCTTGCTTGCGACCACTTTCTGGCAGCTCTGACAACATCAGATCACGTGACGCTGAGCGGCGCATTAATCCCAGTGAGGTATCGTCGATACCGCTGATTTTATAATCACCTTTCACCGGGCTAATGTTGTATTCGCGATACCCCAGTAACGTAAAGTTATCTTTGGCCAGCCAATTTAAGAAGTCGGTGGTTTGCTGTACTTCTTCAGCACTGGCTTTACCCGCTGTTTTAGGCAGCGCTTTAATCACCTGCTGCAGTTTTTCCCGTGCCGGCTGCCAGTCTTGCACCGCCAGAGACACGTCTTCCATTACAGAATGCAGCTCGTCGGTCAACGCTGTCATGGCTGCTTTATCCGTCATACGGTCTATTTCAATATGAAACACCGTCTGCTGGGTGCTGGCTTTAGCTTTACTACCCAGTTTGAAAAAGTCTGTAATACGGCCTTTACTGTCACGCTCAGTCTGCAGCGGATAATGCAGTAATAAATGCGCGGTAATACTCTGACGGCTTAACGCCATGCGCACTGAGTCAACCAGAAATGGCATGTCCTGCACCACAATTTCGACTATGGTGTGTTTAGACTCCCAACCGAATTTGGCAATTTCCGGGTTAAATACCCGAATTTTCGCCGCCGGCTCAGCGTGGTCGTTAAAGGTTTGCCATAAACTTAATGCTGCGCCGTATAGGTCGCTGTCATTACGGCCCACCAAATCTTCATTAGACATGTTACCGTACAGCGTATAGGCAAACTTTTCGACCAGACTGACCTGATCTTTTACTTTTTGTTTTATGAGTTTATTTACGTTTTGTAGTAGTACAGAGGGTTGACCGTCTATCAGTGCCATTTTTGTATCCTTTTTGCAGTCACTGCTTTTAACAGCAGGCGCTACCGAACAAACCAGAGCGTGTCAGGTGCGCAGTGTAGTGACTATTGTAGCGCTTTTCGAGCACTATTTGCCGCTTTTATGCTGGTTAAACCAGTGATTTTTAAGGGCTCTGACAACTTATTCATCTGCCTTAAATAGAAAATGGCCTTTCGGCCATTTTCGTGTTTATTCATGCAGAAAATATTTTTAATTTTTCCGCCATAAAAAAGCGGCCAGTGCCGGTAAAACCAATATAGCCCCCAGCATATTGACGATGAACATAAAGGTTAACAAGATACCCATGTCTACCTGGAACTTCAGTGCAGAGAACACCCAGGTACTGACACCTATGGCCAGGGTAATACCGGTAAACAACACTGCACTGCCCCGCTCTTTTAACGCTTCAAAATAGGCCTGGCGCAGGGGCGCACCTTCGCGCAGCATTTGCGTCATATTCGACAAAATATAAATGCCGTAATCGACACCGATACCAACGCCGAGCGCGATAACAGGCAAGGTTGATACGGTTAGGCCAATTTGCAGCTTGGTCATCAATGCTGTTGCCAGCACAGACACCACATACAGCGGCACGATAACTGAAATGGTCGCCCGTAATGAGCGGAAGCTGAGCAGACACAAAATAATGACTGCACCATAGACATACCACATCATCGGTTGCTGCGCGGCTGAAACGGCTTCATTAGTCGCTGCCATAACACCAGCAGGGCCTGAAGCCAGCATAAAGCGGGTTTGCTCATCACCCAGCTCGGCACCATACTTTTTCACTGCTGCGACAACCCGTTCTATGGTTTCAGCCTTATGGTCTTGTAAGAACAAGATTACCGGCATAACAGAACAATCGGCATTTAACAGGCCAGTACTGGTTTCAACGCGTGAAGACGCCTGAACCAGAGACTGGGTATTGCGCGGCAGTACCCGCCATTTCACGTTACCCTCGTTAAAAGCGGCATTGATAGATTTTGATACCGACGCCAATGATACAGCCGACTGCACGCCCTCAACGTTTTCCATCAACCACTGGAAGTTATCAATCCGAGCCATAATATCGTGCTCAGTACAGGCGCTGGGGATGGTTTCAACCATCACGTTGAGGTAATCCACCGATATGGCATAACGTTCAGTAATTAAAAAGGTGTCCTGGTTGTATCGGGAGTCTTCATGCAGCGCTGGCGCACCAGCATGTAAATCACCAATTTTTAATTGCTGGCTTTGCATATATCCGAGTGCAAAAAGCGCTGCGGTAATAAGCAAAATAACGGCAGCATATTTGCGCGTAGCAAACGCCGACAAGGCAAACCATATTTTATCTGTGGTGGGTGAAGGTGCCGCGACCTTATCTTTGTAACGCTGACTAAAACGAACAAACGACATTAGTACCGGTAATAAAATCAGATTAGTCAGAATGATGACTGCCACGCCCAAACTGGCGGTAATGGCCAGTTCACGAATCACGCCGATTTCAATAATCAGTAGTGTTAAAAAGCCAACAGTATCTGACAGCAGTGCCACACCTCCAGGCACTAGCAGTTTGCGGAAACTGGCCTGCGCCGCCGTTTTCGCATCCATACCTGCCGCTACGCGCTTACCTGTTGAGTTAATCATTTGCACACCATGGCTTACGCCAATGGCAAAGACTAAAAACGGTACCAGAATGGACATCGGGTCAATACCAAATCCCATAACGGACAGCAAACCCATTTGCCAAACGACAGCAATAAGTGAGCAAGCGATCGGCAGTATCGTTAACATTACCGAACGGCAGAAAAAGAACACCATGATAGTAGTTACGGCAATGGCGATAGCAAAAAATAACAATACGCCTTTCGCACCGTCAGCGACATCACCAACCATTTTGGCAAAACCAATAATGTGTACGCTAATTGAGTCAGACTGATATTTGCCGCGGATGTTTTGCTCTAGGGCAGCAGCAAACGCTATTGTGTCCAACTTTTCGCCTGTGTCAGGGTCAACCTCTAACAGTTGTGCTGAAATCATCGCACAGCTGTAATCATCGGCAACCATGCGGCCAACGATGCCCGCCTTCTCGGTATTCTCTTTTACTTTAGCCAGGCCAGCATCATCGGCAACAAAATCAGCCGGGATCACCGGACCACCGGCAAAACCATCTTCTACTACTTCGACAAAACGGGTACTTGGACTGAATAATGATTTTACCAATACCCGGTCTACTCCAGGGGTGTAGAGTAATTCATCGTGCGCCTGGCGCAAGGTGTCGAAAAAATTAGCGTTAAAAATATCGCCACTTTCATCACACAGTGAAATAAGAATATTGTTAGCACCACCGAAATCCTGCGCGTGACGCAGATAGGTCTGCATATATTCATGCTTTAACGGGATATTTTTAGTAAAGGCAGCGTCAAGCTTGATACTGGTTGCCTTAACTAATAAAAATACGGTCGCCGCCAAAAATGCCAGGATCACTAGTGCCCGGTGGCGAAACAGAGCGTACTCAAACTTATTAACTATTCGATTTACCGTCATTTTATTCTAGTTCGCTTAATTGGATCGTTTGTAAACCCGTCTCAGTTACCAGTACTAATTGGCCCTTCCATACCAAGCCATTTACTACTGCTTTGCCATCTTCACGCGATAAATTGCTGAAGGTTTTGCCATCATCACGGCTGAGCCATAACGCACCGGCATTACCTACAATAAACAACCTATTTTCAGCATCAGAGAACACGCTATTAAAGGTGGCAGTCTCATCTAACTCAAACTGCGACCAACTTACACCCTGATCTAAACTTTGAAAGGCATGCCCACGCAGGCCCACCGCTACTAAGCTCATACCACTGCTTCGGGTAATGTCAAACAGTGAGCCATTGTAAAACTCGTCTAAACGCTGCCAATTTTCGCCCTGATCCAGGCTTTTGGCGACAAAACCCGCCTCGCCAACCAGATACAATACATTACCATCGGCATACAAACGGTTAAAATGCGGCAGTATGGCACTGAGCTCAATCTGATAAAGTTCGGGATCTGTCTCTTCAAGCTCGGCCAGATATTCCTGATCTTCTTCGGCTAAAAGCTCTGATTGAAACTCCATCTGCCAGCTGTTACCACCATCAGTGGTGCGGTAAAACAGGCCATAAGCACCAACGGCGATACCCTGTTGTTCATTAAAAAAGTAAATATCGAACAGCGGCTTGTCATTTTGCGGCGCATAATGCTGCAGCGACCAGTTTAAGCCACCATCTGACGTCATTAAAATACTGGCATCGTGCCCCACTGCCCAGCCTTGCTGCTTGTTAATAAAGTACACACTATTCAGATTTGCCCGCACCGGCACCTGAGCTTGTTGCCAATTTTTTGCGTCATCCGACAGCAAAATATGCCCTCGTTCACCGACGGCAACCAGACGCTGCTCAGCCACACTGATAATGTCTGTTAATAGCGCCTTATCGGCCAAAACTGCAGGATAAGCTGCTTCAGGCTGCATATTATTGTCATCGCTGATCACTGAATTAGACCAAACAAGCGTGGGTAGCAGCACCAGACTGAGGAATGTTTTATACATGGTCTGAGTTATTACTCTAAAAAATCATTAAAATAAAAACGGTTGGCACCAGGCCAACCGTCATTATGCCGTTATTAAATTAACGGGTGCCTTCACGACGCAGTGCTGCAGGCGTGAAATCTGCATCTGTCAGGTTAACAGAGAAGTTATACATCTTATCTTCGTTATCCAGACCGATAGCAATGTAGCGGCGCGAGTTAAGGTCATGATAAACCTCTAACGTACTCCAGTGTGTCGGCACTTCATAATAGTTCAGACCGTGTGCAACCGCGACCCGATACAGCTCATTTCGGTTGTCATAAAGGTCAGCAACATGGATTTGCCAACTGTCTTCGTCGATATAAAACACGCGCTTACCATACACATGGCGGGTATTTTCTTTCAGCGTTGCCTCGACTACCCAAACACGGTGTTTTTCCCAGCGCACATACTCAGGATTAATATGACCGGCCATCAGTAAATCAGCATACTTAACGTCATTACTGTGTAGCTTGTAACTGTTATATGGAATATACAGTTCTTGCTTGCCTTTTAACTCCCAATTGTAACGATCTGGAGAGCCGTTAAACATATCGAAATCATCTGTGGTACGTAAGCCGTCTGATGCGGTACCTGGTGCATCATAAGCGACGTTAGGTGCACGACGAACCCGACGTTGACCGGTGTTATATGTCCAGGCCTGACGTGGCGTTTTCACCTGATCCATGGTTTCATGCACTAACAGTGCTGTACCGGCTAAACGCGCTGGTGAGGTCACACCCTGCTTAAAGCGAAACAGAATGTTCTCAGCTGTCAGCGCTTCTGCAGTCGCATTAGGCTCTGAATACTTGAACATGATTTGCTCATCAAAGCCGATAATGGTGTAAGCCCCTGCCGCTGTCGGCGCTGCCTGGCCACCGTTTCGGCTAGCGGCGACGCCACGGAAGCGCAGTAAATGGTTCCAAATTGCTTCTAAACCATTTTGCGGAATTGGAAACGGGATACCAATGGCCGCGTTGACAATACCGTTACCGCCTTCAATCAGCTCGGCTTTAGTCGCAATAGCTTTGGTAGCGTCATACACATATTGCGGGTAAGACGCTGTGCGGCGTGTTTGATAAATATTCATCTTGTAAGTATCGGGATAAATTTCAAATAGCTTAACTTGCCCCGGGCTTAACAAGGCTTTGTATTGATCAAGATTTGACTTATCAATAGTGACTAATACCTTGTCGTCTTTAAACGGGTCCGGATGGTGCATTCCTGGAGTATATCCGGCTGGCGCTTCGGTAATACCACCAGTCCATGCCGGAATTGAACCATCCGCATTGGCAGCCTTTTCTGCGCCCATAGGGGTTAAGTCATTACCCAGCCTGGCTGCTTGCTCAGGGCTAATTTTAGCCATAGCTGAGCAGCTAAGCACCAGAGCGATGGCTGATGAAAGTAGGGTGAGTTTTTTCATAATTAGTGCTCGTCCCTTAAATAGAGTACTTGATGTTAAAAGAGATAAAATCGCGGTCGGCCACGTTATTGGTCGTGCCTTGACCACCCCAGAATACGTTGTATGAAACTTCACCCGACCACTTGCTCAGGTAATCAAAGCTGATGGCATAGGCCAGCGATTTTCGATCTTCAACGAACATAAACAATGGATCTGGCGTAATACCATTAACGTCGTGGGAGAATACCGCACGCTGTGACAAGTTTACGCCGGCAAATACGTTGTTGTAATCCATTTTTGCCAGTAAACGGTAACCCCAGGCTGATGCGGTTGGAAACGGATTGGTCTCAGCACCATTTGATAAGCCTGTGTGCAAACCAGGGATTGCAACGCCTGAACTGTTCAACAGCGGAGCACCGCTTCGGTCAGTGTTAGGACCATTTAACCGCAATACTGACTGATCAGGCATGTCCTGAATACGGATACCACCAACTTCAGCAAGTAAACTGACATTATCTGCACCCAGCGCAGGGCCAACTAAATGAGTAAACGTCATTTGCGCCTGTAAGGTGTCAGCCAGGATAAAACCATTTGCTTTATCACCAGGCTGCACTTTTTCACCGTAACGTGGGTCACGGCCAATTTGTGAAATACCAGCCAAATCTGGACGTAAACCGGCATTAGCAAGCTGCTCCGGCATACCCGCATACAGAATTTCAACGTCATCAATTTGCAGTGGTTCATCCTGGCGATATGAAATTTCACCTGCAACGGACGTATCACCAACGGTTGTATTAAAGCTAAACCCGTACAGTTTGATGTCTTCTGGGTATTCAATTAACGCTTTGGAGAAAGCAGCTAATTGTGTGATGTTTTCTTTGGTTACACCACCACTGGCGGCCATAGCCGCCAAGCGACCAATGTCAGCGCCTACTTGTGAGAAATCAGAGGCAATACCAGAGATTACCGGAGTGCGGCTATGATAATTCATGTAGTACAGCGCAAACTCAGTATCATTTAGATCAGGCGAGAAATACTCAAACTTGATACCATACTGGCCGCCATCTTCAGGCTCAATCTCACCAGCACTGCCAAACGGACGTAACGTCACCTTGGTTGGATAAGCCAAATAGGCCTGTGCCGCCACAGCAGGATCTAAAGCACCTGATGCCACTCCATTCGCCAAAGCATTCAAGCTGCCAAGTAAATAAGCCAGATCAATATCGGGGTTACCGGCAAAACCTAATTGAACATTCTGCGCATAGCCGCCTTCACCGGCAAAATCGTTGGTTGAGAAATAAGTGCCTGGCACTGGCAAATAGCTATTTACCCACTCGTACTGATAAAACATCTCGGTTGACAAGTTTTCTGTCAAACCAATGTTCAATGTCGCCATACCAACCGGAATATAGGCTTCTTTTAAGTCAGCACCAGGAGAGCGCAGCACACCTACATCAATTGGCGTAGAGTTAATACCATGTGGAATAAACGTACTTTCACCCCAGCTTAATACCTGCTGTCCCACTTTAATGGTGACAGGATTCATGCCGTCATTAAAACTGAAGTTACCATACACATAAGCATCCAGCAGTCGGACGTCACGGCAGGTTAAATCACGGGCATCATCATCGGCACAAGGGTCAACGCGCTGGCCAGACAATGGGTTGGTATAAGCCCCCTCTTTGTCCATCAGGGCAAAGTCGTAGAAATACATAAAGCGGGTAAATAAGCCAATATTGTCTTTAGTAATAGACAATTCATGCAGGCCCTTAAACAGGCTGCTGAACATATCGCCGCGGTCGTAATTCAGATTCCCGGCATCACCGTTACTTGAATAAGCGCCAGGCTGTTGCCAGATTTGCGAAGGTGCATAGATTGGATTCGTAGCAGCGTTATAGCCGGTCCAGTCAAAACGTGGGTGGTTTACCTTACTGATCGTATCCCAGTCCCGGTCTTCCATACGCCAGCTGCCGCCGTAAGAGAACGTTGAGTCGAACGTAATATCTACGTCGCCTACCGTCCACGATGCTGCTTGCACCGGCGCCATTGACAAGGCAAACAGTGCAGACGCAACACCTACCGCTAAGGGTTTCTTAGCAAAGGTTATTGACCTTTTATTCATTGTGTTATCTCCCCCCCTGTCCCTGCAGGTTTTTCAGTTTTTTCTAGTTATAACGCTTAGCCAACTGATCCGAGCTCAGCTTACTTAATTAAAATAATTACATCATTTCATGTTGCAGGCAAGGCCTGCCTTGCCGTAAATCTGTTGATTTGTATTCAGTTTTTACAATTAACGCTTAAGTTTCGGTCATTTTAGCTATTTACCGGTTTGACGCACTTGTGCCATGCCTGGCATTTAATTTATAAATTAATGAAATTAAAGGACAAATTAACTATAAGTGCAAACTTAAAATTAAACATATCGTTTAAAGTATCTACTCTAATTAATTTTTTCTAACGCAACAAAAGCCCCCTGCTCTGTTACCGTCAGCCGAAAGCGACCGCGAAAGCCCAATGCATCGATATAGCGACGAAAATGACGAAACTGCAGTTGGATCCGCTCGCCATTATCTGCCGTTACAACCACATACTTTATAAACCCTTTGTAGTAAGCCTCGCATTGCTCACTGCTGAGGCTGGCACTGAATAAATACTGGCGCATCAGTTAAGGCTTCTGCTGACCTTTTCGTACAAATCATTACTAATAGCAGGTAACTGCGCCAACTGCTGCAAAGTTTGACGCATGAGTAACTGCCGCTGGGCATCAAAGCGACGCCAACTTAATAGTGGCGTTACCAGGCGTGCGGCGACTTGTGGGTTAATAGCGTCTAGTTTTGCTACTGTTTGCTGTAGCAGCTTGTATCCCCTGCCATCAGCACGATGAAATTGTTCAGCATTACGTAAACTAAAGGCACTAAACAGCCCTCTTACCCGGTTGGGGTTTTGCCAGCTAAATAGCGGATGCTGCAGCATGTGCTCGACATTGCTAAATACCTGTTCAGTCGGATCGGTTGCCGCCAGTGAGAAGGCTTTATCAGTTGCCAGCGCATCATGACACCATTTCTCAGTAAAGCTTTGCAGTAGCTTTGCAAACAACTCTGGAGAGCCTTGCTGCGCCGCTTGCAGCGCCGAGATCGTATCAGTCATGTTATCTGCTTGGTGATAATGGCTACGGATCAGCTCTTCACTGCCAAGCAGCGACAGATAATGTAAACAGACTGCGCGCAAACGCCGCCGGCCAACTGCATCTTGCTGATACTGGTAAGGCTCACAGCCCAAACTCTGGTAGCAGTGCTGTAAAGCGGGTGCTAAGCGTTTGGCTAATTGCATTGATAGTTGTTTTCGTGCGGTGATAATGACGTCTACCGGAATTTCGGCATATTGCTCGGCCAGCGTATCAAAGTCCGGCAGCGTTAATAGTTCAGCACTCAGGGCATTATCATTACCCGGCGCTACTAACAACTGCGATAACAGAGTAAACAGGGTGTCTGGCAATAAAGGCGCTAAGGATTCTCCCGTAATCAGCTGTGCAATCTGGCGGCTCCAGTATTGCTGCATCGCCTCCCATCGCGCGACACCATCGCTGGCCTTTGTTGCGATATACAATAAGGCTTCATCACTGCTGTTAACGTGTAATTTGACCGGAGCAGAGAATTGCGCCAGCCATACAACGACCGGCTCAGCATGGATGTCTGAAAAAATAAACTCTGCTGCTGACTCTGTGAGTGTCAATAAATGCTGCTGGCTGGCTTCACCGGGAATTAACAGTTCAACTTTTACCGGCAATACTAATGGCTGCTTCTCTGTCTGGTCAGCCGTGGCAGGGGTATATTGCTTTAAAGCCAGCCGTAATCGTTTGGTGTCAGCGTCATACTGCTGGCTGACGCTAAGCTCTGGTGTGCCAGATTGACTGTACCAACGGGCAAAAGCGGTTAAATTAACGCCACTGGCATCTTGCATCGCCTGTAAAAAGTCATCGCAGGTAACAGCCTGGCCGTCATGACGGTGCAAATACAGTGCAAGGCCGTCGGCAAAAGCCTGTTTGCCCAACAAGGTTTGCAGCATGCGAATAACCTCGGCACCTTTATCGTACACTGTCACAGTATAAAAATTATTCATCTCCAGCACCTGTTCCGGGCGGATCGGGTGCGCCATCGGGCTGGCATCTTCAGCAAACTGAGCAGTTTTAATCAGTTTAATCGCATCGATACGGCACAGCGTCGGCGAGCTCATATCAGCGCTAAACTCCTGATCGCGAAATACCGTCAGTCCTTCTTTTAAGCTCAGCTGAAACCAGTCACGACACGTCACTCTGTTGCCGGTCCAGTTGTGAAAGTACTCGTGGCCAATAATGGATTCGATATTAAAGTAATCACGATCCGTTGCCGTCGCCGCATCCGCCAGTACATATTTGCTGTTAAAGACGTTCAGGCCTTTGTTTTCCATGGCGCCCATATTAAAAAAGTCGACCGCCACGACCATATATACATCTAAATCATATTCAAGATTAAACCGCTGTTCATCCCATGCCATGGCCCGCTTCAAAGCCGCCAAGGCGAAATGCCCTCTGTCGCCTTGGCCTTTGTCGACATACAGCTGCAAACTGACATTACGGCCTGATTGCGTGCAGAACTGGTCTTGCAACATATCAAAGTCGCCCGCAACCAGCGCAAATAAGTAACAGGGTTTAGGAAAAGGATCGTGCCAGCGCACCACCCGCCGTCCCTGTGGATCAATATGCTCGGCTATTTTGTTACCATTTGATAATAAATGAGGATACTGCTCAGCATCGGCAATAATCGTCACGCTGTACTGTGTCAGCACATCGGGTCGATCAAGAAAATAACTGATCCGACGAAACCCCTCTGCTTCGCACTGGGTGCAATAGGTCGTCCCCGCAAGATACAACCCCTCCAGTGCAGTATTCTGCTCTGGTGCTATCAACGTCACGATAGTCAGACGGCATTCGTCAGGTAAAACGGCTAATGTCAGACTCTCATCATCCAATTGATACTGAGTATTGCCAAGTGGTATCTCATCCACAGCGACACTGACCAGCTTGAGCTGCTGTCCATCAAGCCGCAGCGGCTCATTATCACGCAAGCGTTTAACCTGCATAATAGCAGTCACCCGGGTAGCCTTTGGGTCTAACTCAAACGTCAGGTCAACGCTATCGATAGAAAAAGCCGGGCTTTGATAATCGTGACGGGACTTTGATACTCGGCGCTGATTGGACTGCGACATGGGATTTCCTGCGGTTATTGTCGATCTTAATTATCGAACGTTAAATTATTATAGTGATAAAAAAGCCTGACGAATGCAGGCTTTTGGTTTTACCGTAATATGTCAGTTCAAGCCTTGCCGGCCATCTCTTTTAACACTGACTCCGGCGGGCTCAGTTTTAAAATTTTAATACCACAGTAGGCGTAAATAATCGCCAACACCGGGTTTATCAGGTTGAAGAACGCATAGGGAGCATAGTCCAACGGGCTCACCTGCAACACGCTGTGCATGTAAGCACCACAAGTGTTCCATGGGATCAGCGGGCTGGTTATGGTGCCACCATCTTCCAGCGTACGGGATAAGTTTACTGGCGCCAGGTTACGCCGCTCGTACTCTTCTTTGAACATTCGACCTGGCATTACAATCGACATATATTGGTCAGCAGTCAGTACATTAGTAGCAAAACAGGTGGCGATAGTGCTGGTGATCAGTGAACCTGTACTGCGGGCGAAGTATAAAATAGAACCGACAAACTTACGTAACAGACCAATTTTTTCGATGGTAGCGCCAAACATCATGGCACTAAATACTAACCAAATAGTATTTAACATGCTTGCCATACCGCCACCGCTAAGCAGCTCATTCAGGCTGGCATTACCGGTATCAACACTAAAGCCGGCATGCAGTGTGTGCCAAATAAGTTTGGTAATGCCCAGTGCAGCGGCTACGTCTTTTTCAATTAAACGGCTTAACAAATCTTGTTGGAATATCACCGCCCAAATACCACCAAGCAAAGCCCCGATAAACACAGTAGGAAACGCAGGTACCTTTTTTACCGCCATCGCAAGTAACACAAACAGTGGCACTAACGAGATCACACTAATCGAAAAGTTAGCTTCCAGCACCCGGGTAATTTCATCAATACGGGCTAAATCGGCCGTTACATCAGAATTGAAGCCAATAATAGTGAACAAGACCAGGGCAAGCGCATAGCTTGGTACTGTGGTCCACAGCATATGACGGATATGGTCGAACAGCTCAGCACCGGCAACGGCAGGTGCCAGGTTGGTAGTTTCACTCAGCGGTGATAATTTATCGCCAAAATACGCGCCAGAGACTATTGCACCAGCAGTAATGGCGGGTGATAACCCCAGGCCACTCGCCACGCCAATCAGAGCAACCCCTATGGTAGCGGCTGTAGTCCAGGAGCTGCCGATACTCATCGCGACTATACCGCACAGTATACAGCTGGCGGCATAAAACCAACTGGGGCTTAACACCTGCAAACCATAATAAATTAACGTTGGCACTGTACCTGACAGCATCCAGGTGCCGATTAGCGCACCTACCGACAGCAGAATTAACACTGCGCCCAGCGACAATGAAATGCCTTTTACCATGGCTTTTTCCATTACCGACCAACGGTAACCATTCTTCAGGCCAATAACCACCGCCACCGCAGTGGCTAAAAACAGTGCAATCTGATTAGGGCCATAAGATGAGTTATCACCAAACAAATAAACAGAAGCCGATAACAGCGCAATCAAAACAAAAAGTGGTAAGGCTGCATCAAAAAAGCTGGGTTGTTTTTCAGACATCAACAAGCTCCGATTAGCAAAAGGCGCCATCGCGCCTTTTATGTCATTGTAATAATAATTGTCAGCTCAGAGCGGCTTACAACGAACGATAGAACATTAATACGATGATTAATGGACAGACAAATTTAACGTACCAGGGCCAAATGCGCCAGAACAGACTATGCTCGGCACCCGCATCGCCCAGTTTTAACTCTTGTAAAATTTCATTACGCCGCCAAACCCAGCCAGCAAACAGGCACAGCATTAAGCCCAGCAGTGGCTGGCTGTAACGGGTCGTCAGGGCAATTACAAAGCCAAACAGTGCCTCGAAATTCAAAATAATAATACAGCTTAGTGCCAAAATAGCAGCAGCAATTAACCACACCGCTTTTATGCGTTGCATCTGATGCTTTTCAACCACATAAGATACCGGCACTTCTAACATTGAAATTGATGATGTTAACGCCGCTATCGACATTAACAGAAAGAACGCTAACGCAACCAGCGTACCGACAAATCCCATGGCAGAAAATAGCGACGGTAACACGGTAAAAATCAGTGTATCTTCGGCCAGTAACTTGCCATCTTCAGCAAAAATTTGTACGCCATTGTGCAGAGCCACGTACATCGCCGGGATAATTAGCAAGCCCGCCAGCACAGCTACACCAATATCCACCAGAGATACGGCAGCACCAAGCCGGGGTAAATTCTCGCTATGACTAACATAAGAGCCATAGATCAGCATGGTGCCTACACCCAGCGACATCGAGAAAAACGCCTGTCCCATAGCGCTTATCAGTAAGTCAGGATTTAACGCCTGGCTAAAATCCGGTAGCAGGTATACCTTTAATCCCTCTAAAGCGCCTTGTTGCGTCATAACATAGCCAAATAGCAGTAACATAATAACAAACAAGGTAGGCATAAGACGCACAGACCAGCGCTCGATACCATTGACTACACCACCACTGACAATACCAACGGTTAACAGCATAAACACGGCGCAAAACAGCAAATTACGCTCGGTAGAAAAGGCCACCAACCACTGCGCAAGTTGCTCCATGCCAGCCAGTTTCACCAAGGCTTCGAGAGTGTGCGACAACATCCAGCCGCCAACAATGCCATAAAATGCCAGGATCAATGAAACGGTGATAATGCCCCAAAAACCAACCAGCCGGCCACTAAAGCCACGGGATACCTGGCCCAGCGCATCCACGACATTCGATTTAGTTGCCCGGCCAATAAGTAACTCAGCCATCAATACCGGATAGGCTAATAAAAATGCCAGAATAAGATACATCAGCACAAAGGCGGCGCCACCATTACTGGCTACCTGCGCCGGAAAGCCCCAAATATTGCCCAAGCCTACTGCAGAACCCGAGGCAGCCAGAATAAAGCCCAGCCGCGAAGAAAACTCACCACGTGTCGCCATAGTTAACCTTTATAATTATTATGTATTAATACAAATTAACAAAAGGCGGTAATAATACCGCCTTTTGGTGTCAGAGAAACCCTGCTTACTATTTTTTTGCCAACCGGCTAACCATTTTAAAATCAGCCGTGATATTGGCGGCTTCTTCTAAAAACGGATCTATTTTTTCCAGCTTCTCAGGTACATCGTCCAACGACGTCACTGCCGGCATACCAAAGCGTTTCAGCCGCTCATTGGCTCGCGCCAGCTGCTGCGCTTTGTTTTTATCGCGCTCAGCAATACGCTCAGCTTCTTTTAATGACACCGTTTTGTCATCTATCTGCTGCTTGTACTCTGCAATATCGCTCAGCAAATACTGAAACTCCGGCTCGACCGCGATACGGGCATGATGCTTTTCGCGCAAAACCGGCACCACAGTGCTGATATCATTCAGACTGCTGTAGCGAGCGGCATCGATAGAATCCCAGGGTAACGCAAACTCTTCTTTACTCTCGCCCCACTCGGCAGGATCGATAGCTGTCGGAAACTGAATGTCCGGTATCACGCCTTTGTGCTGCGTGCTGCCACCGTTAATACGGTAAAATTTGGCAATAGTGTATTGCACGCTACCCAGCGGGTTGTCAAACATATCATAGATGCGACCTAAGCCACGGTGTTGCTGCACAGTACCTTTACCAAAGGTTTGCTCACCCACGACCAGGGCGCGGCCATAATCCTGCATGGCCGCGGCAAAAATCTCTGATGCAGAGGCACTGTAGCGGTCTACCATCACCGTCAGCGGGCCGTCATAATAGCTCAGGCCATCGTTATCCTGTGATACCGATACTTTGCCATCACCTTCACGTATTTGCACCACAGGTCCGCTGTCGATAAACAGACCGGTTAACAGTGTGGCCTCCTGCAGTGAGCCGCCACCGTTGCCGCGTAAATCAACAATAATACCGTCAACTTTGCTGTCTTTTAGCTCAACCAACAGCTTTTTCACATCTTCGGCCAGATTGTTATAAAAGCCAGGAATGCTAATGACGCCAATTTTCTGATCCAGCTCAGACAGTTGAGGCTTAAATACTTCGGCCTTAGCGGCACGGTCTTCCAGACGGATTTTATCGCGCACTATGCTAATAACTTGTGCCTGACTGGAACCAATGTCGTTGGCGCCAACCACTTGCAACCTGACTGTGCTCCCTTTGGGGCCTTTAATCAGATCAACAACATCATCGAGACGCCAGCCGATAACATCAACAAACTCGGCTTTATCCTGGGCCACGCCAATAATCTTATCTTTTGGCTTCAATTTTTGCGTCAGGTCCGCCGGGCCGCCCGGTACCAGGCTTTGAATCACGGTGTAGTCTTCATCTGCGCGCAGCACAGCCCCGATGCCTTCCAGCGACAGGTTCATTTCCTGTTGGAAACGGTCAGCGTTACGCGGTGAAAGATAAGACGTGTGCGCTTCAATACTGCGGGCAAAAGAGTTCATGATTAACTGAAACACATCTTCGCTTTCAGTCTGAGTTAAACGTTTTTGCGTATTACGGTAGCGCTTAGTCAGGATCTCTTTGGTTTCTTCAGGGGTTTTCCCTGCCAATTTCAGATTTAACGCATCAAACTTCACCCGCTGGCGCCACAGCTCGTCAAGCTCAGCCTGGTTAGCTGGCCATTCGGCACCTTCACGGTCGTAAACATAAGTATCGTCTGCTGTGAAGTCGAAGCCTTTTTCCAATAACGCCAGCGCATAATCAAAACGTTCTGCGCGACGTTTTAAGGTAAAGTTAAACATGTCAAAGGCAAAGTTTAAATTGCCTTTATTAATCGCATCATCAAACTGGTCACGATACTGCTCGAAAGTAGCAACATCAGATTTCATCAATACATTGCGATAAAAATCCAGGTTTTTCAGATAGGTATCAAACATCCTGGATGATAACTCGTCGTCAAGCTGCACGCTGTTGTAGTGGCCACGGGTGAATAACGCCGTAATCCTCTTACTGGCAGTAGCATGCTGTACATCCTGGCTGATTACCGGCAACACCGAAGGTGCGGCTTGCTCGGTAGCAACCGAATTCAGGCTAAATACAGCAATAACGGCGGTGGCAAGTACTGATAATCTTTTCATAAGCTACTCTGCGTTAGTCAGGCCTGATACAAACTATCCTGACGGGTTTTAATCACCATACCAGAACCCAGTTGTACGGTCACATCGTCTTTACTGATCTCCAGCACGGTAGCAGGCATCGGGTTTTGGCCCAGCTTAAGTAACACCTTGGCACCTACTACCACAGATCCCGGTGCTACCGGCGTAACTGCTTTGGTAGCTTGGGCAGGCACAGCGACAGCTGGTTCAGCTTTCTGGTTAACCTTAGTGCCTTTAGAGGGGCTATTGGCTTTTTTGTTCGGATTTTTTTTGTAAGCAGGTTTTGCAACGCCAGCTTTTGCTGCAGCAGTCGCCTTGGCTTCGGCTATTTTAGCCTTACGCTTTTCAGCTGCTTTAGCCTTACTTTCTTCCAGTGTTTTGGCAGCATGTTCTGCTTGAGAAGCGTCAATCAAATCGCCGGCATTGCCGTCTAAATCAATGCGAGCTGCGCCTTCGGTCGTTGCTTCCAGATAACGCCAGCTTGAGGTGTACACCCTAAGCGCCTGGCGTAATTGGGTTTTGCTCACGACACTGTCGTCTTGCAGCCGCTCGGCTAAGTCCTGAAATATGCCTATTTTTAACGGCTTGGCTGTACCATTTTCGCTAAAGCAGGCCGGAAAGCGCTGTACCAGATAGGCTAGAACTTCTTTCACGTTGCTTGCTTTAACAGCTTGTTCAGTTGGGGTGGTCATTAACGCTTCACTCTTCTTCATCTATGGTATCCGCGTCCGGTATACCGTCGTCCAGCTGTTGGCGTACAAATGCCAAAGCCCAATCAATTAATTCGTCTTCATCAGCTTCCAGCAGCACAGTGCCGCCGCGCAACTGATCCCAAATCGCCGGTAGCAGATAATCTACCTGGTCAACACTGATATCATCCGGCAGTGACTGCCAGACAGCATGATAGACACTGTTAACCTTGTCGGTAACCAGCTCTTCATCGCCTTCCCAGTCACCGATATCCGCTACATCGAATAAATAATCGTGAATGGAGATACTGTCTTTCATAATGTTTTTGCCAGATGCTGCTCAAAAACGCTAATCAGCTGTTCTAATCCAGCCTGATCTTCGCTGTCAAACCTTGCCAGGCTTGGGCTGTCAATATCCAGTACGGCAATAATGTCGCCCTGATGACGAAGCGGCAATACAATTTCCGAATTACTGGCAGCATCACAGGCAATGTGGCCTGGAAATTCATGCACATCTTTCACCAATTGTACCTGGCCTGTCGCCACGGCCGTGCCACATACGCCCTTGCCTACCGGAATACGTACACAGGCAACCTGGCCCTGAAATGGCCCTAGTACTAATTCACCGTCGCGCATAATGTAAAAACCAGCCCAATTTAAATCAGGCAGGTTATTAAAAAGTAGTGCACTAAGATTCGCCATATTGGCAATAAGATCGGTTTCCTGCTCAATCAGAGCTTGTGCTTGCTGCTGCAGCAAACGGTACAACGCAGTTTTTTCACTCGACATGAATTATGGATTTCTGGTTAAAACCTAAAGCCGTACATTACTCGTTTTAGCTGCGAAATTAAACTCCCTGACGGCAAAGTTTTAGCCCATGCGGCGTATTTATTGCCTTGTCAGCCCAGACAACGCCAACATTGCGCAAAGATTAATCAGTCTTAGCCACAGCACCGACCAGTTTCAGCGGATTCGCAGGATAAAAGCATTGTGCTTGCTGAGCCTGGTGGCTGAAAAAGCGGGTATCTTTAAACGGTAACTTCATAAAGCCACCAACGCCCTCACCACTGATCAGTGACACCTTGCTTAAGATTGACTGCAGCAAACGGGCAAACTCGGGTTCAGCCTGCGGGTCTAACAGGCGGTAATAACTGTGGATCTTCATATACAAACTGGTGACTTCAAAAATAATACAGCCGGTATGGCGAATAAGGTTTAACTTAGCGATATCATCCATAATCGCATCGGGCAGAATTAACTGCTCATCGGGATCTTTACCATCTTCAAAATAAGAATGCTGTTTGCTGGCATCTTCGGTGCTTAACACCGGTGCCAGCTGATATGGGATCACCGCATCAGCCGGCGGTATAAAGGGCGAGTCAGTTGAGTCACGGCTAATATGAATGGTATTACGGGCATTAAACAAACAGGCTTTAAAAATACCCACCTTGGCAATAGCCCGCGCCAGCGTCACCACATTGTTAACCGACAAAGCAAAAGAGCGCGACAGTTTGTGGTCATATAAATTCAGGCTGCTGTCAATATAAACACCATTGGCTTGCCAGTGGATCGCCAGGCCGCCTACCACAGGATAACGCGCCAGGCGACTTACTGCGGCCACAAAGGCTTTTTCGGTTTCGCCCATACCCTCTAAGTAGTTTTTGTAATAGCGCTCCAACTGCACATCGTCGACATAAGCAATACCATCTTCCTCACTGTGCTCACGTAAAAAGGATTTGCGTGACGAATACACTACGGTATCCAGCTCACGCAGTTGCGGGCTTACCCACACCGGCAGCAAGGGCGTGTCGTCAAATAACGCAATATCGGGCAATACCAGTTGTTTTAGCCTGGGCATCTGCTGCAAAAAGTAGTCGCCGGCCTGCGCACGTAGCTGCGGATCATCGGCCAACATGCTGTCAAGCATAGTGGCAAACTCTACTGGCAAGCCTAAACTACGCGCTGGTATGGCTTTACGGCCAAAGCGGCAAGACTGGCCTGAGGCAAGTGCATACAAGGTCCCTGCTACGCCCTGCTCGTCAAAACGTGTGCTGGACAAGGCGCCGCTGCGCTGCTCAGCGCCGATAAAATACACGTCGCCCATGCGGGCATTCGAGCTTTGCAGATCAGCCGACATCAACTGCATGACATTATTGGATAAATACTGCCCATGAGCATCCAGCTGAGCAAAGACCGACGAGCCCCAATCGATCAGACTGATACGGCCTGTTTGGCTATCAAACACCAGATTGGACGGTTTTATATCGCCATGCACTATTGGCTGTAATTCGCCGTCTTTGTGATAACGGCGCAAAAACAGCAATACATCTGCCAGCTGACAGGCAATATCAATAATTAGCCTGGCAGACAGCCGCCCATGCTGCAGGCTGTATTGCTCTAAATCGATGCCGCTGGCACGCTGCATCATCAAAATACCCTGCTTTTTTACCACCTGATAGGTGATGTAACGCGGCACATTGGGGTGTTGCACCTGCGATAACATATAGGCTTCATCTGCCAGCCGCTCCTGGATATGCTGCGGCAGATTAATACGGGAGAATTTAAACACACAGCTTTGGTCACTGGCATCCAGCCCGGCGAAGGCAAACCCATAAGCGCCCTTGCCTATCAGCGCGATATCTTTATAGCCAAGCTTTTCAAGCTCTGAAATACATAGCGCTACCCAGTCTTTCAGTTTTTTGGCATCGTTGGTATTGAGCAGGTAAATCGACTGCTCTTCAGGAATATAAAAATTACGCAGCTGATTCTTGTATTGCATAATCAGGCCTTTACACAGCGTGACTGCGCCCATTGTCGCAAGGCGCTGACCTGCTCTGCCATTACTACCGATAGTGGCTGCGTTGCGGCTAGTTCGTCCATCAGGTGCGCCAGACTAAACGCACTGCCACTGGCGCGGGCCCGATAACCGGCGCCGACCACTGCCTGCTCCAGCTCAGCACCAGAAAAACCACGGCACAGCGGTAACGCTGAACTTAACTCTGTATCGCTCAGAGACATTTGTCGCTTTGCCAGGTGCAACTGCAGTAACTGCATACACTCCTGCTCGGTGGGTAAATCGACAAAAAAGATTTCGTCAAAGCGGCCTTTTCGCAGCAGCTCCGGCGCTAAATCATGAATATTATTCGCTGTAGCCACCAGAAACACCTGTGATTTGCGTTCTGACAACCAGGTTAAAAAGCTGCCAAGCAAACGGCGCGACACGCCATTGTCATTATCGCCAGAGGAGAGGCCTTTTTCTATTTCATCTATCCACAACACGCAGGGCGACATAGCATCAGCCAGTGCCAGCGCTTGCGTCAGGTTCTTTTCGGTTTCACCGATGTACTTGTTGTACAGTGCCGCCATATCTAGCCTTAATAACGGTAAATGCCAGCTGCCTGCTATGGCTTTGGCAGCCAAACTTTTCCCCGTCCCCTGCACGCCGGTTAACAACAGGCCTTTGGGCGTATCCTTAGCCTTATCAATCGGGGCTTGCTCCAGAAAAGCCTGCTGGCGCTGGGCTATCCACTGTTTTAAATTGGTCAGGCCAATGACATTGGCAAAACTGGCGCTATCAAACACCTGGCTTAATACACCATCGGTTTGCAACAAACTAAATTTCGCCCGGTTAATGCGCGGAATGTCAGCTTTGGTCACAGCACCATCGTCCGCTATTGCTTTATACGCCAGCCGTTTTACCTCATCAAAGGTTAAACCGCGTAAATTTTGTACCAACAGCGCCACATTTTCAGCCGTCAGCTCTGCCAGCATACCGGTTTTGGCGGCGTAGCTATCGGCCATCTCGTGCACTAATTGGCGAATTTGCTGATCAGATGGCAAACTTAACTCAAAGCGATAACATAACCTGCTTAGCTCAGGCGGAATACTTATAGCATGGCTGAGTAAAATCAGGGTATGGCCTGATTGCTCATGCGCCTGGGCAATTTCTTTGATGTAGCGCACATGCTTAGGCTCGGCTAAAAACGGATGAAAATCACATAACACATAAATGCCGCTGTTACGGGTGCCTTTAATTTGTGCAAGCAGGTTGGTCGGGTCAGCATTAAACGCCTGCGCGCCCTGCTCGCTGTCAAGCCGCTGCAGGCCGTCGGTAATGGTCCATTTAAATACCGGCCGCATCAAATTCACCGCCAGGCGTTTTATCAGCATCAACGCACGCGGCTCTTCATAGCTTTCAATAACTATCAGCGGGCTGTGTGCCTGCACTAACACCCGCAAATCATCAAATTCGTACATCCGTGCCCTTAAACAAAAAACCCACTGCAATGAGTGGGTTTTATCAGAAAGCCATCAGGCTGCCAAGTTATACGACAGCTTAATACAACAGCTTATTGCATTGTCAGCAACATACTGGCTGGCTGCTCCAGGTATTGCTTCCACAGATTGGTAAAGCGCGCTATGGTGCCACCATCAATCACGCGATGATCGCCCGACCAGCTTATTTGCATCAGCTGCCGCGCCTCTACTTCGCCTTTGGCATTAAAGCGCGGTAGCGCCTGCACCTTACCCAGTGCCACGATTGCCACTTCAGGTTTATTGATAATCGGCGTAGCCACCGTACCGCCTAAAGCGCCGATATTGGAAATACTGATAGTACCGCCTTTTAAATCGGCCGGGCTCACGCGGCCTTCGCGTGCCTGCTCGGTTAAACGGGTTAACTCGTTAGCAATATCGACAATCGACTTACTCTGACAGCCTTTAATGTTAGGCACTAACAGCCCGACTTTTGAATCGACCGCAATGCCGATATTATGATCATCAAAATAGGTCAGTTCAGTGCAATCGCTGTTAACCTGGCTGTTCATGATGGGGAATTGCTTAATGGCCAGCGACAATGCCTTAATAAAAAACGGCATCATGGTCAGTTTTACACCCTGCTTGGCGTATTGTTCTTTTAAGCTTAAGCGCAGTGCAATCAGCTCCGTTAAATCAATCTCTTCGCAGTAGGTAAAGTGCGGTATGGTTGATACCGATTCTACCATCTGTCGTGCCATTGCCGCTTTAATGCCTTTAATTGGCTCAACCCGGCTACCGCCGGTTGCCATCATCGGCGCGGCAGCTTTCGCCTGCTGCGCAGCCGGTTTCGCCACAGGTGCAGCAACAGCGGTTTTACCTTCAGCAAAAGCGCGTACATCTTCTTTGTACACCCGGCCTTTATCGCCACTGCCACGCACCTTGCTTAAATCGATATTCAGCTCACGGGCTAAACGGCGTACCGCCGGACTGGCCAGTGCCTTGCCCTGAGCTGCCGGTGTAACAGCGGCTGGCGCAGAAGTAGTTTGCGTGGCAACTGAAGCCGTAACCGTTTGCTGCGCAGGCTGCGCCGCCGCAGTACCGGCATGGCTCATAGCAAATAGCGGAGAGTGCACCTTGGCAATATCACCCTTGGCATAATACAGCTTAGTGACTTTACCAGAGTACTTGGCCGGTATTTGCACCAGCGCTTTATCGGTCATCACATCGCACACCGGTTGGTCTTCAACGATGTCATCGCCTTCTTTGACCAGCCAGTCGACAATTTCACACTCGACGATACCCTCACCAATGTCAGGTAAAATAAAGTCTTCGCTGGCAGCACCCGATGCTACAGGCGCAGCTGCAGCTGCGTTAGCCGCAACAGCTTGTTGTTTCGCTTCCGGCGTTGTCGCAGCGCTGCCGGCCAGCTGCATTTCAAACAGTGGCGCATGCACTTTGGCAATATCGCCTTTGGCGTAATACAGCTTACTGACGATACCATCATGCACCGCCGGTATTTGCACCAGCGCTTTGTCGGTCATCACATCGCATACCGGTTGGTCTTCTTTAATGGTATCGCCCTCGGCGACCAGCCACTCGACAATCTCACACTCAACGATGCCTTCACCGATATCCGGCAGAATAAAATCTTTTTTCATCTCTGCCTCCGTTAGAAGTTAACCGAGCGCATAATGGCTTCGTAAGTTTTTAAATGATCGGCCACGTATTCTTTTTCCAGTGCCAGCGGGTACGGTGTGTCTAAACCACAGACCCGCTCAATCGGGCTTTCCAGGTGTAAAAAGCACATTTTCTGGATAGTCGCGGCAATTTCGCCGGCAAAGCCGCCGGTTAACGGCGCTTCGTGGTTAATCACTAACCGGCCGGTTTTCTTCACTGACTCGGCTACCGTATCGGCATCCCACGGCAGTATGCTGCGAAGATCGATCACTTCACAGGACACCCCTTCTTTCTCTGCCATTTCTACCGCTTTTTGCACGATTTCCATCTGCGCGCCCCAGGCCAGCACAGTGACATCTTTACCTTGCTGTGTCACTTCGGCTTTGCCCAGCTCAATCTCGTAGTAGTCTTCCGGCACTTCGCCAGTAGAGGCGCGATACAGCTTTTTCGGCTCGAAGAAAATCACCGGATCCGGATCGGCAATAGCCGCTAACAGTAAACCTTTGGCCTGATAAGGGTCACGCGGGATCACCACTTTTAACCCCGGCGTGTGGGCAAAGTACGCTTCAGGAGACTGGCTGTGGTAATGGCCACCGGCAATACCGCCGCCGTAGGGGCTGCGAAATACAATACCGCCGACATTGAACTCATTACCCGAGCGATAGCGGAACTTCGCCGTTTCGTTAACGATCTGGTCAAAGGCCGGAAAGATGTAATCGGCAAACTGTATTTCTGCCACCGGTTTCATGCCCTGTGCCGCCATACCGTTAGCAAAACCGGCAATACCTTGCTCGGTTAACGGCGTATTAAAGCAGCGCGCTTTGCCGTATTTTTCCTGCAGCTTGCTGGTGGCACGAAATACGCCACCAAAATGGCCAACGTCTTCACCAAAACATACCACACCATCATCTTTGGCCATGGCTAAATCCAGCGCATTATTAATGGCCTGCAACATATTCATTTTTGCCATTAGTCTAATCTCCCCGCCGTTACCGGATACGCATCCGGATATTTACGGATATGCGCTTTTAACTCATCTAATTGTTGTTGTAAGGCCGGAATAGGCTCGGCGTACACATCTGAAATTAAGTGCTCAATGCCTGGCTTGGCCACTTTTTCCGCCACTTTTAAGGCATCCAAAATCTCGGTGCGCAGCTTTTCGATAGTGGCTTTGTCGTCAGCATCATTGAGCCAGCCTTTCTCAATCAGCCATAAGCGGTAGCGCGAAATAGGGTCGTTTTGCCGCCACTTTTCTTCTTCCTCTTTCGAGCGGTAGCCGCTGGGGTCATCAGACGATGAATGGGCACCTAAACGATAGGCGATAGATTCAATTAATACCGGCTCGTTGGTAGCCAGTGCATGCTCGCGTGCCATCTTGGTTGCGTGGTATACCGCTAAAATATCGGCACCATCAACCCGCAGCGCTTTCATACCATACCCCACAGCGCGACAAGCGATACCGTCACCAACAAACTGTTCATTCGCCGGGGTAGAAATGGCGTAACCGTTGTTACGGCAGAAAAAAATCACCGGCGCTTTGTGCACCGCCGCCATATTCAGGCCAGCGTGGAAATCCCCCTCAGAGGCCGCACCCTCGCCGAAGTAACAGATGGTGGTGTTGTTCAGACCACGCAGCTTTTGCGCATAGGCATAACCACTGGCCTGCGGAATTTGTGTGCCCAGCGGCGATGAGATGGTCATGTAGTAAATGTCTTTGCTGCCATAATGCACTGGCATCTGGCGGCCTTTACCCAAATCTTTCTCGTTAGAGAACAGCTGGTTCATAAACTGTTCCAGCGTAAAGCCACGATACCTCAGCGCCCCTTGTTCGCGGTACTGCGCCATAATCATGTCTTTGTCGTCCAGCGCGGCGGCACTGCCTACTGTTGCGGCTTCTTCACCTAAACACTGCATATAAAAGCTGATACGGCCCTGACGCTGCGCGGCCAGCATACGCTCGTCCAACACCCGGATAAATACCATGGTGTCGTACATCTTTAGCGCAGTGGCTTTGTCCAGATCTGGTGCAACGGCGCCTTCATACAGGCTGCCATCATCACGCAGGATACGCAGCGTCGGAATTTTTAACGCATCACCGGCAGTAAATTCTGCAGTGTGCACCGTGGTGATGGTGGCGTTATTTGGGTTAGTCATAGGGTGTCTCTTGTTTGTTATACGTGTTAGACATGTGGTCAGTACCGCTGGCGAGGAATTACCCCGCCGCACTGGTACTTATTTTCACTGGTACTTATTATCACAGGCACTCAGTATAGCGGCTTTGCCGCGCTCCCCGTTTTGTGCAGTGTATTGCCCTGCACCGGTTTGTTCTGTTTGTTATCGGCGGCAACTTTACCTTTACGTAAACTGCATTGCAACCAAAGCAACCTATTACCACAGGGTCAGGCCACAGCGACTGTCAGCATAAATTTACTCTTAAGCCAGTTTGCCGCTATTTGCAGCCCTCCACAGTCTTAGGCCAGGTTATGCGCCACTGTCGTTGGCACCACCATTAACATGGCGCGCTGACCGATAGCGACTTTAGCATTAGGGAAGATAATCGCCTCACCTTCGCGCTCTACCCGGTATTCTGTGTCACCGTCTGTTGCCAGCAAAGTCCCCACCGGATAAGCGGTAAAGTTTTCTACATCATCAGCAAAGTGCAGCTTAAACGCCTGCGTTTGCTTATTAATGGCGCGGTATACCTGATACAAGTGAAACTGCTGCTCGTCAAAAGGCATGGTTTGCACACTGTCATGGCTTACCAGCTGATGTATCGCCTCGCGTGCTTTGGCAAAGCGGCTCATGTCGTTTTTGCCAAAAGGCTGTACTTTACCCAGCTCAATGGTAAAGGCATCAGCGCCGTGGCTGTTAGAGGCATAGTAGCTAAAGGTTGACGCCGGCGTTTGCATTAACAGCACGGTGGTGACATCACAGGCCTGTAAAAATTCAAACTCGGCTTTTTGCCACGGCTTATCGTGTAAGAACGGATAAACGGCGAATTTCTCAAAGCGTGACCCGCGAATGGCGGTGTGTAAATCATACAAATAACGGTTACGCGGCACCGAGTTAGTTACGCGTGACGCTTCGTAAAAGCGGCTAACATAGTCTTCCAAAGCCTTGGCACGCTTGCGCTCGGCGTTAATTAACCCGGCGCCCATGCTGTGATGACCAGAAAATAACCGGTTGAGGTTTTCAGTAATTTCGCGGGTACCGGCATTAATCGCCGCAGGGTTACCAAACAGCACCAGCAAACGGTGTTTTAGTGCTCGTTTTCCTGCTAACAGCTGTTGCACCAGCTCGGCGCATATTTCAATGGGCGCCGTTTCATTGCCGTGTACGCCACAGGATAAGACGATGTCTTTATTGCCCGGCTGGGCGGGTTCAAAACAAATTACACCGGTGTCCCAAATGCTGACTTCGGTGCCGTCAGCCAGAGTAAACTGTGCCGGTGCCAGTCCATCGGGGTTGGCTAAAGTAAGTGCAAGAAAATCGCCGTCCGGCATAAGTGATGTTAAGGTTTGCGCCATGCGCCTGCTCCCTGAAATACGGTTGCAGCAAATTCTAACCCATTACGCCAGCAGACAAAACGCTGACGGCGCTTTTAGTTGCTAAAGGCCATTACGGTATTGCGCCCGGTTGCTTTAGCCTGGTACATGGCATTATCGGCATCGCTCAGCAGCTGTTTTAGTATATAGCCAGAGGTGCCTGAGCCACTCACGCCAAAGCTGGCGGTAAGCACAAAGTCAAAACCACTGTCGCTGCAATCTATGCTGGCAATGGCATCGCGGCAAATCTCGGCCAAAAGCGCGGCTTTGTCGGTTTGACAGCCTGGCAGCAACACCGCAAACTCCTCTCCGCCAATGCGGCCGAACACGTCGTTATTACGCATAAAGTTTCGGCAGGTCTTTACCACCGCCTGCAGTGCCCAGTCCCCTGCGGCGTGGCCATGTAAATCGTTAATTTGTTTAAAGTGGTCTAAATCAAACAGTATTACCGCCACCGGTTTAGCATTTTGCTCGCAATACTGCAGTGCCAGGCGCGCCTGTTTATTAAAGTGATAACGGTTACTTATCCCGGTAAGCTGGTCGTACTCGGCAATCTTTTTAAAGCGGTAGCGCCCAGTCATGCCTCGGTAGGCCAAAACACTGGCCAACAATACAATGGCACCTAATACCAACACTAATAACCTGTTTTGCTGTGCATCTTGCTCGTACAGATCACGTTGTAATACCAGCACCTGGTTATCTTTATCTAATAAGGTTATACGCTGATTTTTTACATCCACTTCAGCTCGTGCCAGATAGTAAGCTTGTTGCTGCGCAAAACGGTTATCGCTGTTTGCCTTTAAAGCGTCACGGAGTTTGGTCTGAAAGTACAAAGCAGATTTATAGTCTTGGTTTGCTTCATGTGCCTCGGATAACGCTGTATAGGTGTTTATCAGTGGCAAGCTAAATTGATTAGTATCCTGATGGCTCAACGCCATATCGGCCAAGCTCAATGCGGTATCTATCTTACCAAGCTTTACTGCGGTCCTTGCAGCTAAAGCTGCAGCACTGGCAATAAGAAGCGGATAACCAATATTGTGTACTCCATCTTTATAAGTCTGATAATAAGTTTCAGCTTTCTGAACATCACCAATACTGAGCAGATAACTGTGCTGCTTAATCCGGATCAGATTAGCAAACACTTGTTCGTTGAACTGCAGGCAATGTGCAATAGCTGGCTCGAGTAGCGCGTGAAACATTGCCCAATCGCTCTGGCCATATAAAGACTCTAAAAGATGATGGTTTGCATGACACCTGGCGCGCTCAGATACCGCAATATCCAGTAGCATTTGCGCATAGAATTTTGCAGTAGCAAACTGCTCTAGTTGGTTGTAAGTATAAGCAATAACGCTAAGCCCATGCTCCTTTGCGCGGACATTATCTATATCAGGAAGCTGCTGTGTAATTTCCTGTAGCAGCGTAAAAGCCGAGCGATAATTTTGCGTGATGGCCTGCACATTAATAAGCATTGCTTTGACTCGAAATAAGATTTCGGGCTCGAGCTGCTGATGTAACAAAAATTCTAAATGCTTTTGCGCACCGTTGAAGTCTCCCGACAAGGTCATATTATAGCCTTGTAATAACTGCAGATAACCTAGCTCTGATGATGACAAGCTATCAGTTTTACTCTCAAATTCAGCTAGTTGCTGTTTAAACGCTTTTACATCCGTAACTTTTAAATCGTCAAGACGCTCCAAACGTTCACTTGCGATAACACCGGGAGTGAACAATACAAAAACATAAAGCAATAAGAACAGCGCGGGTTCAAGCCAGTAAAGCCTGAGAGTATGCTTATAAGAGGCCTGTATTGGCTTCCTTAGGGTCAGCAGCAGGTTTAACAACGACACTACTCCGCTTCGAAACTAATTACCTGGTCTCGTCCAGCCGCCTTAGCACGATACATAGCGACATCTGCATCGGCCAGTAGCTGTTTTAGTACATAGCCGGAGGTGTCAGAACCACTGACACCAAAGCTGGCCGTCAGCGGAAAATCAAAACCACTGTCGCTGCAATCTATGCTGGCAATGGCATCGCGGCAAATCTCAGCTAAAAGTGCGGCTTTATCGGTTTGACAGCCAGGCAATAGCACCGCAAACTCCTCACCGCCAATGCGGCCGAACACGTCGTTATTACGCATAAAGTTGCGGCAGGTTTTTACTACCGCCTGCAGTGCCCAGTCACCCGCAGCATGGCCGTGCGCGTCGTTAATTTGTTTAAAGTGGTCCAGGTCGAACAAGATCAGCGCTACCGGTTTGGCATTTTTATCGCAATAATCCAGCGCTATCTGGGCCTGGTTGTTAAAGTGGTACCGGTTACTGACACCGGTAAGCTGGTCGTATTCGGCAATCTTTTTAAAGCGCTGGCGGCCGGTCATACCACGGTAGGCCAAAACACTGGCCAGCAATAATACGGCGGCTAAAATTAACACTAACAAGCGGTTTTGCCGCGCTTCCTGCTCATATAAATCGCGTTGCAGTGCCAGTACTTCATTATCTTTATCTAATAGGGCAATACGCTGGTTTTTTACTTCTATTTCACCTTTAGCTAAGTTGTATGCCAATAACTGTGCATACAAATCATCTGAATACTCTTTCTGAGTTTTCTGAAAAAGTTCTAAGTAATTTAACGCATCCTGAAATTTTCCTTCTGACTTGAAAATCTCATACAAAGAGCGGCTCGCCTCTATTGCTGGTATTCCTGCAATGCTATCTTTAGACAATACTAACGCCTGTTTTGCAAGCTCAATGGCTTGATCTGTATTACCATTTTCGAAAAACGCAACCGAAGCAAAGGCATTCAGTTTGGCAATCAGGAAGTTGTAGCCAGTAGCGTGGGTTTGATCTTTAAACGAGTAGTAAGCATTAACGGCCTCTTTGTAGCGCCCTTTCTCCGCATTAAACCTGATGATCTCAGTAACGATAAAACCTGCAGGTATGGTCTCATTGTTGTCGATACACAAATCAAGACCCGTTTGGGAGACGTTGTCAAATTCGTATATCGATGCGGTAGCGGCTAATGCTTCAATTTTTTGGGTATATAAACGGCACAGACTGACAGCAGTTATTGGCAATGCATCAATATCTTTCAAGTAATATTGTGCAAGTTCAAACTTCCGTAACTTGATATACAGCAACGCTACTACACCAAGGCGCTGAACTACCGCTTTTTCATCAGTAATAACGGCATTATTGTTCAAAAGCAGCTCAAAATACTCAAATGCAGTTGCATAATCCCGTGCAACTACACTTGAATTGACCAGCAGTGCTATAGCGCGAACTTTAAGATTTTCATCGGTAATAAGCTTTAATCTGCTTTCAAGTACCGTTTTAGTCGCAGCAAAGTTACTGCGCAGAGCATGCTCACTGGCTTGTAACAGCACCAGATAATCAAGCTCTTGCTGGGTTAAATGCTCACTAGCCTGGCTTAGCGCTGCCAGCCGCTGTTGAAACTGGCTAAAATCAGCCAATCGAAGATCATCGAGTCGATTTAGTTCATCAAGATAATTTTGCTTACTTTCCAGAGCGTCTGAACATAAAGCGGCAGTAGCTAAAAGTAACGCAGCTACTGCCGTAAATATCCTGAGCTTTGCAGACATGTTTGATACTAAATTGCTATGGACGCTTTAGACTGCTCGGGTTCGTCGTCTTCATCTGGTTGATCTGGTTTATCTTTGGGTTCCTCAACCGGAAAAATCATACAGACAATTTTATTTTTTACATTTAGCAGCATTTCCAGCTTGGTAATATCGGCATCACGAAGTGCCGCAGCAATATCGGCTGATTCAAGCGACTGGCTGTTTAATGCCGCGACAATATCTGCATTTAACCGGCTATCGGCACCTAGTCGCTCTATTAAACTGATTACGTTATCCATAATATCTCCCTGTTGTTTTTATTAATTTCACGCTAGTAAGGCAAAATAATCGCTCTTGACCATTTATGCAAATGGTATTGCGTTAACCGGCCGTGACAGACAACAGGTATTTTTGCACGCTGTGGCCGTCTGCCCCCGTTGACGTACCAACAAGCACAAAGCCAAGCTTAAGTGCTGACTGTATCGCCGCCTGGTTACCTGCACGAATATGTTTGCTAAAACCGCTAATATTAAGCTCTGTGTGCAGCCAACGTATTAACAGTTGGCTTAGCTCAGTACCAAGCCCCTTGCCCTGCCATGCCGGCAGTAACATACGGCCGATATCTGCTGTGCCCGCTGTTAAATCCAGCTGGTTTATTGCCGCAATACCTACCGGCTGTGCAGTGGCCCGGCACATTACCTTCAAATAAAACCGTGTGGGCGGTTGCTGTCGGGTTAACTCAAGTGCCGCATTAAAGCTGCGCTGTGCCTGACAGGGGGTTAGCTGTGCCCCAACGTAAGACATACAGCCTGGGTTTGTCATTACCGCACAGTACAGCGCCTGATCATCCAGGGCTAAAGCACTTAGCGTTAGCCGTTCAGAATGTGCGTTGCCAAACAGCGCGGTGTCATAGCAATGCTGATGTTGCACCGTTGCCTCAGTGCTCAACAGCTAACAGCTCAAGTTGACGCAACAGCTCGGTATTAACCTGCATCGTTGTGGCAGGCGGAATAACAAGGGTGGTTTTTAAATCCATTTTCGCGTCGGGTAAGGCACTCAGCGGCAGGTATTCAATCCGTGGTTGCTGTATCGGCAAGCAACAGGCTTCATATAAAATCACCTGGTGGTCTTCCGGGTAATAGTCTTTTAACAGGGTCAGTAATACATTGCGATAGGCCGCATCGGTGGAAAACTTTGCCAAAGAGCGATCGCCGGCCACACCCACCTGCCACAGCACTAAATAGGCCGCGGTATCAATGTTACGTTTATAAAACATAAACTGGCTGGTTTCATAGTGCTGGCAGCCATAGGTGCCGGGGTCTATGCCTAAATCGGCATACAGGCAGTCTTCAGCCGATATGCCAGGCTCCATATGGGCGTTATAACCCAGCTCGCGGGCCTGCTTAATGGCATTGTGCGGCACCCAGGCAAATACGCCGGGGTGACCATAAAAAGCACCGACCACTTTTTTACCGGCGGTAACTTCGGCCAGCATAGCAGCGACCATTTCACGGTAAGTGATCATGCGTGATTTACCTTCCTGGTAATACGGCTGCAACGAGCGCACATCGGCGTTCATTTGCTCTATCCATTTTTCGGTAATGCCATCAGCCACCAGCACAAACACCACGTCGGCCTGTTCGATATAACTACGGGAAAGCGGGCTGATATGGCTGCCCAATGTGATGCCGGTGCCTGTACACACTAAACTGCCTTGCACTTGTGCTCCTTGTGCTTTTTTTTCGCTACTATAAGGCCTTAATAACGCAGCGGGCAAGTTATCAGGGTTTTAATTTTTTCAGCTGCTGACGGTTGTAGCGTAAATACTGGCCTTTGCCGGTGTCATCCAGCCAGAACTGCAGGCTTTGCACAAACTCGGCATCGGCATGAATTTGCGGCATTACCGCGTTTATCTGCTCAATCACACTTCTGCCCCAGGCACTGTTACTGCAGCCTATAGCCCCGACAACAGCCTGCTGGTGGTTCTCGGCGATGGGTAATAGCGTAAGCGATGAGCCATTGGTGAGCTGGTAATAACGGCTAATCATGCTGTAATCCACGGTGTAATCCAGCCGCTCTGAGGCAATCATCTGCAAAATGGCCAGTGGGCCGTTATCGCCCGAGCGCACCAGCCGGTTGCCGGGCCGGTTATCCAGGCCTTCAATTAATGGTTGTAACACACCGTAGCGCCGCCCGGCCGGATAGCCAAACTGCAACTGCTCGTCGGCCAGTAAGTCGGCCAGTGGCACCGGCAGTGGGTAACGCTGTTTAATCAGGCTGGCGGTTTTGTCGTTGGTAATAATGTGATGCGGAGTATACACATGGGTTGGCCGGCTGTAATAAGCGCCCTGCTCGCCCTGTGGCTTGGCTATCATACAGGCAAAGCACAGGTTTTCTGAGCGCTCCAGTGCGCGACCAATGCGTGGCTGCGGTAAGACTTCGCGGCGCTTTTTCAGTGCGGGTAAATAGCGGTGCACGCTGTCAATCAGCACATCACATAAGCCCTGCTGCTTATAGGGCCCATCAACGATATGAAATGGCGGCGCGGTATTAATGCCCCAGTTTATCTGCTCGGGTATAGCCTGCGCGTGGGCAAAATTGGCAGCACCTAGCAAACCGCTAACCAATAACATCGATTTATAACGCGGATAACGCAGCATAAAAACCCCGGCTCGATAAATAGCGTTGACAAGGTAGCGGCTTTTTATCTAACGGGCCTGAGCGTTTAATGATATTTGGCTGATAAAAAAAGCCTGTGGTCACACAGGCTTTTGAGGAGCACTTAGCACTCGGATCTAGCGCTTAACGTTTAACCGGGCACTTTTCCAATTGCCACACACGGCTGACGTAGTCTTCAATTGACCGGTCTGAGGTGAATTTGCCGACCGAAGCAGTGTTTAACATGGCCTTTTTCGCCCACAGCGATTTATCGCGATACCACTGGTCAATTTTCTCATGCGCTTTGCAGTAGCTGTCAAAATCGGCCAATACCAGATAAGGGTCACCCCCTTCAAGCAGGCTGCGCTTTATCGCCGACAGCTCGCCCGGCTTACCCGGGGTAAAGTAATCGGTTTCCAGCCAGTCTAAAATGGCTTTTATCTCCGGGTTAGCGTAGTAATAGTCCAGGCTGTTATAGCCCTTGGCATGCAGCGCTTTTACCTCGTCTACGGTTAAACCAAAGATAGCAATATTGTCGCTGCCCACTTCTTCGGCAATTTCAATATTGGCGCCATCCAGCGTGCCTACGGTTATAGCCCCGTTCAGCGCCAGCTTCATATTGCCTGTGCCGGAGGCCTCTTTACCAGCGGTTGAAATTTGCTCTGACACATCGGCCGCCGGGATCATCTTCTCGGCCAGCGTTACGCGGTAGTTGGGCATAAACACCACTTTAAGGCGGTTTTTCACCCGCTTATCGTGGTTAATCTTCTCGGCCACTTTATTAATGGCGTAGATAATTTCTTTTGCCAGCTTATAGCCCGGCGCCGCCTTGGCGCCAAACAGGAAAACGCGTGGCACCATGTCGTAATCGGGCTCCTGCAAAATGCGGCGGTACAGCGCCAGAATATGCAGTAAATTTAAGTGCTGCCGCTTGTATTCATGCAGGCGCTTAATTTGAATATCAAAAATAGCGTGCGGATCGATATCAATATGCGTCAGCTTTTTCACTACGCTGGCAAGCTCGGCTTTATTTTGCTGCTTAATGGCCATAAAGGCATCCTGCACCGCAGCATCATCGGCGTAGGCCGCAAACTTCGACAGCTGCTTTAAATCGGTTGGCCAGTCGCTACCAATATGTTTATCCAGCAGGTTAGCCAGCTTGGGGTTACAGGCTTTTAACCAGCGCCGCGGCGTAACGCCGTTAGTGACGTTGGTAAATTTATCCGGCCATAGTGCCACCATCTCAGGAAACAAGTCAGATTTCACCAGCTGTGAGTGGATCTCAGCTACGCCATTAACGCGGAACGAGCCGACCACCGACAAATGCCCCATGCGTACCATGGGCTCATGGCCTTCTTCAATAATCGACAGCTTGCGCTTTTTCTCGTTGTCGTTTGGCCACAGCACATCAACCTGCTCAACCAGGAAGCGACGGTTAATCTCGTAAATAATTTCTAAATGGCGCGGCAGCACTTTTTCAAATAAGCGTACCGGCCATTTCTCTAATGCTTCTGGCAGCAGGGTATGGTTAGTGTAGGCAAATACCTGCTGACAGATAGCCCAGGCCTGGTCCCACTGCATTTCTGCCCGGTCAACTAAAATACGCATCAGCTCCGGAATCGCCACCGCCGGGTGGGTGTCGTTTAACTGTACCACCACCTGCTTGGTAAAATCGCTCCAGTCATCGCCGTGCGCCCGCTTATAACGGCGGATAATGTCTTTAAGTGAACAGGAAACAAAAAAGTACTGCTGAATTAAACGCAGCTCTTTACCGGCGTCGGTTTCATCATTCGGGTATAGCACCTTAGAAATGGTTTCGGCTTCGATATTCTCGCGCGCCGCGTCAATATAACCGCCCGAGTTAAACACGTCCCAGTTGAAGAAGTCACTGGCACGGCTTTCCCACAGCCTGAGTACATTTACCGAGCTGCCGTTATAGCCCACCACCGGAATATCCCAAGGCACACCTTTAATAATACGGCCCGGGTGCCAGACTTTTTTCATCCGGCCTTGCAAGTCGTAAACCGTCTCGACATAGCCATACACCGAAATTTCCTGCACTGACTCTGGCCGGCAGATCTCCCAAGGGTTGCCGTACTCACGCCAGCTGTCTGGCCGCTCTATTTGCCGGCCATCCTGAAAGCTTTGCTGGAATAGGCCGTGCTCATAATGAATACCATAACCAATGGCCGGGTAGTTTAAGGTGGCCAGTGAATCGATAAAACAGGCCGCCAGCCGGCCCAAACCGCCGTTACCCAGCGCCATGTCTTCTTCCTGATCTTCCAGATCAGCGATATTCAGCCCCAACTCTGACAGTGCCTGCTTCGCCTGGGCATACAGCCCCAGGTTGTGCAGGTTGTTGCTGAACAAACGCCCCATCAGGTATTCCAGCGAAAAATAATGCAGCGCGCGGGTGTTTTTCTCATAATGCGTACGCTGAGTATTACGCAGGCCATCATAGACCTGCTCATTCACTGCGGCGCAAGTGGCGCGCCACCAGGCTTGCGGGCTGGCTTTGTTGACATCGGTGCCTAAAGTGGCATGCAGATGGCGGATAATTTGCTGTTTTAATTGTTCAGTGCTGGTTTGCTCCAGCGCCGGAGCAGCAGCGGTTGCGTGTTTTTTCATGACCGATCCTGATAATGTGCTGCCCGGGCGGGCAGCAGCAAAGCGTTATATGTAACATAATTACAAAAACATACCTTAAATCGGCGTTCAAGGCAAAAACTACGGCAGTGAATGTAATTTAATTACAGTTAAATTCACTGCAGATTCAGTAACTTAGCTATTACTGAATACGTATTCAACAAATGCCTTGGCATCATGCTCTAACTGCAGCAAATGCGCCTGGTCGACAAAACTCTCTAAATAAATTTTATACGCATTTTCAGTGCCGGATGGCCGGGCGGCAAACCAGCCGTTTTGCGTCACCACCTTAACACCGCCAATATCGGCGTTATTACCCGGTGCTTTGCTCAGCACCGCCAAAATCGCATCGCCAGCCAACGTTTTTTGCGCCACGCTACTGACATCCAGTTTTTTCAGCGCGGCTTTTTGTGCTGCCGTAGCCGGTGCATCTAAACGGCGATACAGCGGCGAACCCAGCTCTTTTGTTAAGCCCTGATACTGCACATAGGGATCGACGCCGGTTTTAGCCAGCATTTCTGCCGCTAACAGGCCAAGAATAATGCCGTCTTTATCGGTAGACCAGGTAGTACCATCCAGCCTTAACATACTGGCGCCGGCGCTTTCTTCCCCACCAAAGGCAATAGTGCCCTGATGCAGGCCGTCGACAAACCATTTAAAACCAACCGGGACTTCAAGCAGTTGTCTGCCCCGCGCCGCCACAACCCGGTCAATTAACGCGCTGGACACCAACGTTTTACCAATCGCCAGGCTGGGGTCCCAATTTGGACGGTTGGCCAGCAAATAATTTATTGCCACCGCCAGATAATGGTTCGGGTTCATCAGGCCGCCACTGCGGGTAACAATGCCGTGGCGGTCGAAATCCGGATCATTACCTATACCGATATCAAACTGATCTTTGAGCTGAATCAGGTTGGCCATGGCATAGGCCGACGAGCAGTCCATACGGATTTGGCCGTCTTTATCCAGGGGCATAAAACCAAAGGCCGGGTCAATTTTGTCGTTGACTACGGTGATGTTCAGGCCATAACGCTCGGCAATACGCGGCCAATAAGCCAGACCCGAGCCACCCATCGGATCGACACCAATTTTAATACCGGCTTTAGCGATAGCCGCCATATCAATAACGTTTTCTAAATCATCCACATAATGCTGGATATAGTCGATATGCTGGCAATAACCAGACTGCAGTGCCAACGCATAGGGCTGCATTTTCACGCCTTCTAAGTCTTTGCTTAAAAGCTCATTGGCACGCTGCTCTATCCAGTTTGTCACGTCAGTATCGGCGGGCCCGCCATGCGGTGGGTTGTATTTAATGCCACCGTCCTGCGGCGGGTTGTGCGATGGTGTAATCACTATGCCATCGGCCAGTTGTGCGCTGGCACCTTTGTTTTGCGTTAAAATGGCGTGCGAAATCACCGGTGTTGGCGTATAGCCTAAGTCTTTTTGAATACACACCTGAATTTTGTTGGCAATTAGCACTTCCAGTGCGCTGGCAAAAGCGGCTTCAGATAAGGCGTGGGTATCTTTGCCTAAAAACAGCGGCCCGGTAATACCCTGCTTTTTGCGATAATCGGCAATAGCCTGACAAATGGCCAGCACATGAGGTTCATTAAAGGAGCAGCTTAGCGCGCTGCCGCGATGGCCTGAGGTACCAAACGCCACTTTGTGCTCAGGCCGGGTGTGTACATCAGGCTCCAGCACATAGTAGGCAGTCATCAGACGGCTGATATTGGGCAGCTGCGATGGCGGCACCTGTTGGCCGGCCAGCGGGTGTAAAGACATAGCATTTCCTTTTACAAAAAATCGCGGATACGTTCGGCGTCCTGTTCACTATAGCCAAGTTTCAGCGCGGTCTCGGTTAACATCATCTTTTTACGCGTGGTGTTGGAGTTAGTGATCACCCAAAACTCGGTATTGGGGATTTGTTTGGGGTTAGTGCTACTGCCTGCTTCAGATAACTCGGCAGCACTGCGGCCAAAATACAGCCTGTTACGGCCTTTAATGTCCAGCACTTTGGCAAACTGCTTTTTATGCGCCCGCGCCAGCACCGACAAAATAAACAAAAACCGCCCTACCACGCTTTGCTCTGCCTGCAAATCTTGCCGGTTTATTAAGTCAAAAATATTACTTTGCACGGCCGGCGTCGCGGCAGGCTCAACCTTGTCAGTCGGTACTGCAGCAGGCTTGGTGGACGAGAGCGGCGCATCGCCTAATAGTAAACGGCGCAGTATTTCAGACGCACTTTCACCAATTTTCTGCGTCTGGCCGGCGATGTATTGATAGAGTTCGTCGTCTATTTCGATGGTTTTCATATATTTAATCCGCGCACTTAAGTTGGCCTCATTATATAAAGCCTTACCGACTGACGCCAGCAAGATGATTTGCTAGACTAGCGCCTGGGTTAACTAAATGTATTTTCTATGCTTTTACACACAGAATTAACAGGTCAGCCGGACCAGCCAGCCGTGGTGCTAATTCATGGCCTGTTTGGCAGCTATGAAAACTTAGGCGTAATTGCCCGCAGCTTAAGCGAGCAATACCAGGTAGTGAATGTCGATGTGCGTAACCATGGCCGCTCCGGCCATAGTGCTGACATGAGCTATCGCCAGATGGCAGATGATTTAGCGCAAACACTGGATGCGCTTGAGCTTACACAAGTGGCGCTGCTGGGCCATTCGATGGGTGGTAAGCTGGCGATGGCCTTTGCGCTGTTACACCCAGAGCGGGTAACGAAACTGATTTTGGCCGATATTGCGCCGGTAGCCTATCCACCGCGGCACAATAGCATTTTTGCTGGCCTTGAAGCAGTAGACTTAGCACAGTTAACCAGCCGGGCTGAGGCCGATACACAGCTGGCTGAATATATAAACGAGGCTGGCGTTCGGCAGTTTTTGTTAAAAAGTCTGGTTAAAGATAACGACAGCTTTTACTGGCGCTTTAATTTAGCAGCGCTTAAAGCCAATTATGCCGCGCTGATTGGCGAGCCGCTGGTGCAAGGGCAATACAGCGGACCGGTGCTGTTTATCAAGGGTGGCGACTCTGACTATATTTTGCCCGAGCATCGCCCGGCCATTTTGCAGCTGTTTCCACAGGCACAAGCGAAGATTATTCAGGGTACTGGCCATTGGCTGCACGCCGAAAAGCCGGCCGCCTTTACTAAGCTGGTACAAGACTTTTTATTGAGCTAACGCACTAAATTTTTTCGCTAATTGTGCTATAGTGCGCGCACTTTTTTTACGGCAGGTAGCTCGTTATGTCTTTTGAGCAGTTTGAGACACTGAGTTTATGGCTTGGCCTGGGTATTTTGTATGTTTTTATCGTACTGGCGATTCGCGACGTACTGAAAAAAAGCAATGCACCCAAACTGGGGCAATTCTTTGTCTGGCTGGTACTGTTTTTATCACCGGCGGTATTTATTATCAAAAGCATAGTGCCCTATTTTCTTGAGTAGTAAGGTTGGTTAAATGGCGAAAATTGCCACTGATCGCACTACGATTGATTTGTTTGCACAGGATAAGCGCCCGGGTCGGCCAAAAACCAACCCACTGCCCCGGGAAGAGCAACTGAAACTGAATAAGCGCAACCAGATCAAGCGTGATCGCAGTAAAGGCTTAAAACGCATTGAGTTTAAAGTGTCCGACCAACTGTATAACGCCTTAAGTCAGCAGGCTGACCAAGCCAACCTGACCCGCAGCGCGTATATAGAGCAGATTCTGACGCAAGTTTTAACCAGGTAAGAAGGTTAGATTGAATGGCAACTGTAGGCATTTTTTTCGGTAGTGATACCGGTAACACTGAACATATCGCCAAGATGATCCAGAAAGAGCTGGGTAAACACTTGTTCGACGTGCGCGATATTGCCAAAAGCAGCAAAGAAGATATCGCTGCGTTTGATTTATTGCTGCTGGGTATTCCTACCTGGTATTACGGCGAAGCCCAGTGCGACTGGGATGATTTTTTCCCGGAGCTGGAAAACATCGACTTTAACAACAAACTGGTGGCCATTTTTGGCTGTGGTGATCAGGAAGACTACGCTGAATACTTCCTTGATGCCATGGGCACGCTGCGCGATATTATCGAGCCCAAAGGCGCCATTATTGTTGGCCACTGGCCTACCGCCGGCTACAACTTTGTGGCATCAAAGGCCCTGGTAGACGATAAGCACTTTATCGGCCTGGGCATTGACGAAGACCGCCAGCCAGAGCTGACCGAGCAACGGGTCAAGCAGTGGTGTAAGCAAATTTATGAAGAAATGAGCTTAAAAGAGTTCGAAGGCTTGTAAGACATGAAAACCGGCAAGTTGCCGGTTTTTTTTATTTCTGAGTTTAGCCTGGTCGGTATTTGGCTTTTTTACGCACATACAAGGTGCGGTTTACTTCAGCGACAATCTGCCCTGTGTGATCTTTAATATGCACCAAAAACTGCGGAAAATGTTTATCGCCCGACTCGGTGGCGGCTTTGATTTCATCTACACTGCTATCTGACAACCAAAACTCCGCGCTAAGACGGCCCTTCCCTGGTTTAATAAAATCAATATCGGCTTGTTTGTCCCATACCAGATACTCTTTACCCAGCGCGCCCATCAGCATTAACGGATAAATAGGATCGGTCATCGCAAACATACTGCCACCAAACTGGGTGCTGTTAATGTTGCGCGTCCAGGGCCGGCCTTTTAACTCCACCCGGCAGTAGCGGTAATCGTTACTCAGCTGTGCCACTTTAATACCGGGAAAGAAAAACGGTGGCCAAAAATTTAGTAAGTGCCGCATTACAGCGGGGTTAAATGCCCATTTCATTGAAAACGCTCTGGTATGACCTGTTTTGCTTATTGTACTTTGCTGCATCCTGCATACAAGTAGCAGCAGGCAAAGTAGCTTAACTATTTTTGCCATTTCATTCTGTGGCTAATGTCTTTATAATCTTTGGCATATCTAATTTACGAGTATCGATAGCTATGTCAGATCACAACAGCGAATTACGTAAAGCCGGCCTTAAAGTGACACTGCCGCGGGTTAAAATTCTGGAGATCCTGCAAGATCCGAAGAATCAACACATCAGTGCCGAAGACGTATACAAGCTGTTGCTGGAAATTGGCGAAGACATTGGTCTGGCAACAGTGTACCGGGTACTTAACCAATTTGATGATGCCGGCATTTTAACCCGTCACCACTTTGAGGGCGGTAAATCGGTATTCGAACTGACCGGCGGCAGCCATCACGACCACCTGGTGTGTTTAAAATGCGGTAAGGTTATTGAATTTGAAGACGATGTTATTGAAGCCAAACAGCTGGAAATCGCTGAAAAGAACGGCATCAAATTAACCCATCACAGCCTGTACCTGTACGGTGAGTGTAAAGATACTGTGCAGTGTAAGAAAAACAGCGAAGCAAACTAAGGCTGACGAACACCAACAAAAGGCACCTGCAGGTGCCTTTTGTTTTTCCACGTCACAGCTCATAAACCGCTTAAACGGCAGCGCTGTTAATACGCGCCATACACAGGGCGCTAACGTAGTTGCCGTACTGAAAAGCAAAATCTGACAGCTCTGCCTCAACTTCAAAACCAAAGCGCTCGTACAACGCAATGGCGACTTCGTTGCTACTGTATACTGTCAGCTCCAGCCGGCGGATATTCAGCCACTGATCAGACAGCTCTAACGCAGAGCGCAGCAAGGCTGAACCGATGCCCTGGCCCTGGTAATCTTCTGCTACACCCATGCCAAGCTCAGCCACATGCCGGCGTCTGGGATTTTGGCACACCTGTAGTCCTAACTGCCCTACCACTTTGCCCTCAAGCTCGGCTACCAGGTTATAAAACCCCGCGCCGGCGTTATACAGTTTTTGCCAGTTTGCTACCGGCTGATAAGGCAGTTGCAGCGTATTGGCATACACACTGGGCTGGTCGTAAATGGCTTTAATGGCATCAATATCAGCAGGTTCAGCATGGCGGATCAGAACGGGCATAGCAGCATCCTTGTAATGGTCGGTGTTTATCTTAAGCGGCTAACCGCTAAAGCAACAAGAGGCAGACATAAAAAAGCCGGCGTTACGCCGGCTAATTTTATAACAGTGCGCTTTACAGCTGCTGCTCCAGCTCTGGCAGCACAGTAAATAAATCGGCTACCAGGCCATAATCCGCGACCTGGAAAATCGGCGCTTCGGCGTCTTTGTTAATAGCAACGATGACTTTGGAGTCTTTCATACCGGCCAAATGCTGAATAGCACCGGAAATACCGACAGCGATATAAAGCTCAGGCGCGACGATTTTACCAGTCTGGCCAACCTGCATATCGTTTGGTACAAAGCCGGCATCGACAGCAGCGCGCGAGGCGCCAATAGCCGCGCCCAGTTTATCGGCAATACCGTTTAACAGCGCAAAGTTCTCGCCATTTTGCATACCACGACCGCCAGAAATCACTACCCGCGCCGCTGTAAGCTCTGGCCGCTCTGATTTGGTCAGCTCGGCACCAACAAAGGCAGAAACGCCCAGGTCGTGCACGGCAGACACCGCTTCAACCGGTGCCGCGTTACCGGTTTTGGCGGCAGCGAAGGCAGCCGGACGCACCGTCAGCACCTTAATCGCATCAGCAGATTTTACCGTGGCAATAGCATTACCGGCATAGATCGGCCGCACAAAGGTATCGGCGCTTTCAATAGCAATCACGTCTGAGATCTGCGCCACATCTAACAGTGCCGCCACCCGTGGCAGGAAGTTTTTACCTGTAGTGGTAGCTGCGGTTAAAATATGGCTGTAGTTTTTACCTAGCTCAGCCACCAAAGCCGCAATATTTTCTGCCAGCTGATGCTCGTAAGCGGCGTTATCGGCCACTAACACCTTGCCAACACCGGCAATTGTCGCCGCTTCGTTAGCCGCAGCGGCGCAGTTAAAGCCGGCGACCAGAACCGTGATATCTGCACCAATGGCGGATGCCGCCTGCACAACTTTATGCGTTTCCGCTTTCAGGCTCTGATTGTTATGCTCTGCAATGATTAAAATCGCCATTAGATCACCTTCGCTTCATGCTTTAATTTATCAACGAGCTCTGCTACCGACTCAACTTTAATACCACCCTGACGTACCGCCGGCGCGGTAACTTTAAGCACGCTTACCGCCGAATTTAACGACACGCCGTAGCTGTCGGCCGCTTTAACCTCTAATGGTTTTTTCTTGGCTTTCATAATATTGGGCAAAGACGCATAACGCGGCTCGTTTAAGCGCAAGTCAGTCGAGACCACTGCAGGCAATGTCAGCTGTACGGTTTGCAAACCACCGTCAATTTCACGGGTTACCGCGACTTTGCCATCAGCTAAGGTAACCTTTGAAGCAAAGGTACCCTGCCCCATGCCAGTCAACGCTGCCAACATCTGGCCGGTTTGGTTGTTGTCAGAGTCAATCGCTTGCTTGCCTAAAATTATCAGGCCTGGCTGCTCTTCTGCGACCACTTTGGCCAGCAGCTTTGCTACTTGCAGTGAATCCAGATTCAATTCAGTATCAATATGCAATGCACGGTCAGCCCCCAGTGCCAATGCCGTACGCAGCTGCTCTTGTACAGCGTTGCTACCAATGGACACCACAACAACTTCGGTGGCACTACCGGCTTCTTTTAAACGTACAGCTTCTTCTACTGCAATCTCACAAAATGGGTTCAGGGCCATTTTGACATTGGCTAAATCAACACCTGTTTGGTCGGCTTTTACCCGCACTTTTACGTTGTAGTCTATTACCCGTTTTACCGGTACCAGTATTTTCATAAGTTCCTCGTTCTTGTGCCGCACCCGGCCATGACACCTGCCAAGTTTACGTTAAGGTAAAGCAATAAAAGGTTATTGAGCGACAATCTACTTACTGTTGACGTTAACGTCAACCTGCAATACCCTAAAGGCCCCAATAAAAGCGGCGTCTGCTGTAAATATTAAACTCCAAGAGGTCAGTGCTGTGGAAAGAGAATCAATGGAATTCGATGTAGTGATCGTAGGCGCCGGTCCGGCCGGTTTAGCCACCGCGATCCGCTTAATGCAACAGGCAAAAGCCGCCAACACAGAACTGACCGTGTGTGTAGTAGAAAAAGGCTCGGAAGTTGGCGCGCATATTTTATCCGGTGCCGTGTTTGAACCGCGCGCATTAAATGAATTGCTGCCCGACTGGCAACAACAAGGCGCTCCGTTGACGGCAGAAGTAAATCAGGATGATATTTACCTGTTTAAAAACGCTGAGCAGGCCAGTAAGCTCCCCGGCTTTATGGTGCCCAAAACCATGCACAACCACGGCAACTATATCGTTTCTGCCGCCAATTTATGCCGCTGGTTAGCGCAGCAAGCCGAGCAGCTGGGCGTGGAGATTTTCCCCGGCTTCGCTGCCAGTGAAGTGTTGCTGGAAGATAACGTGGTAAAAGGCATTCTGATTGGCGATATGGGGCTTGATAAAGACGGCAAACCAAAAGACAGCTTTGTCCCGGGTATGGAGCTGCGGGCTAAATACACGGTGTTTGCCGAAGGTTGCCGTGGCCATTTGGGCAAGCAGTTAATTAAACAGTTTGCTCTGGATGACGGTAAATCGCCGCAGCATTATGCGCTGGGCTTTAAAGAAATTTGGGACGTGCCGGCAGAGCAACACAAACAGGGTTTAGTCGTTCACTCCGCCGGCTGGCCGCTTGATAATGATACCAGCGGCGGCGGTTACTTGTACCATGCTGAGAACCAGCAAATAGTGGTTGGCCTGATTGTCGACTTAAACTACAGCAACCCGCATTTAAGCCCGTTTGAAGAGTTTCAGCGCTATAAACAGCACCCTGTTATCAGCCAATATTTAACAGGCGGTAAACGGGTGAGCTATGGTGCCCGCGCCATTGCCAAAGGCGGCCTTAATAGCCTGCCAAAAATGAGCTTTAACGGTGGCTTACTGGTAGGCTGCGATGCCGGCACGTTAAATTTTGCCAAGATAAAAGGTAACCATACCGCAATGAAGTCGGGCATGTTGGCGGCTGAAACCCTGTTTAGCGCACTGTCACAAGGTGATGAAGGCGGTAACGATTTAACCGGTTTTGCCGATGCGATTAAAAATAGCTGGCTATACGATGAGCTGTACCGCTCACGTAATTTCGGACCGGCGCTGCATAAATTCGGCACCTTTTGGGGCGGTGCCTTTAATACTCTGGAGCAAAACTGGTTTGGTGGTAAACTGCCGTTCACTTTAAAAGACGACAGCCTGGATCATGCCCAGTTAAAGCTGGCCAGCGAAGCGCCGGTAATTCACTACCCCAAACCTGACAATGTATTAAGTTTTGACCGCTTATCGTCGGTGTATTTATCAAATACTAACCACGAAGAAGAGCAGCCGTGTCATTTAAAACTGAAAGATGCGCAGATCCCAATTAGCGTTAACCTGCCCAAATACAATGAACCGGCACAGCGGTACTGCCCGGCAGGTGTTTATGAAATTGTGCAGGATGAAAACAGCGAGCCACGTTTTCAAATTAATGCGCAAAACTGCATTCACTGTAAAACCTGCGATATTAAAGATCCGGCACAGAATATTACCTGGGTAACACCAGAAGGCGCTGGTGGACCAAACTATCCCAATATGTAATTTTCAGGCTTGGCCTGCTTACTACTAAGCAGGCCAATATTATTTAAGCCATTGTTTTAGCTTGTGCTATTGTTATGTCTCCTACCTAATAATCTGCTTACTTTTTTCATTATTTGATTGCCTTAATTTTCAGCAGCAACTACCTTTAGTACTGACCGTTTTGCAATATTGTGCAGTAATGCCTCGACAGAGACAGGAAGTAGCCTGATGACCAATAAAATGAAAACTGAGCTGACACCACAAGATGATGTCGTAGTGGTAAAAACCGCGCTGAAAAAAAGCACACCGCCTACATTACCTCCGTCTTTTGCCAGTGACCGTTACATGTACTTTACCGAGCGAGACCTGAACAAAATTCTGACCAATTTAGATGCACTGCGCAGCAGCGTATTTCCAACACCAAACCCGGACAATGAAATTCAAAGCCGCAAACAACAACATTTTCCGTCGGTGTGTTTAATTGGCCTTGGCCGCTGCGGGTCAAATATTGCGCTGGATGTGGCTTCACTGGTGTATAACGCGCGCAATTTTTACTTAAATGAATTTAATAACGAAGAAAAGCAAAACCGCGAGCAGGAATACCGGCCGATGCGCTGGATAAAGCGCAGTCTGCATTTAGCTACAGAGCAAGCGATTAAGCCGGTGTTTTTAATTGAACCGCTGGTGATGTTAGGCGATTTGGACAAAGACATTGAAGGCCGCATTCGTTTTTCGCATAAGGGTGAAAAAAGCGGCTTTTTACATGACTACACCAAAATGAAAATTATGGATCTGTCTGAAGTGCATGCCGGTGGTGCCGGCAATGCGCCTATTTTGGGCCAATATCTGGCTAAGATTATCCTCAATAAAGATACCCAACGTTTTGCCAACGCCGATTGGAAGTTTATTCACTCCTACCTTATTGATTCTTGTGGCATTAAAGCTAACCAATCACGGCTGTATTTCTATATTTTCAGCGCCGGCGGTGGTACCGGCTCGGGGATGGCATCAGAGTTTGGCCTGGCGCAGCAATATGCTTACATGAGTAAAACCTTCGACACCCGCATGATGGCCGAGGACGAAGAAAACCGCGGTCATTCCTTTGTGTTTGAACCGATATTTACCAGTGGTATTTGTATTTTGCCGAACATCTCCGACCATGGTGTTGAAATGTCAGAAGCGCTGCATATCAACGCCGGTCGCTTATTGTGTAAATATCTGGCCGAAGAGTGGGATTTCTCTTACAACTTTGACAACGAAGATAGCAGCGAGTCCAGCGTCATGCACCGCATCCGCCCCTGGAATGCGATGATGCTGATTTCAAATGACATTATGCGCTATGCCGAAGAAACCGATGACGGCGGTATTCAGCACATTGATGTTAATGCCATGGAGAAGTACGCCAATCAGTACATTTCGCAGCAAATCTTTAATATTTTAACGGCCCAGGCGGTCACTACCGACTACGACGAAAACTATTTCCGCCGTGCGGGTATTGATATTGGTGAAACCATACGGCTGGACGCCAATGACTTGTTTATGAGCCTGGCCGGCCCTGTCGCCGTGGCATATGCCGAATCGGTGGTGCCGACAGATAACAGCGGTGAGAAACTAAAACTCTTCGATAAGGGTACCACTGGGCTCAATATCGACGATCTGTTTTTCCGCTCAATTGACCTACCGCATTTTAATAAAGTGACCCAGGCGATTGAGGGTATCAGTCTGCTACCGATTGAATCGGGCCGTTATCGCGAAACCTTAGCCAACTATGTGAAAAACGGCTATAACGCAGCCGAGCTTAAAGATCTGCATTTCTTTAAGAACTGCTCGTCAGTGGTGTCTATCGTGTCGCTGCCAAAAGACTATAAACTGTCTTACATGGACTTAAACCGGCTGAAGTCGCATTTAAATGCACTGTTCCCCAACACCACGTTAAAACGTTATGCACTGGTTATTGGCGCGTCTGCCAATATCTCCCTCACCACACTGATCGTAAAAAGCCCCTGTTTGAGTGATGATTTCTTAACGCTGATTGTCGCCTTTATCAAGCGCTGCTTTGCTAAAGACAACTTCCGCTTTGATGAGCAACTGGATAAAGCCATGCTGGACTTTATCCGCGCTGATGAGTTTGATGAACAGCGGTTGGATGAGATGCTGCATGAGTTTGAAAACCCGGCCAAGATTCTCGACACCAACTGGTATGCCATTAAGCCAATGTACGAGAAAAAATACCGCGAGCTTATCCACAACAAAGACAAGTTTGTCTCAATTAACGATATTCGCTTAAGCCGCGACAGTGTGAAAAAAGCCATAAAATACCTGCGGGAAATTTACCGGCATAAAATCAGTAAAACCAAGGTTATATCGCTCAACAGTACAGCGACAACCAAACAAAGCAGTAAAGTACCGCCTCAGAGTGAGGAAAAGTAGCGTAAATCAGCACCGCGTTTTAACTGCTAAAACAGACCCGCCTGCCGGGTCTGTTTTTTATCTGCCTTAAGGTAAAGACTGGCCACGGCGGCTAACGTACAACTGATACCAATGCTCCCGGCTAAGGGTAATATCAACTGCCTCTGCGCAAGCAGCGATGCGCGCGGGCTTAGTACTGCCAATAACCGGCTGCACCTTGGCGGGATGTCGCATCAACCAGGACAGCACTATGGCTTCACGGCTGCAGCTGTAATGCTCTGCCAACTGCGCGACCAATAAGGCTGTCGCTTCATCTGCTTGCTGAGGCTGGTCACTACTGTAACGGCCCTGCGCCAGACTACCCCAACTTTGCAGTTGCACACCGTGCAGCGCACAATATTCCAGCGTGCCATAACCAAAATGATGCTGGGCACCTTGCGCCATACCGGTTAGCACGGTTTCCTCCAACCAGTCGATGTCGGCCAGACTCATTTGCAGCTGATTAACCAGCAACGGCTGAGATAGTGCTTGCTGCAGATATTGCATTTGCGCCCAGCCCATATTAGACACACCAAAATGCCTTACCTTACCCTGCTGACGCAACTGCTCAAACGCCTGCGCCACTTCCTCCGGCTGCATTAAGGGATCAGGCCGGTGTAACAACAGAATATCCAGATATTCCGTTTGCAAACGGCGCAGGCTTTGCTCAACGCTATGTACAATATAAGCTGCAGAAAAGTCATACCGGCCAGGCCCTTGGGCATCAGCGAAACGGATTGCGCATTTGCTTTGAATAAACAGCTTGTCGCGCTGCTGCGGTGCCTGTTGCAGATAATCACCGAACACCTGCTCAGCTTTACCCAGGGTATAAATATCGGCATGGTCAAAAAAATTAATGCCGTGGTCCAGCGCGGCATCTATGGCTGAAAACGCCTGCTGCCGCTGCTCAGCGGTGGTGCTCTGGTTATCCCAGCTGCCACCAAAACCCATACAACCCAGCACCAGACGACTTATGCCAGGCAACTGCTTTTCTAATGAAAACATCGCAACCTCTATTGGTTAAAACAGCGCTCAGTGTAGCGAAAAAATGGCTAAACCCCTACACTATAGCCACTTTATGTTTTTGGGATGAGTACAACGAATGTCTGAGCTGCCGCTATACCGGTTAAATAAATTTATCAGTGATACCGGCATATGTTCGCGCCGTGACGCCGACAAATATATCGAGCAGGGTCAGGTTAGTGTAAATGGTGTAGTAGCCAGTGTAGGCACCAAAGTCGGCGCAAATGATACCGTATTGATCAACGGCAAACCGCTGCCAGATAAACCGAAGCGGGTCTATTTGGCTTACCATAAGCCGGTTGGCATTACCTGCACCACAGAGCGGCATATACATGGCAATATTATCGATGCCATTAAATACCCTCAGCGCATTTTTCCTATCGGCCGTTTGGATAAACCATCAGAAGGCTTAATATTTCTGACCAATGATGGTGATATCGTGAATAAAATCCTGCGTGCGGGAAATGCTCACGACAAAGAGTATGTGGTGACCGTGAACAAACCCATCACAGAGCGCTTTATTCAGCAAATGAGCAAAGGAGTGCCAATACTGGACACTGTTACCCTGCCCTGTGTCGTGACACAAAAATCCAAACAAAGCTTTACCATCATATTGCAGCAGGGGCTAAACCGGCAGATCCGCCGCATGTGTGAATATCTGGGTTACGAGGTACAAACGTTAAAACGCACCCGTATTATGCACATTCGCCTGGCGGGGTTAAAACCCGGCCAGTGGCGTCTGCTTGAGGATATCGAAATAAAAATGCTGGAAGCACAGTTATTGGACTCCAGCAAAACGGCCAGTTTTGCCGGCCCCGCCGACAGTTTTGACGACTAGAAGGCAGGCTAATGAGCAGCATAAAATTGCCATTTTATGTAAATTTACTGGCCGGCCCGTTACTGTTTTTGGCCGTGCTGCTTAGCGAGCCCGTGTTTGCCGGCATGTCAGATAACGCCTGGTTAATAACAGGTCTAACCGCCTGGATGGCTTGGTGGTGGATAACCGAGCCGGTGCCGATTCCGGTAACTGCTTTACTGCCAATAGTGTTAGTGCCGCTACTGTCGCTGGATAGTGTCGGCAATGTCACAGCCCCTTATGCCCATCCGCTGATTTTTTTGTTTCTCGGTGGCTTTATGCTGTCTATTGCCATGGAGCGTTGGAACCTGCATAAACGCATCGCCTTATGCACCATGTTACTGGTCGGCAGTAAGCACAGCCAGCAAATTGCCGGCATAATGCTGGTTACGGCGTTTTTATCGATGTGGATGTCAAACACCGCCACCGCCGTGATGATGTTGCCGATTGGCTTGTCTATTATTGCCATGCAGCAGGAGCAAGGCTTAACTGATGACAAATTTGCCAAAGCCACTCTGCTCAGTATTGCCTATGCCGCCAGTATCGGCGGCGTTGCCACCCTGATTGGCACACCGCCGAATGCCCTGCTGGCGGCTTATCTTGAGCGCACTTATCAGATCCAATTGAGCTTTAGTGACTGGATGCTGTTTGGTGTACCACTATCGGCAAGCCTGTTGTTGGTGTGCTGGTTATGGCTCACGCAGGTTCACTTTAAGTTGGATAGCAGCAAAGCCGTAGACGCTTCAGTCTTATACCGGCAAAAACTGTCGGCGCTGGGTGCGATGCAAAGTGCTGAGAAACTGGTGTTACTGATCTTCACCCTGGCAGCGCTAAGCTGGATGTTTCGGGGCTCATTAAGCAGGCTTACAGGCATCGCCCTGGATGATACCTTAATTGCGATTTTTGCTGCCAGCCTGCTGTTTATTGTGCCGGTATCATTAAAAACCGGCCAGCGCATTTTACAGTGGCAAGACTGCCAGCAATTGCCTTGGGGCGTACTGCTGCTGTTCGGTGGCGGCCTGACCCTGGCCGGACAAATTGACAATTCTGGATTGTCAGCTTATATCGCCGGGCAAATTGGTCAGCTTGGCCAACTTAACTTGTTGCTGCTGATTGTATTGGTCACCACAGTGATTATCTTTTTAACTGAAATTACCAGTAACACAGCCACCGCTGCTGCTTTCTTGCCCCTGTTAGGGCCTGTTGCCGTGTCGCTGAATGCACCGGCGGCTATGCTGGTTATCCCTGCTGCGGTGGCGGCCAGCTGCGCCTTTATGATGCCGGTGGCCACACCACCTAATGCGATTGTATTTGCCTCAGGTAAGCTAAAAATTATTGATATGGTAAAAGCCGGTCTGGTGCTTAATCTGGCAGGTATAGGCTTGATCACTTTAGCTGTGTGGTTTTTAGCTCAGCGTATTTTTACGTTTTAACGCTCATTTTTACGCGCGAATGCTATGAGCAAGCGTTAGAGAAACAAAAACGCAGCCACTGAGCTGCGTTTTTGTTTATTTGGAGCGAGTAACGAGGTTCGAACTCGTGACCTCGACCTTGGCAAGGTCGCGCTCTACCAGCTGAGCTATACTCGCGAAATCTGGTTAGTGTCTAATGGTGCCCGGGGCCGGACTTGAACCGGCACGGGGTTTCCCCCGAGGGATTTTAAATCCCTTGTGTCTACCGATTTCACCACCCGGGCAGACAACTTTTCTGTATTGTAACTTTTTAGCTATGTTATGGAGGCGGGTCCCGGAGTCGAACCGAGGTGGACGGATTTGCAATCCGCTGCATGGCCACTCTGCCAACCCGCCAAACAAGCAATTTATACTCTTTGTAAGAGTTGGAGCGAGTAACGAGGTTCGAACTCGTGACCTCGACCTTGGCAAGGTCGCGCTCTACCAGCTGAGCTATACTCGCATGCTTTTGGCCATCTGCCTTAACACGAGACGCATTCTACTGTTTTAATTGTGTCAGTCAATAATAAATTTTTTCTTTTACAACTGACTGATTAAAATTTGACTGCATTGGTTTAATTAGCAGCAAAAACAGCGATTAATGCACCAGATCGCGCCAGGCAGCTTTTAAATACACCGCCATAGACCACACCGTTAATAAGGTAGCAATGTAAAGCAGCAGCATACCGGCTGGTGTAAACCAGCTGACCAGCCAGTGCTCTGGCCGCCAGATCAAACCAATTAATGCCAGCATTTGCGCAATGGTTTTATACTTGCCCAAATTAGACACTGCGACATTGGCGCGTTTACCGAGTTCTGCCATCCATTCGCGCAGCGCCGAAATAACTATCTCCCGACTAATCATAATAATGGCCGGTATTGTTACCCATAACGACAGACTATCGACCGCAATCAGTACCAAGGCAACAGCCACCATCACTTTATCGGCCACCGGATCTAAAAAAGCACCAAAGGGCGTAGATTGTTGTAAACGCCGGGCCAGATAACCATCCAGTGCATCCGTAATCGCCGCTAACCAAAACACAAAGGCCGCCCAAAAACGGGCATTTTCAATACCTGAATAAAAACAAAAAATAAAAACCGGAATTAAAAACAGGCGAAACAGGGTTAACAGATTGGGAATATTCCACATCTTAGAATTCTCTACAGCATCTATGCCGCTATGCTACTTGTTATGACAGGCCTGGTAAATCTTTTCTGCCTGCGCCTTAGATATACCGGGTACCGAACTCAATTCAGCCACAGAGGCCCGCATTACGCCCTGTAGCCCACCTAAATATTGCAACAAGGCCTGCCGTCGTTTCTCACCAATACCTTTTATTTGCTGCAACGGACTTTGCAACATGGCTTTGCCGCGTTTACTGCGATGCCCGGTAATAGCAAAACGGTGCGCTTCATCCCTTATTTGCTGAATTAAATGCAGCGCCGGCGCATCATCGGCCAGGTTAATACTGCGCCCTGCATGCGCCAATATCAGTGTCTCCAGCCCGGGCTTGCGGCTAGTGCCCTTCGCCACCCCAACCAACAGCGGCGTTTTTTCATGCGGCCAGTCACTAAAAAAGTCAGTCGCCACGCCCAGCTGCCCTTTGCCACCGTCAATAAAAATGACATCGGGTATGCTCTGCAGCTCTTGCAGCTTGCCATAACGTTTCTCTAAGGCAAAACGCATGGCACCGTAATCATCACCCGCGGTAACGCCAGTGACATTATAGCGCCGATACTGATTTTTATTTGGCCCCTGGCCGTCAAATACCACGCAAGATGCGATAGTCGCCTGCCCCATGGTATGGCTGATATCAAAACACTCCATTCGCATGATAGGCTGGTCCAATTGCAGCAGTTGCTGCAATTGCCGATAGCGCAGCGCCATTTTTTCACTCAGCGACTGTTTAGTGTCACAGGATAACTGAGCGTTTTTCTGTGCCAAGCTTAAGTACTGGGCTTTTTCACCACGCTGGGCATAAGTCAATTTTACCTTGCGCCCGGCCACTTCGCTGATTGCCTGCTCTACCTCAGCCTGCTCGGTCAGCTTTTTGCCAATGATAATGTCCCGCGGTGTCTGCTGTGCGCCGTAGCCATCAAGGTAAAACTGCAACAAAAACGCGGTAAGAATTTCATCCTCGCAGGTGTCGCTGGGCACTTTAGGAAAATACGCTTTACTGCCCAGCACCTTTTGCTCACGAACAAACAGCACATGTACTGCAGCCACACCGTGCGAATAGGCAAAACCTATCACGTCCATTTCGTCATGCTCACCACTGACGCTTTGCTGCTCCTGCACTTTTCTCAGTGCAATAATTTTATCGCGTAGCTGGGCGGCCTGTTCAAACTGCAACTGCTCGCTGGCAGTGCTCATCTGCTGCACCAAGTCATCAATAACCTGCTGATCTTTACCTTGCAAAAACAAACTGGCCAGCTTTACCTGCTGTTGATAGTCCTCGTCGGATATTTTGCCCACACAGGGGGCAGAGCACAGCTTCAGCTGATATTGCAGGCACGGCCGGGTGCGCGCGCGGTAAAAACCGTCTTCGCACTGGCGGATAGGAAATATTTTCTGCAGCGTTTTCAGGCTTTGCCATACGGCGCTGGCGTTAGGATAAGGGCCAAAATACTGGCCTGCTGTTTTACGTGGCCCGCGATGAGAGCTGATGCGCGGGTGTTTATGGTCACTGATCAAAATATAGGGGTAAGATTTATCATCCCGCAGCAGCACGTTATAGCGCGGCATAAATTGTTTGATCAGGTTATTTTCCAGGATCAGCGCTTCGGTTTCGCTGTGTGTAAGCGTGAACTCAACCTGCGCTATTTGGCTGACCAAAGAGCGGGTTTTCACACTGTCGACCTGAGCACGAAAATAGCTGCTTAGCCTGGCACGCAAGTCTTTGGCTTTACCAACATAAATGACCTGATTGCCGGTGTTTAACATACGGTAAACACCGGGTTGTCGTGGTACTTTGGCTAAAAAGGTTTTGGCGTCAAACATCAGGCTTTAGCGATGTCGATCATTCCGTGGCGCAGGGCAAGGTGCGTCAGTTCAACGTCCCCACTGATGGCCAGCTTTTCAAACATGCGATAGCGATAAGAATTTACCGTTTTGGCGCTGACATTAAGCTGCTCAGCGATATCGGTCACTTTTTGTCCCTGGGTGATCATCATCATGATCTGTAATTCACGATCAGATAAATCATCAAAGGGGTTAGCACTGTGGTTGTTCACTTTACTCAGCGCCATTTTTTGTGCGACTTCATCAGAGATATGCCGCACGCCGGAGTACACCTTACGGATAGCCGCGACCATTTCACGCGGGGGTGAATTTTTTGAAATAAAACCCGCCGCGCCCAGTTGCATTACCTTAGTGGGTACCGGTTCTTCACAGGACACTGACAGTGCCAGCACCTTGATATCCGGACAGTAATGCAAAATGCGCTTGGTTGCTGTCATACCGCCCATGCCGGGCATGTTCATATCCATCAGCACAACATCGGGTTCGTGTTGACGGCAAAATTGCAGTGCTTCTTCGCCAGAGCCAGCTTCGCCTATCACCTTGATACCGCGCTCATCCATTAGTATGCGACTGATCCCAGTTCGTACAAGCTCGTGGTCATCAACTAACAGAATGTTAATCAATTTCGCTTCTCCGCTTCACTGGTTTTTAGAATTATTATTGAGGTTTAGCATAGCCGAGCCACGCCACTTTTGCTAACCCTAATATGCCGATAATATCAGTTTTGACCGGTTGCTGTGCAGTGTGCCAGAAAGGTTAACATTATGAAACTAAAGTTTAATTAACAGGCGATAAAAATAGAGGTTTTGTTGATTTTAAGGCTGGATGTAACGTGGCGGAGGGAGAGAGATTCGAACTCTCGGTGGGCTATTAACCCACGCCGGTTTTCAAGACCGGTGCATTAAACCGCTCTGCCATCCCTCCGCGTTACAGGGCGCATATTAAAAACAGCCTGCGGCTTTGTAAAGGGCTTTTTTGTCAATTTCAACCGTTTGCCTAGTAAATCAACAACAAAGCCAGTATTTAAACAAATTTAACCCTAAAAGTCCGGGGAGGTCTAACCGGTTTTGCTAAAAACAAAAAACCACCGCTAGGGTGGTTTTAATGGCGGAGGGAGAGAGATTCGAACTCTCGGTGGGCTATTAACCCACGCCGGTTTTCAAGACCGGTGCATTAAACCGC